>NZ_PTPY01000041.1:0-401547 GCF_022696215.1 Pandoraea sp. LA3 | reverse complement strand
TGCGACGGTCACCTTCGAGGCGAACGTCGCCTGCGGCAGCTTCGTGAGCGCCGCAAGCATCTGCCCCGTCTGGTTGGAATCGTCGTCGATCGCCTGCTTGCCCAGGATCACCAGTTGCGGCTGCTCCTTCTCGACGATGGCCTTAAGCAATTTGGCCACGGCCAGCGGCTGCAATTCTTCGTCCGACTCGATCAGGATCGCGCGATCCGCGCCGATCGCCAGCGCCGTGCGCAGCGTCTCCTGCGACTGGGTCACGCCCGCCGACACCGCGATCACTTCCGTCGCCACACCCGCTTCTTTCAGGCGCACCGCTTCTTCCACTGCGATTTCGTCGAACGGATTCATCGACATCTTCACGTTCGCAATGTCGACGCCCGTGCCGTCGCTCTTCACGCGAACTTTTACGTTGTAATCCACTACCCGTTTGACCGGTACCAAGACCTTCATGCGGAACTCCCTTGAATCAAAAAACCGGGCGGCCTGCCGTCATACGGCACTCGCCGCCCTCGAAGATACGAAATGACCTGCCATCCATTTGCGAACCGCCGCGCACACTCACTCGCGCACCGGTCCGCGAACTCACTCCCGACGTTACTCGATTTCGCGTCCCTTCGTCTCGGGTAACAGGAACGCCGTAATCAACACGACGCAATAGGCGCCACCGGCAAACATGCCGATCGCGGTACCCAGACCGCTCGTCTTGGCCAGATAACCGACCAGACTCGGAAACAACGCACCGATGCCGCGTCCGAAGTTATACGCGAAGCCCTGCGCATTCGCACGCACGGCCGACGGAAACAACTCCGTGAGATATGCGCCCATGCCGCTGAAAATGCCCGACGCCGCAAACCCCAGCGGGAAGCCGAGGATCAGCATCTGATCGTTGGTCAACTGGATTTGCGTGTAAGCGTAGATACTCACGCCCGAGAGCACGGCGAAGATCAGCAGGTTCGCGCGGCGACCCAGCCGGTCCGTCAGATAAGCCCCTGTCAGGTAGCCGATGAACGATCCGAGGATGATCACGAGCAGGTAGCCGCCCGTGCCGATCACCGACAGATGCCGTTCCGTCTTCAGGAACGTGGGCAACCACGTCGTGACGGCATAGTACCCGCCTTGCACGCCCGTGCACAGCAGCGCCGAGAGCGCCGTCGTCCTGATCAGCGACGGCGAGAAAATCGCCCATGCCGACGTGCGTTTATCGGCGGATTCTTCGCGCTTGCGCGTGCGCTCGAACAATGCCGGTTCGGGCACGTTCTTGCGGATGAAGAGCACGAACAACGCCGGAATCACCCCGATCCAGAACAGCACGCGCCACGCATACTCCTCCGGCAGGAACGAGAACGACGCCGTGTAGCACAGCGCCGCCACCGCCCAGCCGATGGCCCAGCCGCTTTGCACCGTGCCCACGGCACGCCCGCGATATTCGGTGCGCACGATCTCGCCCATGAGCACCGAGCCGACGGCCCACTCACCACCGAAGCCCAGGCCCTGCAACGCGCGCAGCACGAAAATCTGCTCGAAGTTCTGCGCAAAGCCGATGAGCACCGTGCAGACGGAGAACCACAGAATCGTTACCTGAAGGATTCGCACCCGCCCGTAGCGATCCGCGAGCACACCCGCGAGCCAGCCACCGATGGCCGAGAACAGCAGCGTGACGGTCGCGAGCATGCCCGCCTGCCCCTTGTCGATGCTGAACACCGTGATCAGCGTCGAGATCACGAAGGTGAACACCATGAAGTCGAGCGCGTCGAGCGCCCACCCGCCGAACGCGGCAACAAACGTGTGCCGCTCGGTCTTGTTCATCTGGCGATACCAATTCATCTTGTCTCCTCTTGAACCTCGGGAACAGCGAGAGCGCGACATGCGCCCGATATCGGTAAACCGCCCTTCCCGCACCCTCCGCGCCGCCTAGAACGTCGGGTGGCAAAGTGGTTGGGCAGCGGCCTGCAAAGCCGTGTACGCCAGTTCGGCCTCAGTCGGTCTTCGGGAAACCGTACAAGCGGGCCGGGTTGTCTACGAGAATACGACGCCGCGTGCCGACGTCCGGCGCCCACTGCGGCAGCAGATTGCGCAGCGCGCCGGTGTTCGGCATGCGCGTGAGCGACACGTGCGGCCAGTCGCTCCCCCAGACCATGCGGTCCGGCGCATCCTCGATCAATGCCTGCGCGAACGGCGTCACATCGTCGAACGTCGGGAAACGCTCGCTGATACGGTACGCGCCCGAGAGCTTGACCCAGTATCCGTGATCGCGCACGAGCGAGCGCAGCGCCGAAAAGCCCGGCGAGCCCAGTCCTTGCGCGACGGGCGTATGCCCCATGTGATCGACGATCCCCGGCACCGGCAGCGACGTCATGCGCGGCATGAGCTCGGGCAGCGCATTCACATCCATCAGGAATTGCATGTGCCAGCCCAGGTCCTTGATGCGATGCGCCAGCGTCTCCATCGCCGCGAAACCGATACCACCGCCGAACAGCACGTTGATGCGCAGACCGCGAACCCCTGCTGCGTGCATGGCTTCGAGTTCGGCATCGGTCACATCCGGCGACACCACGGCGATGCCGCGCAGGCGATCCGGGTGACGGCGCAGCGTCTCGAGCATGTAGCGGTTGTCGGTACCGTAGACGCTGATCTGCACCAGTACGCCATAGGTCATGCCCGTGGCATCGAGCATGGCGAGGTACTTGTCTTCAGGCGCCGGTGGCGGCGTGTAGCTGCGCTCTGGCACCATCGGATACGCATCGCTCGCGGCCACCACATGCGCATGCGTGTCGACGGCGCCGCGCGGCACCTCGAACGTGGGTGGATCGATCTCCGGCAGCGGCCCAAGGCACAGCGGCGCTGCGGCGGCGGAAGTTACGGTCATGTCGACTCCTCAGGAGGCGCGAGGGCGACCGTGACAACGTCGGGCTCACGCCGGGTAAAAACGTCAGGCAAAGGTCAAAGCGAAACCGTCGACCCGGGACAGCCGCCTGAGCACCAACGTGCCGGCGTCCGCCCGAGAATGAAGCGTTACAGCAGCTTGCCGGGATTCATGATGCCAGCGGGATCGAACACAGCCTTGATCTCGCGCATCAGACGCAATTCCAGCGGCGACTTGTACTTCGCGAAGTAGTCACGCTTGAGCTGCCCGATGCCGTGCTCGGCGCTGATGCTGCCACCAAAGCGGGCGACTTCGTCCAGCACTTCGGCCGTGATCGCCTCACCGTGCTTCGCCATGAAGTCGGCCGGCTCGCCCGCCGGACGCGAGAGGTTGTAGTGCAGGTTGCCGTCGCCGAAATGGCCGAAGATGAACGGACGCACCTGCGGGCACACGCGACGCACGCGCGCTTCCGCGCTCGTCATGAATTCGGGGATGCATTCGATCGGCAGCGACACATCGTGCTTCAGATGCGGCCCGTCGGCGCGCTGTGCCTCGGAGATTTCCTCGCGCAGCTTCCACATTTCCTCGACCTGACCGAGCGTGGACGACACCACGGCGTCTGCGCACAGATCGCGCTCGATGGCCGTCTCGATCACACGTTCGAGCAAAGCGTTCAGTGCCTGCTCGTCGGCCGTGTCGGCAAGCTCGACCAGCACGTAACCGGCATGACGCTCGCCGAACGGGGCACGCACCCCAGGCACGTGGGCCATGACGAGATCGACGCACTCGCCGGTAAAGAACTCGAACGCCTGCATGCGCGGCCCGCATTCGGCGAACAGCAACTCATAGAGCTCCAGCGCCTGACGGGGCGACGTGACCGCCGCGATCACCACCTGACGCACCGGCGTGGGTGCATACAGACGCAGCGCCGCCGCCGTGATCACGCCCAGCGTGCCCTCGGAGCCGATCAGCAGTTGTTTGAGGTCGTATCCGGTGTTGTCCTTGCGCAGCGTGCGCAGACCATGAAGGATCTCGCCATTCGGCAGCACGGCTTCGACACCGAGCACCAACTCGCGCGTCATGCCGTAGCGCACGACGTTCACGCCGCCGGCGTTCGTCGCAAGATTGCCGCCGAGCTGGCACGAACCTTCGGCCGCGAGGCTGAGCGGCAGCAGCCGGTTAGCCTCGCGCGCGGTACGTTGCAGGTCTTCGAGAATGCAACCGGCTTCGGCGACCAATGTGTTGGCAATGGTGTCGAGACTGCGCACGGCGTTCATGCGATCGAGGCTCAGCACCACGTTCTGCTCGGACTTGTCGGGCGTGGCGCCACCGCACAGCCCGGTGTTGCCACCGCGCGGCACGACCGGCGTGGCAGTGCTCTGGCACAGGGCGAGCACGTTGGCGACGTCCTGCGTCGTACGCGGACGTACGACGGCCTGCGCATGGCCGCGATACATGCCGCGCCAGTCGGCGAGCCACGGCGCGATGTCGTCGGAGGAAGTGAGCACGCTGTCGGCGCCGATGGCGTCGATCAGGCGTTGAGCGAAAGCGGTGATGGTCATAGGTTCACGCGTCGGGGGTTACGGTGTGGGGATGGCGTCTGAGGAAGCACACACGCTCAGGCAGGATTCACGCAGGTTCACGGCTGGATCGGCGCAATGGCGCCGGTGATGATGTCGCGCCCGGGCAGCGTCAGCCCAAGCCGCGCAGATGCCCGCAACAAATGCGAGAGCGACGCCGCTTTGGCGAGCAGCGGATCGCGCGCCTTGATGGCGTTGAAGACTGCCAGGTGTTCCTGATGCACCTGCGCGGCGAGCCCTTCGTGGCGCAGCGTATTCGTGCGCGCCGCCTGCACGACCTGACGGATTTGCAGGTTCAGGTATTGCAGCAGATCGGAGTAATAGCGGTTGTGCGTAGCGCGTGCGATGGCGACGTGGAAGGCGGTGTCGAACTCCACGCCGTTTTCCGCGTGATAGAGGTTCGTCTCCAGCTTCCCGAGAATGCTTTCAAGCTCCCGAATGTCGTCGTCGGTGTGACGCACGGCGGCGAGCGCTGCGGCGGTACTTTCCAGATCGAGACGGAGCTCGTAGACGCTGGCGAGGTCGGCGGCATTTTGTCCGACCGGCACCTGAAACCCGCTCTGCGGCGTGCGCGCCTTCACGGTCACGCCCGCGCCCTGACGGCTGTCGATCAACCCTTGCGCGCGCAGCCGTTCCGTCACCTCACGAATCACGGCGGGACTCACCCCGTACGTCTCGGAAAGCTGCTTGCCGGTCGGCAGTTTGGTGCCGACGGGATACACGCCCTGCCGGATGGCGTCCAGCAACTGCTGTGCAACCTGCTCGGTCAGGGTCCTGGGTTTGGCAGCCATGCGTTCAGATCGTCCGATACTTTTCAGGTTTGCATGTTATCTGAAAACTTTTCTTGAGAGATATCGCGTTAACCCTGATCTCATCTGTCGGGCGTCGCGCCCCCTCACTTTTTCCAGCAAAGCAAAAGCGGCGACGGAGACTCGCTCCGTCGCCGCCTTCGGTGCCCGGAATGCCTTAGCTCGACGTCCGCATTCGTACGCGATCGACGTCGATCGCAACGGGACTCAGAAGCCGATCAGCGCTTCCGTCACGTGGCCGACGTTCGGCGGCGATGCGAAGCACTCGCTCACCAGTGCGCGCCATTGGGCGAAAGCTTCCGAGTTGCGGAAGTGCACCGTGTGGTCTTCCAGCGTTTCCCAGGTCACGACGAGGCTGTAGTGCGTCGGTTGCTCGATGGACTTGAGCAGACGCATGCCGTGGCAGCCCTTCGAGCCCTTGAACAGCGGCGCAGCCTTGGCGACACCTTGTTCGAACTCGGCTTCCTTGCCGGGCTTCACTTCGATCTGGGCGATTTCAAAGATCATGGTTTTCCTCTGAGATTTGTCCGTGGTCGTGCGGTTGTCGATGTTGCGATCCGATGCAACATCGCCATTGTTTTCTGCGTTCGCTGTTTGCTCGCTTGCGCCGCGTGTTGGCCCGCCGGGGTTCGGCGTCGTCGCGGAATCGTCGGCAACGGACCGGAGTAGCGCCCCGTTGCCGCGAGAACGCTCGATTCTATACCGCGCGTTCGTGACACGCATCGCGTGCGCCATCGCCCATCCCCTACCGACGCTTTCACGGCGCCCGCCATCGGTCAGGCAACCGTGCGTGCACGACGATCGATCATTGCAGCGCATGAGAGCACCATGAACGTGCACCAAATCTCCCACGGCATCGAATCATCAGACAAAACCCTCATGTAAATCAAAGTGATAAATAAATCTGGCATCGCTCTTGCATATCTTCATTTCTCCTCACGTTTGCACCAAAAGAGCACATTCATGCCCAATTCCAATACACCCGGCGACGTGCTGTTCCTGCTGCTCGGCGCGATCCTGGTTCTCGCCATGCACGCCGGCTTTGCGTTTCTAGAGCTCGGCACCGTCCGCAAGAAGAATCAGGTCAATGCGCTGGTCAAGATCCTGACTGACTTCGCCGTTTCGGGTCTCGCGTACTTCTTCATCGGTTATCCGCTCGCGTACGGCGTCGATTTCTGGTCGAGCGCCACCGTGCTGTCCGAGCACAACGGTTACGCGCTGATCAAGTTCTTCTTCCTGCTGACGTTCGCCGCCGCGATCCCGGCCATCGTCTCGGGCGGCATCGCCGAGCGCGCCAAGTTCCACCCGCAATCGGTGGCCACGTTCTTCCTCGTCGGGGTGATCTACCCGTTCTTCGAGGGCATTGCCTGGAACGGTCACCTCGGCATTCAGGACTGGCTCACACGAACGCTTGGCGCTCCGTTCCACGACTTCGCGGGTTCGGTGGTCGTGCACGCAGTCGGCGGATGGATCGGGCTGGCAGCGGTGCTGCATCTCGGGGCGCGTCGCGGACGCTATAACGGGCAGGGTCAGGTGGCAGCACATCCGCCGTCGTCGATCCCGTTCCTCGCGCTCGGCGCGTGGATTCTGATCGTCGGCTGGTTCGGCTTCAACGTCATGAGCGCGCAGCGCGTGGGCGGAATTTCCGGTCTGGTGGCGGTGAACTCGCTGATGGCGATGGTCGGCGGCACGCTCGTCGCGATGTGGGTCGGCCGCGACGACCCCGGCTTCATCCACAACGGCCCGCTCGCGGGGCTCGTCGCCGTGTGTGCCGGCTCGGACGTCATGCATCCGCTGGGCGCGCTGGTCGTCGGCGCTGTGGCGGGCGGTCTTTTCGTGTGGCTCTTCACGGTGACTCAGAACCGTCTGCGCATCGACGACGTGCTCGGCGTCTGGCCGCTTCACGGCGTATGCGGCATCTGGGGCGGTCTGGCCGCAGGCCTCTTCGGCCAGACATGGCTCGGTGGTCTAGGCGGTGTGAGCTTCATCGCGCAGGTCGTCGGCACGCTGATGGGCGTGGCGATCGCCTTTGCCGGGGGCTATGTCGTGTACGGCGTCATCAAACGCGTGAGCGGATTGCGGCTCGACGACGAGCAGGAGTACTACGGCGCCGATCTCTCGATCCACAAGATCACCGCAACGCCCGAGCGCGAGACGAACTGGTGAGGCATCGCGAAGGTCGCGTGACCGAATCGGCGCGCGCTCACAGCCACGTCGACTGGATATCGACGTAAGTCGCGTCGCGCTGCGTCGACTGTTCGTCAGATGATTTGGTATCCGATGGTTTGTTGGACGGCGCCTCTTGCCCACCGGCGCAGCCCGACGCGCCCACAACGCGTTCGAGCAGCGCCGCGCTCCAGTGTTGATAGAGCAGCAGCAGACGATAGGTCGCACGCACCGGAGTCGCGCTGCCGCTCTCCCATGCGTCGCCGGTCCAGCGCTGCCCCCAGGGACTCTCGGCGGGATGCAGACTGAGGTAGTTCAGACCGTCGACACAGGAGGCATGACACGGCACGTCGAACTCGCTGCACGCGGCCTTGATCTGACTGGCCGACAAAGGATGGCGCGAGGTGAGTAAGCACTCGCGCAGCGTTGTGTGCGATGCCAGCTTCGCCAGCAGCGGCGTGTCGCAATGGCGGGCGAGCTGCGTCACGCGTGCGACGCGATCGAGCATCGTCGCGACGTCGTCCGGCGAAACGTGCGCCAGCCTGGCGTGGAGCGTTTCCCAGCGCTGCGTGAGACGTTTGGCGTCATGCGTGAACGCTTCGTTGCGCGCCCACGTGCCGAGCAGGCTCGTGACCGCGCGACACGAGTCGAGCATCAGACCCGCCACGCGCAAGATGCCCCGGTATCCGTCTGTCATGGGCGACGGGCCAGTGAACCACGACGGCATCCACAACCCCAGCCGCGCCGGCGGGATTGCCGTATTGGCGAACGTGAACAGCGTTGCGACGTCGCGGGAATGGGTCAACTTGCCGAGCGTGTTGCGCCACGACGTGGTCGCCGCAGGAGACGGCAACACCACACACGCTTCGAGCAGACGGCACCCCGCCTCCATACGCTTGAGCACCTCGTCCACGGCATGATGACGGATCAGCGTCGGCGAACCCAACGACTGAGTTAGTACTCCCTTCACACCTTCGAACGCCAGCAACGTCCAGTCCGCCCACGGGATGCCGAACGGCGTATTCGCCGCCGCCATGTCGCTTGCCCCATGAAGCGACGGCTCGCCGGTCGTGTCCTGCGCTTGCTGAGCCTGCCCCTGCCGCTGATGGAAACACGCCGCAATGATCGCGAGCAGCGACAGATTGCCGACGAGCGACATGGCGTCGCGCGCAGCCCGGAAGTGCCATCCCCGGTGCCCGGTAGCAGCGATCGTCTCCAGCCAGGACGCGATCTCGGCCCCGACACGTTCGGCCGCCACTTCGGGGGACGGCGTCGACGCGACGCCGTGAGTGGGCGCCAACATCGCGGCCACACGCTGTCCGGTCTGCGCCAGACGCCCATCCCGCGCATGCGCGAGTTCGAACTCTTTGCGATAGAAATGCTGACAGGGTCCGGTCGTCGCCCACAAGCCCGCCCAGGCCTTGGCGAACGCGCGCGCCAACGCCGGATCAACGCGATGCGTCGCCACCGGCACGCCGTCCATCCGTGCATGTCGTGCCGTGTTCAACGCAGCATTCGATGCGCGCGTAAGCCGGGTACCGAAGTCCGCGCGCTCGGCACGTTGGTACGCCGCGTCCTCGCGCATGCCCGCCAGCTCGATCCCCACTTCCGGCCGCTGCCGCATGCCCCAGTCCGGCCCCCAGCCGCTCGCGCCTGCACACTGTTGGTCCCACATCGCATCCTCCTGCAAGAACGTCGTCGGGCGCGTCGGCAAACCATCGTCCAACGCCGCCGACCAAAACCGTCGACTATAGGCAGACGACATCGAACGCGCGGCGCCTTGTCGGGCGGGCACGCGCGCAAGCCCCGACACGACGGCGCCACCACGCGCAGGACGAGGCGAATGCGTGTCACCCCAGCGAGTACCCACTTACGCAACTTGTGCGCGACTCCTGCGCATTCCGGGCGAGAGGAGACGCGTCCCCTCTCGCCAAGTGCCAATGCGTCGCGGTAGACTTTCGCCCTATGACCAACACACCTGCTCAAGCGTCTGCTGCGCTGCCTTCGGGCCTGCCCCTCGTGCCGCTGACGCCCGACGAGATCCCGCTCGGCGAAGCGCTGCCGTGGGCCATCGTCGACCGCAACGGCGAGCCGCTGCTCGCCGCCGGCGATATCGTGCCGACACAGGCCGGACGCGACTGGCTGTTCACCTCGTTCGCCCCGCACCGGGTAGCGGACCTCGGCGCGGACGACGCAACGGTCGCCGACACCGATGCCGGGACGGCGACGCAAGTCCCCACTGACAACACGGCCCCTGCGGCGACGGGGGCCACACCGCCCCAGTACGCACTCACCGACCTCAATCTGCGTCCCGGCGACTGGCTGCAAATTCAATTGCCGCCCGGCGCAGGATCGCAACGTGTACGCACGCGCGTGATCGGCCATTCGCCGAATCAGATGCTGTTCGTGACCGCACCGACCGGTCGCGCTGCCCCACCGACCCTGCAAGCGAGCGAACGGCTCGAACTGTGGACGTTTTCGGGCGAAGACATCTATCACTTCGTCTGCACGGTCGAGCGCGTGGAACGGCTGCCGTTCGATTACATCGTGCTCTCGGCACCCGCGCAGATCCGCCGCAAGGTGTTGCGCCGCTCGCAACGCGTGCCCGCCAAACTGGTCGCCTCGGTCGGCGTCGCCGACACCCAACATCTGGCGTTGTTGCAGGACGTCAGCGCCGAAGGTGTGTCGCTGCTCGCCGATGCGGCACTCGGCGCCCAAGGTGACAGCGTGAAACTGGCGTTCCGCGTGCGCGTGGGCGACATCGACATGCCCATCGAAGCCACCGGCACGATTCGTGGCGTGCAACAAGGCGACGACGGCCATCTGCACGGCATCGAACTGCCCGCCCTGGAACCGTCGCATTACGTCGCGCTCAAGTGCTACGTGTACGAGCGTCTGCTCGCGCTCGGAGGCGCCTGATGGCCAAGACGAAGGCTCCCGAGGCCGAGCGTCCGCGCACTCTCGCCAGCCAGACGCTGTTCCGTGGCCTCGACATCGTGGAGGCCGTCGCCGCCGGAGTCGACACCGTGCCCGCGCTCTCGGCGCACACCGGCATCACGCTGTCGACCACACACCGGATTGCGTCGGCACTGGTGCACGCCGGTTACCTGCGCTTCGAACCGCGTCGCGGCTATCGGCTCGGCAACAAGCTCATAGAGTTGGGATTTCTGGCGTATCGCCAGATCGACTTGCCGCGTGTGGCGCGTCCGACGCTGGAAACGCTCGCTGGCGAAACGCAGGATACGGTGCATCTAGCCGTTGCCGACGGTTGGGAGGTCATGTACCTCGACAAATTGCCCGGACAACGCGCCGTGGAGATCAGCTCTCGTATCGGGGGACGCAAACCGATCTGCGTGACGGGCGTCGGCAAGGCACTGCTGCTCGATCAGGACGAAGCGCAATGGCGCGCGCAGCTTGAGCACTACCAGACGCAGGTGCCGTCACACCCCGTGGATACGGCGGCGTGGCTCGCACGCATGCACGACTACGCGCGTCACGGCTATGCGTTCGATCTGGAAGACGACACCCCGCAGATCCGCTGCGTGGCCGCGCCGGTCTATGACGCCAGTCAACGCATCGTCGCCGCCATCAGCGTGTCGAGTACGACCAAGTACATGAGCCGCGAGCGGATGCAGGAACTCGTGCCGAGCGTGAAAAATGCCGCCGCGCAGATCAGCCGTCAGCTCGGCTGGTCGGGTCACGTTCACGCCTGAAAGCCCGCGCCCATAAAAAAACCGGCCCGTCTGACGAGGGGCCGGCATCGGCACCGAGATGCCAAGACTACGTGGGTAAGCCTGGGTAAAACATGGGGTACCTAAACGGTACCGGGAGACGCCGGAACGGCGCGTCACCCTATTCCATCGATCTGTCTTTGTCTTGCTTCGTCGCCCGCTCGTACTGCCACTCAGGCAGCACGACGCTTGAGCAGGTCGAGCGCGACGTCGACGATCATGTCTTCCTGACCGCCCACCATGCGACGCTGGCCCAGCTCCACCAGAATGTCGACGGTCTTCAGGTCGTAACGCGCCGCCGCCGCTTCCGCGTGGCGCAGGAAGCTCGAATACACGCCCGCATACCCCAGCGCCAGTGTCTCGCGATCCACACGCACGGCGCGATCCTGCAACGGACGCACGATGTCGTCGGCCGCATCCATCAACGTGTACAGATCGCAGCCGTGGTTCCAGCCCAGACGCGACGCCGCCGCGATGAACACTTCCAGCGGTGCATTGCCCGCGCCTGCGCCCATGCCCGCCAGACTGGCATCGATGCGATCGCAGCCTTCTTCCACCGCGACGATGGAGTTCGCCACGCCGAGACTCAGGTTGTGGTGCGCGTGCATGCCGGTGAGCGTTTCGGGATTGAGCACGTCCTTGAACGCGCGGAAACGGTCCCGCACATCGGTCATGCCCAGTGCGCCGCCCGAGTCCACCACATAGATGCACTGTGCGCCGTACGACTCCATCAGCTTGGCCTGCTCGGCCAGGTGCTGCGGCGTGGTCATGTGGCTCATCATCAGGAAGCCCACCGTGTCCATGCCGAGTTCGCGGGCATAGGCAATGTGCTGACGCGACACGTCGGCTTCAGTGCAGTGCGTGGCGATACGGACCACGCGCGCGCCTGCGTCGTAGGCTTCGCGCAGGTCATGCACGGTGCCCACGCCCGGCAGCAGCAAGGTGGCGACCTTGGCGTGCGTCACGGTTTCGGCCACGGCGGCGATCCATTCGAGATCGGTGTGCGCGCCGAAGCCGTAGTTGAAACTGGATCCGGCGAGGCCGTCGCCGTGCGCCACTTCGATGGAATCGACCTTCGCCTTGTCGAGCGCCGCCGCAATCGCCTTTACGTTAGCGATGCTGTATTGGTGACGAATCGCGTGGCTGCCGTCGCGCAGCGTCACGTCGGAGATATAGAGCTTTTTCTGCGTCATGATGGTGTGTGTCTCCTGTTAGCGCGTGCGACGTTCAGGCCGCGAGCGCCAGGCGGGTGGCGGCGATGCGATCGGCACAGGCCAGCGCGGCGCTGGTCATGATGTCGAGGTTGCCCGCATAGGCCGGCAGATAGTGCGCGGCGCCTTCCACTTCGAGGAATACGGAGGTCTTCAGACCCGTGAGCTTGCCCAGTCCCGGCACATTGAGCGGACGCGATGCGTCGAACAGCTCGAACTGCACCTTCTGCTTGAGGCGATAGCCCGGCACATAGGCGTGCACCTTGTCGACCATCGCCTGAATGCTCGCTTCGATGGCAGCCTGATCGCCCGGCTCGGAGAGCACGAACACGGTGTCGCGCATGATGAGCGGCGGTTCGGCCGGATTGAGCACGATGATCGCCTTGCCGCGCGACGCCCCACCCAGCACCTCGATGGCCTTCGACGTCGTTTCCGTGAACTCGTCGATGTTGGCACGCGTGCCCGGGCCTGCCGACTTGCTCGAAATCGACGCCACGATCTCCGCGTAGTGCACCTTCGCGACTTGCGAGATCGCCGCGACCATCGGAATCGTCGCCTGACCGCCGCACGTCACCATGTTGATGTTGCGGGCGTCGAGATGCGCGTCGAGGTTGATCGACGGAATCACGTAGGGGCCGATCGCCGCCGGCGTCAGGTCGATGACCTGCACACCGCGCGCTTGCAGCAACTCGTTGTGATGCGCGTGCGCTTTCGCCGACGTCGCGTCGAAGGCGATGCGAATGTCCTCGAAGCCGGGCATGGCCAGCAGGCCATCGATGCCGCCTGCCGTCACCGGCACGCCCAGACGCTCGGCACGTGCCAGACCGTCAGAGGCCGGGTCGATCCCGACCATCGCGCCCATTTCCAGATGCTCGCTGTTGCGCATCACCTTGATCATCAGGTCGGTGCCGATGTTGCCCGAGCCAATGATCGCTACTTTCTGTTTGCGTCGTTCCGTCACTGTCGTCTCCTGAACGTGTCCGTCCACCGGTATGAGCCGCATCGTAATTCCGCGACAACTTAAATGTCAATATGTAAACATTAATCCCATATATTGAGATTTTGAAAATGGCGAGCTTATCCACATTTTTTGTTCACAAGCCCGTTGATAACTTGCGGAAAAGCATCGCAAGTGACTGATCCGACAGGGAAGATTTCTCGCGCGCGAAAGTTGGGCCAGGTGCTGCAAATCGAGGCGGGACGCGGGTTGGCGAGTCGCTTCGTTATCCACAGAATCTGTTTGCAAGCCAGTGGACAACTCGCGGACAGCTATCCCAAGTGCTTGATCGGAAGGAGAAAAAATGTCGCGCGCATTTGCTGCGCCAAAGCGTAGGCATGTTGGCCTGCCGGTGCACGGCAGCCATCGGCGAGCTAGCAGCGAGTGATCGAATGCACGGGCACGGCAGCGCGACCCCGCGTTATCCACAGAAAATGTTCACAACCCGGTGAATAACGCGTCGATATCCGAGGTATGTCGTTGACGCAAAAGGACTTGTTTGTCGCGCAGCAGGTTCAGTCAGTTTCAGCGCAATGATTGAACAGCGCTGGGAAATGACGCAAAAGCGCAGCTATCAGAACTTCATACAGGGCACACGGTCTAGTCCACACGCGACGATAGACATTGAACGCTGCCGATGCCGAGCTTCGGTGCTCGCCCGCCGGGCACACGGGCAATCGCTCGTTCAATGTACCGCGCGTACCGTGTCGACGCGCAAGCGCGACGCTATTTTCGCAACAAGCTTCACTCAACCATGACAACGAACCCCCAACTCACCGGGCGGCTCGCGCCATCGATTTCCGTCGCATCGCTTGCCCTACTCTCCCGGACTTCCCGCCTCACCCCGTTGGTCGCAACGACACTCGCGCTGACATTGTTGTCGCCGCTCGCGGCACGCGCAGACGACTCGCCCGGCGTCATCGCTACCTGGACGGGCGCCATCGCCGACGAGTTTCGCGAGATCGCGACCGAAGGCGCCAGTGATCTCTACGTCCCCTTGCACACGCATCACCTTCGCTTTGCGTACACCCGCGAGAAGATCGACCAGTTCAATGAGAATCCGTGGGGTCTCGGCTACGGACGCGTGCTGTCCGACGGCAAGAACGGCTCGCGCATGCTGTACGCGATGGCATTCAAGGACTCACATAACGACTGGTCGCCGATGGCCGGTTACGGACGGATATGGAACGTGGCGAATGCGGGCCCCGTGCGTTTCGGCCTCGGCTACACCGTGTTTCTGATGTCGCGCTCCGACACGCTCGGCGGCGTGCCCTTCCCCGCCGCGCTGCCGCTCGCCGAAGTCGGCTTCGGACGTGCAGCAGTGGCCACGGCCTATGTCCCCGGCGGCAAGGGCAACGGCAACGTGCTGTTCATCTTCGGCCGCTACACGTTCGGCAAGCCGGGCTGATCGGGCGACGCCGGCGCGTCTTTGGCCTCGCTCGCAGCCGGCGGGCCTGATTCGGGCATGGTGCGCGTGCACCACGCCCCGAACCCGGCGATATAGCAATAAGCCAGCGCAGGAACGAGGAAAGACAGCACGATCCCGCCGCCATCCGCCAGCGCGCCTTGCAGATAAGGCAGCACCGCACCGCCCACGATCGCCATGCAGATCAGTCCGCCGCCCTCGCTCACACGCGCCCCGAGCCCGCCGACCGACAACGAAAAAATCGTGGGGAACATGATCGCGTTGCCCAGACCGCACGCCAGCAGCAACCACATGGCGAACGACGCCGACAACGCCATCGACACAAGAATCAGCGTCAGGTTGTAGAGCGCGCACAGCCCCAGCATCCACCCCGGCGATACCTTGCGCAGCAACCACGCGCCGACGAAACGTCCGACCATCGCCCCGCCCCAGTAGAACGCCAGATACCGGCTCGCATGGGCGTGATCGACGATCCCCGTATCCGTCTGCGTCAGATAGACGATCAGAAAACTTCCGATACTGACTTCCGCGCCGACATAAAGAAATAGCGCCACGATGCCGTAACGCAATGGACGGTGGGCCAACAGCTCGCGTACGTTGCCGAGCACGCCCGGCGGCGACGCATCGTTGTCGCGCTGTTCCGGCAACGTGAGACGCCACAGGACGAGCCCGCCGAGTACGAGTATCGCGGCGAGCCCGCCGTAGGGCGCACGCACAGAGTCGACGGCGTGAGCGTTCGCCGAAGTGGCGGCACCGACCTGCGGCGCGAGTATCCAGAGTGCCGCAAGCGGCGGCCCGACCGTGGTGCCCAGCGAGTTGAACGCCTGCACCAGCGTGAGACGGCTTGCCGCCTCGCCTCGGGAGCCGAGCGTCTCGACATAGGCATTCACCGCGACCTGCAACAAGGTGATGCCGCTCGCGAGCACGAAGAGCGCTGCGAGAAAACAGGGATAGGAGACGAGCGCCGCCGCCGGAAAGAACAATGCGCAGCCGAGCCCGGCCAGCCAAAGCGAGCTGGCCAGCGCCCGCCGGTAGCCGACACGCGCGGTGTATTGCCCGGCGGGGTAGGACACCACGAAATAGGCGGCGAAGAAACTCGACTGAATGAGTGCCGCGTCGCGATACGTGAGATCGAAGGCGGCCTTGAAGTGAGGCACCAGAATGTCGTTCAGCGACGTAATGAGCCCCATTGCGAAGAAAAGCGTCGCGAGCATCGCGAGTACGCGATTCGCGGAAGGCATAGGGGAAGTCATGGACACCACGGAACAACCGGCGGCGCGACTGGCCCCAGAGGTCGCAGTAGCAGCAGAGGGTGAGGCAGGCGGGGAAGCCGGTGAGGCATCCGGTGAAGCAGCAGGATCAGGCGTGCGGTCGACGGGCATGCATGGCTCCAGTGGACAACGGCAGACGCGCGTTGAAAGCTCAATGAAGGGGGCAAGTTCATGCAGTGTAGACCGCACTATTGATACCGGGATACGAGAGGAATCCGAATTTTGCGTGACGCCCCGATGTTCACCGTGGCATCCGCATCGCTCGAAAAGGGCCCGTTATCCCTTGTTTTTCGCCGCTTTCGACGCTTGTCAGCCGACGTCTTTTGATCGACCATCCGCAGCATAGGACATGCCGCAACATTCGGGGAATCATCATGCGGAGTTTCAAATCTTTGGGAAAAGCGACAGGTTGGCTCGTCGCCGGCATGCTCGGCGTGGCCGGTGTTGCCGGTATGGCCGGCTCGGCATACGCACAATCAGGCGGGACTTCGGGAGCTTCGGGTACGTCCCGCGCGCCGGCCGCCGCATGCAACTGCGCGCAGATCATCGCGGACTGTTCGGCGTCGGTGTCGGTGTTGCCCACGCGCGCGCTCAACGGCGTATTTTCCGCCGACGTCACGTTGCAGACCGACGCACCGTCGTGCGCCAAGGTCGATTACCAGCTCGACGACACGCCTTACGTCACGATTCTGCGTGACGGCGCACAAGGCAGTCAGCGCCTGTACGGCACGCGCCCGCTCACCCGCAACAGCCTCTCGCACATGTCGTGTCACGTGTGCGCCGCGGCGGCAGCGCCCGTGCCTAACGACGGTCTGAGCGCCGACATGGTGCGTGTCGATGGCGCGCCCGGCACCTTCAGCGTGGCGCCCGCGCCCGCCTTGCCGACGGCACCGCCCGCGCCGACACCGGCCGTATCCACCTACGCGCCGCCGGCCGCCGCCGCGCAAAATGCGAGCATCGCCGCGACAGCGACACCCGATACGCCACTCCCGAGCACCATCGGCGACACGGCAGGGCTCAATGCCGTAAACGCCACGAGCACGGCGAACGCCAACGCACCTGAAGTCGCGCGCGACGTCGCCGCCATCAATGCGCCCGCCCCTGCCGGCACGACGATCGTCACGCCGCCGATTCCGCCCAACGCGCAAAGCCTGGTTCAAACCAGCGCGCCTGCGCCGTTGCGTCTGGTGAATCCGTCGGGACGCTGGCGCGGCCTGTGCACGAATGCACCGCCGTGGTGGGGACTGTTCGGCAAACCGATGACGCGTCTGATGGCACTCGCCCTCAATGGCTCGCAGGTCACGGGCAGCGTCGACGACGTCGAACCCAATGTTCACACCACGGTGCAGGGCACGCTTGCGGGCGATCGTCTGCAACTCGCAGGCAGCTACGGTGCGAAACACGACATCACTTTCGGTGCCGACGGCACGACCCTCACCGACGCCTGGTGTAACGGCGACGGTCGCTGCGAAACCTGCGAAATGCAGCGTTTCTGAGGGTTTTCAGGCGATGACGGTCTCGTGCGACAGCGTGCGGGATCGTCGGCATCGCACAAAAATCCCATAAAAATTCGCGTCGAAAAATGCGTCGAAAGGTGCGTCGGAATGTGCGCGAAAACCCGAGTCCGGATCGTCGAATGCATCGAGTGACACACGCCCTTGCACGGCAGGTCCTCACGACAGTGCGAACGTAACGAATCGAAACCCGATCGAAATGCACCGCGAACGCCGCTCAGCCTTGTGCGGCAAGCGCGCAACATAATGCGCGCACTACTCGCATAAAGCGATTTCTTAGGTAGAATCGTCGGCGCAGCAAGACGTAACATTCGGGTGGCCGTTCTCCGACGGCACTTTCTTATTCTCATCGATTGGATCGATATGGCAACGGCAAAGAAAGCAGCAGCAAAGAAGGCCCCTGTGGCGAAGAAGGCTCCGGCAGCAAAGAAGGCTCCGGTAGCGAAAAAGGCAGCAGCACCGAAGGCAGCCCCGAAGGCGGCTCCGAAGGCAGCCGCTAAGGTTTCGCCGATCAAGGAAGCACTCAACAAGACCCAGCTCGCAGCACACATCGCCGAAACCTCGGCTGTCGCCGTCAAGGACGTCAAGGCTGTGCTCGCCGCTCTCGAAACCACGATCGTCAGCGCTCTGCACAAGAAGGGCGCAGGCGAATTCACGCTGCACGGCCTGTTCAAGGTCACGTCGCAACAAATCGCTGCCAAGGCGAAGCGTTTCGGCAAGGACCCGTTCACGGGTGAAGAGCGTTGGTTCCCGGCCAAGCCGGCTTCGGTGCGCGTGAAGGTTCGCCCGCTGAAGAAGGTCAAGGACGCCGCCCAGTAAATCTTGCCCTCGTGCCGCGGTGAGCTTCACCGCAGCGCGAACGGTCAGACGCTGACAGCAGTTCCTGAAGACGGTGCCGATGTTTCGGCACCGTTTTTTTTCGTCCGGAATTTTCATCTTCGGTTGCGGCTTGTCTCCCTGCAATCGTCTCGCGTGCTGATGCGAAGACGGATCGCGACGACTGATTTCGTCATCCTCAACAACCTCGACGCGCCCCGTCATCCACATCGTCATCAGGGTTTTCTCTGGGGTTTTTGCGGAGTGGACGCCTGCCGAACCGGCCGCTACCATCGCTCGGGACACCCCCGTCGCCATCCGTCACCCCGCGTCATAGGAACGGGCACGAGCGCACACGACATGCTCGCCACTGGCGACGTCTTCGCGAACTCAGGAGATCCGCATGACCCGCAAGTTCTCGCGTCACCCGTCGCAGGGCGAGACGTCGCCAGTGCATCCGAACGCACATCGCGCATTGCCGGAATCAACGCGCCACGCCGCTACCCTGTCACGTCGCAACTTCCTCGCCACGCTCGGCGTCACGGCCATGCCCGCCAGTTTCGTCGGCTCGCTGGGCGGCACACTCGGCAGTCTGCTCACCGGCACCGTCTCGTTGTTCGCCACGCCCGCACACGCGCAGACCGTTGCCGACATCAAGAAGAAAGGCACGATCAACGTTGGCATGCTGATCGACTTCCCGCCGTATGGCACCACAAACGCGCAGGCGCAGCCCGACGGCTACGATGCCGACGTCGCGAAGTTGCTGGCCAAAGACCTCGGCGTGAAGGTCAACATCGTGCCGGTCACGGGACCGAACCGCATTCCGTATCTGCTCTCCGGCAAGGTGGATGTTCTGGTCGCCTCGCTCGCCATCACCCCCGAGCGCGCCAAACAAGTGCAGTTCTCGAAGCCCTATGCGGCGGCGACGATCCTGCTACTCGGCAAAAAAGGCACGCCAATCAAATCGGCTGCGGATCTGAAAGGACTGCGTGTGAGCGTGGCACGCGCGAGCACGCAGGACACCGCCGTCACCAAGACAGCACCGGAAGGCACCGAGATTCGCCGCTTCGACGATGACGCCGCCGCCATGCAGGCGCTGCTCTCCGGTCAGGTCGATGCCATCGGTTGTTCGGTGACGGTCGCCAACGTGATCAATACGCGTGCGCCCGGCCAGTTCGAACCGAAGTTCAATCTGCTGCAACAGGCGATGGGGATCGCCATGCGCCCCAACCAGCCGGAGTTGCTGGCAAGCGTGAACGACTTCGTCACACGCAACACGACGAATGGCGAGTTGAACAAGCTCTACCGAAAGTGGCTTCAGACGGACTTGCCGCAGTTGCCATAAATAGCCTGCCGGCGTCCCAGCTGCCCTTCATCGCTGCCACACCATGCCGTCGCCGGACACCCATCCGGCGGCGCACACCCATTCCCCATCCGCTCACCGGATATCGAGATCGTATCGAAATCGTCATTTCGATATAGTTTTTGACGAATTCGATATACCTCCCGTCACGTCGAACACCCCTGCACGCCCCGTTTTACCGTCATTTCCCCTACTGACCTCAAGGTCATCGAAAAAATAGTTTTGCTTTCGATGCAATTTAGATATATCGTAAACACGTCTTAACTACATCGATAAGGAGTCGCATCATGCGTGGATCACGTGGCGATTTCATGGGCCGAGGCCCGTTGGACCTGGACAAAATGGATTTTGGCGACGAACGACGCGGTGGGCGTCATGGACGGCGCGGCGGTGGCGAAGGCTATGGTGAGGGGCGTTTCGGGCGCGGCGACGAAGGTCGTGGTGAGCGCGGCGAACGCGGCGGCCGGGGTGGTCGTGGCGGCGGTCGCCTGTTCAGTCACGGCGGCTTGCGCCTCGTGCTGCTGCATCTGATCGCACAACAACCGCGTCACGGCTACGAACTCATCAAAGCCATCGAAGAAAGCGTGAACGGAACGTATAGCCCGAGTGCTGGCGTCGTCTACCCGACGCTCACCCTGCTTGAGGAAATGGGCTACATCCGTGTGCAGGAGAACACCGGCGACAGCCAGCGCAAGTCTTACGAGATCACCGACACCGGCCGCGAGTATCTGGCCGAGAACGAGGACTCGGTAACGGAATTGCTGGCCCGACTCGCGACACGCCGCGAGCGCTCGGAGGACATGCCGCCGCAAGTCATGCGCGCGCTGCATAACTTCAAATACGCCGTGCATTTGCGTCTGGGCGCTGAGCCGCTCACGACCGAACAAGCCAACGCGTTCGCCGCGATTCTCGACGCGGCCGCACAACAACTGGAGCGACTCTGATGCAAGACAACGCTGCACCGCACGTCACCCCCGATCGCACGCCGCAGCGCGTGCGTCACGAACTGCGCTTTCGCCTGCTCGAAGTGCGCAACATCGAAACCCTCACGCCGAACATGCTGCGCGTGACTCTCGGCGGCGACGATCTCGCGGGCTTCACCAGCCCCGGCTTCGACGATCACGTCAAACTCTTCTTCCCGAATCCCGAGACCGGCGAACTGGCCGTGCCGCAGATGGGCCCGGAAGGACTCTCGAAACCGGCGCCGGGCGACGCACCGCGCCTGATGCGCGACTACACGCCGCGTCAATACGACGCCGACTCGAAAACGCTCGTGATCGACTTTGCGATGCACGAGTCCGGCCCCGCAACGCAATGGGCACGCTCGGCCAGACCGGGCGACAAGCTTGGTGTCGGCGGCCCGCGCGGCTCGTTCGTCATTCCCATGAACTATGACGGTTATGTGCTCATCGGCGACGATACGGCGCTGCCCGCGATCTCGCGACGTCTGGCCGAGCTGCCGGCCGGCGCACTCGTTTTCGTATTTGCGGAAGTCGATAGCCCGGCGGACCGCCTGCGCTTTTCGAGCGAAGCCGATGTCGTGGTCGAATGGATTTACCGCGAAGGCGCACCGGCGGGCCAGAGCACCGCATTGATCGACGCCCTTCAGGTCGCGACCTTGCCCTCCGGCGACCTGCACGCATGGGTGGCGGCCGAGGCCAGCGTGGCGAAAGCCGTGCGACGTCACCTCGTCGAGGATCGCGGGCTGAATCCGAAATGGGTCAAGGCGGCGGCTTACTGGCGTCGCGGCGACGCTGCCGTTCACGAAAATCTGGACGACTGAGCCCGGGGGCAGCACGTGTATGCTTTCTATCCCCCGCTGAAGAAAGAGCGCTTGCTACGTATGAATAAGCCACTGCTGCCCGACAACAACCTGTTCGACGGCCTGCCCTCGCGCCCCGATCCGGCGGCGGCCGAGCAATTCGACACGCTGATCGCACGCCCGGGGATGCGCGTCGAGCGCATCGTCTCGACCGGACAGGCATCGCCCGAGGGTTTTTGGTACGACCAGCCGCAGCACGAGTGGGTCGTCTTGCTCACGGGCAGCGCAGGCCTCGCCTTCGACGATGCGCCGGGACAGACGCTCGTGTTGCAGCCCGGCGATACCATCGCTATCGAGGCCGGTCGCCGTCACCGGGTCGAGTGGACTGCCCAGGGCGAGACGACCGTCTGGCTCGCGATTCACTACGACTGACCGGCGCGCGGCGTCCCGCTTTTCGCCCCGTTCGTTGTCCCTTTGGAGAAATTCCCTGCCGTCTTTCGGAATTGCCTGATAGAAATGCCGGGAACAAATTCCGACTATGAAAACGCGCCCGGGGATGTCGAATTTCGGCACCCGGAGGGCGGTTCACCCATAGGGGGTACGACGACATGGAGCAACGCAAACGACACGACGGTTTCGAACGTTGGGCAGCGGGCGCGACGGCGCGTCAGGCCGGACGGGACGATGCTCGCTGGCGTGTGTTTCGCGCACCGGAGCAGGCGGACTTTCACGGGTTCGTCGTCTGGTGCTACACACAGGGTGTGTTTCTCGGTCAGGAATTCGACCGGCGCACCGACACCATCACGCACTGCTATGTGCGCAACGGCGCCTGGGCCGTGCAATTCGATTCCTTCGCCGAAGCCTGCGAGCGCGCTTTCGACATTCACGCACCCACGCTGATCCTGTATGCACCGGAGCGCAACGGCAGCGTCTTTATCACGAGTACGGAGCAATAGGCCGATCGATGACGCAGGCGCCGGGGAACGCTCGCTGTCCTCCCATCGCGATGCCGCGTCATGACGACACACCGGCCAGCGGCGACGCTGACCGGTGTTTTATTACGCGTTTCAGGCGTAGTTACGGATGTCGTCGATCTCGGTCTGACCGAAATCGTCGCGCTCGGTGAGCGCCAGAATGCGTCGGGCGACGTCTTCGGGCGTCGACAGCTTGCCGCTCGCCTTCATCTCCTGAAAACGTGCCAGCGCCGGGAAGCTTTCCACGCTGCTGCTGCGAATCGTCTCCTGCATGCCGGTGTCCACCACGCCCGGGGCCAGCGAGATCGCCTGCACGCCATGCTCGCGATGCTCCGCATTGACCACACGCGTATACATATCCAGCGCCGCCTTGGTCGAACAGTAGACCGCCCAGCCGGCGTTCGGGTTACGACCGGCACCCGACGAGATGTTGACGATCTGACGCTTGGCGGCGAGGCCTTGCGTGGCGGCGAGGAAACGCGCCGTGAGCAGCATGACGGACGTGACGTTCAGCGCGAACGCAGCGCCAATGGCCGCCGGTTCGGTCAGCGCAGCGGTGTTGGCGACCGGATTGACGGTGCCTGCGTTATTGATCAGCAGATAGCGGCCGGCATCGCGCGGCAGCGCGGCGAAGATACGCTCGGCGGTCTGCGCGGCGGCGTCGGTATCGGCGAGATCGACGGCGATCTGTTCAAGCGAGACGCCCTGCGCGCTGGCAAGCGCGGCGAGTTCGTCGTCCGTGCGACGTGCGAGCGTTACAAGTCGGGTGCCAGGGGTGAGCAAACCACGGGCGAGCGCCGCGCCGAGGCCACGGGAAGCGCCGGTAAGAATCGCAATCGTTTGGGACATGGGGAGAGTCGCGGTCGGACAACGCCGCAAAAATAGACTGAGGGGACCGCCATTATCCGCGTATCCCCCGAACCTCGCTATACCGAACAAAAGTCGCTTTTTCGCGTGGATCGGGCAAACGCCGGTGAAAACCGTGAAAACGCGGGATGAACGGACGAAAGGCCCTTCGACGGTGCGTCAAAACGACACCGGGCGCCGCCGGAGCGAAATGGACTATTGCGGAATATAATCGCGAACTCGGAACGCTTATCACCTAGCCTATTAATAAGGCATCTGGCGAAGACCCCAGGAACGGTCAGCTCGCAGTGCAGCGCAGGGATTTATTGCGCGTCAATGCCCTGAATCACCAAGGTTGTCGCGGTAAACACAGGTGTTTTAAGTGCACTGCACATTACCGCCTTATGGGTATATATTCCCCCCTCATGGAAACGATACCGAAAATCATTTCGGCGCCAACTGCTGCGTCGGCCACAAGCAACACCGCACGTCCTGTGCCCCCGCGCCCGCGTCAATATGACGCGCGCCTGGCACGCTGGCTGGTCACGCCCCTCGTCAACACGCCGGTCACGCCGAATCACCTCACGACCGTTCGTCTGATCGTCGGACTGGTCTGTACGTGGGCGTTCGCACAAGGCAGCTATGCGATGGCCAACCTTGGCGCCATCCTGCTCGTGCTCTCGAACTTCATTGACCACACGGACGGCGAGTTGGCCCGCATCAGCGGCAAGACCAGCCGTATCGGCCACTTCTACGATCTGGCCTCCGACGCTTTCGTGACGGTGCTGCTGTTCGGCGGTATCGGCATGGGCGTGGCAGCGGCCGCGCCCGGCAAATTTCCGCTGCCGGTGCCGCTGTCGGCCTCGACGCTCGGCTGGATCGCCGGTGTCGCCGTGGCACTGATCTTCTTCCTGCGCATGCGCATCGAAGAGCGCGTCGGCAAATCGGGCACGAAGCAGGCGTCCGTGGGCGGATTCGAGACGGAAGACGTGCTGTACCTGATGCCGCTCGTCACGCTGTTCGACGGCACGCGCGGTTTCCTGATCGCCGCGGCCATCGGGGCGCCGCTTTTCGCGCTGCTGGTGATGGCGGATTATGTGCGCGTCATGCGTCGTCCGCTGCCGTCGAAGGCCGACGCCAAGGTTGCCGCCGATGCGGGCCAAACGACCCAGCCGGAGGCAGTCGCGCCGATGGCGCCCGCCGCATTCGCCGCAGACGCGGAGATCGAGCGCGCGATGGACGCCATCGACTTCGACGGGGTGACCCGCGAATTCAAGTCGCAGGACGCCTTCATCTATATGGAGAAGTTCCTGCCGCAGTCGGTCACTGAGCAACTGATCGCCGCCGCGCGCGCGGTCACGCCGAACGTGAACCGCAACTACCTTCCCGGCCACAAGCAGGGGGGCAGCGTGAGCCGTCATACGCTCGACGAGCTGGCCCCGTTCGTCGCCGAGTTGTATCGTTCGCCCGCCCTGATGCGCTTTCTGGAGCGTCTGGCCGGGGAGAAATTGCTGCCATCGCCGCAGGACGACCCGCACGCGTACGCGCTGTATTACTACACGCGTCCGGGCGATCACATTGGCTGGCACTATGACACTTCCTACTACAAGGGCCGCCGCTACACGCTGCTGCTCGGCGTAGTGGACCAGTCGAGCTGCAAGCTCGAATATCGGCTGCACACGCGCAATCCCGGCGTGGCGCAAGTCGATGGCGCCGTGGCGTATCCGCCGGGCGCGCTGGTGTTCTTCGACGGGGACAAACTGCATCACCGGATCACGCCGCTCGGCGATAACGAGGAGCGAATCTCGCTCACGTTCGAGTACGTGACCGACCCGCGCATGGGCACCTGGCAGCGATTCATCTCGAACATGAAGGACGCCATTGCCTATTTCGGTTTCCGGCAAGTGTTTCGTCAGATTTTTGGACGGACGAAACGCTAAATGAACCGGACCGCTATCGTTTCACTCACCCTCGGTTTCGCCCTTTTCGTCGCCCTGCTGATCTGGCAGGGCACGGGATCGGTGATGTCTACGCTGGCGGTTGCCGGCTGGGGGTTGCTGCCCATCGCGGCCTTCCACCTCGTGCCGCTGGTGCTCGACGCTGCCGCCATTCAGGTGCTCGTATCGAAGTCGTGCACGCTGGGCCGCGCCACGCTCACCCGCTGGGTCGGCGAATCGGTCAACAGCCTGCTGCCGGCCGGTCAGATCGGCGGCCCGATCGCGATGGTGCGTCAGATGAAGCAGCGCGGCATGGCCGGTCGTGAAGCCGCCGCCGCCATCACCGTGAGCACCACGCTCCAGGCGGTCGCACAGATCGTTTTCGCGCTGCTGGGGCTCGCCGTGTTCGGTATCGGGGCATCGCACCGCACGGGCGATAGCCTGTGGTTGCCGATGCTGCTCGCGACCGCGCTCGTCTCCGCCCTGCTCTATGCGTTTTACGTCGCGCAACGTCGCGGCATCTTCGGCTGGGCATTCCGCATGCTCTCGAAGATGTCGTCCAAGCGCGACTGGTCGTCGCTGCTCGACCGCGCCGATGCCGTCGACGAAATCGTGCAGCGCATGTACGGCCATCGTCGCCAGGTCCTCGCCAGCTTCCTGTTCAGTCTGGTGGGCTGGATCGTCGGCACGGCAGAAGTCTGGCTGATTCTGCAATTCATCGGGCACCCGGTGAGCTGGGTCGACGCCCTGCTGCTCGAAAGCCTCGGTCAGGCGATCCGCGGCGCTGCGTTCTTCGTGCCGGGTTCGCTCGGCGTGCAGGAAGGCGGTTACCTGCTGCTCGCCCCGCTCGTTGGTCTGCCGGCCGACGCCGCGCTGGCCCTGTCGCTGGCCAAACGTACGCGCGAGCTGCTGCTCGGCGTGCCGGGCCTCGTCTATCTGCATTTCTCCGAACGTGGCTGGCGCCGCCAACGCGCCGCGCAACAAAGCGTGTCGATGCCGACCGCCACGGATACTGCACCGCTCTAAAGAAGGATATCGACCATGCGGGCCATCATTCTCGCAGCAGGCATGGGCCTGCGTTTGCTCCAGCCGGAAAACCAGCAGTCGCCCAAGTGCCTGCTGAAGTTCGACGGTATGTCGCTGCTGGAGCGCCACCTCCGTATGCTGGCGGCTGCCGGCATCACGGACGTCGTGCTCGCGCTCGGCTTCCATCACGAACAGGTGAGCGAGGAACTCGACCGTCTGAACTGGACGCCGCGCCCCAAGATTTATCTCAACCCGGAATTCAATCTGGGCAGCGTGCTCACACTGCATGTCACGGCCGAAGCGATGACCGCCGGTGGCGACGTGCTCGTGATGGATGCCGACGTGCTCTACGACCAGCGCATTTTCAACGCGCTGGTTGCCGGTGAGACGGCCAACCGCCTGCTGATCGACCGCGATTTCGAAGTGGGCGACGAGCCGGTCAAGCTGTGCCTGCGCGACGGCGTGCCGGTCGAGCTGCGCAAGCAAGTCATGGTCGGTCTGGAATACGACACCGTGGGCGAATCCGTCGGCTTTTTCCGTTTCAACGAAGCGACGGCCACGCGTCTGGCGGAAATCACCCGCGATTACGTCGAATCTGGCCGCGCCAAGATGCCCCACGAAGAAGCCGTGCGCGACTTGCTGCTCGAGCGCGGCGCACAGTTTGAAACCGCCGATGTCACGGGTTTCCCGTGGATCGAAATCGACTACCCTGAAGATGTGAAGCGCGCCGCTGATGAGGTGCTGCCGCAACTTGAACCGCTCACGATGGTGTCCGAATGAACGCTCCCGACGCATTCACCCTCCCGCCGACCGCCACGCGCGCGGCACAACTGCGCGCCATGCTGCGCAGCAACCAGCTCGAATTCCTGATGGAAGCCCATAACGGCATCTCCGCACGTATCGTGCGCGAAGCCGGTTTCAAGGGCATCTGGGCGTCCGGCCTGACCATTTCGGCGCAGTTCGGCGTTCGCGACAACAACGAAGCGAGCTGGACGCAGGTCGTCGACAACCTCGAATTCATGGCCGACGCGAGCGATCTGCCGATCCTGCTCGACGGCGACACCGGCTACGGCAACTTCAACAACATGCGACGTCTCGTGCGCAAGCTGGAGCAACGTGGCATCGCTGGCGTGTGTATCGAAGACAAGGTCTTCCCGAAGACCAACAGCTTCATCGGCGGCGAGCGTCAGCCGCTGGCCGATATCGACGAGTTCTGCGGCAAGATCAAGGCCGGTAAGGATTCGCAGGCCGACGACGATTTCTCCATCGTCGCCCGTGTCGAAGCGCTGATCGCCGGCTGGGGCATGGAAGAAGCCCTGCGCCGAGCCGAGGCCTATCGTCAGGCCGGCGCCGACGCCATCCTGATCCACAGCAAGCTCAAGCGCGCCGACGAAATCGTGCAGTTCGCCCGCGAGTGGGGCAATCGCTGCCCGCTGGTGATCGTGCCGACGAAGTACTACAGCACGCCGACCGACGTGTTCCGCGAGGCTGGCATCAGCCTCGTGATCTGGGCGAACCACCTGATGCGCGCGGCCACCTCGGCCATGCAATCGGTCGCGGCCGATATCTATCGCAACGAAACGCTCATCAACGTCGAAGACCGCGTCGCGACCGTCGACGAGATCTTCCGTTTGCAGGATGCCGACGAATACACGCAGGCCGAAGATCGTTATCTGTCCGCCGCCAACGCACCGCGCTCGGCCATCGTGCTGGCCGCGAGCCGTGGCAAGAATCTGGAAAGTGTGACGACCGATCGTCCGAAGGTCATGCTGCCGGTCGCCGGCAAGCCGCTGCTGCGCTGGCTGGTCGACGGCTTCAAGAAGCAGAACGTGAACGACATTACCGTCGTGGGCGGCTATCGTGCCGACGCCATCGACACCGCTGGCATCACGCTGGCGATCAACGAGCGCCACGCCGAAACCGGTGAGCTGGCTTCGCTCGCGCGCGTGACCAACGCCTTCACGCAGGACACGGTCATCTCGTACGGCGATCTGCTGTTCCGCAGCTACATCGTGCGCGATCTGGTCGAGAGCGACGCCGACTTCACCGTCGTGGTCGACTCGACCGCCGCAGCCAATGCCGCCAACGCCAGCGTGCGCGACTTCGCGTACTGCTCGGGAAGCGACGACCGTGGTCTGTTCGGCCAGCAGGTGCTGCTCGAAAAGATCAGCGGCAACGCCTCGGACGCCGGACGCGCGCCGAACGGCCGCTGGATCGGTCTGCTGGGCGTGCGCGGCGAGAACGGCCGTGCGCAACTGCAACGCGTGTTCGCGGCATTGCAGACGCGCGCCGACTTCGACCAGCTCGGCATGCCGGAGCTGATCAACGCCCTGGCCGCCGATGGCGCCAGGATCGAAGTGCAATACGTGCACGGCCACTGGCGCGGTGTGAACGACATGGAAGAATTCCGCCGCGCGGCCGACTTCGCCCATGGCCAGACGCCGTTCAACGGCGGCGCTCCGGAGACGCAAGGTGATTGAGGCAGGACAGTTCGTCGAAGCCGCGCGCAAGCACGGCTTCACGTGGTACACCGGCGTGCCGTGTTCGTTCCTCACGCCGTTCATCAACTACGTGCTGCAAGATCCGACGCTGCATTACCTGTCGGCGGCCAACGAAGGCGACGCCGTCGCCATCGCGGCAGGCGCGACACTCGGTGAAGGCCGTGGCGCGCGTGCCGTCACGATGATGCAGAACTCGGGCCTCGGCAACGCCGTGAGCCCGCTCACGTCGCTCACGTGGACGTTCCGTCTGCCGCAGTTGCTGATCGTGACGTGGCGCGGCCAGCCGGGCATTACCGACGAGCCGCAACACGCCCTCATGGGGCCGATCACGCCGGCCATGCTCGACCTGATGGAAGTGCCCTGGGAGTTGTTCCCGACGGAGCCGGAAGCGATCGGTCCGGCGCTGGAGCGCGCGGTGCGTCACATGGACGAGACCGGCCGCCCCTACGCACTCGTGATGCAAAAGGGCAGCGTGGCATCGTTCCCGCTGCAACCGGCCGAGCGCCCGGCACGTCCGGCACAACCGGCACCGGTGTCCGTCGTGCGCGGCGTGGCCCCGTCCGACATGCCGACGCGCCGCGACGCCCTCGCCCGCGTGATCGCCCACACACCGCTCGAAGGCACCGTGGTGCTGGCCTCGACCGGCTTCTGCGGCCGTGAACTGTATGCCCTCGACGATCGCGCCAATCAGCTCTACATGGTCGGTTCGATGGGTTGCGTGACGACGCTGGCGCTGGGTCTTGCGCTGGCACGCCCCGACCTGCGCGTGGTCGCCCTCGACGGCGACGGCGCAGCGCTCATGCGCATGGGCGCCTTCGCCACGCTGGGCGCTTACGGTCCGTCGAACCTCGTGCATCTGCTGCTCGACAACGCATCGCATGACTCGACCGGCGCGCAGGCAACGGTGTCGCCGACGGTGTCGTTTGCCGGCGTGGCGGCGGCCAGCGGCTATGCGCTAGCGCTCGAAGGCGATACGCTGGACGTCATCGAGCAACTGTTCGACGGCCGCACCGCCAGCCTGAACGACGGTCCGCGCTTCGCATGCCTGACTACGCGCCCCGGTACGCCGGACGGCCTGCCGCGACCGAAGGTCACGCCGGAAGCCGTCAAGTCGCGTCTGATGGATCACATTGCACAACGCGCACAGGCTTCGGCCTGAGCGTCTGAATGGCGGCTTAACCACCGCATGAATGCCGCATAAATGCTGCTTAACTGCTGAAAACTGACGAGGAAGCTTCGCCATGCTGTTACTGAATCCGGGCCCCGTGACCCTGACCGAGCGCGTTCGCAAAAGCCTGCTGCAACCCGATCTGTGCCATCGCGAGCCCGAATTCTTCGACTTGCAGGACGAAGCCCGCGAGCGTCTGACGGCCGTCTACGGCCTCGATCCTGCCGTGTGGACGCCGGTGCTGATGACCGGCTCGGGCACGGCTGCCGTCGAGAGCATGACGGCCGGTCTCGTGCCGGAAAACGGTCGACTGCTGATCGTCGAGAACGGCGTGTACGGCGAGCGCATCTCGCAGATCGCCAAGCAGTACCGCATCGAACACGACGTCATCCATTTCGAATGGATGCAGGCGCCGGATCTGGCGCAAATCGTGGCCAAGCTCGACGCGGCAGGCGATCGTCCGTACACGAACGTCGCCATCATCCACCACGAAACGACGACCGGCCGTCTGAACGATCTGACGGGTATCGCGCGCGTTTGCCGTGAGCGCGGCATCGATCTGCTGGTCGACGGTGTGAGCAGCTTCGCCGCCGAAGCCATCGATTTCAACGATTCGGGCATCGTGGCCGTGGCCGCGACCGCCAACAAGTGCGTGCACGGCGTGCCGGGCGTGTCGTTCGTGCTGGTGCGCAAGGATGCGCTCGCCAAGGCCTTCAGCCGCACGTATTACCTCGACATCTCGCGTCTGGCCAAGCTTCAGGCCGAACGCAACACGCCGTTCACGCCGTCCGTACAGGCTTACTACGCGCTGGTCGAGGCGCTGCGCGAACTGGCCGACGCCGGTGGCTGGGAAAAGCGTCACGCGCACTATGGCGCACTCGCCGAGCAGGCCCGCGCCGGACTGGCCGCGCTGGGTATCGACAGCGTGCTGCCGCCGAACGAGTCGTCGGTCGTGCTGCGTGCGTACAAACTTCCGGCAGGGGTCGATTATCCGCGTCTGCACGACTGGCTGAAAGCCGACGGCTTCGTGATCTACGCCGGTCAGGGCGGTCTGTCGAAAGAACTGTTCCGCATTTCCACGATGGGCAACCTCACGACGGCCGACATCGATCGCCTGCTGGCTTCCTTCGCCAAGCTGGTGAAGTAAGCGCGCAGACGGGCGCTCAGGACGTTTAGCCATGACCGATTTGCTAGCCAGCATCCACTCCCCGACCGAATTGCGCGCCCTTTCGCGCGCCGAACTGCGACGTGTAGCCGACGAACTGCGCGCCAGCGTGCTCGAGAACGTCTCGCGCACCGGCGGGCATCTATCGTCGAATCTGGGCACCGTCGAGCTGACGATCGCCCTGCATTACGTCTTCGATACGCCGAACGACCGGATCGTGTGGGACGTGGGTCACCAGACCTACCCGCACAAGATCCTCACGGGGCGGCGCGAGGCCATGCCGACGCTACGTCAGTGGCAAGGCCTGTCGGGCTTTCCGAAGCGCGACGAGTCGCCGTACGACACGTTCGGCACGGCGCATTCGAGCACGTCGATCTCGGCGGCGTTGGGCATGGCGCTGGCGAGCAAGGTCAAGGGTGAGAAGCGTCACGCGATTGCCGTGATCGGCGACGGCGCCATGACGGCCGGTGAAGCGTTCGAGGCCTTGAACAATGCCGGCGTCTACGACGACCTGCCGTTCCTTGTCGTGCTCAACGACAACGACATGTCGATCTCGCCGCCGGTCGGCGCGCTCAATCAGTACCTCACGCGTCTGATGTCCGGCCAGTTCTACTCGGCGGGCAAGGAAAGCGTACGCAACCTGCTGCGCAACGCACCCGCGCCGATGCGCGAGCTTGCGCACAAGCTCGAAGAGCACGCCAAGGCCATCGTCTCGCCGACGGGCACGATGTTCGAGGAGTTCGGCTTCAACTACCTCGGACCGATCGACGGCCACGATCTCGACGCGCTGATTCCGGCGCTCGAGAACATCAAGGCGCTCAAGGGCCCGCAGTTCCTGCATGTCGTCACACGCAAGGGACGTGGCTACAAGCTGGCCGAGGCCGATCCGGTGCTGTATCACGGCCCGGGCAAATTCAATCCGAGCGAAGGCATCCGTCCGGCCGCGCCGGGTACCGTCTCCGCCAAGACCTACACGCAGGTGTTCGGCGAATGGCTGTGCGACGCCGCCGCCGCCGACCCGCGTGTCGTCGGCATTACACCGGCCATGCGCGAAGGCTCCGGTCTGGTGGAGTTCGAGAAGCGCTTTCCCGAACGGTATTACGACGTGGGCATTGCCGAGCAGCATGCGGTGACCTTCGCGGGCGGACTGGCGACGGAAGGTCTCAGGCCTGTCGTCGCGATCTACTCGACGTTCCTGCAACGCGGCTATGACCAGTTGATTCATGACGTGGCCTTGCAGAACCTGCCGGTCCTGTTCGCCATCGATCGCGGCGGTCTGGTTGGCGCGGACGGAGCGACGCACGCGGGCGCATACGACATCGCGTATCTGCGATGCATTCCGAACATGGTGGTCATGGCCCCGGCCGACGAGAACGAGTGCCGCCAGTTGTTGCAGACGGCGCTTGGCATCGAGGGTCCGAGCGCCGTGCGTTATCCGCGTGGAACGGGGCCAGGCGTGAAGACCGAAGCCGGTCTGTCGACGCTGCCCGTGGGTCGCGCGCAAACGCGTCGCCAGAGCGCCGCCCAGGCAGGTCACCGGGTCGCGATTCTGGCGTTCGGTTCGATGGTCGCATTGGCGGAGCAGGTCGCAGACGAATTCGATGCCAGCGTGGTCAACATGCGCTTCGTGAAGCCGCTCGATGAAGCGACCGTGCTCGACATGGCACGCACGCATGATCTCGTCGTCACGCTCGAAGAGGGCGCTGTGATGGGCGGTGCAGGCACAGCGTGCATCGAAGCATTGAATGCGCATGGCGTGCTGGTTCCGGTACTGCAACTGGGGCTGCCCGACACGTACATCGATCAGGGCACGCCGGCGCAGCAGCTTGCGTCCGTCGGTCTCGATGCCAAAGGCATTGCCGAATCGATCCGGCGGGCAATGGCCGAGCGTCTCGGCGGCAAGATCGAGGCCGTGTAATCACCGCAGCACCGGGCCTCACGACACAGCAAAACGGCACCTTTCGGTGCCGTTCTTCATTGCGCAGGAGAATCAGGACATCAGGACTTCGGCGGCGGCGCCGCGCCATCGCGCGGCTTGCCCATGAGCACCGGCTGGAAGAACACCGCGCCGATCAACGTGCAGACCAGCGAGAGCGCCAGCAGCTTGCCCATGCTCGACGTGCCCGGGTGGTGCGACAGCCACAGGCTGCCGAATGCGATGCCGGTCGTCGCGGCAGACAGCACGATCGCCTGCGTCAGCCCGGACGCCAGCAGACGATACTGCCCGTGCCGCCACGCGATCACGTAGTAAATCTTGAACGCAACACCCACCCCCAGCAGCAGCGGCAACGCAATGATGTTCGCGAAGTTCAGCGGCAAACCGATCAGCACCGTGACTTCGAGCGTGACCGCCGCCGACACCAGCAGCGGCACGAGCGTACGCAGCACGTCGCCGAAACTGCGCAACGCCAGCCACAGCAGCACGGTGATCGACAGCAGCGCCCACACGCCCGCCTCGATGAACGCGCGGATGATCGTATTGGCCGAACGAAGGATCGAGATCGGGCCCCCTACGGCGTCCGGCGTCGTGCGCAGCACCGCTTCGGTGAACTTGCGCAGCATCACGTCGTCGCTCGGATCGGCACCCTTCTCTACACGCGGGGAGATGTTCACGAGCGCGCGTCCGTCGGCGGCCACCCATTGCGAGGCGATGTCCTGCGGCAACGATTCACGCGTGACCGGCTGCGGTTGCAGCGCGTCGCGCAACTGGCCGAGCGCGAGCTTCAGCGGATCGGCAATCGCATGATCGGCACGGTCGCGGGTAGCCGGATCCGCTGCGGCGAGCTTGCGTAATGCGGCCGCCAGCCGTTGTGCTTCCTTGGCTCCTTCGCCGGGATAGTCCAGCGCGGCGTCTTCCAACTGGCCTGCCGCCGTCTTGAGCGCCGACACGCGCGTCGCATCCGGCACGCTCGCGAGCGGCGTTTGCGTGAGCACCGGCAGCAACGACTTCGCCGATGCCGCGATCATCGCCAGCTTGGCGGGTTGATCCGCCGGCAGGAACGTCGTGAGCGTCACGACACGCCCCACTTCCGGCACCGCGCGCAGTTTGGCGGCTTCGGCATCGGCGGCGGCCAGATCGGGCGCGAGCAACTGCACGTCGTTGACGCCCGCCTCCGGCGAGTTCGACAGGTCGATGAGCGTCGCCATCGACTCCGTGTGCGGGTCCTTCAGATGCAGCGGGTTGAAGTCGAAATGCAGATGCGCGAGCAACGGCAACCCGGCGATCACCAGCGCCAGCGTGCCGTAGAGCAACGGCTTGCGATGCTTTTCGGTGAAGTCGTCGACCGGACCGAGGCTGCGGAACCCCGGCGGGCTCGCCTCGCCTTTGGGTTTGAACACGCTGATGAGCGCCGGGAGCAACGTAATGGCGGACGGGAACGCCACGCACAGAATGCCCACGCCCGCGATCAGGCCCAGCTCCGACACGCCGCGATAGTCCGTCGGCAGGAACGAGAAGAAGCTCGCTGCGGTGGCGGCAGCGGCCAGCGACAGCGGCATGGCGATCGCCTTGCCTGCACGCGCAAGTGCGCCGCGCAGCAGTTCGTCGCCGCCCACGCCGTCGTCATGTTCCAGACGATGGCGCTCCTCTCGATAGCGCACGCCGAACTGGATGCCGAAGTCCACGCCGATGCCGACGAACAGCACCGCGAACGCCACGGAAATCATGTTGAGCGCGCCGACCATCATCAGGCCCAGCGCGAAGGTGACGGCCAGCCCCGCGAGCAGCGTGATAAACACTGCGAGAATCATCTTGCCCGAGCGCACGGCCAGCCAGAGCACCACGAGCACGGCCAGCAGCGTGATGACGGCGTTCGGCCCGGCGTCCTGACGCACCGAGGCGAACTCCTCGTCCGACAGCGGACGGGGTCCCGTGAGACGCACCGTCGCCCCGTAACGCTCGGCCAGCTTCAGGTCGGCGACGGCTTCGCGAATCCGCGTGGCAGCGTTGGCGCCCGCTTCGAGGGCGGCGTAGTCCAGCACGGGCTGCACCTGCACGTAGCTGCGCGCCACGGTGTCGGGGGCCACGAGTGCGCGCCACGACATCGCCGCCGGTCGCGACGGATCGTTGGCAAGCACGGCTTCGGAAGCATCGGCCGCGTTACCGAGCAGATGCGTCATGTCCGAGAGCTTCACCTGCCCGGTGAGCAGCGGCGTCTGCAACGTCACCGACAGCAGGTTCGACAACCCGGCCAGGCTCGGATCCTGAGCCAGACGGTTGAGCAGCGGCTTGGCGTCTTCGAGCTTGCCGGTGAGCGACTTCACGTCGTCGGTCGAGGCGAACAACAGTGCGTTGTGCGCGAAGAATTCCCCCGCGCCGGGACGGCTCACCGTGCGGAACACATCAGTTTCCGTTTCCAGCTTCTTCGCGAGTTCGGCTGCGGCCTTGTCGGCAAACTCGGCGGCAGGCGCCTGCACAACGGCCAGCGTCAGGTCAGTCTTCTGCGGGAAGGCACGGTCGATTTCGCGACCACGTTCGGCGGCAGCGGTATTCAGATCGATCAGGCTGGAGATGTCGGTGTTGATCGCAAAGTGCTTGGCGACATACACACAACTCGCCACGACGAGTAGCAGCGAAGCGAAGATGACCGGGTACGCGTGCTTCGCCGAAAAACGGACGATGCGCACGACGAGCGAAGTCAGCATGTAGCGGTTCCGGAAGAAAATAGACGTCTCACCGTCGGGCACAGCGCCCTTCCCGTCAATCGGCCCATGCGTAACGAAAGGTTAAACATCGGCACAAATGTGGAACCAATCGGGGACAATGCCCGTCGATCAGCCCATGGAATGCGACGAAACGGTGAATTTACAAAATCGCAGCAGTATACAGGGGCCGCATGAGCATCACGTGCACTACACTACGGCCTACTCCGAATTCCACTGACTCAGACAAGCTGGCATGAACAAATTTCTGGTGACGGTTGCCGCCGTCGCATTGAGCGGCATCGGTGGCGCATCGAGCGCCTGGGCGCAGGCGAGCGCCAATCCGAACGACATGGTGAAAACGGCCGTGGAGACGGTCGTCAAGGGCGTGAAGGCCGATGCGTCCGCCAAAACGGGCGACGTCAACGCCACGGCCAAGGTCGTCGCCCGCGACTTCCTGCCCTACGCCGACTTCCTGCGCACCACGCGCTACGCCGTGGGCACGAAGGTATTCGACGCCGCAACGCCGGATCAGCAGAAACGAGTTTTCGAAGAATTCCAGCAACTGCTCGTGAACACCTTCGCATTGCAGCTCTCGCAGGTGCGCGGCAGCGACATCTCCTTCAAGTTCGATCCGGCCAAACTCACCGCGAACAGCAGCGATGTCGTGGTCGGCGCGACCGTCAGCGGCCCCGGCGACAATCTGTCGGTGGCCTACCGTCTGGCGAAGACCGACAAGGGCTGGAAGATCTACGACATCAACATGATGGGCGAGAACGTGGCCAACGCCTGGCTGATCCAGTTGTACCAGCCGCAATTCAAGGCACGCATCGCTCAGGGCGGCATCGATAGCCTGATTTCATACCTGCACGAGAAGAACGATCGTTTCGGCAAGTAAAATCAATAATTTAGCGCTCCGGATCACCGCCCGCCGGGCCGATCCGGCCGGCATTCAGCGACGTTCGACCGGGATCGCATCCGAATCGGCGCAGATCCCAACCAGATAGACGCCGGTTCGTCAACATTTACGCAACACCTGCCGACGTTTTCCCACAGGGGGTCGTCAGCATAATTTGGCGGCGGCGGTTACAATCGCTGCTTGTCAAACGACCGGACGGCGGTCCCCCCACGGGTGCACGCGATTTGCCATCGAAAAGGGCCTTGCGTGCGTCATGACGTCACACCGATCAGGAGGTGGCGAGCCATGAACACCCGATAGAAACCGCCATCCCGGCCGACCTGAGCCGGAGAGCTGAATGCAAGTCCTACTTGCCCAACCCCGCGGGTTTTGTGCGGGTGTCATACGTGCCATCGAGATCGTAGAACGTGCGCTGGAAAAATACGGCGCTCCTGTCTACGTTCGTCATGAGATCGTCCACAACAAACACGTGGTCGATTCGCTCAAGGCGAAGGGCGCACGCTTTATTGCCGAGTTGTCCGAAGCCCCTGCGGGCGCTGTCACCATTTTCAGCGCGCATGGCGTCGCACGCGTCGTCGAGCAGGAAGCCGAGATTCGCGGCCTCAAGGTGCTCAACGCCACGTGCCCGCTCGTTACCAAGGTGCACATTCAGGGCAAGAACTACGTGTCCGCCGGACGCGAAGTGATCCTGATCGGTCACGCCGGTCATCCGGAAGTCGAGGGCACGATGGGCCAGATCGACGGCCCGGTGCACCTCGTGCAGACCGAAGCCGATGTCGACGCCCTGCCGCTCGCCATCGACACGCCGGTCTCCTATGTCACGCAGACCACGCTGTCGGTAGACGAGACTCGCGGTATCATTGCTGCGCTGCAACGTCGCTTTACCAATATCGTCGGCCCGAATACCAAAGACATCTGCTACGCCACGCAGAATCGCCAGACCGCCGTGCGCGAGCTGTGCGAGCGTGTGGACGTGCTGCTCGTGGTCGGGGCGACGAATAGCTCGAACTCGAACCGCCTGCGCGAAATCGGCTCCGAAATGGGGCTGCCGAGCTATCTCGTGGCCGATGGCTCCGAGGTAAATCCGGAATGGGTGCGCGGCAAAGCCCGCATCGGCATCACCGCAGGGGCGTCCGCGCCCGAGCGCATGGTCGAAGACGTGATCGACGCGCTGCGTCGCATCGACACGGTCGAAGTGACTCTCATGGACGGCATCGAGGAAACCATCCAGTTCCGCTTGCCGTCGGAATTGACCAAAGACGAGCCGGCCGCCGCACGCCACGCGGTCGCTGGCTAACGCTATACGAACAGGAGCCGAACTTGGCCATCCCCTTCCTGCAACAGGCGTATGTTGGCGCCTATCTGATGAAGCAACGCTTCAAGGGCAACAAGCGTTATCCGCTGGTGCTGATGCTCGAACCGCTGTTCCGCTGCAACCTGGCCTGCTCGGGCTGCGGCAAGATCGACTATCCGGATCCCATCCTGAACCAGCGCGTGTCGCTCAAGGACTCGCTGGATGCCGTGGATGAATGCGGCGCACCGGTCGTCTCGATCGCCGGCGGCGAGCCGCTGCTGCACAAGGAAATGCCGCAGATCGTCAAGGGCATCATCGAGCGCAAGAAGTTCGTCTATCTGTGCACGAACGCCCTGCTGCTCGAAAAGAAGATCGACGATTACGAGCCGAGCCCGTTCTTCGTGTGGTCGATCCACCTCGACGGCGACCGTGAAATGCACGACGCCGCCGTGTCGCAGGAAGGTGTGTACGACCGCGCCGTGGCTGCCATCAAGCTGGCAAAGTCGCGCGGCTTCCGTGTGAACATCAACTGCACGCTGTTCAACAATGCCGATCCCGAAAAGGTCGCCAAGTTCTTCGATTCGACGAAGGACCTGGGCCTCGACGGCATCACCGTCTCGCCGGGCTACGCCTACGAGCGCGCCCCGGATCAGCAGCACTTCCTGAACCGTTCGAAGACCAAGCAACTGTTCCGCGACATTCTCAAGCGCGGCAACGGCGGCAAGGACTGGACGTTCAGCCAGTCGAGCCTGTTCCTGGACTTCCTCGCCGGCAACCGTTCGTATCACTGCACGCCGTGGGGCAACCCGACGCGTACGGTGTTCGGCTGGCAGCGTCCGTGCTACCTGCTCGGCGAAGGCTATGCCAAGACGTACACGGAACTGATGAACACCACCGACTGGGACAAGTACGGTGTGGGTAACTACGAGAAGTGCGCCGACTGCATGGTGCACAGCGGCTTCGAAGCCACGGCCGTGAACGAGACGATCTCGCACCCGCTGCGTGCGCTCGGTGTGGCGCTCAAGGGCGTGCGTACCGAAGGCGCGATGGCCGAAGACATCTCGTTCGCCAAGCAGCGTCCGGCTGAGTTCGTGTTCTCCAAGCACGTCGAGATCAAGCTCGACGAATTGCGCCGGGCCAAGGCGTAAATGCCGTCGCGAGTGCTGGTCACCGGCGCCTCCGGGTTCGTCGGTTCTGCGGTAGCACGTACGGCGCTCGCGCGCGGTCATGAGGTTCGCCTGCTGGTGCGTGGCACCAGCCCCCGCGCGAACCTCGCCGACCTGCCTGTCGAAGTCGTGGAAGGCGACATGCGCGACGCCGCCTCCATGCAGCGCGCGCTGACCGGCGTGGACGCCCTGCTCCACGTCGCCGCCGACTACCGCCTCTGGGCGAAAGATCCCAACGACATCATGCGGGCCAATATCGACGGCACGCGCACCGTGATGGAAGCGGCGCTGCGTGCTGGCGTCGGGCGTGTGGTGTACACCAGCAGCGTTGCCACGCTGCGCGTGCACGACGCCGTCGGCCCCGTCGACGAAACCTCCCCGAACGACGAAGCGACGACCATTGGCGTGTACAAACGCAGCAAGGTCGCGGCCGAGCGTCTGGTCGAGCGCATGATCGCCAACGAAGGCTTGCCCGCCGTCATCGTCAATCCTTCCACGCCCATCGGCCCGCGCGACATCAAGCCCACGCCGACCGGACGCATCATCGTCGAGGCCGCTCAAGGCAAGATTCCGGCGTTCGTCGATACGGGCCTGAATCTCGTGCACGTCGACGACTGCGCGGAAGGCCATTTGCTGGCGCTCGAACGCGGGCGCATCGGCGAGCGTTACATCCTCGGTGGCGACGACGTGCTGTTGCGCGACATGCTCGCGAGCATCGCCGGCATGGTCGGACGCAAGGCCCCGAAGATCGCGCTGCCGCGCTGGCCGCTCTACCCGCTGGCAATGGCGGCACAAGGCGTGGCGCGCTTCACCGGCAAGGAGCCGTTCGTGACGGTGGACGGCCTGAAGATGTCGCGTTATCACATGTTCTTCTCCTCCGAGAAGGCCAGGCGCGAGTTGGGCTACACCGCCCGCGCTTACCCCGAAGGCCTGCGCGACGCGCTCGCCTGGTTTGGTTCTGCCGGATATCTCTCATGACTGTTTTGGCCTGGATCGCCGCCCTGTCGCTCGCTATCTGGATTTATCTGCTGAGCTCGCAAGGCGGCTTCTGGCGTGCGCGTGAGCGCGACGATCTCGACGAAGACCGTCTGCCCGCACCGGCCGAATGGCCTGCCGTGGCCGTCGTCATTCCTGCGCGTAACGAGGCTGAATCGATCGGTCAGGTGGTCGAATCGCTGTGCCGTCAGGATTACGCCGGCCGTCTTCGCATCGTCGTCGTCGACGACCAGAGCAGCGACGGCACCGCCGATCTCGCCCGCGAAGCGGCTGCGCGTGCAGCGGCCGACGGTCTTACGCGCCGCGTGGACGTGCTCAGCGGCCAGCCCCTGCCCGGCGGCTGGACCGGCAAGATGTGGGCCGTTCGTCAGGGTGTGGCGTTCGCCAGCGACCCCGCGACGAACGACGACGGCATCGCGCCGACGTACCTGCTTCACACCGACGCCGACATCGCCCACACGCCCGAGAACGTGCGCCGTCTCGTCACGCGCGCGACCGGCGACAACCGCGTGCTCGTCTCGCTCATGGCGAAGCTGCGCTGCACGGCGTGGTTCGAGCGCACGCTGATCCCGGCCTTCGTGCTGTTCTTCCAGATGCTCTACCCGTTCTCGTGGGTAAACGATCCGAAGAAGAAGATGGCCGCCGCTGCCGGCGGATGCATGCTGATTCATCGCGCGTCGCTCGAAGCGGGCGGCGGTATCGAAGCCATTCGCGACGAAATCATCGACGACTGCGCCATGGGACGCCTGCTCAAGAAGCAGGGTTCGATCTGGCTGGGATTGACGGAGCGTGCGGTGAGCGTGCGTCCGTACGACAATCTCGGCGAGATTCGCAAGATGGTCTCGCGCACGGCTTACGCGCAGTTGCAGTACTCGCCGGTGCTGCTGGCGGGCACGATCGTGTCACTGCTGCTCACGTTCATCGTGCCGCCTGTCATGACGATTTTCGGCTCGGGCATTGGTCAATGGCTGGGCCTCTTCGCGTGGATCGCCATGACGACCTCGTATCTGCCGATGCTGCGCTTCTACCGCCAGCCATCGAGCTTCGGGCCGCTGCTGCCCTTGGTGGCTGCGCTCTACACGGTCTTCACGTTCGACTCGGCGCTGCAACACTGGCGCGGCCGTGGCGGCATGTGGAAAGGCCGCGCGCAGGCGCGCGGCCAGCAGTCGTCGTCGAACTGAATCCCTTCAGGGTAAAAGCAGGACGCCTCGGTCTCGATCGTTCCGCCTCACTCGCCCAAACGCTGCGTGATTCGACGGTGAAGCGCCACCGCGGCCGCCCGGCGATCGGAAGTCCGATCATTAGAGGCCGCGTCCGGCGCCTCGCCTTGCGACGACGGCAGGGCGCGTGCACGATGTGCTGCGCGTGCCTCGTCGGACGCGCGTTGCAGGGCATGCCGACGCCGTGACTCGGGCAGCCTCTCTCTGATCTGCGCCTCACTCGTCTCTGGACGCCGCCGCAATGCTCTCGGTTCGTCCAACGCCTCGCGATAGAACCGGTGATGACCCAGACCGGCGGACGACATTGCAGGCATTGGCGGCATGGCGGCTTCCAGACGCGACAATGCCAACGCGTACGCCAGATTCGGATCGATCAGCGGGCACATGCCAGGCGCATCGCCGGGACGCGAGACGGGTGCGCTCAGGCTCAGCGCCACCAGGGCCGTCTGCAATGGCGTGGAAGGCTTCAGTTGCGGCACGGCCGGCATGGCTCGCGCGGATCGCGCCTCGTCGGCAGGACTCGACACGATATACGGTAGGCCGAGACGTTCAGGACATGCGGCGCGCCATCGGCTCGTGGCAACGCTCCATGTCCACGCCACCCCGACCCCGGCAAAACGCCACCGGTAGGCGACCTCGGCAATCTCTCGCGCCAAGTCGCGAATACGATCGAACAACGTCTGGGCGGCCGGTGGCTCCGAAAATTCGGGCCCCTCGGCAAAGGCACTCTCGACGTCGCTGCCGAAGACTTCGTCACTGGCCAGTTGCCAGACCCGAGCGGCTTCAATGGCTTCATCGGCTTCTTGATCGCACCATAACTTGTAGGCAGCAGCAGGCGACAAGAATTCCATGCGTGTCGTGTATGTGTCGTTGATACGTTCGACGAACTGTCTGATCGTCTCCCGCGTCTCGACGTCGATATTTTCGAGACTTTCTTCGTAGGCAAACAAGCACAGCACGAAGTAGATCGAACGTCCCGATACACCGGATGGTTTTGGCGTCTGCGAGTAAAGCCTGTCAATCAACGCGCCGATAGCGTCACCCGGAACTTGCGACGCAGCGGGATCCGGCAGATCACGCAACGTCGTCGAGATATAGGTGCATGTTTGCAGCGTGGCATGGAGGTACTTCGGCCGCAAAGCCAGCAATGTGTCGTGCGTCGGACACGTCATCGCCGATTCCGCCGCATTATGCCGCGTTGTCGGCACGTCATTCGCCACGGTCGAGGCAGGCGTCAGAGCGCCAGGGTTCGAGATGCTACCAATCATGGAATCTCCACCAGAATGGGTCGGAACGTCGACGTCGGTCGTGGCCAGCACGCGCAGCCGACTACCCACTCACCGGCGACGACGGTGTCGCAATCCCCATCGATTCCCGCAAGCATGTGGCGTGCGTAAGCAACATGGGGATGCCCCGTCATCCTTTCCGACCGACCGGGGGGTCACTTTCAGGATTGGCTCCTGACGCCGGAGCGCCACGAATCGCTCACACCGAAGCCATGTCAGACAGGGCGGGAGATTGGTCCAAGCGGGGAGATACGCGACACAAACTGGGGGGATTCCCCAAGGTTTTCCTGCGCACATCCCACTTTACGCGTGACGCGTGCCGCGATTCATGCCTGAGTCAGTGCTGAGCGTGATGCTGCGCTTCTCACGGCGCAGTCCATTGCTGCAACCCAGTGCCGAGGCACGTGAAAGCTCTCAGAGGCGCCTCAAGCGCGGCGTTTTCAAGTGGATCGAGACACTTAGCCGTACCCGCATTGAAATATGTGCTGGTTCGCGGCACCTTCAACCACTGTTGCCTAGCGCTGTCCGAACACGCCTGCGCGACGACACGATCGTTGCCATCCACCCCCAGGCACTGCGCTGGCTGACTCACGCGATGCAGACGATATTGCGCATCATGACTGAAGATCTGATTCGCGTTGGGCGAGCAGTGATACAACCCGGCAGCCGCACCACCGCTCAACAAGTCCAGGCAATACCCCGAGAAGGTGTTTCTCAACTGCTTTTCCTGAAAAGGCGCCGACGGATTGGCACTCAGTGTACAAATTGCCTCTGTCGAACAGAACGATTTGGCAACCGACATGCAATTGCCGTAGGTATTGGTGCGGGTACTGGAGGGTCTCACCGTGCCGCCATTCGCCGTGGGAACGCCGTAGACCGCAATCGCCGTCGGAACAGCCGCGCAACTCGGCAGTTCGTTCTGCCCCTGCGAAAAATTCTCGACCCATTCAACCAGTTGCGATAGTCCGCCGTAAGAGGTCGGCACAACGATCGTGGCCACGGCGACTTGTGCATTGGTCTGAGTATCGATGATCGTCGCGCGCCATCCATCAGCCCCGTCCTTGGCGACCCTGACCTTATACGTCACGCCCTCCTTCCATGCGTAATTGATCCAGCACTGCACACCATGACCTTCGTGGGAGAAGTAGCCGCAATTCGCCCCCGTCGAGTCTCTCCATCCGGTCGCATTCCAGATCGAGAAATTCAATATCTTGTCGTAACCGGATACACTCTGGAGTCCGACATATCCGGGATCCTGTGTTCCCGTGAAACTCCATTGATGCGCCCAATAGGTCCTTCCGTTGTATCCGGGCTCTTTCGTCACGGTGATGGTGAACTCCATATCGTGATATCCCCCGGAAACGACCGGAAACGTTCGATACACGATCGCCATGCCACCTGCAACGACCGCATGAGCCGGCCCGTGAAGCAATGCCAGGCATAGCGCCAGGCCTAATGCAGCCGCATGAAGCATTCTTCGAAGTGCGGTCATGACGTGCTCCTTTCGCCCAGGTTCGATGGGACATCAACGACGCGATGTGCCGCCTCGTTCACACGAGGTCGCACCGGTCACGCTGCTAACCCTAGGGCAAAAGTCGTTCGCTGCCACCTGTCAACGTTGTCAGGTCAAGCGCGTCAAAGGATCAAATCCCGGCCATTGCCGCCCCAAACCCTTCGCCGAGGCGCAACACGACGATCTGACGGCCATGCGTCATCGCCTTTTTGGCGCGTCCGGCGTCCTGCCCCACGCGTAGCAGCGCGGGCAGTTGGAGCGGATTGCCCGCCAGCGAGCGCAGCACCCCAAGGATGTCGGTGGAGCCGTCGCTGCGCATCCCGGCGAGCGCCGCCGGGGGCAGCGACCGCTCGGCAGGATCGATCACCACGCGCGCCACGACGAATGGCAACCCATGCGCCTGCGCCACACGCGCCACGATATGCGACTCCATGTCGGCCGCCACAGCACCGCTCTCGCGGAACAACGCGGCCTTGTCGGCGGCACTCACCACCGGGGCCGTCACGCCGGCCATATCGGCGCGCAGGGCTCGCGGGATGGCACGATGCAATGCGTCGGCCCACGCAATGGACGTCACGTACTCGCGTGCCTGCTGCGGCATGTCGAGCACCTTGTGCGCAATGACCCACTGCCCGGCCGTCACACCGGGAATCAACCCACCGGCCGTACCGAAGCTCACAAGCCCCCGGGCGCCCTCACGCGCAATCGTCGCTTCGAGTTCGCCTGCCAGCGTGCTGTTCTGCGCACAGACGACACGCACCCCGTCGCCCCGGGCGATGCGGGCTTCGAACGGCATACCGGTCACGACGACGATGGGCTGGCTCATACGCTTCCTTCAGCAATGACAACGAGAGTGGCAACAACGACGACAAACGACTCGCCCCGGCCATCGACGCGAAACCCAAAGCGCGCGATGCCGGGGCGAAGAATTCCCGATTCAGGCGACGTGCGTCGATCTTACATGCCGCATGGCACCGGGCAATCGTTGCGCACCGTGAGGTTACGGTAGCGTGCGAGCGCCCACAGCGGGAAGAACTTTCGATAGCCGTGATAACGCAGATAGAACACGCGCGGGAAGCCCGTCGCCGTGTACAGCTCCTCGTCCCACAAGCCTTCCTCGTTCTGCGTGTTCAGCAGATAGTCGATGCCGCGCTTGACCGCAGGATGCTCGGCCTTGCCCGCGGCCATCAGACCGAGCAATGCCCACGCCGTTTGCGACGAGGTGCTCGCGGCCGCTTCATAGCCCTTGTATTCGAGCTTGTAGCTGTCGCCGTCTTCGCCCCAGCCGCCGTCGGCGTTCTGGATCGAGAGGAGCCACTGGGCGGCCTTCGCCATCGCCGGGTGCTCCGGCGCAATGCCTGCCCCCGCCAAACCGCACATGGCCGACCACGTGCCGTACACGAAATTCATCCCCCAGCGGCCGTACCAGCTACCGTCGGCTTCCTGATCGTCGAGGATGTACTTCAGCGCCAGCGCGGCCGAGGCACGGCGCTCCGGCGACTGCGGCAGTTGCGCGAGCATCGACAGGCAGCGTGCAGAAACGTCGACCGTCGGCGGATCGAGCAACGCGCCGTGATCCGAGAACGGAATATTGTTCAGGTACAGATGCGTGTTTTCGGGCTCGAACGCGCCCCAGCCGCCATTGCTGCTCTGCATGCCGATGACCCATTCGGTGCCGCGATCGATGGCGTATCGCATCGGGCGCGTGCTCGCATCGATCTTGTCGTTCTCGAACTTTCCGGCGAGCTTCTCGTAGCGGTCCATGGCCATCGCCACCACGGCGGTGTCGTCCACGTCCGGATAGTGCGGATTGGCGAACTGGAAGGCCCAGCCCCCCGGACGCACATTCGGACGACGCGAAATCCAGTCGCCGCGCACATCGAGAATCTGCAACGGGACGAGCCAGTCCAGCCCCTTGCCCGCCAGTTCGATGGCGCGCTTGTCCCCGGTTTCGAGCAGCGCGTGCGCGGACAGCGCGGTGTCCCACACCGGCGACAGGCACGGCTGCACGTACGTCTCATGATCGGCCGGCGTCACCAGCTTCTCGACCGATTTGCGGGCAATCGCACGACTCGGATGATCTTCCGGATAGCCGAGCACGTCGAACATCATGACCGCGTTGGCCATTGCCGGATAAATGGCGCCGAGACCGTCCTCCCCGTTCAGACGCTCTTCCACGAACGCCACCGCACGCTTGACCGACTTCTCACGCAGCTTCTTCGGGAAGAACGGATCGAGCGCACGCAGCACATGATCGACGCCGGAGAAGAACGTGAACCAGAAACGGCTCTGATGCGGCGCGCGCTTCGGGGGACCGACATCCTTCGGGCTGCCGATGAACAGCTCATCGATCTGCACGCCCTTCGGATTGCGCGCGAGCGGACGCTTGGCCTGCAACACGAGCAACGGCACGATCACCGTACGCGCCCAGTACGACACCTTCGAGAGATGGAACGGGAACCACTGCGGCAGCAGCATGATCTCGACAGGCATCATCGGCACCGCCTTCCACTCCAGCACGCCGTACAACGCCAGCAGAATGCGCGTGAAGACGTTCGAATTCTGCGCACCGCCGCGCGAGAGGATGGCCTCGCGGGCGCGCACCATGTGCGGTGCGTCGACGGCATCGCCGATCATCTTGAGCGCGAAGTACGCCTTCACGCTCGCGCTCATGTCGAACTTGCCGTTGTAGAACAGCGGCCAGCCGCCGTGCTCGCCCTGAATGCGACGCAGGTACGCGGCAATCTTCGCCTCAAGTTCGGCGTCGACCTTCTCGCCCAGATGGTGACGAAGCAGCACGTACTCGGCCGGAATCGTCGCGTCGGCTTCCAGTTCGAAGAGCCAGTGACCGTCGTCCTGTTGCAGGTCGAGCAGCGCGGTAATCGAACGGTCGATGCCGGTTTCCAGCGTCTGCGTCGCCATCGCCGTGCTCACCTTCTGGGCGAGTTCGGTATGCAGTTTGAGGTCCACGGCCGTGGCAGTGGCCGTGCGTCGCGCTTCCTTGTCGGAAGCATCGCGTATCGTATCCATGGCGTTCTTGCCTGTTCAAGGCGTAAAGACGATAAAGTGGCGCGCTTTACACATCGGTAAAGATGATGCGCCGATGAAACGTTCCTGCTGTGGGCGGCGCCGGCACGATGACCGGCGAGCGCGGCGACACTCGCCCGGGTCAGGCCCGGAGCAACATGTCGGCGGCACGATTGCCGCTGCGCAACGCGCCTTCGATCGTGGCGGGCAGCCCGGTGGCCGTCCAGTCGCCGGCGAGCACGAGGTTGCGCCAGCGGGTCTTCGCACCGGGCCGGCGCTTGTCCTGCGCCGGCGTCGCCGCGAACGTGGCGCGCTTCTCACGCACCAGTTGCCACACCGGCATCGGTGTGGACGGAATCTTGCAGGCCTTGGCGACCTCTTCCCAGATGCGCAATGCGAGCGATTCCCGCGACTCGTCGAGCAGATGATCCGCGCCGCTGATGGTCACCGACAACCGCCCGTCGAACGAGAAGATCCAGTCGCTCACACCGTTCACCACGCCGATCATCGGCGGGCAACCCGGCGGCGGCGGCACCTGGTAATGCGCATTGACGATGGCACGGTATTCGTCCGGCGTCGTCAGATCGGGCACCAGCGACGCGGCCACGTTCGGCGGCACCGCGAGCACGACCGTATCGTCGGCGGCCAATGCTTCCGGGCCATCGCCGAAATCGATCGATTCGACACGGCTGCCATCGGCGGCGTAGTGCAGCGCCCGCACGCGGTGCTGCATCATGACGCGCGCGCCCTTGGCTTCCAGATAGGCCAGCGCGGGCGTCACGAATGTGACATCCAGTCCTTCGCTCGCGATCAACGGATGACAGGCCTTGCCGCCGGGCACCAGCGTCTCGCGAATCACCGCACCGGCCATCTGCGCCGAACCTTCCGCCGGGTCGGCGTTGAGCACGGCGAGGAACAGCGGATGAATCAGCCGCTTGTACAGCGCGGGCGGGCAATTCATGGCGTCGGTCATCGTGGCGTCCGGCCCGGCGCGCAACAGCGGTGCCAGCGACAGGTAATCCGACCACTTCGTGCCGGGCACGCGAGCGCCCTTGTCGAAAATCCACCACGGCACACGGCCTTCCGACAAACGCACCGTCCAGCGCTCGTCGCTGTCGAGGTCGACGAAGGCGAACTCGGCGCGACCGGGACCGGTGAGCGTATGTTCGGACCCGATGGTGCGCGTGAACTCACGCATCGTCGAGTTGCCCGAGAGCACCAGATGGTTGCCGTTATCGATCACGGCATTCAACTGACGGTCGAAATACGAGCGGCAGCGGCCACCGGCCTGCGGCGCCGCTTCGTGCAGCACCACGGGCACACCACGCGTGGCGAGCCTGACCGCGGCGGCCAGCCCTGCGAGACCGGCGCCGATGACGTGAACCGTGCCCGCCATCAGAAAGCCATCTGCCGCAGCAGCATCAGAATCAGACGCCAGCGCGGAACACGCACACGCTCGCGGGGCACGGCAAAGCCGCGCGCAATGAGTTTGTCGAGAATCGCACCGTAGGCGCGCGCCATCACCGCCGGGGCGATCACCACGCGACGCGGATGCCGCGCCATGATCGCGCGCGCCCGGGCGTAGTGCTCACGCGCCTGCGCGACGAGCGGCGCACAGGCACGGTCGAGTTTCGCGGCGACGACCGTCTCCGGCGTCGCGCCCACGATACCGGCGTCCGCCAGCGTCTCACGCGGCAGATAGACGCGTCCGATGCCGGCATCCTCGTCGATATCGCGCAGAATGTTCGTCAACTGGAGCGCGCGGCCGAGGTGGTACGACAGATCGATGCCATCCTGCTCAGGCATGCCGAACACCTTGACCGACAGACGGCCGACGGCACTCGCGACACGGTCGCAGTAAAGATCGAGCGTTGGGAGATCGGGGGCGACGATGGGGCCGCAGGCGTCCATTTCCATGCCGTCGATGACAGCCAGAAAGTCTTCGTGCTTGAGGCCGAATTGCTTGACGGCACGCGCCAGATTCGCGAGCGACGGCGTTGGGCGGCCTTCGTACAGATCGGCCAGATCACGTCGCCACACGGCCAGACGCGCCATGCGATTCGCCGACGTGTCGTCGCCGTCGTCGGCGATATCGTCCACGGCGCGGCAAAAGGCATAAATCTCGAACATGCCTTCGCGTTGCGCGGGCGGCAGAATGCGCATGGCAGCATAGAAACTGCTGCCCGACGCCACGCGTGCACTGCTTTGCTCTGGCGAAATTTCGATCGGTTCGGCGACGCTCACGAGGCTCCTCGTCCTACAGGGGAACAGGGTGACACTGCAAAACGCCGGAAAAATCCGGCAAAGGGTGAAGTATACCGGGGATTGGCACGACTTTCCCGACAGGATGAGGGGTGATGACATAGAATCTCGGGGCATTGCGCGCCGCCCTCCGACCTCGGTCAACCGGCCGATGCCGACCCGCGACGGTCGGTTTCAGGCCGGATGCGTTTCCGACACCCCGAATCCGGGCGGCATTGCCCTCATTTGCCTCACCAGCCTGATGACTTCCGAAGCCAAGATCGAGCACTACGAGAACTTTCCGGTCGCCAGCGTCCTGCTGCCGCGCGAGATGCGCGCGCCGGTCGGCGTGATCTACAACTTCGCCCGCACCGCCGACGACATCGCCGACGAGGGCGACGCCACCAACGCTGAGCGCCACGCCGGGCTGGCCGCCTATCAGGCCGAACTCGACAAGATCGCCGCCGGCACGCCGACCTCGCCCGACAAGCCCCTGTTCGCCGCGCTCGCCCGCGTGATCGCCGAGCACCAGTTGTCGGTGCAGCCGTTCTCGGACCTGCTCTCGGCCTTCGATCAGGACATCGAGACCAAGCGCTACGGCACCTTCGCCGAGTTACGCGACTACACCCGCCGCTCCGCCGATCCGGTCGGTCGCATCATGCTCAGGCTGTTCAAGCTCGACACCCCCGAGAACATCGCCTGCTCGGACGACATCTGCTCGGCCCTGCAACTGATCAATTTCTGGCAGGACGTCGAAGTCGACTGGCGCAAGGCACGGGTGTATCTGCCGCAGGACGACATGGCGCGCTTCGGCGTGACCGACGCCGACATCGGCGCGCAGAAGTACGACGACAACTGGCGCGCCCTGATGCGCTACGAGGTCGATTCCGCCCGCAAGATGATGCTGCGCGGCGCCCCGCTCGCCAACCGCGTGCCGGGCCGCTTCGGGCTGGAGCTGTGCTGTGTGGTACACGGCGGGCTGCGCATTCTCGACATGATCGAAGCCGCCGATTACGACGTCTTCCGCCATCGCCCCCAACTCGGCAAGTCCGACGGCATTCGCGTGTTCCTGCGTGGCCTGTGCATGAAACTCCGCGGCACGCCGCCGAAGGCCTGACGCCCCCCCCCCTGAGTCGTGCGCCGCCTTGCACGACTCAGTGCCCCGCGTGCCGCGCCACCGTGGCACCACCGTTTACCTCACTTCTGGCGCTTCTCTACCGTCCACGCCTGCCTTACCGTGATGGGACAGTGCGCACCGCCTCATCTGCGCGGCGCTTTCCTCCATCCCCTCGCGGAGTCCGGGCACGTGAATCTGCCTGCCAGCCTGCAACGTCTCGCTCCGAACCGTTCGTCCGTGCGCTCGCATGCGGGCGTGCTGTTCGCCATCGTCGTCGTGACCTGGGGCGTGAACTGGCCGGTCAGCAAGGCCTTGCTCGCGCATGTGTCACCGTGGTGGAGTGCAGCGCTTCGCTCGGTCGTCGGCATGGCCACGCTGTTCGTCATCGGCGCCATGACCCGGCGTCTGGTGTGGCCCAGACGTGGCGACCTTCCGGTCATCCTGAGCGTCGGCGTGCTGCATATGACGGTGTTCTCGCTGCTCGTCGCGCTCAGCCTGCAATACGTCAGTGCCGGGCGCTCCGCCGTTCTCGCCTACACCACCCCGCTCTGGGTGATGCCTGCCGCGCGTCTGTGGCTGGGCGAAGCGCTCACGTCGAGGCGGCTGATCGGACTGGGCTGCGGGCTGCTCGGGCTTGCCGTGATGTTCAACCCGCTGGCCTTCGACTGGCACGACCGCCACGCCGTCTTCGGCAATGCGCTCGTGTTGCTGTCGGCCTTCGTCTGGGCCATCGCCATCGTCCACATGCGGGCCCATCGCTGGGTCAACGGCCCGTTCGAACTCAGTCCGTGGCAACTGTTGCTCGCGAGTGTGAGCCTGTGCTCCATGGCGTTCATCGTCGATGGTGCGCCGCGCGTCACCGGCTGGGCAGCTTTCTCTGGCCTGCTGACGTATGGCGGCGTGGTCGGTGGCGGCATCGCTTACTGGCTCGCGGGCGTCGTCACGCGTCGACTACCGGCCGGGGTGACGTCGCTCGGCCTGCTCGGCGTGCCGGTGATCGGCACGCTGGCGTCGGCGCTGATCCTGCGCGAGTCGCTCGGGCTCGACGTCTGGCTTGCGCTGGCGCTGATCGTCGGCGGCATCGCGCTCGGCACGGTGCCCCGCCCTGCGACGCCATGCCGCACCGACCCATCGTCCTGAGCGCCACTGCGCTTGACCCATCGCAAGAACCGTTCGCCGCGCGAATGCCAGACTGCCGGAACTGCCCTGCCCACATGCCGCAGGCATGCACGCGGGCAACTCTCGACGAACGGAACTGACATGAACGAGCAATGGTTGACGCTGGCCGGCCGCCGGCTGGTGCCGGTGGTGCAAGGCGGCATGGGAATCGGCATCTCCGCGCACCGACTGGCCGGTACGGTGGCGAAGCACAACGGCATGGGCACGATCGCGAGCATCGACCTGCGTCATCATCATCCGGACCTGCTCGCCCGTATCGATTGCATGCACGGCAGCCACAGCGCCGCCGACATCAAGGCCGCCATCGAAGCCGTCAATCTGATTGCGCTCGACCGCGAAGTCCGGGCGGCCAAGTCGATTTCCGGGGGCAACGGCCTCATTGCGGTCAATGTCATGAAAGCCGTGAGCGCGCATGCGTCGCTGGTGCGTCAGGCGTGCGAGAGCGGTGCGGACGCCATCGTCATGGGCGCGGGACTCCCGCTCGATCTGCCGGAGCTCACCGCGTCGCATCCGCACGTCGCCCTCATTCCCATTCTTTCCGACTCGCGCGGCGTGAGTCTCATATTGCGCAAATGGATGAAAAAGGGACGGCTGCCCGACGCCATCGTCATCGAACACCCCGGGCATGCGGGCGGCCATCTCGGTGCATCGCGCATCGAAGAACTGGGCGATGCGCGCTTTTCCTTCGACCGCGTGCTCGACGAATGCCGCGAGATTTACGCGTCGCTGGGCATCGAATGGACGCGTGTGCCGCTGATCGTCGCGGGCGGCATCCATCGGCACGAGCAGGTGCGGCAGTGGCTCGACAAGGGCGCGGCGGGCGTGCAGCTGGGGACGGCGTTCGCCGTCACCGAAGAATCCGACGCGCACCCGGCCTTCAAGGAAGTGCTCGCCAGCGCGCGGCCAGAGGACATCGCGGAGTTCACCAGCGTGGCCGGTCTTCCGGCGCGGGCGGTGCTCACGCCGTGGCTGAAGAAGTACCTCTCGCGCGAGACCGCGTTACAGGCCAAGGCCAAGGTGCGTCAGTGTCTCGAGGGATTCGATTGCTTGCAGGCATGCGGGTTGCGCGATGGCGTGGCGCGCATCGGGCAGTTCTGCATCGACCTCAAGCTCGCGCAAGCCGTCCGGGGCGACGTCGCGCGCGGGCTCTTCTTCCGTGGACGTGATCCGCTGCCGTTCGGCGAGCGCATTCGTCCCGTGGCAGACCTGATGCGTTACTTGCTCACCGGCGCATTGCCGGCCGAACTGGCAGGTGCAGGCGCGTCAGGAGTATCAGGCGTGGCGGGCAGCACGGCGGGGGGTGTCGCCGCCGAAGCACGCTCGGCGATGCGCTTGTCGAAGAACGCGGCCAGTGCCGGATCGTTCACGGTGAGATCGAACTGACGCTCCTCGACGGCATTGAAATAGCCGTCGCACAGATCGGCTTTGGCGGCCTGCGTCGGCTGGTCGTCGATGGTGTTCGCGTAGACAACGAACTGACGCTCGACGAGCCTCGGAAACTGGTTGGCAAGCAGGTCGTCGAAGCGCCGCTTCGCCTCGGGATCGGTGTAGACGGCCCCGAGTTCGGCACGCACGCGCTGCCCTTCGGCAAGATAGTCGCGATGTCTGGCTTGCCAGGCCCGCAACACGGCATTGCCGTGCGCCTTGGTCGCCTCCCCATACAGCCCGCATTTCTGCACAAGCCGGTCGAGCACCTGCCCCACGCCTTCCGGCGAGGCGATGGCCGCGCCCATCAATTCGGCGTCGTTCTTGTACTGCGGGGGCTGTGCCGCGCAGACCGTCGCGCAGACGAGTGCCGCGCCCGCGCTAACGCAGGCGAACCTGCGTCGCCATGCTATGCCATGTCGCATGATTGCCGCATCAGAGAAGTGGCGGGCTCGGCGGCCCGCTCTTGGAGATATCGCATCGGCCCGGATGTCGATGGCAGCATCTTAGCCGAAGTTGCCGACTGACGACGCCGCGCCGTTGCACCGTTGGCATTGGGCCGTCATCAAAACGTCATCGACTGCGCGCATCCACGCTCAAGCGCTATCAACCGCCATCAGCCGGACGTCGGCACGGCACAGGCATCCGGCCCCAGCTTCGCCACCACAAAACGCACGAAGTCGTCGAGCTTGGACGACACATAGCGCCCGGCCAGATGCACGAGATGCATCGGCTCACTCAGTTGCGCCTGCGCTTCGAGCACGCGCACCAGACGTCCCGCCTCGACTTCCGGCGCCAGCAGATACTCCGGCAGCAGCGCGATGCCCATGCCGTGCACCGCCGCCTGAAGTTGTGCGAGCGGATTGTGCGCGGTCAGACGTGCGTCGCGCGTTGGGCCTGCTACGCCCGTCATTCCCACATGACCACCCGCAGGATCGAACGTCCAGCGCCCGAGCAGATCGTCGTAGCGAAAGCCGAGGCAATCGTGTCCGGCGAGATCGGCGGGCTGGCGCGGGATGCCGCGCCGCGCGAGATAGCCGGGCGACGCGCACGCCACGCGCGTCACACCGCGCAGCGTGTGCGCGATCAATCCCGGCTCCGGGCTGCCGCCCGCCTGAAAAGCCGCGTGAATTCCCTCTTCCTCCAGATCGACGGCGCGGTCCTTGAGCGCGAGATCGAGCGCGACGTCCGGATGCGTCTGCAAGTACTCGGCGAAGATCGGCATGAGCAGATGCGAGCCAACGGTCGTGGGCGCGCTCACACGAAGCTGACCGACGGGCCGCGCCATCGCCGCCATCGCCGATGTCATCGATGCGCCCGCCAGCCCGCCATCCCCCAAGGCATCGGCGGTCTCGATACGCGCAAGCACTTCGGCGCACTCGGTGAAGTAGCGCTCACCCAGCTCGGTCGGCACCTGGCACCGCCCGCTGCGACGCAACAACGGCTGGCCGAGCCGGGCTTCGAGCGCCTGCACGTGACGCGTCGCCGTAACCGGCGACATGCCGCAGGCCGCCGCACCGGCAGACAGGCTCCCCGCGCGCACGACCTGCACGAACACCTCCATGCATTTCAGGCGGTCCATGATCAGTCGCGCAGCTTGGCCCGATCGATGGACATGTGCGTCGGCATCATGTTGTTGTTGGCGTTATGCATCACCCACAACGAACCCGCGACGATGATCGCGATCAACCCGGCCGTACACAGGAAGATCGCCGAGTTCTGACGCTGGCTGCGCTTCGCCCCGATGTGCAGGAAGTACACCAGTTGCACGACGAGTTGCGCGACACACAGCACGACGATCGTCGCCAGCCCCCAGCCCGCCGGCACCAGCTTCAGCATCACCGCGCCGAACGACGCGAACGTGAGCACCAGCGACAGGAAGAATCCGACGACGTAATCGCGCAGATGACTCTGCGAAGCGTAAGCGCCGTGATCGTGAACTTGAGCGCTCGTCATACGAACTCCCGCAGATAGACGAAGGTGAAAACACAGATCCAGACGAGATCCAGAAAGTGCCAGAACAGGCTCAGGCATTGCAGACGACGGCGCACCACCGGATCGAAGCCGAAGCGGCCGATCTGGTGAATCATCACCGCGAGCCACAGCAAGCCGCACGTGACGTGCAGCCCGTGAGTACCCACGAGCGTGAAGAACGCCGACAGGAACGCGCTGCGCCCCGGGCCCGCGCCTTCGTGCAGCAGCGCCGAGAACTCATAGACTTCCATGGAGACGAACGCCGCACCGAGCGCGAACGTAATCCACAGCCAGCGCTGCACGACACCCTCGTTGCCCGGGCGCATCGACAGCGACGCCAGCCCGAAGGTGAAGCTCGAGAGCAGCAGCAGCATCGTCTCGCCGAGCACGAACGGCAGCTCGAACAGCTCGCGGCCGGTCGGCCCGCCGGCCGTGTTTGCCGCCAGCACGCCGAACGTCGCGAACAGCACGCAGAAGATGAGGCAGTCGCTCATCAGGTAGATCCAGAAGCCGAGCGTGGTGGTCGCGCCGGCGTCGTGGTGACCGTGAGCGTGGTCATGGCCCCCGGCCGAAGCGCCGGGAGCGTGGTGGGGATGAAGAGATGCCGAGGACATCAGGCGGCCTTTTGCAGAGATTGACGCGCAGGAAGCGCGACACGCAGGTCGGCAAAGCGGGCGTTTTCGATACGCTCCACTTCTGCCGCCGGCACGTAGTAATCGACGTCGCGGTCGTAGGTGCGCCACAGGAACGTGGCAATCGTCGCGATCAGGCTCGCCCCGGCCAGCCACCAGATGTGCCAGATCAGTGCGAAGCACATCACGAAGCTGAAGGCCGAGACAATGAAGCCCGTGCCGGTGTTACGCGGCATATGGATGTCTTCGTAGTGCGTCGGTTGCACGTACGCAAGGCCGCGTTCCTTGTCGTCCCAATGCTGTTCGAGCGAGTCGATACGCGGCACATGGGCGAAGTTATAGAACGGTGCAGGCGAAGACGTCGCCCATTCCAGGCTGCGCGCATCCCACGGATCGCCGGTCAGATCGCGGTTGGCGTTGCGGTCGCGAATGCTCACGAAGAGCTGCACGCCGAAGGCCAGAATGCCCAGACCGATCAGGGCCGCGCCGACCATCGCAACGATCAGGTACGGCTGCCAGTCAGGCTGAACGTAGTGGTTCATGCGGCGCGTCATGCCCTTGAAGCCGAGCACGTACAGCGGCATGAAGGCGAGGTAGAAGCCGATCAGCCAGCACGCGAACGAGATCTTGCCCCAGCGCTCGTTGAGCGTGAAGCCGAACACCTTCGGGAACCAGAACGTAATGCCCGCGAGGCAACCGAACACCACACCGCCGATGATCACGTTGTGGAAGTGGGCCACGAGGAACAGCGAGTTGTGCAGCACGAAGTCCGCGCCCGGCACCGCGAGCAGCACGCCCGTCATACCGCCGATGGCGAACGTCACCATGAAGCCGATGGTCCAGAGCGTGGCCGAGTGATAGCGGATACGACCCTGATACATCGTGAACAGCCAGTTGAACAGCTTCACTCCGGTCGGAATCGAAATGATCGTCGTCATGATGCCGAAGAAGGCATTGACGTTCGCGCCGGAGCCCATCGTGAAGAAGTGGTGCAGCCAGACGAAGAACGACAGAATGCCGATCGACGATGTGGCGTAGACCATCGACTTGTAACCGAACAGCGGTTTGCGCGAGAAGGTCGCAATGATCTCCGAGAACGCCCCGAACGCCGGCAGGATCAGGATGTACACCTCCGGGTGGCCCCAGATCCAGATCAGGTTCACGTACATCATGGCGTTGCCGCCCAGCTCGTTCGTGAAGAAGTGCATGCCGAGGTAGCGGTCGGCGGTGAGCAGCGCGAGCGTGGCCGTGAGCACCGGGAACACCGCGACGATCAGGATGTTGGTGATGAGCGCCGTCCACGTGAACACCGGCATCTTCATCAGGTTCATGCCCGGCGCACGCATGCGCAGGATCGTGACGATGAAGTTGATGCCCGTGAGCGTGGTACCGAGCCCCGATATCTGCAACGACCAGATGTAGTAATCCACCCCGACGGTCGGGCTGTATCCCAGTTCGGAGAGCGGCGGATACGCAACCCAGCCCGTGGCGGCGAAATCACCGACGAACATGGACATCATGACGAGTACCGCGCCCATCGCCGAGAGCCAGAACGACAGCGAGTTGACGAACGGGAACGCCACGTCGCGCGCACCGATCTGCAAGGGCACGATCACGTTCATCAGGCCCAGCACGAGCGGCGTGGCCACGAAGAAGATCATGATGACGCCGTGCGCCGTAAAGATCTGGTCGTAGTGATGCGGCGGCAGATAGCCGGCTTCACCACCGGCGGCAATGGCCTGCTGCGTGCGCATCATGATGGCGTCGGCAAAGCCGCGCAGCATCATGACGAGCGCCAGCACGATGTACATGACACCGATGCGCTTGTGGTCGACCGAAGTGATCCACTCTTTCCAGAGATAGCCCCACTTGCGGAAGTAGGTGATGGCGCCGAGCAGCGCCGCCCCACCGAGGAGCACGACAGCGAGCGTGCCCATGATGATGGGTTCGTGCCAGGGAATGGCGTCGAGATCGAGTTTTCCGAACATGACTTACTCCGTGAGCGCGCGCTGGGCGGCGGGTTGCACCCCGGCGTCGCGCTCGGGACGCTGCGCGAGGAGCGCGCGGCTGTCCAGTTGGCCGTCCACGCGGCAATTGGCGGCGGCAATGATGTCGTCGATGGCACGGTTGCCCGAGACACGCATGCCTTGCGAGCTGGCGTCCATCGGTCCCATGTATTTGCCGACGATGGCGTCGAACAGGCCCGGCATCACGTTGGCGTAGATGCCGACCGGCGCGGCGGTGCCCGGTTGTTCGAGCTTGACGTAGGTCGGTGCGTCGAGCGTGTCGGGCACGGCCTGCGCCTCCTTCACCCACTTGTCGAAGTCGCCCTGCGAGGTCACGTGCGCCTTGAAATGCATGTCGGAGAAGCCAGGGCCGCTATAGGCCGAGGACATGCCCGCATACGTGCCGGTCTCGTTCGCGATCAGGTGCAGCTTCGTCTGCATGCCGGACATGGCGTAGACCATGCTGCCCAGTTGCGGAATGAAGAACGCGTTCATCAGCGATTCGGCCGTGATCTTGAATTCCACGGGCGTATCCACCGGCAACACAAGCTTGTTGACGGTCGCGACGTGATAGTCCGGATAGATGAACAGCCACTTCCAGTTCAGCGCGACGACTTCCACACGGATGGGGGCTTTTTTACTGGCCACCGGCTCGATCGGCTGATACGGATCGAGCTTGTGCGTCGTCTCCCAGATCATGACGGCGAGCGCCACCACAATAATGACGGGAATCGTCCACACGACGACTTCAATCCTGGTGGAGTGCGACCACTTCGGTGAGTACGTGGCAGCGGTATTGGTCTCGCGGTAGCGCCAGAAGAACACCAGCGTGAGTACGATCACCGGGATCACGACAAGCAACATCACACCCAGCGCGATCAGGATGAGGTGCTTTTCCTGTTCGCCGACGCTGCCTTTCGGATCCAGCAACTCCAGCGTGCAACCGCTCATGGGCACCATCGCCACTGCCGCGGCAAGGCGCGCGCACCACGTGTGCCAACGTGTGCCGGCTGTCGTGTCTGCCCTTCCTCTGCGGGTAGGCGAGACGTTATGCATGGACATCTTAATCCTCTATGTATGTATATAACATTTGCGTTACGAATGCTACGCATGCGCATATTCCATACATCGCGACATAATGACGCACTTGGGAACCGACGTCGCGCTCAGCGCCCGCTCCCGTCCGTAAAGGATTCAGAAATAAAAAACGCCCGGAAATCTGGCTTCCGGGCGTCATTTCGACTGCATTTGCGGTGAAGATTACGGCATCACCTCATATACCTACATCAGAATCGCCATGTTGCCGACACGGACCCCGCGATGTCGGCATCTCCCGCTTTGTAGAAGTTGCTCGACAGGGCTGCCCCGAACACGATCCGCTTGGCCATCCGGTACGACACGCCGGCTTGCAGGCCAAGGCTGTCGCGCCCGACGACCTCACTACGCGTCGTGAACGCGGCCCCTGGATAACCCGCGAACGTCGCACTCTGATTGATCGCCCCGCTTGTCAGTTCGTGGTTCCACGTCGCCTGAAGATTGGCCGTGAGCGCATTGCCCGAGACCATCGGCAGATCGAAGCGCACCTCGCCGCCCACGCGCGTGCGCAGCGAGTTGAACGTCTTGCTGTCGAGATGCAGACGCGCGCCGTCGGTACCGTCTTCCGTGAGGCTCGGACGATACAACGCCGTGTAGTCGAGCGCAGCCACCGGGCCTGCGCTGGTGGTGCTGTTCAACTGCCAGCGCCATCCGCCGCCGATGCTGGCGGACGCCGACGCCCCAGTCCACGTGCCGCGCGGTGAAGCGGAGTAGCCGTTCACGGCGATGCTGCGGTCCATACGGCCGTCTTCGACACCGATGCGAGCCAACGCGAATGCGTGGGGGCCGGAAAGTGTGTCAGGCGCGTAGCGGGCATGCACGCCGAGGTCCAGTGCTGTGGTCTTGCCGGAGCCGGGCGTCTGCCCGTCCAGACGCGTCGACTGGCCGCTGATAGCGCCATGCGCGCCGAGCGTCCAGTCACGGCCTTCGCCCGCCACCTTCTCCGCGCCGAACACGACACCGTAGGTGTTGCCGCTCGCCCCGGCCATGTCGCCGTCGCGGCCACGCCAGTAGCCGCTGCCGAAGGTCATCGCGAATCCGCGCCAATTGCCCGTGAGCGCGCCCGCTCCGGCCATGCCGGTGCCCTTCGTGCCATCGGCGCCCACGGCGGCAGCCACCATATCGGTGATCTGACGCTCCCGCAGCAGCCCGCCCGTGAACATCGCGCCGTAGGCGACCGGCGTGAGTTGCGGCAACGCCCTGGCGATGCCGCTACCGTCAGGCGCCGAAAAGTCGAGCGCTGCGACAAGCGGTTGCAGATCGCCCCCCGCACTACCGGCGATGCGATCGAGCACCGCCCCGACACGGCGGCTGTTGCCGTCGGTGCCGTACTGCGAATAGGCGTTGACCGTACGCGCCACCTGCACACGGTACGTATTGCTGCCGAGCGACGACGCCGTGGCCAGTAGCGTAGGCGACGACAGCAATGTCGTCACGTTGGCGAACGCGCCGTTGATGCTCGACGCGTTCAGCCACTGATCCGACGAGACGGTCATGCCGCTGGCGTACCAACCGCGTTGCGGCGCGATCGCCAGCGTGCCGTCGAGCGTTGCGGTGCCACTGACCAGCAGCTTGCTGAAGGTGCCGTCTGCTGCCATCGACGAAACGAGACGGCCGGTGCTTGTCTGCGTGTAGTCGCCGCCGATGCTGATGAACCCGCCTGCCAGCGACGGTGCGACCGTGCCCGCGTTGATGAAGGCGCCAGCCGGGTCGAGCACATAGCGGCTGTTGCCGGTGAGCGTGGCGCCGTGGTTCACGGCCACGTCATGCACCGTGTGATCGCCGTTGATCTGCGTCGTGCCGCCTGCCATCGTCAGCGCGAGGTTACTGCCGACGATGTTGCCGTCGAAGCGCAGATTGAACGTGGGATCGGCCTGACTCGTGGCGACGCCATTCGCGTCGGGCGTCAACCCGAAGCTCAGTTGGGTCAGGCGCAATTCACCGCTGGTATCGCGCTGGGCATACTTCGAAATGATGTCGCCGTAAAGCGCCGCCCCGCGCATGATGTTGATCTGCCCGACGTAGCCGTTCTCGGACATGTACAGCGAGGCGTACTTGCCTGCGAGTCGGCCGGTGATGTCGGCGCGCGTCACGAGCGGGCCGTCGAGTTCGTCGAGGAGTGGCAGCGGGAGACCGTTGCTATCGAGCTTCGTAAAGATGTACGAGCCCCGATAGTCCCCGCTGTCTCCCAGAGCGTTGTGACCAAAATCGAAGCTGGCCGCAATGCCGTTCTCGCCGAGAGCCTGCACGTCGCCGCGCTGCACGAACGTATGGTTCTTGCCATAGGTGAACATCACGCCGCGTCCGTTGCTGCCGTCGGCATAGACGCGCGTTCCCGGCAGCACGGTGACGTTGTTCCCGACGCCATCGACCCGAATGCCTGCGCCGCCCGCTCCCGCGCTCAGCAGGTCGGCACGCTGCGACACCGTGTTGTTGCTGCCGTAAATGTGCAGGCCGAGACCCAGCGTCGCCGTGTTGTAAGTATTCGGCACGTAGGCGGTGCCGTCAGCATTGCGCCCGAAGAACGGGTTGTCGTTCACGACGGTGAGGCCGTCGTTATAGATCGAGCGGCCGAAGAAATTGCGGCGGTCAATGTCGTAGCCGATGTCTTGCAGCGCCGCCAGTTCGGCCTCCATGAACGCCGTGTAGTTCCGATACGACTGGTGGCTCATCAGGCTGTTCTTGAGCTCGATGTGCGAGAAGATCGGCGAATCATACAAATCACCCTCGGCCATCGCCCGCACCGGAATGCCCTTCATGGCGCCGTCGAGCACTTCCCTGACGTGATCGCCTGCGAAATACGCGGTGTCTTTGCGCGCGTCGAACGCCGTGGGGTCCACAGTGCCCACATTTTCGGGCGTCAGAATATTCTGCCCCGGCTGCGCCTGACGGCCATTGTCGTCGTAGAGATGCGCCGACCAGGCGTCGAGCACCGTCGCGAACTGGTTCGTATGCAGGGTGGAGGACACCGTCGTTTCATGCACGTTGGCGGCAACGCCCAATGCGTGGGCCACCTCATGCAACATCACAGCCGGCATATCGGCCTGTGCGTTCAACGGGATCTGTGAGGCCGCGTACGGGGCCGACGAAAAGTCCATGTCCCCCAGGGTGATTTCACCGTGAGCGCCGTGATAGGTGGCGCGCACCTGCGGGCTGTTCTGCAACACCGCCTGCACGAGCGTGGGATTTTGGTCGCCTGTCGCGGTTGGGTCGTTCGCCTCGAACAGGTAGGGACTGAAGGCATGCGCGCCCTTCTCCGTGCTCATGCCGACGTTGATGATGGCTGGCGAACTGCCCGGCGTCACCTTAATGACTTCGGCCCAATAGTTCAATGCGCCGCGAATCTGCTGAATTTCCAGCGGCGAGAGCGTACCCGTCGAAAACTGGTTCTCGACGCCGTTGTCGGCAAAAGCCCCGTCCGTCGGGGAAAACAGCCGCGCCTGGATGAAAGGCGTGCCGTAGCGGTCTTCAATATCGATAGTCGTGTAGGCCTGCGCGGCCGACGTCATGGTGCAAAGCGCCGCAAACGCGACGCTGGTCATCCGAATCGTCCTCATTCAGTACTCCGTATCCATTTATCGCTTTTGTAAGGCTTTGTAATGCGATGCGAATGGTACGGAGCGCCCTGTACGACGTCACTGCGATTTATACGGGGGTTCGGCGACAACCACCTCCAAACCCTTGTGGCATAAGCACTTTTTTCTTTTCGAAGTCCTCAACAGCGGCGAAATCGGTCTCGCCTGTATTAATCACAGTTTCGCCGGCGGGGGGTGATGACGATACTTCACTCAACGGCTAACGCAGCGAAACGACAACGAAGCAAGCACGCAGCGCCAGCCGCCAAACCGACTTAGCTGAATCAACTGACTCAATATCGACTCAAGGAGAAACACCATGCCCGCACTCATCACCTACGGCTTCGCCTCGGTCCTCGGCCTGATCGGCACCATCGCCCCGATCTTCGGCTGATCGCAGCGCCTCCCCCTTCACCCCATACCGGAGAACACGACCATGAGCCTCATCCTCAACCTCGTCGACAGCCTCTTCTACAACGACACCTGCATCGAGACCGGCATGCAGTGCGCCATCCACGTCGGTCACGTCTTCGGCTACTGAGCCGGACATCGCGGACACAAAAGGAGAAAGGATCATGATTGACCACCTGGAATCGCTGGCACGTATTGCGCTCAACATTGCCCTTGAAGTGCTGCCGCGCTTCTCCTGACCTGACACCCTCACGTTCCACCCACCGACACAAGGAGACTCACCATGGTTCGCGCCCTCACTTACGGCATTTCCGAGCTTTATCACCAGTTCGGTCATCTGCTGCCCTTTCAGTGCTGAACGATGCATGCCGACACCTCCCCGATAAGGACCGCCCAGCGGTCCTTTTCTTTATGTTGCGCAGGTGTTATTGACCGAAATTCGTCGTCCGGTGATTTTTTTAGTACGATTTCGGCATTCCATTAAAAAAACCGGGGCCAGCGGGATGTCATCTCCCACCAAAGTCTTTTGCATTGAGGACGACCACGATTCGGCAGACCTGATTCGCGAGGATCTGACGGATCGGGGCTATGTCGTGAAAGTGGCGCACGATTTCTCGGCGGCATTGGCAACGCTTGCGGCGTTCATGCCGGACATCATCGTGTGCGACGTGAACGTGCCGGGCATGACCGGCTTCGAGTTTCTGGAAAGCGCCCGGAGCATCATTCAGGGCGAGCGCAAGATTCCCTTCATCTTCCTGACGGGCAATGCCGACAAGGAATCCATCATGCGCGGGCACAGCACCGGCGCCGACGAGTACATGCTCAAGCCGGTGGATTTCGACGTGCTCGACACGGTGATCCGCAAATACACCGAGCATGAAGAGGCCCCGGAGGGCACGCCGCTGCCGTTCGGGCTCACCCGGCGAGAAGTGGAAGTGTTGCAATGGTCGGCCAAGGGCAAGACGTCGGCCGAGATCGCGATGATTCTCGAATTGGGGAAACGCACGGTCGACTTCCATATCGATAACGCCCGCGAAAAGCTGAACGTCGCCACGCGCACGGAAGCCGTGGTTCGCGCCGCCCTGCTCAACATCATTCAGCTCTGAGCGCGTCGTCGCGCCGGGCCCTCTCCCCTTCTACGCATGTCGAAAGCGTCTTCCTCATCTTCATCGGCCGGTCAATCGCTTCCCATCCGGGGGCGGATGTATCTTTTGCTCGCGGTGTGCCTCGTGGCGATGATCGCCGTGGGCATCGCGGTGCACTATCAGGTCGATTCCGCGCAGCAACGTGCCATTGCGGCCGAGCGCGCACAGATCGAGAACCTCAGCGTTCTCGAAGAACTCAACGATTACATTTCCGACTTCCGCACGGTCGAGTCGGAGGCCCTGGCGCCAATGTCGCCCAAGGCGCTGGCGGATATCCGCACGGCGGCGGGCGAGTTCGACGACAAGATCAAGGCAGCGTCCGAGCGTTATCAAAAGGTACTGGTGCACGACGAATTCCGTCTCGCCTTCTCGAAGTTCCAGTCGCAATGGGCGCAGTACCGCCGGGCATCGAATCAGGTGTTCCAGTTGGCGCAAGGCGGCAAGCTGAACGATGCAGCCCGGCTGTATCGCGGGGAATCGAGCGCCAAGTACACGCAGGCAAACAGCACGTTCGGCGCGTTAGTATTTCGCAGCACCGAGTCGCTGATCCGGGATGTCGAGGCGAAGAACACCGACGCTCGCAAACATCTGTTGAAGATCGACGGACTGATCGTCGCGATGATCGTCGTGACGCTGCTGTGCCTGATCTATGTGGATGCGGTGATTCTGCGGCCGCTCACGCATCTGATCCGGATGGCGGGGAACGCGGTGGCGGGCAAGGACAAGCTGCGGCTGCCGTGGCTGTCGCGCGGCGACGAAATCGGGACGTTGTCTCGCACGTTGTCAAAGATTCAGGACAGTACGGCGTCGTTGGTGCGCAATCAGAAGCTTGCGACGGCGAAGAACACGATCTTGCAGCGCGCGCTGGCGAATGAGGAGCGGCTGAACAACTTCCAGAAGACGTTCCGCTCGATGGCGACGCACGAGTTCCGCACGCTGCTGAGTGTGATCGACGGTCATGCGCAGCGGTTGCTCAGCCCGCGCAACGAGGAGACGGATTCCCGTCCGCGTTACACGAAGATTCGCGAAGCGGTAGCCAAGCTGAACAATCTGATTCAGAACTGGCTGGACGCAGCGCAGAGTGCATCGCTGGACGACCCGAAGTTTGGCAAACGCGCCGAACTCTCGCTCGTGGCCTTGCTGGAGGACGTGCGAGGCGTGGGCGCCGACATGTTCCCGAATGCGACGATCACGGTGCAGGCCCCGCAGGGGATGGACAGCCGCATGATCGGCGACAGCAATGTGCTGTTCCACGCGTTCATCAATCTGGTGAGCAACGCGACGAAGTACACGATGGCGCAGCCTGCCATCGACATGAGCGTGTCGGATAAGGGCGAAGCGTTCGAGGTGGTGCTGCGAGACAACGGCACGGGCATTCCGGAGGAGGAACTCAAGGAGATCTTCCAGATGTCGTTCCGCTCACGCAGTAACGCCGTGCTGGAAGACGGTTCCGGCGTAGGACTGGCCGTGGTGTACGCCGCCATCGAATTCCATAAAGGAACGATCGACGTCACCAGTCAGGTCGGCGTCGGGACGACGTTTACGATTACGTTGCCGAAGCAGCCCGTAGTTGAGGAGGCGGCGGCGGGTTGAGGATTCAGGGTCACGATGACCCGACAAGGATTCATACGAGGCTTTGCTCAAGGGCATCAGGGGACCCAGCGAGTCCCCAATAGCAAAGCATCCACGTTATTTACAAAAGCAGCCTAACGCTGCGCATCTGCGCTTCGGAACACTCCATGCACGAAATCATTTGTCCTCATTGCAAAAAAGCGTTCAAGATCGACGAAGCTGGCTACGCCGATATTCAAAAGCAGGTCCGCGACAGCGAATTCGATAAGCAGCGCGAAGAGCTGGAGAAGCAGTTGCACGAGCGGCTGCGGCTGGCCGAGCAGGAAAAGCAGAATGCCGTGGCGCTGGAACAAGCCAGGCTGGCCGGTGAAATGACGAGCAACGCCGCCAACAAGGATGCCGAAATCCAGGACCTCAAGAACCAGTTGGAAGCGGCCGCCATGGCCAGCCGGCTGGCCGTGACCGAGGCCCTGAGCGGACTGGAAAAGGAACGTGATGGGCTGCTCCACCAGTTGACGCAGGCGCAAAGCGAACAGCAAAGCGCCGAACAGCTGGCAGCCGCGCGGTTACAGGTCGAGCTGGAGAAAGCCGCTGCGGCCAAGGATGTCGAAATCCAGAGGCTCAAGGCCCAATTGGACGGCGAAGTCATGGCACGCCAACTGGCGGTGACGACCGCCGTCAACGATGTGCAAAAGCAGCGTGACGAGCTTGCGCAGCAGTTGCATCAGGCCCAGGCCGAACAAAAATCTCAGGCCGAGCTGGCTCAGGCCCGATTGGACACCGAGCTGCAAAAAGCCGTCACCAGCAAAGAACTTGCATTACAAACATTGAAATCGCAGTTGGATGCGACGTCAGTCAGCCACCAATTGGCGATTACCGAGGCCGTGGGCAAAGTGCAGCAAGAGCGGGACGCGCTCAGAAACAATCTGGACCGCGCAGCACTGGAAAAGGAACTGGCCGAAAAATCGCTCAAGGACAAGTACGAAACCCAGCTAAAGGACCGGGACGAAGCCATTGAGCGTCTGCGCGACATGAAGGCAAAACTCTCGACGAAAATGGTCGGCGAGACGCTGGAACAGCATTGCGAAATCGAATTCAATCGCATCCGCGCCAGTGCTTTTCCGCGTGCCTATTTCGAGAAGGACAACGACGCCAGCGGTGGCAGCAAAGGCGACTTCATCTTCCGGGAGAGCGACGACGCGCAAACGGAAATCGTCTCGATCATGTTCGAGATGAAAAACGAGAACGACCAGACGGCCACGAAGAAAAGGAACGAAGACTTCTTCAAAGAGCTGGACAAGGACCGTTCGGAGAAAGGCTGTGAATACGCGGTGTTGGTTTCGCTGCTGGAGCCTGACAGCGAGCTTTATAACAGCGGCATCGTCGATGTCTCGCACCGCTACCCGAAGATGTACGTGGTGCGGCCGCAGTTCTTCATCCCGATGATTACGCTGTTGCGCAACGCGGCCATGAACTCACTGCGCTACAAGTCCGAGTTGGCCCTGGTGAAAGCACAGAATCTGGATATCACTCGCTTCGAGAGCCAGTTGGACGACTTCAAGACCTCGTTTGGCCGCAACTGGCGTCTGGCCTCCGACGGTTTCGAAGAAGCCGTCAAGCGCATCGACGAAGCCATCAAGGATCTGGAAAAGACCAAGGACGCGCTCTACAAGTCGGCCAATAACCTGCGGCTGGCGAACGACAAGGCCGAAGACCTCACCGTCAAGAAACTGACTCGCGGGAACCCGACCATGGCGGCTAAGTTTGCGGAACTGAAGGGTGAAGATCCCTCGGACTCAAATTGACCTGATGTCAAAGGCAGGAAGCGTTCCAACTGCGGTAACTTGAGCGCAGGGCAGGTCCGTAATGCGGCACTCCAAGCTTCCCGCCATCGCGACTTGAGAGCCCTCGGAATGCCACTGACGATTGTATATCTCCGCGTACTGTAATTCGCGCCATGGATGACGACAGTGTGGAAATCAAAGTGGCGTGATTTACTGATAAATATCAAAGATGCAAAAACTTATCTGGTATCCGGGCGACTCGTGGGGTGAAGTCAGCGGCGGACTGCCGCTATTCCGTGGGTTTTCCAGGCCATCGAACAATCAGGTCATCGACATTCAATCGCCGTCTAACCGTCTCCCACAGAACATGCCGCTGGATGTTCAATCAAGAATGGACGACTGGTTCTTCAAGAGATTCGGGATGCGCTTTCGTGAAAGCTCGCTTTTTGCGACGGGAGACATAACGACGGCCCAGAGCTATGCGGGAGACCGGGGGCAAATTCGGCAGCTCAAGCCCAAGGATAGGTTTTGCTTCTGCTGGAGTCCGGAGTGTGCCGACCTCTACAACGAATTCGAGTATTCGGGCCGCACTGAATCCGTCGAGGCATTGCTGGATCGACTTAGTTTTCAATGCGATGAACTTGAAGAAGCGCTCCTGTCTCACAACGAAATAATGTTAGTCTGCACCGCCGTCGAGGCGACCCTCGTTACTGGTACCTAGCACCGCATGTCATCCCTTTCTCCCATCAAGCCTCTGCTGACGATTGTGCAACGCCTGGGAATCGATCTGATCCATGAAAGATACCGCGCGATTGAGCCTATTGGCCAGACGTATGGTGGCGCCACGTTCAAAGGGATCGATCAACAGACTCGGAAGCAGGTTTTCATCAAATACCTGATTGGGTCTCGAGGAGAACTCAATAGAGCGAAGTTCGCAATGGAGCGCGATGCGCTGAAGAACATATCGCTTTTTGACGCCAATCTGGTTCCGAAACTCCTGACCACTGAGGAGTTTCCGGATATCGAATCGTCCGCGATCATCACGGAGTGGGTCGATGGCGAATTACTGAGCGACTGGCTTGGCCGAAGTGCGCCATACAGCATGAACGACAAACTAGCGGTCTTCGCGCGAATCACCCGAGCGCTATCGATCGCCACGTTGCCCTATTTGCACCGGGATTTTCACCCTGGCAATGTCATGCTTCTTCCGGAAAGCACTGTGCGGATAGGCCCCGAATATATCGACAATCCTAGGAAGATTGACCCCGGCGTCAAGATATTGGATTGGGGGGAAGCTCTGCCGGTCATCAGTGGCAATTACGACGACGAACCTGAGCACCACTTCACAATGCTCACCCTTGGACCACGCACCATCGGAGGTGCCTTCAGCAGCCTGCCTCCCGAGATTTTCAAACCCTGGGTCGGGAATCAGCACTTCGGCGGAACCTACGAAGCATGGGGAATGGCAGTCTTGCTCTATAGGATGTTGACCGGCAAAGACTTCAATGCCCTGAAAAGCATCGGCGAGTACGTCCGGCAAATCTACGATGGCACGTTGAAGCAAATCGTTGCGAGCCGCGCGTCCGAACTAGCCAGCTTACAACTCCCCGGCGGCGGCATTATTCCGCGCCTGTTCGAATGGATGTGCAAGGAGGAACCTGCGGGGCGTGCGCCGCTTAGTATGGTCGGACATGCGCTGTTCGACATCCTATATGAGAGACTGAATCTCAACGGGCCGGACCTGAAAAGGTACATGAGCTATCTCGCCAACGGGGAACCTTTCACGCCGAAAGGTGGCTGGAAGTACCGCCGCGAATTCGACCTCGACTGATACCACCGCAAGTTGCCACCTTGGAACTGAGCTATCCACAATGTCTTGAGGCCGCCAAAGAGCTTGCGCCGAACAGATTTTCAACGCGGCAGGACTTGAGGATTAAACCAACCTCACCCCACCAACACCCCACTCGCCACCGCAGCACGAGCCGCAGCCGCTGCCAGACGTTGCGGATCACCACCATGCACGCGCATGAGCACATCACCGACTTTCACCCGCTCTCCAACAGCGCAAAGCAGATCCACACCCGCCCCCAGATCCTCGGGTGCACCGGCGTCGCGGGCGATGCCGGAAATCTCCCAGCCGTCGATAGCCGCGACGACACCGTCTGACGTTGCCACGACGTTTACGAATTCCGTGGAAGGCGTCGCATAAGGTTTGCGCCCCTGTGCGTCGACGACGCGTTCGAACGCGCGACGCGCCGAGCCATCCGTCAGCAATGCTTCGGCGATAACCCGCGCCTTGACGACATCGCCGCCAAGCGCCGGATCCCACGACAGAATCCGCGACGCGAACGTCAGTGCTTTCTCCCGCAGATCGGCTGGCGCAGCGGCGTCATTGTCCAGTACCTGCAACACATCTCGCAGCTCCAGCGCCGGCCCGATGCCTCGACCGATCGGCGCACGGCCATCGGTGGCGAATGCCTGCACGGTCATGCCCAACGCTGCCCCGACCCGCTCGAACAGCGCGCCAAGTTCGCGCGCCTGCGCTTCATCCGCCATCTTGGCCTGCGGCCCCCACGGCAGATCCACCACCACGTGCGTGGCGCCGGCACAGAACTTCTTGGAAAGTATCGATGCGACAGACCATCTGCGCGTATCCAGCCGGAGCGGTCGCACCATCGCGTTCGTCACGTCGTCGACGCGAGAGTGATTGAGACGTCCGTTCCAGACGATGCAGCCCCCGGCCTGCGCCACTGCTGCGCGCATTTCGGCGGCGTCGAGATCGACACGCGTCGCCGCCTCCATCGCGTCGGCCGTTCCCGCCGCCGACGTGATCGCACGCGACGACGTCTTCGGCATGCACAACCCGTAAGCCACGACCAGCGGCACCACGATCAGCGTGATGCGACTGCCCGGCACGCCGCCCATCGAATGCTTGTCGACGACGATCGGACGTCCCCAATCGATGCGCGGCATCCATCGAGTGCGGGCACGCGTCAGCGCAACGATCTCGTTGTCGTCCAGCCCTTCGATCAATAACCGTAGCAGCGCTTCGCCCTCTTCCGGCGCATAGCGCTCATGCATCAGGTCGTCGAGGAGTAACGTCCACGACGCCTCGTCAAGCGTTGCACCGGCACGCTTGGCTTCCGCCAACCCCAGACTCTCCGGGGGCGCCGCACACGTCTCCAACGCTTCGACGAAACGCGCGATGCCGATGTCACTAGTGCTGTCGTTCGATACGCGCACGAGCGGCACTTCTGCCGGATAGGCCGTGACGGTGCGAGCCAGTCGCGCGACGATCTGTTCAGGCGTTTCGCGCCCGCGCCCGGCGATGCGCATAGCAAGCACCTCGGCCGGTGCACTGACTTCGATGACGATCAGACGCGGTACCCGGCCAATGAGTTTGGGCAGAATCGCCCGGGACCCATTGGCCACCACGTGACGGCCCTGCGCAAGATCGTCACGCAGCGTGGCATCGAGCCCGTAATGCAGCCCATGCGCCTGCCATGTGACGAGAAACGCGCCCTGCGCATCGCGAGCGGCGAACTCAGCTTCGGTCACGCCGATGTGCGCCTCACCCGGGGCGTCGCCCGGACGGGTAATCGTACGTGTCGCAAACACGTACCGGCCGCTGTCGGCGAAGCGCGCCTGCGCCCCGTCGATCAGCGTGTCCTTGCCGGCCCCACTGGGGCCGACCACGAAGAAGAAAATCCCGGGGCGCGTCATGGTCGGCGTCGGCGTGTCGAGTGTCGGTAGATGTCGATGCCCGGATCAGGCTTCGTCCAGGCCGATATCGACGGCCGGGGCCGACTGCATGATCTTGCTCGTCGAAATGTAGTCGACGCCCGTCTCGGCAATCGGGCGAATCGTATCCAGACGAATCCCACCCGACGCTTCCACCTTGCATTTGCCGTTGATCATGGCGACAGCCGTCTTCATGTCTTCGACCGACATGTTGTCCAGCATGATCACGTCCACGTCGGTCTCAAGCGCCTCGCTCACCTGATCGAGGCGGTCGCATTCCACTTCCACCTTGGTCAGCATCGGCACGAGTTTGCGCGCACGCGACACTGCGGCCTTGATGCTGCCGGCCACAGCAATGTGGTTGTCCTTGATCATCACGCCGTTATCCAGCCCCAGGCGGTGGTTCAGCCCGCCGCCACAGCTCACGGCGTGCTTTTCCAGCATGCGCAGTCCCGGCGTCGTCTTGCGGCTGTCGAGCAGTCGGGCGCGCGTGCCTTCGATGGCGGCGACATAACGCGCCGTCTCGTTGGCGATACCGCTCATGCGCTGCACGATGTTCAGTGCAGTGCGCTCCGCCGTGAGAATGCTGCGGGCGTTACCGGACACGTGCAGCAGGATCGCACCCTTCGGGGCATGCTCACCGTCACGCACTTTCACATCGATCTTGAGCGTCGGATCGTAACGCTCGAAAATTCGCGCAGCCACTTGAATGCCGGCAACGATCACCGGTTCACGGGCGTTCATGACAAAAGCGCCGGCGGCAGATTCGTCGATCATGGTCTGCGCCGTAAGGTCGCAATAACCAATGTCTTCGGTGAGCCACAGGTCGATCAGTCGGTCAACAGCAAAACGGTCGTACATGGCGGTTCCTCAGTCAGGACTCGGAAGGGTTATTCGTAGCGTACACACTTAAAATAACGCCTTCAAGGAAAACAATTCCCCTTGTCGGTAGAGAAAAACCCTATGTCTTTGATTGGCCGTTAATTGACGGCCTTTCTGGCATTGGCGAGAGCGGTAATTGACGATATCAGATCATCGGCAGACCTCTTATTTTTGTAGCGCATACACTTTTTGTTCGTGCTATACATCCGTCAGTGCCGAGCGCACACGCCCGAATTCTCGCCGGGCGGACGATTCACCCATCCCTTACAGTCATCGGGAATCGCCATGTCTTATATCTCAACGCCAAATGTGGTTGAAGCTGTGGCCACGTCGAGCGCCGACACCGACGCGGTCTACCGCAAGGTCACGGTGCGTCTCATCACCTTCTTCTGTCTTTGTTATTTCGCGGCGTATCTCGATCGCATCAACGTCGGGCTGGCCAAACTGCAAATGCTCAGTGCATTGCAGTTCAGCGATACCGTCTACGGGCTGGGCGCCGGTTTGTTCTTCGCTGGTTACATTCTGTTCGAGGTGCCCAGCAACCTGATTCTGCAAAAGGTCGGCGCGAAGCTCTGGATCGCCCGCATCATGGTCACGTGGGGCCTGATCTCGGGCGCGACCGCCTTCGTCTCGACACCCACGCAGTTCTATGTGCTGCGCTTCCTGCTGGGCGTGGCCGAAGCCGGGTTTCTGCCGGGCGTGCTGCTGTATCTCACGCGCTGGTATCCGGATGAGCGACGCGCACGCATCATCGCGCTATTCATGGTCGGCCTGCCGCTCTCGAGCATGATCGGCAGTCCGCTGTCGGGCTGGATCATGCAGATGTTCGACGGCGCTCACGGCTTCGGCGGCTGGCAATGGCTGTTCGTGATCGAGGCCGTTCCGTCTGTCGTGCTGGGCATTGCGATCTTCATCTATCTGCCGAACGACATCGCGTCGGCGCGCTGGCTCACGCCGCAGGAAAAAGCCGTGCTCGTCGCCAACCTCGACAAGGACGCCGGGGTACACAAGCGCCACAATCTCGGCGCCGCGTTCTCCGACGTGAAGGTGTGGATGCTGGGACTGATCGACCTGTGCGTGCTGCTCGGCCTGTATGGCGTGAGCTTCTGGCTGCCGACGATTCTGAAAGACACCGGCGTCAAGGACCCGTACACGATCGGCTGGCTGATGGCGATTCCCAACGCGCTGGCCGTTATCGGCGTGCTGGTCTGGGGCGCCCGCTCGGATCGACTGCGCGAACGCCGCTGGCACATCGTGCTGCCCTTCCTGCTCTCGGCAGTCGCCATGTTCATCTTTGCCAGCGGCTCACACGGCACGGCAATGACGGTCCTGCTGTTCTCGCTGATCAATCTGGGCGCGGCGGCTGCCATGCCGGTAGTGTGGGCGGTACCGTCGACCTTCCTGAAAGGGGCGGCTGCGGCAGCAGGCATCGCGTTCGCCTGCTCGCTGGCCAACCTGGGCGGCTTCCTGAGCACCTATTTCATCGGCTGGCTGCGTGACACCTTCCACTCGCAATCGGCGGGTATTTACGGGTTTGCCGCGTGCATGCTGATCGGTTGCGCGCTGGCATTGGCGTACCCGAAGCACGTCGTGAATCGTTGAGGATGGCTTGAAGTGAGGGCTGTGCGAATCGGATGGCTCACATGATTCGTACAGCCTCGTCGGCTGAGGCAAGACGCTTTAGCCGACGAGCGTTTTACCGGCTTCCACGTCCATGAGCGACGTCACAGGAAGACGATGTCGACGAGCCGTCAGATCCGCCGCAATCGACACGGCAATCTCCGGCGGCGTCCGCCCGCCCAGATACAACCCGACAGGGCCGTGCAATCGCGCAAGCGCCTCCGACGTCACCCCGAACAAGGCCAGCCGCTCGCGACGCTTCTCATTGTTGCGACGCGAACCAATCGCACCGACGTAGAACGCCGGCGACATCAACGCCTCCATCAGCGCGAGATCGTCGAGCTTGGGATCGTGCGTGAGCGCCACGACCGCCATGCGCGCATCGGGACGCATGCCGACGACGGTATCGTCGGGCATCGTGCGTACCAGCGTCGTGCCGGGCGTATGCCAGCCGTCCCGATACTCCTCGCGCGGATCGCAAACCGTGACGGCGTAATCGAGCGTGAGGGCGATGTTGGCGACGTACTGCGTGAGCTGCCCTGCGCCGATCAGCAACAACCGCCAGGTCGGTCCATGTGTGGTGATGAGACGCGCGCCATCGAACGTGCAGGCGTCTCCGTCGAGATGCTCGTCGAGCGGGGTGAGCGTGACGTGGCCCGTGGCCATGTCGAGCGTGCGGCGCATCGCCCGGCCGTTGCACATCGCCTCGATCAGCGCGGGCAACAGGCTGGCGCTCGACAACGTCTCGCGCACCAGTCGCATCGTGCCGCCGCAAGGCAGGCCGAAACGGTGCGCTTCGTCGGCGCTGACGCCATATTCGATGCGCTCCGGCAACGCCGAGGGCGCACCGTCGCGCAGCAAGCGGTCGATCAGATCGTCCTCGATGCAACCGCCCGACACCGAGCCGACGAGTCGCCCGTCATCGCGCATGGCCAACATCGCGCCGGGCGGGCGCGGCGACGATCCCCACGTAGCGACCACGGTGTAGAGATGCACCGCACGCTGTTGCGAGAGCCAGCGTGAGGCGGTTTCGAGAACTTCGCGATCGACGCTGTGCATGGGGGCTCCGTGGATCGAGCGAACGCTCAGGGATGGTGTGCGGCGCGCGCACGGGCAGCGGCGCCGCCCAGGTTTTCCCATGCGGGCTGGTCGGGGGCGTAGCGCGTGCGGATGTAGGCGGCAAGCTCGGCCATCTGGCGATCGTCGAACGCGTCGCGGAACCCGGGCATGTAGCCGAGGCCTTCCGTCGCGGGCTGATCGATGCCGTTCATCAGCACATGCATGAGGTTGTCGGGGCTGGCCTGACTGACGCTCGTATTGAGTCCCATCAGCGGTCGCACGCCAAAGTGCCCCACGCCGCCCGAATCTGTATGGCAAACGGCGCAGGCCGCCTCGAAAGCGCGACGACCGTTCTCGAGTCCGAGCGTGGTCGCAATGTCCACACCCGCAGCGCGATTACGCACGAGATCGGCCACCTTGGCCGTGTCGGGTTGCGGCGACAGCGACGAGATGTAATGCGCGATGGCGCGCACGTCGGATTCGGGCAACGCGGCAAGTCCGGATACCACAGGCGCCATCGGACCCGCGGCGACCCCATGCTCCGGCGAGAAGCCGGTGCGCAAGTAATCGAAGAGCGCCGCTTCGGTCCACGGCACCGGCGTGTCGGGGGTACCGACGAGCGGCGGCGCGCGCCAGCCCTCAGCTTCGCCGCCGCGCAGATACAGCTTGTCGCGCTCCGCGCCGAGCATGTTGCGCGGCGTATGGCAGGCCCCGCAATGCCCCGCGCCGTCGACAAGGTAACGACCGCGATTCCACAGCGTCGACTGCGCGGGATCGGGACGATATTCGGCGGTGTCGTGATACATCCAGTTCCACCCGGCAACCAGACGTCGTTGATTGAGCGGGAACGGGAGTTCGGTTTTCGGCGGCGTATTCGAGACGGCCGGTTGCGACATCAGATACCCGTAGAGCGCGAGCATGTCCGGCTCGCTCATTTTGGCAAACGACGTGTACGGAAATGCGGGGTACAGATGCGAGCCGTCTCGGGAGATGCCCTCACGCATGGCGCGCGCGAAGGCGGCATACGACCAGCGACCGATACCGGTCTCGGGGTCGGGCGTGAGGTTGGTCGAGTAGACGGTGCCGAACGGTGTTTCCAGCGCGAGGCCACCGGCATTGGTCGCGCCGCCCCGGGTCGTATGGCAGACGGCGCAATCGCCCGCCAGAGCGACCTGTCGTCCGCGCTCCAGCGTCGCGGCGGACCACAACGTGTTGTCTGCCGCCGAGATGGGGGCAATTTCCGCCGGTCCGGGCAGCATGGCGCACGCGAGTCCGACCAGCCCGCCGATCAGTCCGCCGATGCCGCCGCCCGCGAGCCAGCGACGCCAGCGTGCCGGGCGACGCCGGTCGGCGGGGGCATTTGCCACCCCGGCAATCTCTGCTGCGACCGGATCGCGAAACGCCTGACGCAGGCTGGCCGGATCGAACGGCGGCCGACGCAGGCGCACGCCGGTCGCGTCGAACAAGGCATTGGCGATGGCTGCGGCAGCCGACGCCGACGCATTCGCCAGACGGCGAGCGTCGGCCTCCGAGAGCTCGTGAGGCGCATGGGCGCCATCCGGCATCTCGCTGGCCTGCGTCAGCGCGCGTTGCAGCGCGAGCGCAACGGCTGCCTGATTGTCGTTGGGGTTATCGGTACCGGTTTCGTCGTGCGCCGCTTCGGCGTGCCATGCCATGCCCAACGCGCGCTGCATCGCGTCGGTGATCTGCCACGCGGGCAGACCGCTTACGTGAGGGGCGGCGTCGGGCTCACCCGTCGCGGCACCGGCGACCACGCGGCGAATCGCGATGTCCCCCGATTGCGGGTTGACGTCCAGATCGACGATCCACGCCGACCAGGCGTCCGGCGCGCCGTCCGTCGCGCCGTCCGTCACGTCAGAGGCGCCACCATCGAAAGCGAAACCCCGGCCGCGGCGCCAGCCATCCGGTACGGCCGGCGCATCGGCGCGCTCCGGCAGTCCCCACGCGGCGCGCTGCGCCACCATGCAGATGACCTCACGTGCACCGGCGTCTTGCCGGGGATCGAGATGGTGCAGGCGGTAGCTGACCGGGTCGTACCCGGCGTCCGTTGCCGCTTCGTCGATGAACGATTCACGCGCAAACGTGTGCGCTTGCGGCGGAATTCGATGGCCGACGTCGCTCACCTGCATGGCGCTGACGTCGTGACGATAAAGCTGCGGTGGCGGCAGTGCAGTGTCCTGCGATGCCATCATGGGAGGCGCAGCGTCGCCGGGGGCGGCATCGCTGGATACCTCTGCCCGGTAGTCCCAGGTGCGCAGTGTGCCGTCGGCGCGCGTGCGCGCCGTCACATCGAGCCGGGCGACGGCATCGCCGTCAAGCGTCGGCCAGCCGTAGGTCGCATGCGGCCCGCCATCCGGCGTCTGCGATCCGAAGGCACTCCCGGTGGCGGGAAGTGCATCGGCCTTGCCGGCGGGCACGACGCGGTGCGCGTCGCTATCGTCACGAGGGACGCCATCGACGCTATCGATCCGTGTCATGTTGCAGGTATTGCGCCGCGCGATGCACGGCTTTGACGATTTCGTAGTGTGTCCCGCAGCGGCACAGATTGAAGCGCAATGCGGCGTGAATCTCGCTGTCGTCGGGTGTGGGATTGCGGTCGAGCAACGCCTTGGCGCTCATGATCATGCCGTTCAGGCAATACCCGCACTGCGCCGCCTGCTCGTCGATGAAAGCGCGCTGGATCGGATGCAGATCATCGATCCGGCCCAGCCCTTCGAGCGTGGTGACCTCGCGTTCGCGAGCGATGCTGACCGGTACCACGCATGAGCGCGCGGGCTGACCGTCCACGAGTACCGTGCACGCGCCGCATTGACCAAGCCCGCAGCCATACTTCGGGCCGTTGAGCGCAAGATCGTTACGCAGCACGTAGAGCAGCGGCGTGTCCGGTGTCGCATCCGCCACGCTGTGGCGCTCGCCGTTCACGCACAGCGTGACTGGTCCTGCGACGGTATTCGATACGGCCATGGATTACTCGCAGACGAAAAATCGGGGTGACGCCGCCCGTACCGGACGCCTCACCCCGCAGGTTCATGCAAGTCCTGTGCCTGCAAGTCAGGCGACGGCGCTCAGCGGCGGCGCAACCGTGCGCGAGGAAGCGGGGACGAGGGGGATCTCGAACACATCGTAACCGAACACCCAGGCCGGGTCCTCATTGGTGCGCAGCCAGGTATTGTTGTGGGACACGCGCTGCACCTCGGAGGCGCGCGCCGCACGGTTCGCCTCGTAAAGCGCGAAGGCATTGCCGTAATCGGTGACGCCCACTTCGTTCAGGCAGCGCGTGAGCATGGCGGCGTCTTCGATGGCCATCGCTGCGCCTTGCGCCATGTGCGGCTTCATCGGGTGGCAGGCATCGCCCAGCATGACCAGACGGCCACGGCTCCACAGCGGCAACGGATCGCGTTCGAGCAGCGGCCACTTGGTGATCGTCGGCGAGACCTCGATCAGATGCTGCACGTCGGCGTGGTAGCCAGCGAACGCTTCGAGCATCTCCTCGCGGCTGCTCGGCAGCATGGACACGCCAGCCGGCCATTCCTTCTGCGGCACCCCGGTCACGTAGTAGTACTCGTCCTTCTTCTCGGTCACGTAGTAGACCATCATGTGGCGATCTTCCGACCACCACTTCACGCACATGTCGTAAGGCTTGTTGCCCAGCAGCGATGCCGGGAACACGGCGCGATGCGCGACATACCCCGTGTAGCGCGGCGGCTCCGCGCCCAGCAGATGCTCGCGAACCTTCGAGTTCACGCCATCGGCGCCGATCAGGATATCGGCCGTCTCGACGGTGCCGTCGGTAAAGGTCATGCGCACTTCACGACCGGTGTCCTCCACCGATTGCAGGCACTTGCCGAAGCGGATGGTGCCCGGCGAGACGGCGCGCGTCATCAACTCGTGAAAGTCGCCGCGATGCACCGTCAGATAGGTCGCACCGTAGGTTTTCAATGCGAACTCGCCCAGCGGAATCTGCGACATCGCCTCGGCCGTCTTCCAGTCACGGCTGTACCAGTAGTCGGGGTGCGAGCCCATGACGTTGAGCGCATCTTCGATACCCAGGCGACGCATGATCTTCATCACGTTCGGCCCCAGGTGAATGCCGGCGCCCAGACGCGAGAAGGCCGGGGCCTGCTCATACAGCGCAACGTCGTAGCCGCTGCGCTCCAGCAGACCGGCGGCCGCCGTGCCGCCCAGGCCTGCGCCGATAACGGCGATGCGTGGTTTGCTCATGAAAGCTCCTGATCGTGCGCCCGGCTTAGCCGTGAATCGGGGGAACATCCGGGCTGGTTGAGTTCGATGAATCAAAGCGTACACACGATAAATTTTGATCGCAAGAAGAAAAATGTCACGTCAGGGTTTGCCCCGATAAGGATCGATCAATTCACGTACACCCCTTGATCCATGCGGCCTCATGGGCGCCATCGGGGATTTTGTCTTGTGTTGCGAAAATATAATGTGTGCGCTAGAGTTTCTCGCACCTTGACCATTTATGGTGTGTGCACGGTATTGCTACCGTGCACCAGCCGGGTCGCCCAACCCTTCGGGAGAATGCCGTCATGACCAAGCAATTCCGCATCGGCCAGATCGTGCCGAGTTCCAACACCACCATGGAAACCGAAATTCCCGCGATGCTGCGGCTGCGCGAGACGATCCGGCCCGAGCGCTTCACGTTCCATTCGAGCCGCATGCGGATGAAGAAAGTGGTCAAGGAAGAGCTCGCGGCCATGGACGCCGAATCGGATCGCTGCGCGCTGGAGCTGAGCGATGCACGTGTGGACGTGCTCGGCTACGCCTGCCTCGTGGCGATCATGGCCATGGGTCGCGGCTATCACCGCGTGTCGCAGAAGCGTTTGACGGAGAAGACCGTCGAGAATGGCGGCGCGGCCCCGGTGCTCACGAGCGCCGGTGCGCTGGTCGATGCGCTGCGCGTGATCGGTGCGAAGCGCATCGTCGTGGTGGCGCCGTACATGGTGCCGCTCACCGAACTGGTCGTCGATTACATCCGTAACGAAGGCTTTGAAGTGATCGCGTATCGCGCACTCGAAATTCCCGACAACCTCGACGTCGGCCGTCACGATCCGAGCCGTCTGCCGGACATCGTCAAGACGCTGCCCTACGACGATGCCGACGCCATTGTGCTTTCCGCGTGCGTGCAGATGCCATCGCTGCCGGCGGTGTCGAAGGTCGAAGCCATGACGGGCAAGCCCGTGATTACGGCGGCAATCGCCACGACCTATGCCATGTTGCGCGAACTGGATCTGGAGCCGATCGTTCCGGGTGCCGGGGCGCTGCTCTCCGGTGCGTACTGACACGCCGCCTCTTCTCCCGCCCCGACATCACGACTTTCGCGGAGCCTGTCTCATGCCTTCCACGTTCCAGTACGGCGCCAATGTGGCCGCCAACGGCATTCGCCAGCATTACCTGCGCTATGGCGGCGCACACGGTGCGCGCGCATCGCGCCCGGCCATCGTGCTCATCCCCGGCATCACGAGTCCGGCCATCACATGGGGCTTCGTCGGCGAGGTGTTCGGCCGTGAGTTCGACACCTACGTGCTCGACGTTCGCGGGCGCGGCCTGTCGAGCGCTTCGGCCGACCTCGACTACAGCCTCGACGCTCAAGCAGATGACGTAGCCGCGCTCGTTGCCGCCCTGGGGCTGACGCGCGTGATACTCGTGGGCCATTCGATGGGTGCGCGCATCGCCGCACGCGCCGCCCTGCGCGAGCCGCACGGTCTGGCGTCGGTAGTGCTGGTCGACCCGCCGGTCTCCGGTCCGGGTCGCCGCGAGTATCCGGGCAAACTGCCCTGGTATGTGGATTCGATGGCACTCGCACGTGCGGGCACCGATGCCGAGGGCATGCGCGCCTTCTGTCCGACATGGACGGAAGAGGAGCGCACGCTGCGCGCCGAATGGCTGCACACCTGCGACGAGCGCGCCGTGCTGGCGTCCTACGAAGGTTTCCATCACGACGATTTCCACGCCGACGCCGCACAGTTGCGGGTGCCGTCGCTGCTCATCACGGCGCAGAACGGCGACGTGGTGCGCGACGAGGACGTTGCGGAATTGCAGCGCGCCACGCCGGCCATGCAGCATGTGCGTGTGCCGAACGCCGGCCACATGATTCCGTGGGACAACGCCGCGGGTTTCTATGCGGCGTTCGGTGACTTCCTCGGCGCACCGCTCGGCGGGCCGGTCGCCGTCTGACGATCACGCCACGACCGTCACGAGAACCCAACGAAGGCGCCGTACCAAGAGGTCAACAAGGAGTCATACGATGGCCATCAGCGATTACCAATTGATCGAAGCCTGGAAGGAAGTGCTCACGCTCTCGAAGCTGACGCCCGGGCAGACCGTCACGATTCTCACGAGTTCGTCGACACATCCGCAAACGCTGTCGTGCGCGCTGATCGCCACGCAGTCCATGGGCGCGATCGTCAACCGGCTCGACCTGCCGCCCGTAAACGGCGAAAAGGCGTTCAGCCGCGACTCGCTGGCCTATCTCGGCACCACGCCGCTGACCGGCAACCGCGCCGCCATTGCCGCACTCAAGCACAGCGACCTGGTGCTTGATCTGATGACGCTGCTGTTCTCGCCGGAACAGCACGACATTCTCAAGGGCGGCACGAAGATCCTGCTCGCCGTTGAGCCGCCGGAAGTACTGGCACGCATGGTGCCGACGCTGGCGGACAAGGCCCGCGTGCTGGCCGCCGCCGAAAAACTGAGCGCAGCGCGCGAGATGCGCGTGACGTCGGCTGCCGGTACGTCGCTGGTCTGCCCGATGGGCGAATTCGGCCCGACGGCCGAGTACGGCTTCGTCGACGAGCCGGGACGCTGGGATCACTGGCCGAGCGGTTTCGCCCTCTCGTATCCGAACGATCACACGGCGCACGGCACCATCGTGATCGATCGCGGCGACATTCTGCTGCCGCAAAAGCGCTATGTCACGGAGCCGATCGTGCTGACCGTGGAAAAGGGATATGCCACGCGCATCGAAGGCGGGGTGGACGCCGCGCTGCTGCGCGACTACATGGAGACGTTCCGCGACCCCGAGGGCTATGCCATCTCGCACATCGGCTGGGGGTTGCAACCGAGGGCGCGCTGGTCGACGCTCGGGTTGTACGACCGCGAAGCGACGATCGGCATGGATGCGCGCGCGTTCGAAGGCAACTTCCTGTTCTCGCTCGGCCCGAACAACGAAGGCGGCGGCAGCCGCACCACGACGTGCCACATCGACATCCCCCTGCGCCACTGCACGGTGTCGCTCGACAACGCCGTCGTCGTGCAGGACGGCCGGGTCGTGAACGAGTGAAAGCGAATGATCCGTGCGGCATCGCGCCGCGCATCCAACCCAGAGACAAGACGTCATGAGTGATACCTCGCAACACGCCGAAGCCCATGTCTATCAACGCCAGGGCTTCGGCACGCCGCTGCCGGTCCAGGGCAATATCGGCTTGCTGATCATCGATCTGGTGGTCGGTTTTGCCGACCCGAAGACCTTCGGCGGCGGCAACATTCCGCAGGCCATCGCACGCACGGTCGATGCGCTGGCGCTCGCGCGTCGCAACGGATGGCCGGTGGCGCACAGCCGTATCGTGTATGCCGACGACGGCAGCGACGACAACGTGTTTTCGCTCAAGGTGCCGGGCATGGCAACCCTGACCGAAGATCATCCGAACAGCGCCATCGTGCCGGAGCTGACGCCCGCGCCGGGTGAACTGGTCGTGCGCAAGGTCGTGCCGTCGGCATTTTTCGGCACGCAGCTCGCACCGTGGCTCTCGCAGCGCGCCGTGCAGACGCTGCTCGTCGCGGGTGCGGTGACCAGCGGCTGCGTGCGCGCGAGCGTGGTCGACGCCATGTCGCACGGCTTCCGGCCGCTGGTGCTGTCCGACTGCGTGGGCGATCGCGCCATCGCGCCGCACGAGGCCAACCTGTTCGACATGCAGCAGAAGTATGCGGCGGTGATGCCGCTGGAAGAAGCCATCGAAGCCATCCAGGCCGCCGACAAGCGCATTCGCTGACGCACGAAACCCGCCGCGCGCCCGGGATCGCGGGCGCGTGAGGCGGTGGCCGGGGACGGGAACGGCTGGCAAGTTGGGAAGAACGACCGCAGGGTGATTGACGGGCCAATATTGGCCCCCTACCGTGACGAATGGCATGGTGCGACGGCACTTGCCGAACCACAGGAATCTGCTTGTGAATCGCACCGAATTACTGGCGCGCGACGGCTGCCTGACAGTCATCCGCCAGCCCGTCAAACCCATCAAGCCCGCCCCCGGTCAGCCGGGCAGCCATTCGAGCTTCGTGCCCGAAGTCGCCGAAGTGTTCGTCGCCGTGCTCGACGACGGACGGATTCTCGCGTTCAACGGTCATGTCGATCTGGGCACCGGCATCCGCACGTCGCTCGCACAGATCGTGGCCGAAGAGCTCGATGTCGAAGCCGCTCAGGTGTCGATGCAGCTCGGCCATACCGACGCAACGCCCAATCAGGGCCCGACCATCGCGAGCGCCACCATTCAGATTTCCGCCGTACCGCTGCGATGCGCGGCGGCGCAGGCGCGTCATGCACTGATCGGGCTGGCCAGCCGTCGATTCGGCATTCCCGCGCAGCAACTGTCTTGCGATGGCGCACGAGTGTTCGGTGAAACCGCTGGCGGCGTGGCATGCAGCGCCACTTTTGCCGAACTTGTACGCGGCGAACGCATTGCGCTCGTGCTGGATCTTGCAACCCCGGTCAAGGACCCTGCCACCTATCGCGTGGTCGGCAAATCGTCGCGCCGCGTCGATCTTCCGGCCAAGGCGACCGGAGAACTGACCTTTGTGCACGACGTACGCGTGCCGGGCATGCTGCACGGCCGTGTTGTGCGTCCGCCCTACAGCGGCATCGATTCGGGCGCATTCGTCGGGGCGTCGCTGCTGCGCGTCGACGAGTCGTCCGTCATGCATTTGCCGGGGGTCAAAGCGGTCGTCGTGATCGGCGACTTCATCGGGGTTGTCGCGCAACGTGAGGAGCAGGCCATTCGGGCGGCGCGCGAGCTTCGCGTGACATGGAAACCCCTGCCCTCGCTGCCCGCCATGGACCACCCGGCGACGGCAATCTCCACCGCACCTGCCACGCGTCGCGCACTGCTCGACGAAGGCGACGTGGCGTCGGTCTTCGCGCGCGATGACGTGGTCACGCTCGAACGCACTTACGTCTGGCCCTATCAGATGCACGGCTCGATCGGCCCGTCGTGCGCAGTGGCCGACTACCGCGCGGAGGACGACGGACGAATCACCGTCTGGTCCGGCACACAAAACCCGGTCTCGCTGCGCTACGACCTGTCGCAGTTGATCGCCCGCGACGAATCGCAGATCGACATCGTGCGCATGGAGGCGTCGGGCTGTTACGGCCGCAATTGCGCGGACGACGTCTGCGGCGATGCGCTGCTGCTCTCACGCGCCGTGGGCGCGCCGGTACGCGTGCAACTGTCGCGCGCCGACGAACATCTCTGGGAGCCGAAAGGCACGGGCCAGGTCGTGACGGTTCGCGGTGCGGCAACACGCGACGGCGAGTTGCTGGCCTACGACTTCGCCTCTCGCTACCCGTCCAACGATGCGCCCCTCCTCGCCTCGCTGCTGACCGGTGTGACACCCCCGACGGGCGGCGTCTTCGAAATGGGCGACCGCACGGCGGTATCGCCTTACGAGAGCCCGAACCGCCGCTTCGTTTGCGACGATATGGCGCCGCTGGTGCGCGCCTCATGGTTCCGTGGCGTGTCGGCGTTGCCCAACTCGTTTGCCCACGATGCCTTTGCCGATGAAATGGCGGCGGCCACAGGCGTCGACCCGCTGCAATTCAAACTGCGCCATCTCAAGGACGAACGCGCCATCGAACTGCTCGAAGCGGTCGCCGCACGCGCGGGCTGGACGCCCCGGTCACACGACACCTCTCGCTGGGACACCGCGCCGCGTCAGGCGCGTGGACGCGGTGTGGCCTACGCGCGCTATGTGCACAGTCGCTTTCCCGGCTTCGGGGCCGCATGGTCGGCGTGGATTGTCGATGTCGTCGTCGATCGCGTGACCGGCGAGGTGACGGTGGAGCGCGTGACAGTCGGCCAGGATACGGGCACGATGGTCAACCCCGACGGGGTGCGTCATCAGTTGCACGGCAACGTCGTGCAGGTGCTCAGCCGCTCGCTCAAGGAGCGCGTGCGCTTCGTGGACGGCAAGGTGTCGAGCCGCGAATGGGGCAGCTATCCGATTCTGACCTTCCCGGAACTGCCTGCGCTGGACGTCGTACTCATGCCGCGTCAGGGCGAGCCGCCGATGGGGGCCGGAGAGTCCGCCTCGGTGCCGGGGCCAGCAGCTTTGGCCAATGCGATTTACGATGCGGTAGGTGTACGCATCGTCGCGCCGCCTTTCACGCCCGAAACCGTGCGCGCCGCGTTGGCGAGTACGGGCCGGCTGATGCCGGCGCAACCGAGTCTGGCGCCTTCCCTGTGAAGGTTTAACGGCATGCACATGAAGGCGTGAGCGTGCCGACGAACGATATCGAGGCAGATACCTGACCTCTGCGGCACGGGTATGCCGGCCTTACGCGTCTTTCTCGGTGGTCTCGCTATCCATCATCTTGCGCAGCAGGAACACCAGCGCCACGCGCTCGGCCGTGTTGAGCGCGCCGTAGGTGCGCTCGGTCACTTCCTTGGCGAACGGCACCGTGTGATTGATGAGGGTGAGGCCTTCGGGGGTGGCGCGCACGAGCAGCTTGCGACCGTCGCTCGGGTCGGTCGTGACTTCAATGAGGTGTCGCGCCTTGAGACGCTCGACCACGCCGCGAATGGTGGCCTGATCGATGGCCGTGGTCTTGACGATATCGTTGAGCGAGCACGACTGCTTTTCCTTGACGGTGCACAGCGCGACGAATTGCGCGGCGGTCAGGTCCGAATCGGGAATGGCGTCCTGAAAGATGGCGACGTGGCGCTGGTAGGCGCGGCGCAGCAGGTGGCCGATCTGATCGTGGAAGTCGTAGGAGTCTTTGCGCGACGTCATGAAGCGATGCCCGAATGGAAAGTGATGAAGTGTACACCCTGAAAGTGTGACGACCAAAGTGCTGATATTCCGTAGTTTGTGCTGCATCAAACGCGTGACGTCACTGTAAATCGGGGTGCTTCAGGCGAGTGCATGCCGGGTGACGAAGCACCAAAGCCGGGAGTGCCTGCACCAGCATACGTCGCATACTGAAATTTATAACGTACACATTAATTTTTTCATTGGAAATTGCACGATCATGATGTGACGATGCGTGCACGAAAATGCAGGTGACGCATCGAAAAACCCCTTTATTTCTGCGGCCTTTTGCATGATGCAGTGCAGCTGAGTGCAAACCCCTAGGCTGTGGCACGAACATTGCGTTGCAATGATTATTTGAGTGTCTACAATGTATTTTGCGCGAGCGGGGTGCGCGCAGAATCCGACAAACCTTTTGCATGTTGGACCCGGAGCTGATGATGACGAATCTGTTCAAGCGCGCTTGCCTGACGTTGGGCGCTGCGGCCATGCTGGTGCCCGCGGTACGCGCAGTTCACGCCGAGGAGATCTCGGTGACGCAGTGGGGCAACAGCCTGTACGGGCTGCCGTATGCCGTGGCGATCGACAAGGGCTTGTTCAAGAAGGCCGGCATCGACATTACGGGCATTCTTAGCTCGGGTGGTGGCGGCACGACCGTGCGCAACATCCTCGCCAGCAAGACGCCGTACGGTGAAGTCGCGGTATCGGCAGCACTCGCCGCAGCGCGTCAGGGCATGGATATCGTCATCGTCAATACGGGCACGCGCAGCGTGGCAGAAGCGTCGATGGTGACCATGCCTAACAGCAATGTGAAGTCCGTGGAGGATCTCGTCGGCAAGAAGGTGGCAATCACCTCGCCCAAGAGCGTGTCGGAAATGCTGTTCATGATGGTGTTGCGCGACAAGGGCATCGATCCCGCCAAGGTGACGCGTGTGGCATCGGGCGGCTACGTCAACGGCATGACGATGCTTGAGCAGGGCGCCGTCGCCGGCGCCGTGGCGATCGAGCCGCTGTCGATCGTGCGCAAGGACAAGTACCGTGTGGTCTATCGTGCCGGCGACGTGCTGCGCCCGATGACCACGTCAGTGGGCATCACCACGCGCGAATTCGCCAAGGCGCATCCCGATGTGCTGCGTGCGATCATTGCCGGGCGTCGCGCCGGTGTCGACGCGACGTATGCGGACCCGGCCGGCGCAGCGAAAATCATCGAAACCAGCTTCAAGCTCTCGCCGGCGGTCGCCAAGGAGGCCGTCGACAACATGGAGCGCTCGCGCATGTGGAGCACGGGCGAGTTCGATCGCGAGGAGCTCGATCGCATGGTCGACGGGCTCAAGCTCGTCGGGGAAATCAAGGACAACGTGGACTGGTCGAAACTCGTCGACACGAGCTTCCTGCCGGCCGATCTGAAAGCCAAGGGGAAGCTATGAACCTGATGCAAGCGAATTCCAAGCTCCATATCGTCGAGGCCGTGGCAGCACGCGCGCCCACGCCCGTCTCGCAACCGGAGGCCCATGCGGTACTCACGGGCGTGATGCGCTACTTCAACAAGCCCGGCGAGCGCGAGCTGTTTCATGCGCTCGGCCCCATCGATCTGACGCTGCTCAAGGGCGAATTCTTCTCGGTCGTCGGGCCGTCGGGTTGCGGCAAGTCGACGTTGCTCGACGCGCTCGCCGGACTCGCCAAACCCAGCAGCGGCACGGTGATGTTCGAAGGCAAGCCGGTCAAGGGCGTGCCGGACGGCGTGGGCGTGGTGTTCCAGGAGGACGCTTCGTTTCCCTGGCTCAACGTGCGCGACAACATCGCGTTCGGCCTGCGCGCGGCGGGCGTCGATGGCGCCGAGATCAACCGTCGCGTGGAATACGCCATGGGGTTCATGGGGCTGCGCGACTTCGCCAAGGCGTACCCGGCGCAACTCTCGGGCGGCATGCGTCAGCGCGTGTGCATTGCGCGCACGCTGGTGATCCAGCCACGGCTGATTCTGCTCGACGAACCGTTCGGCGCACTCGATCAGCAGACCCGTCTGCTCATGGGCGACGAATTGCTGCGCCTGTGGCGTGAAACGTCGGCCACCGTGCTGCTGATCACGCACGCACTCGACGAAGCGGCCATGCTGTCCGATCGCGTGGGCGTGATGTCGTCGCGCCCCGGCCTGTTCATCGATATCGTGGAGACGGGCTGGTCGCGCGATCGCGACAGTCAGGTGGTGTCCACACCGCGCTTCGGGGAGATTACGTCGCGCCTGTGGGAGAAGCTGCGTATCGAGTCGCTCAAGGTCATGGGCGCCGACGGCGCCGCGCACTGACTTCATGGCCAGAGGAGTCGTGATGACGCAACGAATCATCAAGCGGGAAACCCTGTGGCGCGGCGGCGTGGTGATCGGCTTCGTGCTGCTCATCGAGTTTCTGTGCCGCGTCGGTGTGATCCCGACCGAAGTCATGATTGCGCCGAGCGCGATGGCCGGTCATGCCATCGAAGTACTGCGCGACGGCCGATTCGCCCACGATATTACGACGAGCTTGATCAATATCGTCGCGGCATCGGTGACGGCAGTGGTGCTGGGCTTCGTGCTGGGGCTTGCGATTCATGCGATGCCCAGCGTGCGGCGCGCGCTTGAGCCGATGATCGTGAGCTACTACGCCGTGCCGACGTTCATCTTCTATCCCGTGTTCATCGTGCTGTTCGGCGTGGGATCGCTGCCGATCATCGCGATTGCCGTGATGCTCGCGGTGGTGACCATGATCACGGCCACGCTCACCGGACTCGATCGCATTCCGCGCTCGCTGTCGAAGACCGCCAGGGTGATGCGTCTGTCGCCCTGGCAGTCGGCGCTGCGCGTGAAGCTGCCTGCGGCGCTGCCGTATCTGTTCAGTGGCGTGAAATTGTCGGTGGCGTATGCGTTTATCGGGGTGATCGCGTCGGAATTCATTCTGTCGGGATCGGGCATCGGATACGCGATCGGATACGCCTACAACAACTTCCAGAACGACGACATGTACGCGCTGATGCTGATGGTGCTCGTCACCGTCACGCTGATCAACGTGGTGCTCAACCGGCTCGATGCGCGCTTTCAGGCGCGGCGTCAGCGCTGAGCGGGCAACGGAGAATTCGCATGAAAAATCTGATCGGACCTACCTGCGTCGTGCTGGTCGTGGTGCTGCTCTGGGAGGCCTTGCATCTCGCCGTGGGTGGCGCATCGCTAAGCTCACCGGCGCAGACGGTCGCGGAGTTGTGGCAGATGCTCGGCACGGCGTCGTTCTGGGATAACGTGGCCGAGACCGGCCGCGCGCTGATCTACGCGCTGGTGATCGCCGTCGCGGGCGGGATTGCGCTGGGTGTGCTGCTGGGCATCAACCGCATGGCCGGCACGGTGGCCGAGCCGCTGCTGGTCAATCTGTACTCGCTGCCGAAGGTCACGCTGTACCCGCTGGTGCTGCTGGTCTTCGGGCTGGGACTCTCGGCCAAGGTGGCGTTCGGCGTGATGCACGGCCTCATCCCGATTCTCGTGTTCACGATGAACGCGATCCGTCAGATGAAGCCCGTGTATCTGCGCGCGGCGCAGACCATGCGCATGCCGTTCCGGGAGACCGTATGGCGTGTCGTGCTGCCCGCCATCTTTCCCGAGATCGTCGCCGGAATGCGGCTGGGCTTTTCGCTCACGCTGCTGGGCGTGCTGATCGGCGAGATGTTCGCCTCGCAAAAGGGACTCGGCTACCTGCTGACCAATGCAATGAACCTCGGCGACATCGGCACGATCATGTCGGTGGCGCTGTTCCTCACCATCTTCGCCCTGACCTGTAACGGTCTGCTGATGGCGGCGGACAAGCGGCTCACGCATCGGTAAATGTGCAACGGTGACGGAGGCGGCATAATGCGGAATCCATGCCGCCCTCCCCACCCATGAGAAACAAAGTCGACAAGAATGGCCCCGATCGCGGGCTCGACCGCTTCGATCTGAACATCCTCGATCTGCTGCAAACGGATAACCACCTGTCGCATGGGGCAATCGCGGAACAGGTTGGCCTGTCGACACCGTCGGTGCAACGTCGCATCAGTCGACTGGAGAGCAAGGGGGTCATCCGGAGCAACGTTGCGGTCCTGAACCCGCAACTCGTCGGCAATCCGGTCACCGCCGTCATCGAGTCACGACTGGTTGAGGATCGAAGCGTCGTGATGGATCGGGCGAAGCTGTATTTCCGGAACGTCGAAGAGATTCAGCAGTGCTACTTCGTGAACGGCGGCGTGTCGTTCATCATCATCATGATTTCCCGGGATTTGCAGCACTTCGAACAACTCATCCGGCAACACTTCGCCGATAACCCGGACATCCTCACCTATCGAACGCTGATCGTGCTCGATCAGGTGAAAACCGGCCTGAAGATCCCCCTCTTCGATCTGCCGTAACGGGGACGATCAGCCGTCCACCTGCTGCCGGGAAAACAACGCGCATCCCGCACACGCCGCCATCACACAGCCGATGCCCACGCATTGCGTGATCGTCAGCGTCTCGTGCAACACGAGCCATCCGGCAATCGCACTGACGGCCGGTGACCCGCTCAGCAGCACCCCGAACACCCGCGCGGGCAAACGACGCATCGCATAGATGTCGAGCAGGAACGGCAACATGCTCGACAACACCGCCACGCCAAACCCGACGAACAGGACATGTGGGGCCAGCAATGCCCCGCCCGCCTGGGACACGCCCAGCGGCACCGCAACCAATGCGGCAATCGCCATGCCAACGGCCACCGTTCGCCCGCCGCCGCCCGACGCTTCACGGCCGACGATCACATAGATGCCCCAAAACAGCGCTGCCGCCAATGCGAACAGCACACCCCGGATATCGATTTCGCCATGCACATCCCCTATCGCGAGCCACACCATGCCGAGCGCTGCGAGGGCAATCCAGACGAGGTCGGTCTTCTTGCGCGAGCTCACCAGGGCGGCGAGCAACGGCCCCATCACTTCGATGGAGATTGCGATGCTCACGGGAATGTAGGCGAAGGCGCGGTAGATGAGCAGATTCATCAACGCGAGCGTGATGCCGTAGGCAAGCATCGTCCGCCAGGAAATGCCGAGTTGCCGAAGATTCAGATGCCACGGCCGGAATACCGCGATGAGGATGAGCGAGGAAATGCCAAGCCGTAGCGCGGCAACGCCTTCACTGCCCACCAGCGGGAACAGCGATTTCGCAAACGCCGCCCCCGATTGCACCGATACCATCCCGGCGAAGGCGGCCGCGAACGCTGTATTCCGATTGCTCGACATCGAATTTCATTGCACGAAAGAGAGAGAAGCCATTGTATTTTTCTCTCGTGATGAATCTCCTCGTAAGCAATCGCCTCATGAGTATTCTGATCGATCTTTCATGCCGGACGAGGAAAATGCTCGCGCCGCCTCGTGACGACGCGTAATGGCGTGGTGATTACGCCGGCGGGCTCACATCCGACGCGTTCCCTGCCCCGCCCAGCGCCTTGTAGAGGGCCATGCGATTGTTCAGACGGTTCAGGCGCGTCTGCGCATCGGCGGTCTGCGCAGTGCGCAGCAACTGGAGTTGTTGGAGCCACGGCTGCACGTCGATCGCCCCTGCTCGATAGCGCAAGCGCAACAGCGTCTCGGCACGTTGCGCCTGCGTGACCGACAAGGCGCGCTGCTCGCTTTCCCTGGTGATCTGATCTCGTGCAGACAGCGCATTCTCGACTTCGCTCAGCGCGGTGTAGAGGCTCTTGCGGAAATTCACCACCGCTTCCTCGTACTGCGTTTGGGACACCTTGATCTGCAACTGCATGGTGTTCCACTGAATGAACGGCAACGCCAGCCCCAGACCCAGCGAGCCGACAGGGTTCTGCAACACGCGCTCAAGGGACGTGCTCGTCGTGCCCAGTTGCCCGGTCAGCGTGAACGTCGGGTAGAAACTCGTGCGGGTGATGTCGACGTTGGCGAGCGTGCCGCGCAGGCGCAACTCCGCCGCGCGCAGGTCCGGCCGGCGGCCGAGCAACCCGGCAGGCAGCCCCGCCGGGACCGCTGGCAGCGCCTGCATCGGCAGCGTCGACGGCTCCGGCGCCGCCTGCTCAGGCGGACGATCGAACAGGATCGCCACCGCATTGCGGCTCTCCGTGCGCTGCTGCACCAACAATGTCAGGGCGGCGCGCTGATCCGCCAGACTCCCTTCCGTCTGCGCCACATCCAGCCCCGATACCGCGCCCGCCGCATAGCGCGAACGTACCAGCGCGAGAATGCGCTCGGTGTAGGCGATGTTGCTTTCCGAGTTGGCGATCTGCTGATTCAGGAAGCCGATCGTCCAGTAGAGCTGCGCCGTGGTGCCGATGAGCGACAGGCGAGCGGCCTCGCGGTCGGCATCGGTCGCTTCATACTCCCAGCGCGCGGCGTCGCGTTGCGCCGCCAGCTTGCCCCACAGGTCCAGTTCGTACGACGCCGTGGCCTGCAAGGTACTCTTGCGCCCCATCGCATGCGTATCGAGCGTGCGCGACACCGTGCCGTTGCCGTTGACCGTCACCGACGGCGTCAGGTTCGTGTCCGCCAAACCGGCCTGCAACTGCGCCCGGTAGACGCGAATCCCCGCCACCGCCAGATCGTTGTTGACGGCGAGCACGTCGGTGATGAGCTTGTCCAGCACCGGATCGCCGAATGCACGCCAGAAGTCGGGGGCGATGACGGCCGCCGTGCCTGCTGTGGCCACGGTGCCGGCTCCTGCCCCCGGCGCTGCCGCCCATTGCGCAGGCACCTGCACGGCGGGAAGCGGGTCGTGACGCACACCGGCGCACCCCACGAGCAGCGCCGCCACGCTCGCCAGCGCGAGCACCGAGCGGCTGAGGGACAACACCGGGGAGGGCGACGCAAGCGACGCCGTCGACGAATCGGACAGCGGGCGAGTCGGACGAGTATGAGCAATCATTCGGGTCATCTGGCAATACCTCAATCGCGGGCAAGCGCTTCGACCGGGTCCAGCCGCGCCGCATTGCGCGCAGGCATGAAGCCGAACACCACGCCGATGAGCGTCGAGCACAGGAATGCCGTGACGACCGACCCCATCGAAAACACCATCTTCCATTTCTCGACGAACAGCGAGAACAGGAAGCTCGCCCCGAAGGACAAGGCAATCCCGATCGCGCCGCCGATCAGACACACCATCACCGCTTCCACGAGGAACTGCTGCATGATGTCGCTCTGACGTGCGCCGACCGCCATGCGAATCCCAATCTCCCGCGTGCGCTCGGTCACCGACACGATCATGATGTTCATCACGCCGATCCCGCCCACGACGAGCGAAATCACGGCGATCAGCGACAGCAGCAGCGTGAGCGACTGGCTGGTCTTTTCGACCGTCTTCACCACGCTGTCCATGTTGTACGTAAAGAAGTCCTTGCGGCCGTGGCGCTGCGTCATGAGCGTCTCGAGGCTCTTCTCGGCCACCTTGCTCGGTTGACCGTCGCGCACCCGCACGGTGATGCTGTCCACGTTGCGCTGCCCGAACAGCCGCCCGGCCGCCGTCGTGTAAGGCACCCAGATGTTCAGGCTCTTGGTGTCGCCGAACGCGCTCTTCTTCTCGACCGTCACGCCGATCACCACGCACGGCAGATTGCCCACGAAGATCACTTCGCCCAGCGGGTTCGGATTCGAGCCAAAGAGCTTGCGACGCGTGTTCTGATCGATCACCGCCACCTGCGCCTGACGTCGCACCTCGTCCGGGCCGAACGCAATGCCCTGCCCGATCTTCAGACCGCGCACCTGAAAGAAGTGCTCGCCCACGCCCGTGACCATCGCGCTCGCGTCGACGTTGCGGTAACGCAGCAGCAGACTGCGCGCCGTCTCGGGCGTCGCGCTGTCCACGTAGACCTGCTCCGAGAGCGCCTGCACGTCTTCGGGCACGAGCGTCTGAATCGCCGTGGCGCGGTTATCCCCCCAATCCTTGCCCGGATAGATGTTGATGGTGTTGGTGCCGATACTGCCGATCTCGGCCAGCATGTAGCGCTTCGCGCCCTCCCCGATCGCCACGATGGAGACGACCGACGTGATACCAATAATGATGCCGAGCATCGTCAGGAAGGTGCGCAGGCGGTGCGAAATCAACGCGATCCACGCCATGCGGAACGCCTCGGCGAAGCGCCCGACACCGCCCGTCCAGCGGCGCGGCGCAATCGCGCCGCCATGGCTGGCATTCACCGACGCCGGATCGGTTGCCGATGCCGCCGAGGCCTCGGCCTTTGCCACCTCCTCGAGCGACTGGTCGGGCGGCGTGGCGTGCGCAGGCGCGTCCGGTTCGACCTCCACCGGCGTATTCTCGCGGTCCGCCACGATCTCGCCGTCGCGAATCTCGATGATGCGGCGGGCGTGCGCGGCCACCTTCTCATCGTGGGTCACGATGATGACCGTGTGCCCCAGCGCGTTCAGTTCCTTGAGAATGCGGATGACTTCACGGCCGCTGCGCGTGTCGAGCGCGCCCGTCGGTTCGTCCGCCAGAATGACTTCACCGCCGTTCATCAGCGCGCGCGCGATACTCACGCGCTGCTGCTGACCGCCCGACAACTGGCTGGGCCGATGCTCGGTGCGGTCCGCAAGCCCGAGCCGTTCGAGCAGCATGACCGAGCGCGACCGACGCGCGGCATGTGGCGTGCCCGTGTAGACGGACGGCATTTCCACGTTCGACGCCGCGTCGAGGTGCGGCAGCAGGTGATAGCGCTGGAAGATGAACCCGAAGTGCTCGCGACGCAGTTGCGCCAGCGCGTCGGCGTCCAGATCGCGCGTCTCGCGCCCGGCCACGCGGTAGCTGCCTTCGCTCGGATGATCGAGACACCCGAGAATGTTCATCAGCGTCGACTTGCCCGAGCCCGACGCGCCCATGATTGCCACGATCTCGCCCGCTTCGATGGTGAGGTTCACATCGCGCAGCACGACAACGTCGCGCTCGCCCGACGGGAAGCGCCGGGTGATGCCCGTGAGCGACAGCATCGGGTGCGCGCCGGCCCCCAAGACATCAGCCGCGTTTCGAGACGTTTCGGAGGCTTGAGTCATGACGCTCGACATCCTCGGCTTCCTTTATTGAGCGGCGCCCGACGACGTGTCGGCCGGCGTCGACGCGCCATCGCCCGCCTCGCCGATCACGACCCGGTCGTCTGCCGAGAGACCTTCACGCACTTCGACACGCACGTTGTTATTCAGCCCCGTGACGATCTGACGCGTCACGGCGTGCCCATCCTTGGCGTCCTTGTCCAGCACGCGCACCTCGTAGCGATCGGGGCCGACCTTCTTGCCCAGCGCCGCCACCGGCACGCTCAGCGCCTGCTTCGCCGTGCCGAGCAACACGTTGACCTGCGCCGTCATCGAAATACGCAGGCGATGATCGGTGTTCGGCACGTCGAACAGCGCGTTGTAGAAGACGGCCGTGTTGTTGCGCGTGGCACCGCCGCCCAGCGTGCTCTGCGTGTCGAGGAAGTTCTGCGGCGCAGGTTCGATGGCGCGCAGCTTGCCGTAATAACGCTTGTCCGGATCGCCGAGGATCGTGAAGTAGGCGGTCTGGCCCGGGGAGATGCGAATGACGTCCGCCTCCGAGACCTGCGCCTTCACGGTAATGGTGTCCATATCGGCGAGCTTCAGAATCACCGGCGCCTGCTGCTGCGCGATCACCGTCTGACCTTCCTGCGTGACGATGGCGACCACCTGGCCGTCGATGGGCGCCACGATACGCGTGTACCCGACGTTCGCACGTGCCGACTCGATGGCGACGCTCGCCTTGCGGATCTGGGCATCGAGTCCGGCGAGCGTGGCGCGCTGCGTGTCGAGCGCGGCCTGTGCCGATTCGAAGTCCTGACGGGAAGTGGCGTCGTCGGGCAACATCTGACGCTGCCGGGCAAAGGCCAGCTCGGCCTGCTTCAACTGGGCCGTCGTCGAGCGCTTCTGCGCCTGGAGATTCTGCTCGTCGGCTTCGGCCTGACGCAAACCGTTCTGCGCGAGCACCGGATCGATCTCGGCGAGCCACTGCCCCTTCTTCACCTTGTCGCCGAGTTTGACCTTGAGCGACTTCAACTGGCCGCTGACCTGCGCGCCGACGTCGACCTGCTGGAACGCCTGAAGCGTGCCGGTGGCAAGGACGGTATTTTCGAGGTCGCTGCGCTCGACCTTGGCGCTGATGTACTGCGGCGGCTTCGGCGTCGCAAGACTGCGCAGACCGAGCACCACGAGAACGATTAGCACAACGAGGCTGGTGACCAGATAGGGCCGGCGGCGAATGAACTGGATCATGGAACGAAGTTGGCGATCAAAAAGGCACGTCAAAAAGGGCAGTACGGGTGCGGTGAAAGCGGCGGTAAGACTGGCTGGCCGGTCGTTTTGCCGACCGTACGCCGTCCGACACGCTCAGGCACACAAAAGGTTGAGAGTTTAAGGGGTTTGGACAGCCTTGGGGCCGTGTCTGCCCATCTGTCGTTTCGTTGCCAGCAGTGTCGCACCGGGCCATGCGCCTGAAAACCTGTACAAATCACAGTGAAACGGCCTGCAAACCCTGAAAAACTGGGAAAAAACGCATGAAGTGATATAGTCGCCCGGCCTTTGCAAGGGACATCATGAAAACAGAAATCTTCTACGCCCTGTACCTGATCGCCATCGTGACGGAAGCGATGTCGGGGGCCATCATGGGGATGCAGCGCGGCATGGACCGCTTCGGACTCGCCTTCGTTGGCATGGTGACGGCGCTCGGCGGCGGCACGATCCGCGACGTGCTGTTCGGCCGTCACCCGCTCGTGTGGATCGCGCATCCCGAGTATTTGCTGCTCACGCTGGGGGCGGCGACGCTCGCGTCGATCGTGGCGCGCCACATTCACCGGCTGCGCATGACCTTCATCACGGTCGACGCCATCGGGCTGGCGGCTTTCACGATTCTGGGATGTGATATCGGCATGACCGTGAGCACGAGCCCGGTCATCGTGGTCCTCGCGGGGGTGCTCACCGGCATTGGCGGCGGCATGCTGCGCGACCTGCTATGTGGTCAGGTGCCGCTGGTGCTGCGCCGTGAGATGTATGCAAGCGTGGCGTGCATTGCCGGCGCGATGTATGTCGCGATGCTGCATTTCGGTGTGCCGAACGGTGTCGCGACGGGTGTAGGCTTCGTCGGCGGCTTCGTGATCCGCATGCTGGCGGTGTGGTTCGGCTGGCGCTTCCGTACGTTCGAGGACGAAGCCCCCTCGGAACCGTTGCACTGAGGCATGCTGCCGGCGAATTAGCGCCGATGCGAGGGGAAGCGAAACAAGGAGATGGCGCGACGCAGGCGAAACGACGCGCGACCGGCGGCGACTCAGGTCTTGCACGTGGCCGGTGCGTCGCCCACCCTCACCGCACGCCGCGCCTCGCCGATGCCGCCGCTCGCCTCCCGCCCCGTCTGCATGGCGCAGTAGTCGAGCGTCTGTCGCAGCAATGTGTCGACCTTGCGTAGCGACAAACCATGACGCGCTGCGACTTCTTCGCGCGTGAGATCGTCGATGCGCAGCTCGACGAGCACACGACGATGATGACCAGGCATCTCGTCGAGCGCTTTCGAGAGTGCAGCCAGCTCTGAGCGCGCCCCCGCCACCGCTTCCGGCCCCGGGCCGCGATCCGGCAGCACGTCGAACACCTCCGCTTCATCGGCCAGCGACGCCCACATCCGGCGGGCGCGCATCTGATCTACCGCCAGGTTGTAGGCCATACGGAACACATACGTTTCGCCCCGGTGCACGGCATCGGGCAGCGTGGCGCTGCCGAGCCGTACCCACGCGTCGTGCAGGCTGTCGCTGGCCGTATCCGGACAACCGATGCTGCGCGACAGACGCCGCAACAGCCGGTCGTAGTTTGCCTCCAGACACTCGCGCAGCACCTGGGTGGCAGTGCCCGTACCGGCTTCCTGCGCCTGAGCGTTGCGAACTGCGGCCTCGACACTGACATTGCTCAGATCCATGTCGGCGCCCCGCTTCCACCCCCAACCACCCCAACCCGTCCCGCTTCCCCGTATTGCCCCTGCGCGAACATTGTGTGCCCCCCGATACCCATGAACGCTTCTGTCATTTCTGCAAGCCTCAATGACAAGACGGATATCGAAGGGCAAATCCGCAGACTATTTTTTGTAACGCGTCGGCGGCTGTCACAGATGTGCCTTTTCCTCCCGCGTGAGCTGCATCTTCTGGGCGTCGGTCAACTCGCCATTCCCAACCAGTTGGAATGCACTGCCGGGGTCGTAGCTCATCTTCACGGGCGACGTAATGGCAGCGCCCTTCTGATCGGATGTCCCGCCGTTCGCATCCCCCGCGCTCAACATGCGCACGGAGAAGATCGACGGCGCATTCTGACGCTGCGCCACGCGCTCGCGGGCCATCGCGTCCTGCGCGGCCGATGCCGCCTGCGCCGCCGTCGCGCTCGCATTGGTAAGCGCCCCCACGTTGACCGCCGCGATCACCGGCAGGCCCGTCGACTTGCCCTGCACCTGCACGTTGGCCGCATTGACCACCGCCAGCGCGGCGAAGTTGACGTTGCCCGACACACGCACCCCGGCTTCACCGGCATCGATCGTGCCGAGCGGAGCTACGAGGTCGACGTCGCCCGGCGGCACTTCCGGCAACGGCGCGAGCGTGGCGATACCGGCACCGCTGGACGGTGCCGCCGGCGAGAGCGTCACGTTGCCGACGTCGTCGTACACGCGCCGGGGCGGCGTGTAGAGGACTGTCGTCTTCGAGCCGCGACCGGCGTTGATGTCGCCTTCGGCAGACCACGCCTGAATGCTCCCGCCGAAGGTCGTCATCACACGCGACAGGCCGAGCAGAATGCTGTCGCGGCTGTACAACTGGATATCGCCGTCGCCCTGCGTGACGATACCGGCCGCCGCCCCCGGGGTGACGCCTTCCACACCGACCAGCGTGCGGCCGCCCGGGTTCAGCATCTGGATGCTGCCGCCGAAGTTCGTATGGACCCCGGCGTCGCTCGTGATCGGGATGTTCACACCGCCCACGTTATTCATGCCCGTCACGCTGCTGAACATCGTGATGGCCCCCGAATAATCGATGGGTTGCCCCTGCGCATCGAGCGCGGGGAACAAGGTGGCGATAGCGTCGCGACCGCGCAGATAACTGCCGTAGCGCGGGCTTGCAGCGTCGTTGTACTCGCGTCCACCTGCCAGCAGTTCCTTGAAGTACACCTGCCGCACGAACACGCCCTGCTGCGCCGACGGCAACGCCAGGAAGTATGCGAGCGCATCGCTCGCCGTGCCGGTGTAGCCGAAGCGATCCGTGAGCCACTTCACCAGTTCGTCGCCGTAGGCGTGCGCGACCTTGCCGCTGCCGGTGAGTGCCGATCCCGTCGGCAACTGATTGGCGGGATCGAAGTACAGCTTGGCAAAACCCGCGTAATCGGGGCCGTTCGCGCCGACGCCCGCGAGCACTGAAATGTCGGCCCCACCGGCCGTGTTCGACGGATTCACCAGATCGCCCACGCTCGTGAGCATGCCGTAGTAGCCCTGATACAGATTGCGCCCGGCCTGCACTTGCAGCAAGCCCGGTCCAAGCACATTCGCCGACTGATAGAAAATGTCGCGCCCCGCCTGTATCGACGTGATGTCGCCCGTCGCCACGTTCAGGAACGTGCTCGGCGTCGCCCCCACGCCGACGATATCGCGTCCGGCCATCACATCGAACGGCTTGGCCGCGATGTACCAGGTGCTGTGCGTCGGGATGAATCCCGCCGAAATGTCGTTGACCACACGGGCGATGGTATTGCCGATGGTGAGATCGTCGATATCGACACCGGCATAAATGCGCGACGAGGCCGTGTCCTGCGCGTGCAGCAGCGATGTCACCGTATCCTCGCCGTACGCCAGCGGATTGTTGGCGTACTCGCGAATCGCGCCGTTGGACGGTGCGCTGTTCAGGCTGTCGGGCCCCGAGGCATTCAACGTCTGAAAGAACGGATGCTGTGGCGTGGCCAGGCTCGACATGTCGGCGCCGGACATCGCGACCGTCGCGCCCTGCCCGTAGATCGTGCCCGCGGCGAGCATCTCCAGCTGCCCCACGGGTGACGAAATCAGTTCGATGTTGCCACGCGGATCGGACGGCCCGAGCTGGGTGTTGAACCGGATATCGCCGTTGGCCGCCACCACGCTCAGGCTGCCCGGCAGATACGTCGTGCCGTTCGTCATGACATCGCCGCCCACGTCGCCGTCGAGCGGCGCCACGTCGCCACCGGCGGTGAACAGACGAATGCCCGTCTCCGGCCGATAGAGGGTGAAACGGGTATTGCCGCCCTTCCCGACAGTGCCCGCGGCATTCGTGTAGTAGCTGCCCTCGACGTCCGTGTTCAATGTCATCCCCGCATCGCCTGCACCACCGAGCACGAGGTCACCACGCGTACTGATGCTCACAGTACCGTCACCCGGAATCACCGTCGGCCCGCGCGTGAAGGTCACGCCCTTGATCGTGTCGAACGATTGCGCACGCGGGTCGAGGGACTTCCAGTACAAGCCATTGCCATAGGGCGCCATCGCGCCGATCGATCCGGCGTCGATGGTGGTATCGCCGCGCAGGGCCGTCACCGCGCCGAAGTAGTCTGCCGGATTATCGGACTGGCCGACCGAAGGCCGGCCGTTGAGCATGCCGCCGACCTTCACGGTCAGGTCGCCGCCGCCGGTCTGCACGACCGTGCCGTCTGCCAGCACGCGCCCGGTCGATGCCACCGCCAGATCGAGACCGGTCGATTGCGTGATGTTGCTGGACGTCATCACGCCGGCGTTGCGTCCGGCGATCACGGTCAGATTGCCGCCACCGAGCGTGCCGATACCCTGGAAGCCGACAATGCCGAGGGCGCTGCTGAACGGGCTGGTTTTCACCATCGCCCCGAAATTGATGCCCCATGCCGTCGGATCGGCGGTCTGCCCTGCGCCGCCCTGTCGCCACAGCCAGTTCGACGTGATGTCGCTGTCGACGTAACGCGTGGCGTTGTCGCTCATCTGGATGTTGCCGGTCACGTCCTGCTGCGCCGAGATCAGCACGTCGCCGCCATGCTCCGGGTACCAGACCTGCACGCCGCCGCCCGACGCCGTGTTCGCCAGGTTGTACGGATTGCTGCCGTCGGCCGCAAGCATCGGCGCCGACGTCGTGCCTGCCGTATAGACGCCATAAGGCGTGGCTTCGCTGAAGCTGCCGCCCGCCAGAATGTCCAGATTGCCGGTGCCGGTGCGCAGTACGCTGAACGTCGTGGCGCGTTGCGAATTGTTGTAGGCAGCATCACTGAGCGTGACGTTGCCCTGACCTGCCAGCGCTTGCGCGGTCTGCACCGCACGCTGGTCGGCAGCGGTGATATCCGCGCCGCCGACGAGGCGGATCGACGACGACAGCGTGCCCGCCGCAAGCATGCGCGCCCCCGCCGAGGTGCCCGGCGCCCCGGGGGTTGCCGGGACCACGACGGCCCCCAACGTCGGCAGCGTGGCGATATCGAAGATCAGGTAACCATTCGCGCCGAGCGATGGTCCCGGATCGAGGGTCGTGCCCGCCGGAATGGTGCTTCCCGGCCCGTATTGATGCCCCGCGACGTCGACGAACGGCACCCCGTAGATCGACACCATGTCCTGATAGAACTGATCGTTCGGAATGGTCCAGTCGTTCATCAGCGTCACGGCGGTCGTGTAGACGTAGCTGGAGTTGTTCAGCCCCGTGTCGTTGGGCGACCAAAGCTCGGCCTTCGGATCGTGCGCAATGTCGATTGGCGAGTAGACGGCCGGGATACCCTGCGTCGGTCCGAACCCGTCGGAGAGGCTGCCCTTGATCGTGAGGTTGCCGCCCGCACGCAACACCAGCGCCATCGGCTCGCCCGCGCCGTAGCCCGCCGAGTTCGGGTCGCGGTTCGCCCCCGGACCATAGCGGTACTTCGCGAGATCGATATCGCCGATGGTCGACAAGTCGCCGGTCGATGCGATCTGCACACCGGGACGCAAGTGATAAGCGTTGCCATAGGCCGAGAGGCCCGCCGTGCGCGTGGCAAGTGCACCGTTGCCCGCCGCCGCGTTCATGAACGCCGTGCTGGCCGCATCGTAGCCGTCGAGCGTGGCTTGCGAAATCACGCTGCCCGGCGCGAGGTTGTACGTCCAAAAACCATTCAGGGCGATGCTGTTGGCACCGCGAATGTTCAGCGCGCCGGGCGCGTTGATGGCGATGTCGCCCGACGTTTCAGCCGTGCGCACGGCGTTGAGCACGATATCGCCATAGTGCTTGCCATCTGGCGTACTGACATCGAGCGTCGCCCCCGGCGAAAGGGTCATGGTGCCGCCGGACGCCGTGAGTTCGATATGGCCGCGATTCTTCGCTTCGATGGGCGCGCCGTAACTGTCGACCTGCAACTGCGTGCCATGCGCGTCGAGCACTGCCGTGCTGCCCAGGGTAAGGCCGTTGGCGCCCGCCAGACGGATCGTGCCCGGGGCCGCGCCGGAAGCGTCGATGGTGCCGTTGACGGTGAGGCTGCCGCCGTCGACCGAGATACCGACGTTGCGTGCCTTCACGCCGTCGCCCACCGTCAGGTCTCCCTGCTTCTGCACGAACACGCGCGAGTCGAAGAAGCCGCCCTGCGTCAGCGCGGCATTGATGCCGGCGAAGTCGGCGAACGTCCCCGCTTCGGCACCGAAATCGCCGCTCAGATAGCCGGTGTTGGCCGTGCCGCGCAACTGACCGGCCAGCATCACCGTGCCGCTCCGGGCGTCGACCGTCATCTCCCCGGCGTTATTGTTCTGCGCCGAGACATCGACGATCGATCCGCTCGATTGCGTGACGTTACCCTGCGCACTCGTCAATGCCAGCGTCCCGCCGAAGCCGTAGACAATCGCATTCTGAATCCGCGACGTTTGCCCGCTCAGGTCGAGACGGCTGCCGTCCGCGAGCACGATGTCGTGCGTCGCATTCACCGCGAGCTTGCCGCTGGGCAGCAACACGGTGCTGCCGATACGCACGTTATCGCCCGTCAGGTCGATCTCCGCGCCGGCAACGCTCGACGTGGCCGTGCTCGGCGTGGTCCCGGCAGGCGCTATGACATCGAGCTGGCCACCCGTCACATAGCCGGTGATGGATTTCTGCGTGCCCGTGAGCAACGGCGTCGCGAGCGTGAGATTGCCGCCCGTGCCGCTCTGGCCGAACACTGCGCCGCTTTGCGTGCTTGGCGCCTGATAGACGAAGAGCGTGCTGTGGCCGGCGGACACGATGCGGTCGCTGGCTGTCAGATCGACGTTGCCGAAGCCGTAGATCGTGCGCGTCACGCTCGACGTGTCCGTCGACGAGAACTGGCCGAGGTCGATCTCCTTTGCGACGAGGCTCAGGGCGCCGGCGCCCGTGCCCGGTCCACCGGTCGCGATGGCGGGCGCCGTTGCGCCCGCCACGCCATTCCACGTCAACCGGTCGGCAGCGATAGTGGCGTGATCGTCCGTGCTGCCAAGGCCGTAGATGGCCGGGGCTTTCAACACCACATCGACGCCCGAGCCACGCGTGTCCAGACGACTGCTGCCGAAGACGTTGATGGCCCCTGCCGCGCCCAGCGTGATTTTCTCGAGCGCTGGCGCACCGCTCGCCGGATCGCCTTGCATGAGCGTCGAGAGCATCGCCTGATTGAACAGCATGCCCGCGGGATTGCCCGCCGCTGCGACTTGCGCCGCGTCGCCGACATTGAGCGCCCCCACGGCCAGCGCGATATTGCGCGAACCGAAGCGTGCAGTCGAATCGAGTGTCGATGCGCCATTGGTCGACAGGACCAGCGTGCCTTCCGAGAACAGGCCCGAGCCCGCGCCGATGGTGATCGTGCCGTTGCTCGTTTGCGCGCCGGCGAACGAGACGTCGCCGTTCGACAGACCTAGCACCGTGTAGTTACCCGCGACGTAAGGCAAGCCGGTCACGGCCGAATCCAGCGGTGACGCGCCCTTGCCGATGGTCGTCAGGGTGACGTCGTTGCCAAGCGTAATGTTGCGACCGACCAGATAGATTTCGCCGGCCGACAGCGTCACGCCATCCCTCACGAAAAGATCGGTCCCGTTACCCCGGAAGGTGAACTGAGGCGGCGCCGTCGCGGTCACCGCGGCAATGCCGTTGATGCTGAGTCGCGGCGCATCGATGGCGCTCAGATCGTTTGCGCCGACCGACACGCCCGTGAACCCTGCGGTACGTGTGCCGGTCGTGATCTCGCCGACGTTTTCCACGGCCGCCTGTCCGGCAATGCCGCCCTGTGCCGCCTGAAACAGTGCACGGCCGTCGAAGGTGAAGACCGGTGTCGTCGGCACGATCGGCGGGACGTTGAACTGAATGTCGAGCACCTTGCCGTCGCGCGGCAGCATCGGTGCGATGTTGCCGGTCTGTGCCGCCTGACTGGTGAGGAAGTCGCCGTAGCTCTGTTCGTTGAACTGCGAGTACTTGCGCACGGCATCGGCTGACGTCACCAGCAGGGTCGATGGCAACTGGCTGCGCGCGGCAGTGTTCGCGATGCTGAGGTACCCCGCCGTCAGGTAGGTGCCGTTGCCCGCTGCGGTCGCCGTGGCAGGCAGGGTCTGCCCCGTGCCGCCGATCTCGACACGATACGCGCCCGGCAGCAACGCATAGGTCGAGGGCAGCAGCGTGTAGGTGCCTGCGGGCAAGCCCGGCACGCCGTCGCCGATGGTGATGCGCTGCCCGACCACCGGGTCGCCCGCGCCGTTCTCCGGCGCAACCGGCGCATAGGCGGAGGCATAGCCCGGCACGATCGCGTAGACCTTGTCGCCCGGTTTGCTGAGCTTCATCGTCGGATTCGCATTGACGAGCGCAGTGTTCAGCACGTTGACCGAACCGCCGCGACCCGACACGAAACCCGCGCCGGTCAGCGAGCCGCCGCCGCTCAGGTCGAGTACCGCGCCGTCGTCCACGGTGAGGGTCTGTCCTTGCAGACGGATCCCCGCATCCAGCCCCGTGCCGCCGGACGTAAACCCACCCGCCGCGAGCGGTTTGATGCTCACGCCGTCATACGTGTAGGTGACACCGTCGAAGGTGCCGCCGTACGGCATCGTGAGGCCGTCCGTCGATACGGAAGTCACGCTGCCGGGCAGCAACTCGACGGACTTCCCCGTCGGTACCAGCCCTGGCACGGCGTTGACGCTGCCGAAGATCAACTTGCCGAACGGGGCGCGCAGCACAGCCCCCTGCTCGATGTTCGGTGCCAGCAGATACAACGTGCCGAAGGCCGACATCGGCATGTCGGGCACGTCGGCCGTCGTGCGGCCGAGCTTGAGCGTGGCAGCGTAGTTGACGTTGCCCGAGCCTGCGACGATGTTCGCCACTGCGCCCGTCGTCGGATAGATCTGCGCCCCCTCGAAATCGAAGTCCCATCCTGTGATGACCGAGGTGCCTGCCTGCAACGAGGGCGTCGGCAAGAAGCGAATGTCGCCCTGACTCACGAACCGGGTCGTCTTGAAGCCTTGCGCGGGCGTGAAGACGTTCTGGAAGATCGTGCCGTCGTAATATGACGTGTTCGCGCCAAAGCTGATCGGGCCCTGAAGGTCGATGAGATCGGCGTCGACTTCGAACGTGGCGTTGGTCGGAACGGTGTTCGGCGAGGCTTGTCCGATCGCGCCGGTGCGATACCCATCGCGATAGATCGCGGGCGTGGCACTGAAGCTGATGTAAGGGGCCGACAGCCGGACAGTGTTGCTCGTCGGGGTCTGCGCGCCCGCCCTGGGAACGTCCGACGTGATCGCGTTGGCCATGAGCGACAGGCGCTTGTCGAGCGAGAGCGACACATCGCCCTTGAAGATCAGATAGTCGGTCGAGAGCAATGAGGCTGACGAGAATCCCCCATCCTTGATCTGATCGGCGCTGATCGCGCCCTGCCCGAACGAAAGCCCGGCAACGGCCGACGGCCCCGACAACGCGACCGGCGCGCCCCGCGACTGCGTGACGACGAACATGCCCGGCGCCAGCGGCCCCAATGGAATCTTGCCCTGCGGATCCTGAAACTGCGCCGTGAGGAGCGAGAGCGACAGATCGCCGCCCAATGCCCCTGCCCCGCCGGAGAACGCATGGACGTTGCCGTCGAGCATGAAGCCGCTCGTCGTACTCAGCGAGATGGCGCCGCCGTTGGACGCAAGCGTCGTGCGGCCGGTCACATTGGATGCATTGGACGGCTGACCTGATGCACTGGATATGCCCGTTAGGGTCGCAGTATCGACCGTCACCGCCGCGCCGTCGGCGTTCAGCACGGCCCCCGGGCGCACGATCACGAACGACGGACCGCCATTCAACGTGATGCTGCCGCCATCGGACACCGTGCCATAGGTGTGCCCCGCCGCATCGACGGCGGTGTAACCGTAGCCCGACACATCGAGGCTGGCCGTCGGCCCGAGCCAGATCGACATGCCGAGGTTCTTCCCGTCGGCATCGAAGTTGCGCGCACTCGGCAGCACGTTGTCCGCCTCGGTCGTCAGTGCGATCTTGCCGCCGCGCGCAGTAAGCGCCCCGTCGATCGTGATCTGCCCGAACGAATCCAGCGTAATGCTCTGCCCCGGGTCCACCACGATCGCTCCGCCCTGCCCGATGGAAACATCGCCGCCCGTCGGATTGCCCTGATAGTCCTTCGTGACGGAATGCAGCGTGAGGCTCGCGCCGGCGCGCTGCGTGAGCGTGCCGGTCTGCGCGTTCTCGGCGAACAACGGCGGCAGCGCCAGCGTCATGGCAGCCGACGGATCGCTGCCCGTGGGTGCATCGACACTGTTCGCGCCGAAACGATACACGGGCATCGTCGGGGCCAGGACGACACCGTTGTCGACCCGCACGCCCTGTCCGCCATTGAGGTCGTAGCTGGAAAACCCTGCGCTGAAGAACCGGGCATCGCTGCCGGACGTCCCCGCGTTGAATACCGAAACGGGCGCCACAGCGACATTGCGCGAGAAGATCGTGCCGGCGGGCACGATGGCGCCGACAGGGTACGTCACATCGGTATTGCTGATCGTGCCCGCCGTGTACACCACGCGATAGGGCTGGATCGCGAAGCCCGCCGGGAACACGCTTGACGGGATGATCGTCCCGGCCGGAATGCTGTTGACGTTGTTCGTGCTGAAGATGTTGAAGATGCGCCGCCCCTGGGGCAAGGTGCTTCCGCCGTCGAAGGTGTCGTAGCCGATACCGCCATTCGTCTTGTAGGCCAGCACGCGCACGCCTGCCGGCACGACCCACGGCGCGGCGGTCGGTACGTCGGGGATCGTGTCGACGGTGACGGGCACTGGCAGCGGCACGTCGAGGATCAGCTTCGTGTGAGCATCCACCGTCGAGAACGGCAACGGGGTGCCGGCCGGCACGGTGTACGGTTCCGAGAGCTTGACCGCGACATTGGCCGACGTGCCCGCTGCGAGCACGCCGCCCGCGAGTGCCGCATTCGCGCCGATCATGATGGCATCCGGCGTGGAGATCGTGAGCTTGCCGCCCCCCTTCACGCCATATGCGACGATCTTGCCGTCTAGCACCAGCGTGCCGACGTTGACGTTCACGTTGCTCGCCGAATCGCCCGCGATCAGTGTCACGTTGCCGCCCGTGCCGCCCTTCGTCTTGCCGCCCGCGAGGATCGCGCCGCCCGACGACACATCGATCAGGCTACCGTCGGCCACGCTCAGATCGTTCGTCGAATCGAACGTGACGTTGCCGCCGTTGAGGTAGGCCGTCTTCGACAGCGAATCCGGGTCAACGGCGCCATTGACCCAAAGCCCGCGTACGTCGATCTTCGCGCCGGTGTTCAGCGTCAGGCTGGCCGTGCCGTCGGGCTTAACAAGCGCCATCGCGTACGTGTCGCCTGCGCGCAGATAGGTGTTGGAGAGGTTCACCGTGCCCGACGGCGCGGTAATTGTCGCGCTCACGTCGACGTCCGGCGCGACGAGGTTCAGCCTGCCGCCGTTGTCCAGACGCAGGTCGCCGCGCACCGCGATGTCTCCCGACGAGATCAGATCCAGCTCACCAAAGCCTTCGCGATTCAGACGCGTGTTGTCGAGCCACAGGGTGTTGATTCGCGACGCGTCGAGCGCGTCGATCACGGTCATTGCCGACGTGATGTCGTCCACGGCCCCGATCAGGACATCCGATGCAAACGCACCGGTGCGCCCCGGCCCGGTGTACTGTCCCAGCGTGAGCGACCCCGCGCGCGCCACGGAGAACTGACTCAGCGCGTAGCCGTCCGTGAGACCGGCCGGACGCGCCTGCGTCTGCACGGGACCGGTGTAGACGTTGGCGATCACGTCGCCTTCGAGCACGGCTGTCGGCGCGGAGATCGTCAACCGACCGGCGTCGCGGCCCACGGTGTAGCCGTTTTGAAGCACGCGCGTGGGCGCGATGAGCGGGCTGGCGTACGACTCGGTGGCACTCGTTCCCCAGCGCGGGTGCGTGACTTCGAAGCCCGTGTAGACGCCCGTGTAGAGCACGCTCGTCGGCGCCGTGTTGACGTTGTAGATCTGACCGTCCGCGCCTCGCAACCACGACTGGTTGAGGTATCCGGTCTGCACGTTGTACGTGCCGCCGGACAGGTTGATGAACGCGCCCGTCTGCGTCACGACCTCGTTGCCACCGAGCGTTACCGTGCCCCCCTGCGCCGCCCACTCGCCAATGCCGTGCGACTGATTTGCCAGATAGCCGCCGACTTCGAGCAGGCCGCCCGGCGTATACCAACGCTCGTTCGCATAGCCGCCGACACCGGCCGGGACATAGACCAGACGCCGACGGTCGACATATACGTTGGCGTTGTTCAGCGCAGCGTTATCGCGGTTGCCCGGCGCATCGCGTTGCTCGTTGCCCTGCACGTTGATCTTGACGTTGTTGCTGTCCATCGACAGCGACACGCCGACGGCGCCCGACACGTCCAGTTGCGCACCGTTGGCGACGAAGCTGCGCTGCGTGGCGCTAACGGCGATCTGCCCGCCCGTGGCGAGCGTCAGCGAATTGCCCTGAAACTCGACGTTGCCGCCGCTCACGATCTCCACGCGCGACTGATCGCGACGGTCGGAGAGCTTCGAGAGGTTGTCGAACAGTCCGGAGGACGTGCCCGCGCGCAGGATGTCCTGCGCCGCCGAGTCCTGCATCAGCGCGGTGCGCTGGCTGTCGAGCGCCGTCGCGCCGTTATCGCTGATCAGTATCGATGTGAGCGCGCCGCTGCCCAGCGTCACCTTGCCCGGCGCGTCGCTCGCCGAGTTCAGTAAGTGAATCGTGCCGCGCGTGTTCACCGTCGTCGTCGACACGGCTGTGCCCAACTGTTGCACGTCGCGCCCCGCCATCGTGATGTCGCCCTCCGGCGCCATCATCAACCCGGTGTTCACCACCTTGCCCGCCACGCTTTGCGCGACGAACTGCGGCGAGATTTCGTTGCCTCGCGTCGTCGACGGTGTGTTCGCGTCCGTGCCCACGCCCTTGCGGATCACGAAGCTGTCGCCCGCCGAGAGCGCCACCTGCCCTTGCGGCGTGACGATCGTCCCCGCATTGCTCACCTCGCGTCCGAGCATCAGCACGTAGCCGCCGCCCTGCGTCACCGACGTCGGCGTGCGCGTCGTGATGTTCGCGCCCGCCTGCACTTCGACCTTGCCCAGCGCATCGGTGAAACTCGGCGTCGTGCCGTTGGCGCCGTACAGACCGCCGGTCTGGAACTGTGCGTCGGTCATCTTCGCCGCCGCCACGACCAGATTGCGCGTATCGATCTGGCTCGTGCCGCCGAAAATCACGCCGTTGCGGTTCAGGATCAGCACCGTCCCGTCGCCGTGAATCTGCCCCTGAATCTGGCTCGGACGCGCATTCGGATCGTTCACACGGTTGAGCACCGACCAGTCGCTCTGCTGCGCGAAATTGACGGACGTGTTACGCCCGACGTTGAACGTCTCCCAGTTCAGAATGGCCTTGTCAGCCGTCTGCTGGATGTTGACGTTGGTCTTGCCGTTGGCGGTGGATTGCGTGGGCGCGTTGGCGTTGATCCAGCCTTTCGTCAAGCTGTTGGTGTCGACCTTGAGGCCGCCTTCGGTGAGGCCGTCGGGGATCGTGGCGTCGCTGTTCGCCGCAGCCGCACGCGCATTCGCCTGCGCCGCCTGCATCGCGGCGATGTTCTGCGCCGCCGAACTCAGGTTCGCAATCGAGCGCTGCAACTGGGCGTTCGCCTGTTGCTGCTGCGCCGACGGGTCCATGAGCGATGTCACCGGCATGCCGTTGGGCAGACGCCCCGTCTGCGTGGCCGTGGCCTGCGCCGCACCGCGCGCCGCGAACCACGCGTTGCTGAAAGCTTGCTGTGCATGCGCGGCAGACGACGCGAGCAGCGTCAGTGCGGCCGCCTGAACGAGCGGCTTGCGGTGCAGTGTCCGGATGACGTGTCCCAGCCGGCGCCGCTGACGCTTGCGTGGCGAGTCGGTCGTTGTGTCGACATCGGATGAACGCGCAGCCGAGGGCGGCATGGGTGACGTGGGCGACGCGGGCGCTGAGGACAGCGGTGAAGCGCAGACGAGAGGGTTCGGTTGCATGTCGGATGTGCAGTGGCAATCGGTTAGCGGCCGTTGCTATCGCATCGATGCAAGCGGCCTTCCCTCTGATGACGACGCTCACTTCGCAAACCCGCAAAGCCGTCCTCGAAATTTGTCTTCGAATCCGTGTTCGCGCCCCGCCTCCGATGTCCGCTAGCCCACGAAGACGATGCCGCCCGGAAGATGCGTCACATTCGCGCCCAGCACCGCCTGCATCTGCGCGAAAATCTCGCCGACCCGGTCGATGCGGAATCGCCCGCTCAGGTGTTTCTGTGCGAGACGATCGTCGAGCACCACGACACGCCCGCTGCGATAACGATTGATCTCGTTCACGACATCGGGCAACGGCGTATCGCGGAACACCAGCACGCCCGAGCGCCACGCCGTCGCGACGGTGGTGTCGACGTTCGTCGCACGCCCCAGACGCTGCCCCTGATAGATGACCTGCTCATGCGCGCCCAGTTGCACGCGGTTGCCGCCCAGTTCGACGCGCACCGATCCGGACACACAGGTCACGCACACGCGCGAGTCGAGATTGCGCACTTCGAAGTTGGCTTGCGTGCCGATGGCGCGCCCGTCGCCTGCCGCAACGACGAACGGCCCGCCGCTGCGCAGGTTATCGACGGCAATCTCGCCATCGAGCAGGTCGATACCCGGGGAAACACTTTGCGACGTTGGGCCGCCGGTGCCGGCAGGCTTGAGCCAGGCGATACTCGTGCGCGTATTGAGATTGACGGTGATGTCGTTCGCGAGCGCGATCTGACGCTGCTCCCCCGTCGAGGTACGGTAATCGGCATGCGCCAGCGAAGTCATCGCCCCCCAGAGACCCACTGGCGCAATCATCGCCGCACCGACACCGGCCACCGACGCCAACGCACCGCCGAGGAACACACGACGCCCCACACGCGTCGGACGCCGGACCTCCACGCGCTCACGCGAGCGCACCATCTCGCCAGCGGGGCCGAGATCGCGCCACAGACGTCGTGCGTCGGCAAACGCCGCGGCGTGCGCCGGGCTCGCGTCACACCACTGTTGCAGCGCCTGTGCGTCGGCCACGGTGGCGCTGCCGGACGTGAGACGTCGCACCCACGCGTGGGCGTCGCGCTGCACGGCCTGCAAGGCCAGCGTATCGGGCACGGCCTGCCGCGATGGCTGCGGCGCGTGTCGGTTCGGACTGTCGGGTGCTGCCTTCATGTCGGGTATATCTGTCGATCCTCTGCTTGCAACGAGCGTGCTATCTGTCATGCCGCCCGTGCTTATTGACACCATTCAACACAATCCATCCCTTGCGGGAAACCTCGGACAATCCGGACCCCATGCGGAATCCGTCCGGAACATTTTGGGCCGTCCTGATGAGAAGACGCTCACCGATGCCGGATCCCGCAAGATTTTTCGAAAATATTTTTCATCACGTCGCACGACCGTCATAAAGCCGCGCCTCATCTTTCGATTTGCGCGGCGCAAAACTCCTGCGCCTTCTTCAACTCCAGTTCGACCAGCCGCAAGGAAATCCCGAAGCGCTCGGCCACTTCGCGCTGCGCAAGACCATCCAGACGCACCGCCAGGAGAATCTCGCGACGACGCTGCGGCATCTGCTCCAGCACGCGCGCCAGTTCGTGAAGATCGGAGTTCGCTTCAGCGATCTGTGCCGGACCGGGATCGGGGCTCACCAGATCGAGCATCGTCTCGATCTCACCCACACTTAGACGACGATCCTCGGCGCGCTGCTTGTCGATGGCCGCGTGATAGGCCATGCGATACAGATACGCCCCCGGGTTACGCACCGGTTCGCTGGTCTGCGTGCTCTCCAGACGCACCCACGTATCCTGCAAGGCATCGCCCGCCAGATCCGACGAACCAAGCTTGCGCGAGAGCAACGTCTTGAGCTGCCCGTAGCGCTCGACGAGCAAGTCCCTCAGCGTGACGCGCACGGGATCGGCACTCTCCGTCCTGTCTGCGCCTTGCGCATCATCGGCCCTATCTGCCATTCCGGCCTCCGGTACGCTGCCTGCCGGAAGGACGTTCCGCTGCCGGGTCACCGCCCCCATCGCACCCCCAGCGGCGGCCCGATGCCTTCGGCAGGATCACGAACGTGAACGGCTGTGCGAGCGATGGCGGCACGGGTTCCCCGATGCGTACCCCTTGCAGTGCGCCGACGACCAGCCGGTCGACGCTCTCATCGCCGCTCGTTCCGAGCAGCCTGACCGGGCCGATTTGCCCGTCGGCGTCGATCCACAGGCGCAGCGCGATGCGGCGCGCGCCCTGCGCCAGCACCGGCTGCGCGCAAAAGGCATCGTGCACGCGTGTCTGGACGAGGCCGAAATAGCGACGGCCCGCGCCTGTCTCGGCGGACGCATCGTCGACAGGATCGGACGTGTCGCGCCGCAACGGCACGAGCGCCACCGTCTTATCGCTGGTGTAACGCGCGGCGAGACCACTGCCTTCGAGCAGGCGCGCGAGCGCGGCGCGCGCGGACATCTCGCCCTGCACCGGCACCGAGACACGGCCAGCCGTCAGAGAACTGTCATACAGCAGGGAGATGTCGGTGAACGCGCCGTAGGCTTCGAGCGCGGACTGCAACGGCGCGGAGGGGATGTCGAAACGCAACAGCGGTGCGGGCGCGGTGCCGACATCGGCAGATGCGGCCAATGCCACTGAGGCTGACTGCCCTGTATTCGCGCCGGACGCGCCGCTGCCGGGCGTGACATCCGTCGCCCAGACACGGGCAGAGCAAGCGCAGGAGCAGATCATCGCGATGCACAGTATCAATATCGGCTGCGGCGTGCTTTTCGCTTTGGTTCTGAGCATGTCCGCGCTACTTGGCGCACTGCGGACCCGGTTCGGTGGGGGACGGATCGCACGCGTGCGGAATGGAAATCTGCGCGCAGGCTAGCAGTCCGATGTGAATTTTTTGTTACACCCTCAATTTGTTATGAGACCGAACCGTCTGACAGCGCCATGTCCGGAAGTCCGACATGGCGAGCGGCATTACCGAGTCGACGGCACTTCGAACGACTCGAATGTTTCCGCCACGACCGGGCCGCCATAGCCGTATTTGGCGCGTGGGCGCAGCATGAACGCCTGCGTGCGTTGCTCCATGACATGGGCCACCCAGCCCGCCGAACGCCCGATGATCCACATGGCGGTCGACGTACCGTCGGGCAATCCCAGCGCCCGTGCGAGCGCCACCAGTCCCGTCGCCAGACCGGCGTGGGCGTTCGCCTCGGTGCGCATACGCTCCAGAAAGTCGAGCGTCAGCCGGGTATTCCTGCGCAGCGCATCGTCGATGGCGACGTCATCCGTCTCGTTCATCAGCTCACCCGCGATCTGCATCATCAGATCGGCGCGCGCGTCGCCACCCGGATACAGCGGATGGTTGAAGCCAAGCAGACTCGCGCCATATTCGCGAACACGCTGAACACGCGTGTCCAGCGCATCGAACGGCTCGCACAGCAACAACGTCTCGATCTTCTCGGTGCTGGTGCCGGTGGTAAAGCCGATGTGTGAACCGATGGCTGCCGCCACACAGCCGAACAGATCGGCGTTGGTGGACGCCGCCACGCGCGCGGAGAACGTCGCCGGGGCGAGTTCGTTGTCCGCCAGCACGACGAGTGCCGCGTTCATGGCGCGCAGCCTCGCAGGTGTAACAGCACTGCCGGCTGCACGCAGCAGTTGCGCCGCAACACTCTCGTCGGGCTCGCGCGCCACGAAGCGTCGCTGCGGCCCGAGAAAGCCCACGCATCCGACCATGCAATGCAGCATCGCGCGGGCCGCCTGCACGGCGGTGCCGTCGGCCAGTTCACGCGCGCCGCGCCCGTGCATGGCCAGCGCGAACGGCACCATGCCCAGCAGGTTGCCGATGTCTGCGCTCGCCACCTCAAAGTCGTAGGTCGACAGAAAGCGCAGCACGTCGGGCGGCGTCTCCTGCATCGGCCAATCGGCGATGCTGTCCTGCCAGATCCCCGTCATCAACAAATGCACGACCGATTCGAACGACGCCCCGCCGCTCGCCAGATCAATCGCCAGCCGGTTGCGATAGCGCGGACCGTGCGGCGTGATCTGCGTGATGGCCGAGTGCAGCACCGGGTCGCCGAAGCGCATCGTCGATTCCGCCACGGCGCCGGTCGGGGCCCGTCCCCGCTTGCGGGTCGCCAGACGCTCGACGTCGCGACGCAGGTAAAGGCTCTTGCGGCCGTCCTCATGCGGCCGCGCACGGATCAATCCCCGGCTCACATAGGCATAGAGCGTGGCCGGCTTGATATCGAGCATCGCCAATACGTCTTCACGCGTCATCAGGTCGGTTTGCTGCGTCATCGTCTCCCTCTGAATGGTCTCGCCACGCACGCCGTCGCCTCGCTGCGACGGCTTTGCGGCACATCATGCCACATTCATATTGACTTTAAAAATCAATATTGATAAACAAAAATTCGGTCAGTAAAGTCGTCTCCGCGTGCACAGCAAAGTCATGGCAAGACAACAAAGACACTGCGAGCCGGCTTCGTCCGAGCGTCGACAGGTCGCCCATTCGGAGACAACGCATGGCCCTGGACCTACCCTCGCGGGCAGGCGAACGCATCGACGTTCGCGACGCCCTGCAATCCGCCCCGTTAGGGGCCTTTCACTACCGGCTCGCGACACTGCTCGCGCTGATCCTGCTGTTCGACGGCTTCGATCTGTACAACGCCGCTTACATCGTTCACGACGTCACCCGCCTCTGGCATCTGACACCGAGCCAGATCGGCGTGCTGCTGTCGTGCGGACTGGCCGGATTCGCCGCCGGCTCGGCCGTCTCGGGGCCGTTCAGCGACCGCATCGGCCGCCGTCGCGTCTTGCTCACCGGCATCTGGCTGTCGGGGGTGATGAGTCTTGCCATCGGGCTGTTTGCCCACGATCTGCGCACCTTCATCGGACTTCGCTTCGTGATGGGGATCTCGCTGGGCCTGCTCATGCCGGTCGCGGTCACCTACATCAACGAAATCGCGCCCAAGCGCAGCGCCAACGTCTTCACCATCGTGTTCTTCTCGTGCGGATGGATCGGTGGCGCAACGGCGTCAGGCTTCATCGCCGCATGGCTCATCCCGCAGTACGGATGGCAGAGCATGTATTACGTGGGCGCGCTGTCGGTCGTGCTGGCGCTGGCGCTTCAGTTCGTGCTGCCGGAGTCGGTCTCGTTCCTCGCCAGTCGCGGTCATCAGGAAGCGGTGCGTGCGCAGCTCACCCGGCTGTGGCCCGCGCGTGCGGCCGAGTTCGCCACCGCGACGTTCACCTCCCCCGACGCCGGCGTGAAAGCCGGTTCGGTCGCCGCGCTCTTCTCCGGTGAGTTTCGCCGTCAGACGATTTGCCTGTGGTCGATGGGCGCGTTGTCGCTCTTCTCGTCGTATGGTCTATCGGGCTGGCTGCCCACCATCATGCTGGCGCGCGGCGAGAACCTGTCGACGAGTTTCGCCTACGGGTCGCTGCTGGTCTTTGCCTCCGCGTTCGGCAGTCTGCTCACCGGTGTGGTGGCCGACCGCATCGGCAACCGCCGTCTGGCGATGTCGCTGGCGTGGTTGTGCGGCGCGGCGGCCATCGGCGTGCTCGCCACGATCACCGGCGGCTCGGTCACGTTCGTGGGCATCGTGGTGGCGGGCATGTTCGTCATCGGCACGCAGACCGTGCTCAACAACCTCGTCGCCGTGAGCTATCCGACGGAGATCCGCAGCACCGGCGTCGGCCTCTATCTCGGCATTGCCCGGGTCGGCGCGATGTGCGGCCCGGCCATCGCCGGCGTGCTGCAACAGGCAACGGGCGGCGCGGGAACGATGTTCTTCGTGCTCGGCGCAGCACTCGTCACCGCCGCGATGCTCGTCTTCCTCGTCGCACGCCCGGAAAACCTGCCGAAGGCCCCGGCCTTCGGTCATTGACTCCTTACGTCTGCATCGGAACGCTTCATGAACAGACTGACCCTTTCGCTCGCCGTCAACGACTACGACCACGTGCGCGATCTGCTCGACGGTCGTGTCTCGGCCCAAGGCATCGACCTTGTGCCGTCCGTGTTGCCCGTCGAAGAAATCTTCTATCGCACGACGCATTTTCAGGAGTGGGATCTCTCGGAGATGTCGCTCGCCAAATATGCGTCGCTGCGCTCGCAGGGCGACGACCGGCTGATCGGCTTGCCCGTGTTTCCGTCGCGCGTGTTTCGCTTGTCGTCGCTCTATGTGCGCGCAGACGGCAGCGTGTCCTCGCCGACCGACTTGCGCGGCAAGCGGATCGGCGTGCCCGAGTGGGCACAGACGGCCTCGGTGTACTCGCGCGGCTGGCTGGCGCAGGATCAAGGCGTGGCGCTCGCCGATGTCGAGTGGGTGCAAGGCGGCGTGAATCAGGCGGGACGCCGGGAGAAGGTCGCGGTGCGCGTGCCGGAGGGCGTGCGTTATCGCCCGTCGCCCGAGAAGTCGCTCACCGCCCTGCTGCTCGACGGCGAGATCGACGCGATCCTCAGCGCGCGTCCGCCAGCGCCGCCCCCGGGGCGCGAGCGGGAAGTCGTCCGGCTATTGCCCGACTTCGAGACCGCCGAGCGGGCCTATTTCTCGCGAACGGGCATCTTCCCGATCATGCATCTGATCGTGATGCGACGCGACATCTTCACCGCGAATCGATGGATCGCGAACAACCTCGTCAAGGCGTTCACGCAGGCGAAGGACGCCAGCATTGCGCGACTCGAAGACATCACCTGTTCGCACTTTCCGTTGCCGTGGATGAGCCAGCGCGCAGCACAAGCCCGCGAAATGTTCGGCGGCGATCCGTGGCCGTACGGCGTCGCACCCAATCGGGTCACGCTCGACGCCTTCCTGCGCTTCGCCTTCGAACAGGGTGTGTGCCACCGCGAGATGCAGGCCGGCGACCTGTTTCCGCCCGAAGTCTCGGCGGCCGTGCGGGTTTGATCCCGCGCGGCGCCCCCTTCGCTCCCGGACTTTCCATACTTCTAACCCCACCTCTCCGACACCATCATGCAAGCCCATACCTCCCCTGCGCCCTACGTTCCCGCAGAGACCGAACACGATGCGATGACGATCGCGCAACTGTGCGAAGACCTCGCTGCCGCCAATCACGTCCTCGCCCATCACGAAGTGCTCGACGGCTTCGGTCACGTGAGCGTGCGCGATCCGCGTAATCCGGCGCATTTCCTGATCGCGCAATCGATGGCGCCCGAACTCGTCTCGCCCGACGACATCCTCACGCTCGACCTCGATTGCCAGCCGGTCGACGGCGACACGCGCAAGCGCTATCTCGAGACGTGGATTCATAGCGAGATCTATCGCGCCCGCCCGGACGTCAAGGCCATCGTGCACAGCCACTCGCCGTCCGTGATTCCGTTCGCGGCATCATCGGTACGACTGCGCCCGGTGTATCACATGGCCGGCTTTCTCGGCAGCGGCGCGCCGGTGTTCGACATCCGGCACTGCTTCGGCTGCACGGACATGCTCGTGCGCAACGGCGAACAGGGCAAAGCGCTCGCTGAGTCGCTGGGCGACTCGGACGTCGCCCTCATGCGGGGTCACGGTTTCGTGGCGACGGCACCCTCGCTGCCCGCCGCCGTCTATCGCGCGATCTACACCGAACTCAACGCGGGCATGCAAGCGAAGGCTATCGCGCTCGGCGGCGACGTGACGTATCTGGACGAAGAAGAAGGCAAGCGCGCCACGCAGACCAATCTCGGCGTGATGGAGCGGCCCTGGACGCTGTGGAAACGTCAGGCGGCAGCCCTGCGCGGCGAGTGATCGAGCGTCGTACGGTGTGCGCGCAACCCCGCTGTGCGCACCGCAAACGCACGGGTCGCCGGTGAAGCGATCACCACGGCACCGTGCGTCCGAGGTAATCCACGTAATGCAGCCCGGCGCGGCCCTCGTGCGCGGTGATGGTGTGGATCAGCGCGGGAATGCTTTCGTCGATGCTTAACCGCGCCCCGGCACCGCCCATGTCCGTGCGCACCCAACCGGGCGCCATCAGCAACAGCGCGCGCGGGTCGTCGCGATGCCGCGCGGCGAAGCTGCGCATGAACATGTTCAGCGCCGCCTTGCTGCCGCGATACACCTCGTAATTGCCGTTCGTGTTGTTCGTGAGGCTGCCCTGTCCGGACGACATGACACCCAGCGTACCGCTCGCGGGCACCAGAGACTCGAACGCCTCGATCACCCGCATCGGACTCAGCGCGTTCGTGACCATCACGCGCACGAACTCGTCGGTGGAGACGTCGGCAATCGTTTCCCGGTCGTCGTTCTTCACCCCGGCGTTGACGAACAGCAAGTCCAGACACCGCCCGGACAGCCGCTCGCGCAGGCGTTCGACCTGCGCGGGCACCGTCATGTCGACGGTCTCGACTTCCAGCGCGCCGTTCGCCTTGGCGGCCAATGTATTGAGCGCGGCGCACGAGGCTTCGCGCCCCGTCGCGATCACGTGCCAGCCGCGTTCGAGATAGCCTTCGACCATCGCGAATCCCAGCCCGCGCGAAGCGCCGATCACCAATGCCGTTTTCCGGCGCGTCGTTTCAGATGTTGTCTTTTGCATATGCCATTCCTCTTCAAAGTCGCTACACGCGTCGCGCCTTAGCCACCGGCGGCATGCCGGGCAGCCGTGCGACGCGACCCGCAGAGAAATATAGAAGGACGGGATACCTGGCGGAAGACGCAGCGATTGCACTGATAACATGCACAAAACGCCTTATCTCGTGCCAAGCCCCGTGCACGCGCCATCACGACTGGAAACGCCGATGTCCGACCCCGATCTGAATTTGCTCGTTGCGCTGGACACCTTGCTCGCGCAAGCGAGCGTGGCAGGTGCCGCGCGGCAACTTGGGCTGAGTGCGTCGGCCATGAGCCGCACGCTGCGTCGTCTGCGAGACGTCACCGGCGACCCGCTGCTGGTGCGTGCGGGACGACGCATGGTGCTCACGCCGCATGCCGAACACCTGCGTTCGCGCAGCCGCGGCGCCGTCGACGAGGCCCGCGCCCTACTGACGCCTGCGGCGGCGTCGCTGGATCTGGCGAACCTGCAACGGACATTCACGATTCGGGCGAACGATGGCTTTGTGGAGGCGTTCGGCGCGCGCCTGCTCGCGGCGGTGACAGACGTCGCGCCGCATGTGGGTCTTCGGTTCCTGCCCAAGGCCGAGAAGCACGCGGACCCGCTGCGCGAGGGGCGTGCCGATCTCGAAATCGGCGTACTCGGTGCCGTTGGAGACGCGGGCAACATGGGACCGGAGATTCGCGTGCAAGCGCTGTTTCGCGACCGGTTTGTCGGTGCGGTGCGCTCGGGTCATCCGCTGACGACCGGCATGTGGTCCGGCACTTCGTCCGATAGCCACAGCGATACCCCGCCTAGCGTCGAACGATACGTCGCCTTCGGGCACGTCGTGGCATCGCGCCGGGGCATTGGCGACGGACCGGTCGACGAAGCGCTCGCGGCGTTGGGGCAGCAACGGCAGATCGTCGCCGTCGTCCCCAGTTTTCCGGCAGCGCTGGCGGTGGCGCAAGCGTCCGATCTGATCGCGCTGGTGCCGGTGTCGCTGCTGCAAGCGCCGCACGCACGGCGAGGACCGGCCTCGCCCGCTCCCTTCCACAGCTTCACGCTGCCCGTCGCAACCGCTCCGGTTACCGTATCGTTGATGTGGCATCCGCGCATGGACGCCGATGCCGCACATCGCTGGTTGCGTCAGCACATCGTCATGGTGTGCCGTGGCGACGCCGCCTGACGGCCGAACGCGCCAGCGGCTTTAGCGCCGCTCCGCCTGTCGCGCCTGAGCCCGCCACTGCGCGGGCGTCACGCCGACGACCTTCTTGAACACACGCTGAAATGCGGCATCGGACTGGTAGCCGACGGATTCGCCGATGTCGGCGACGGATGCCGTCGTATGCGCAAGCTTGCGGCCTGCGAGCGTCATGCGAATCTCGGTGAGGAAGTCGTGCGCCGAGCATCCGAGCGCCTCATCGAAGCGCCTTGAGAACGTGGCGCGCGACATGTGACACAACTCGGCCAGATCGGGCAACGACCACGCACGCTCCGGCGTATCGAACATTGCCGACAGCGCCGGTTGGAGACGGGGTTCGCGCGCGAGGGCCAGCAAGCCGCGCGGCGAGTTATCGCTCTCGCTTGCCGCGCGCAGCGTCATCGCGAACAAGGCCCCCGACAGATTGCCGACGAGCGCTTCGCATCCGGCCTCCTGCGCCATCGTTTCGTCACGCATGAGCGCGATCAGCCGCGCCAGCCGGTCGCCGATACTGCCCGGCGCCGGTGCCTGCCCATCGGCCTGCCGCCCCCCTCGCACCACCATGCGCGACGGCAGGTAGGTCTGAATCAGCCCATACGGCACCGTGCCGAAGAAGAAGCGTCCGCACAGCACGTCGGCCGAATCGCCGTTGCCCTGACGCAAGATGGTGAAACCCGCGCCCGCTTCGAAGTGCGGCGGGTCCTTCTGACGCCCTTCCCCCTCATGCAGCGAATGCGCATGCCCCGCAGGAAACATCACGATATCGCCCGCCGTCATCACGACTGGCGGCCCATCGCCGTGCTCGACGGTAGCGGTGCCGCTCAGCAACAAGTGCCAGGCGATCTGACTGTCGGGCGCACGCGCTTCGTCGATCCGCCACGGGGTGCCGAAATGACAGCGGAAATCGAGCTGTCCGGTCACGGGAATCAGTGTCAGTAGGCGATCCAGCAGATTCATAGGGGTGAGCTCCAGAATTCGTCTTGAGACGATTGAGCATAATACAGAGAAAAACAGGCATTAAAGATATCACCAATCCTCCCTAAGATGACATCCATGCCGTCGCCACTCTGTCGCGGTATTTCCAACCCACTGAAGGAGTCACACCATGAGCCGCATTTCCACCGTTTCGCCCCAAGACGCCACCGGTCGCACCGCCGAACTGTTCGCCAAGATCAAGGCCGGGATGGGCAAGGTGCCTAACCTCTTCCTGACGATCGGCACCCACGCCCCGGACGCCCTGGAGACCGCACTCGGCCTCGACGCCGTCATCGGCAAGACCAGTCTGGCGAAGCAGGACATCGAGACGATCCGTCTGGTGGTCAGCGAAGTCGGCGGTTGCGATTACTGTGTGGCGGCCCACACGATGGTCGGCAAGATGGCCGGTCTTGCACCGGAGGCCATGCGTGCCGTGCGCGCCGGTGTGGTGTCCGGCGACGACCGTCGCGACGCGCTGGCGCACTTCGTCCGTACATTGGTGACCACGAACGGCACCCTCGGCAACAGCGAATACCAACGGGTGCGCGACGCCGGTTTCACCGAACGTCAGATCATCGAAATCGCGCTGGTGATGTCGGGCATCACGTTCACGAATCTGGTGAACCGCATCAACGACACGGATCTGGACTTCCCCCGCGCCGACTGACCCCGTCGTTCCGCTCGCGCGGTGTGTGAAAGTGCAAAACGCCTCCCGGTGTGCCCGGGAGGCGTTTTTGCTGATGCTTTTGCCGTTGCCTTTGACGTCGGCCGTGATTGAACACGACACGACGCGGCATGACGTGGTGTCACATCAGGGCATGACCGGCGGATGATAGGTCAGCGTCTGGGCGAGCCACCAGAGCATGATGATGACCACCGGGAAGTGCACCAGCAATTGCGTGAACGTGTAGCCGACCACGTCGCGAGCCCGCAGACCGAGCACACCCAGCAGCGGCAACATCCAGAACGGGTTGATCAGGTTCGGCAGCGCTTCGGCCGCGTTATACACCGTCACGGCCCAGCCCAGATGCACATGCAGATCGTTGGCGGCCTGCATCACGTACGGTGCTTCAATGATCCACTTGCCACCGCCCGACGGCACGAAGAAGCCCAGCACCGCCGAATACACGCCCATCACGCCCGGGAACGACTCCTGCGACGAGATCGCCACGAAGAAGCTCGACAGGTGATGCGAGAGCGTCTGCCCGTCGAGACCCGGCGCCTTCGTCAGCAGATAGGCAATACCGCCATACAGCGGGAACTGGATCAGCACGCCCGCGACCGACGGCACCGACTTGGCGATGGCGTCGAGAAAGCGGCGCGGACGCCAGTTCAGCAACATCCCGAGCATCAGAAACAGGAAGTTATAGGTGTTCAGATTCGAGATCGCCAGCAGCGGGTCCTTGGTCGTGAACTCATGACCGATCCACAGCGCGCCCAACGCCACGATCAGCACCGTCACCAGCGGGCTGTATTCGAGCCAGTCGCCGGGACGTTGCGGACGTCCGTACGACTTCGTGGCATCGTCGAGAGACACACCGAGGTCGGCGGCCACCGTCGCTCGGTTGTCGCGCGGCGCGGAGTAGTACGCGAGGATCACGGAGATGACCGTCAGCACGGCGGCAATCGCCATCGATTGCGGCAGGAAGATCGTGTCCGAGAACGGAATGACACCGGTGATCTCGATGATCGCCTTCGGCAGGCTCGCCGGATTCGCCTGCAACTGCGCGGCTGACGAACTCAGCCCCAGCGCCCACGTTGCGCCCATGCCGAGATATGCCGCCGCGCCGCCCGCACGATAGTCCATGCGGATGTCGTCGCGCCGGGCGATGGCGCGCACCAGCAAGCCGCTGAACACCAGACTGATCGCCCAGTTGAACAGCGAGAGCACGATACTCACGAAGGCAACATAGGCCACGGCGCTGCGACCGCTGCGCGGCACGGCGGCCATCTTGCGGATGAGCGCAGCGGCCGGCGGGGAGACCGCAACGACGTAACCGGAGATGGCGACGATCGCCATCTGCATCGTGAACGGAATCAGGCTCCAGAAGCCGTCGCCGAATGCGACACCGACCTTGACGGCCGGCACGCCGATGGCGAGGGCGCCGCCGGCGCAAACGACCACGGCAAGGGCGGCGAACAGATAGGCGTCGGGAAACCAGCGTTCGGACCAGCGCGTGACCGATGCTGCCAGACGTTCAAGTAGGCCACCGCCTTGCGGCGACGGCGTGGTGCTCGATAGTGAAGATCCCGGTTTCATTTCCTGCGTTCCCCTTGCTGTAGTGTGTGCTTGATTGACGTACCGAACGCCCGTAGCCGTTCAGTGATCCTGCTGGTCTTGCGTGGCGCGCCAGACGAGCATCGCGGCCGCAAGGTCTTCGAGCGCGGTGCCCACCGCCTTGAAGACGGTGCGTTCGTCGCGGGCATTGCGACGAATGCGCCCCCCTCGGCAAAGATCGGCGAGCGTGCCCCGCACGTCCTGCGCCGTGAACACGCCGCGCGACATCGGCCCGAGCAACTCGCCCGATTTCGCCAGCGCCTCTTCGGTGTCGACAAACAACGTCGCACCGGCAAAGCACGCGTCGTCCGCCTCGCGCATCTGCGGCGTGAAACTGCCGATCAGATCCAGATGCACGCCCGGCGCGAGCCATTCGGCCTGCACCACGGGTTCGGTGGCCAGCGTTGCGCAAGTCACCACGTCGGCCTCAGCGACCGCCGCGCGAGCGGTCTCGCAGACTTGCGCCTCGAAGCCCTGCTCGCGCAGCCCGTCGACGAGACGCGCTGCGGCGGCCGCATCGCGATCCCACACGCTCACGCGCTCGATCGGGCGCACCGTGCGATGCGCGAGCGGCACCAGCGAGCCCACGCGTCCCGCGCCGAGCAGCGCGAGATGCGACGCGTCTTCACGCGCCAGATACGCCGCGCCCAGCGCCGACGCGGCGGCCGTGCGGCGCGAGGTGATCTCGTTGCCGTCCATTTGCGCGAGCGGCACTCCCGTCGTGGCGTCGTACAGCAAATAGGTCGAATGCAGGCCCGGCACACCGCGCTGGGCGTTGGCCGGTGCAATGTTGACCGTCTTGATGCCGAGGAAGCCGCCCGGCTGCCACGCCGGCATGATGAGCACCGTGGTGGCTGCGCCCGTGGCCGGGTCCGGAATGACGTGCGTGTGGCGCAGCGGCACTTCGCATCCCTGCACGAACATGGCGTTGAGTGCGTCGAGCAACGGGCCGAATGCCAGGGCGTCCCGGGTCGTGGCAGCGTCGATGATTTTCATGGGGTCGGTTCCTCTCTGAAATGGGCGGCAGGAAAAGATGGAGGGAAGGAATCTCAGGCGTCGATGACGATGGCTTCGCGCGGCACGGCCTGACAGGCCAGACACATGCCCGGCTCGTCGAGCGCCACGTCGCCCATGTGATCGACTTCACCTTCGAGCACGCGCACGGCGCAACTCTCGCACTGTCCGACGCGGCAACCGCTCGGCAGCGACAGTCCCAGCGACTCGGCGAATGACAGCAGACTGCCCTGCGACGGCGTCCAGACGGCCTCGCGGCCCGAACGGGCGAACCTGACGGGCCACGCGGCGTCGGCATCGACACGCGGTGCGCTCGGTGACCGGAAGGCTTCCTTGAACATGTCGAATGCCGGCATGCCGCGCGCCGCGAGTCCGCCCATGACGGCAGCCATCATCGGCTCCGGGCCGCACAGGTAGACACGCGCGCGGCGCGCGATGAGCGTGTCGGGCACGACCGCCGCCGACAGACGCTCGGACGACGCGTAGTCTCGCCCGAGCACATCGACGTCACGCGGCGCGTCGTAGTAATTGACGATATGCACGCTCGGCAATCGTGCCGCCAGCGCCGCCAGACGTTCGCGAAACGCATGCGTCGCGCCGCTGCGATTGGCGTAATGCAGCCAGACTTCCGGTGTCTGCCCGACACCCCGCTCAGCCTGTTCGGCAAGCGATTCGAGATAGCAGAGGAACGGCGTGATGCCGATGCCTCCGGCGAAGCACACCACAGGCTGACGGCTTTGCAGCGGCATGACGAAGCGTCCGGAGGGTGCGCCGAGTTCGATCACGTCGCCCACGCGCGCACCGGTGTTGAGCCAACTGGAGACGATGCCCTCGAACGGTTCGCCTGCGGCGGTGCGCCCCTGCTGATGACGCACGGCGATGCGGTAACCCCGGCGGCCCGGCTCGTTCGCCGGTCCGGTGAGCGAGTAGGCACGCGTGACCGGTTGCGCATGACCGGGCACCGGTACGCGAACGGTGACGTGCTGCCCCGCCAGATAGTCCGGCAGCCCCACATCGTCCAACGGTTCGAAGGCGATGGCGCGCACGCCGTCGGCAGCTGCGGCGAGTTCGCTGATACGAAAGCGCGCCAGACCGTCCCACGGACGATGCGACGGATCGCTCGCGGCGTCGCGCGCCACATCGCAGCGAAACGAGCGCAACGGCGACGACCCGCTGATCGGATCGATATCTCGCGTGGTCACCAGCGCGTTGAAGTTGCTCGACTGCTCGCCCGTCATGACGAAGCCGCGTCGGCCCACGCTGTCGCACGCCTGCCACCAGCCGTACTCGGCGAGCAGCACGTCTTCGCCGACGCCGGTATCGAACGCCGCGCGAAACCGCGCGACGCCCGCCGGGGTCGTCACCCGCACCCAGTCGCCCTGCGCGATCTGCTTGCGCTGGGCCAGCGCCGGATGCAGATGCACCACCGGATCCGGCGCGCGCATGCGCAGGCTCGCGAGACCGCGATGCTGGCTGTGGCAGTAGTAACCGTTCTTGGTCGAACCGAGCACGAGCGGGAAACGTTGCGCTTCGTCTTGCGTGACATGACGTGGCGCCACATGCACCGGCACCGGCGGGTAGCCGTGACGCAGCAGACGCTCGGAATACAGTTCGACGCGCCGCGTCTCGGTCGCGAAGCCCCGCACGCCACCCGCCTCATTACGCGCGTACTTGCGTTCGTACTGCGGTTGGGGACGCGAAATACCCTCGGGGTGTGCGCGCAGCGTCTGCACATCGAGCCCGGTCGGGGCGAGTTGATGATTCCACGCGGCTTCGAGACTGCCGCCGAAGAAGGCGTCGCCCATGCCCAGCCGCACGGCCAGATCGAACACGATGTCGTTGTCGCTGCGCGACTCGCCGCGCGGCGACACCATGCGCTGACGCAGTTGAATCAGGGCATCCGCCCGATCGTCGATCTCGAAGCCGGGGCGCAGACCCTCGCGCTCCCACGGCGTATTCACCGGCAGGAGAATGTCGGCGTAACGCGACGACGGCGTCTCGAACAGATCGCAGTGCACGTGGAACTCAAGCGCTTCGAGCGCCTGCTTCGCCATCTCGTAGTCGGCGTGCGATGCCAGCACATTGGTGCCGAAGCAGAACATGGCGCGAACGCGATACGGCTCGCCGTCGAGGATCGCGCGATAGGTGTCGCGTGCCGTCACCCAGCCGCGCGCGGGCGGTCCCAGCGGACGTTCGTCGATGCCCAGCGCCTTCGCCTGCTGCTCGGGGCTCAGCAGTTCATGTTGCGCGACCGCGTTCACCGGCTGACGCGTCATCACACGATTGCCACCGCGCCGGTCGAAGCTGCCCGTGAGCGCGTACAGCACGGCGATGGCGCGCTCGATCTGCGTGGCGTTGGCATGCTGCGCCACGCCCGACCATGCGTGATACGCAACGCGCTGCGCCCCGTCGAAAAGGCTGGCCGCCGCGTCGAGTTGCTCGGGCGTCACGCCGCAAAGCTCCGCGACCGTCTCGGGGTCGTAAGGGGCCAGCCCTTCGCATAGCAGGTCGAACGCAGGACGGCAGGTGATACGCTTGCCGTCGCGGCCATCGACCGTGAACTCGCCGCGCAACGCCGCGTAGTTGGCGGCATCCCGTGTCAACGCGTGGGCAGTGTCGTAGACGAGCGGGGCGGCAGCCGCTTCGTTCCAGATGACGAAGGCATCCGGCAACGCGCTGTCGTACGTCGCCAGTTCGCCAGCCCGCAGGAAATGGCCGTTATCGCTGCGCACGAGCATCGGCGCGTTGGTCCAGCGTCGCACGAAGGTGTCGTCGTAGCGCCCCGTGTCGATCAGGCGACGCGCGAGGCCAAGCGCCAGTGCCGCATCGGTGCCGGGACGCACCGGCAGCCACGCATCGGCGTCGCCCGCCAGCGGTGTCTTGCGCGGATCGACGACGAGCAGCCTGGCGCCGCGCGCGCGTCCGCGTCCGATGGCGTTGGCCTGACTCAGCCACGTGCTCGTCGGGTTATGGCCCCACAGCATGATGACGTCGGCTTGCGCGTAGTCGGCCGTCGGCATGCCGCAGCCAAACGTGAACGCGTGCGCGAAGTCTTTGTGCCAGTTGCAGATTTCCGTCGCATAGACGGTATTGGGGCTGCCGAACACCCGGATGAAGCGCTCGATCCAGTCGATGCTGTCGGACAACGGGGTACCGCTCGGGGTAGTGACGCCGAACGCCACGGCATGAGCGCCGCTCTCGCGCCGGATGTCGCCCAGACGCGTGGCGATTTCGGTGAGGGCCTGATCCCACGAGATGCGCTCCCAACGCGGGTCGTCGGCGCCCTTCGGGGCCCTACGGCGCAGCGGCGTGGTCAGGCGATCCGGGTGATGCACCAGCTCCGGCGCCGCCTTACCCTTGCGGCACATGGCGGCGCCGTTCGGGTGCGACGGATCGGGCTCGACCGCGATCAGCGCGTCGTTTTCCACGCGATTGAGCGTACCGCAGCGGGATCGGCACAGCGTGCAGAACCCGGGCTTGACCTCCTGAACCATGTCCCGTGCATCTCTATAGGAATTGATATTCCGATGCTATACAGGGGGCAGTTTTATTACTAATATAAAAAATATAGTTTGCAATATTGATTTTTTCAATGAAACCTACCCTGCGTCAAATCGAGTATTTCGTGGCGGTGGCCGAGACGGGACAAGTGATGCGCGCCGCCGAGCGGTGCAGCGCGTCGCAGTCGTCGCTCACGATCGCCTTGCAGAACCTGGAGGTCATCGTGGGCACGCCGCTGTTCGTGCGCCACGCGAAAGGATTGCGACCGACGGAAGCCGGCGAGCGCTTCCTGCGACATGCCTACCGCATTCTCAACGCCACGGACGATGCGCTGCATGAAGCGCGCACCCTGCCCGACGACGCCGGCGGCCGGTTGCGTCTGGCCGTCACCGAGACGATCTCCGCCTATCTGCTGCCATCGGTCGCAAGCACGCTGTCGAAGCGCTTCCCCAACGTCGAACTCACGCTGATCGAAGGCGACCGACAGGAACTGGAGGCGGGCGTACTCGCGGGGGATGTGGATCTCGCGCTGCTGCTGGTATCGAACGTCGTCGCCGACGGTCTCGTCTCACACACGCTGCTGCGCTCGACGCGCCGTTTATGGACAAGTCCGGGGCATCCGCTGCTGGACAAACCGACGGTTACGCTCGACGACGTGCGCGGCCAGCGCTTCCTGCTGCTCGACATGGACGAGCACGTGCAGACGGTGGAACGTTACTGGCATGCGGCAAAGGTCGAGCCGGTGGTGCACTTCCGCACACGCTCAATCGAGTCGATTCGCAGTCTGGTAGCGCAGGGGTATGGCGTATCGATTCTCTCGGATCTCGTCTACCGGCCATGGTCGATCGATGGCGGACGGATTCTGCGACGGGATCTGGGCACGGGCGTGCCGTCGATGGATGTGGGGCTGGTGTGGGCGGCGCAACGTCCGCCCCAAGGGCTGACCGAGCGTCTCGTCGGTGCGCTACGCACGCTCATCCGCGAAATCAACGATCGCGGGCATATGGGCATCGAGTGAGGGACGACGACGGCTTGCGCGCCGCTGCCCCTCATCCGCATCACGCGCGGCGCGTGGCCAGCTCAGCGCCCTGACGCAGCGCTTCGAGCAGACTGCCTTCGTCGGCAATGCCCTTGCCAGCGATGTCGAATGCCGTGCCGTGATCGACCGACGTGCGCACCACTTGCAGGCCGACCGTCACGTTCACGCCAGCCTCGAGACCCAGCACCTTCACCGGGCCATGGCCCTGGTCGTGGTACATGGCGACGACGAGGTCGAAGTCGCCGCGACCGGCGCGGAAGAACAGCGTGTCGGCAGGCAGCGGTCCTTCGATGTCCCAGCCGCGCTCGCGCAACAGTTGCACCGCCGGCACGATCTTCTCTTCCTCTTCGCCATAACCGAACAGACCGTTCTCACCCGCATGCGGATTGATGCCGCACACCGCGATGCGCGGGTTCGCGATACCGGCCTTCACCAGCGTGGCATGACCGCGCTCGATGGTCCGTTGCACCAGACCTGGTTCGATCTTGCGGATGGCGTCGATGATCCCGATGTGCGTCGTGACGTGAATCACGCGCAGTTGCGGCGCGACCAGCATCATCGACACTTCGTCCACGCCCGTCAGATGCGCAAGCATCTCGGTATGGCCCGGGAACTTGTGACCGCCTGCGTGCAGGGCTTCCTTGTTGAGCGGCGCCGTGCAGATGGCGTCGATCTCACCGGCTTCGGCGAGCTTCGCCGCATGCGCGATGTACTGATACGCGGCGTCGCCCGCGATGGCCGACAGTTCGCCGAACGGCAGGTCTTCCGGGATCAGGTTCAGGTCGATGCACTCGATCACGCCACGCGCGAACGTCGCCTCGGAGACCGTCTTGATACGACGCACGGTCAGCGGCGTCTTGACGATCGCGATGGCCTGTTCGAGACGGCGCGCGTCTCCGATCACCACCGGACGGCACTGCGCATAAACGCTCTCGTGCGCCAGACTCTTGACGATGATTTCCGGGCCGACGCCAGCCGCATCACCCATGGTGATGCCAATGACAGGGAGGTAAGGGTTCATGGCGTTTGCGTTCCTATCCGTTTCGTTGGGGGTGTCCGGCCTGTCACTGCGATGGCCGGAACGATATCCAAATGTGTTGCTGTTGTGCTGACGGTATCGCTCACCCACGCGCCGCAGCGCGCAAATGCCGATAGGCACTGTGAAGCGCAGCCTCGCCACCAAAGGCACCGGCCTTCGTGACGACGTGCATCGGCGTGCCGTTGACGGGTCGCCCCACGGCCACACCCGGTTCGACTTCAGAGAGCAGTTCCAAAGCACCGATGTTCGCAGCGCTCAGCATCGCTCGCGCGGTCTCGCCGCCCGTCACGATCAAGCCTGACAATTGCGTGAAATGCGGTGCGATCAGCGCCGCCAATGCGGCCGACAGCTGCGCGCCTTCGGCGGGATCGAACGCATCGTCGCGTCCGATGCGCACCAGCAGATCGGTGCCCTGCCCGATCGCCTCGCCGATGCGCGCACACCAGCCCTCGCTCTCGGGATGCGACGCGCCAGCGCGCAGCACCTCCGGCGGAACGATCCACTCGACAACGTCGTTGTCCTCGCACAGCCGCGCGCACTGCTGACGCGAAACGGCCGACAGACTGCCGACCAGCGTCAGGATGCGGCCGGCGCCAGCGCGACGATCATTCGTCATGTCGTTCGCTGTCGCTTCCGCTTTCTCGATCTCGCTCGTCAGCGCAGCGCTTTCCGGCGTCTCGAACAACACCGGCAATTCGGCCAGTTCGCGCGCGAGACCGCCCGAACCGACCCAGAAGATATCCGTGAGCGTCGCGCTGGCGCGCGCGAGCATGGCGAGATCGTCGTCCGTCTGCGCATCGACGATCAATGCGGTGACGCCATCTTCGCGCGCCTGCGCAATGGCTTCACCGAGCGCCGCCTGCACTTGCGCGAGTTCGCCACGCAATGCGCTGGCCGACACGACGCGCGACGTCATACCAACCGCGGCCAGCATCGGCGCCAGACGTGCCTCCTGCCCTTCGTGCTCAAGCTGCCAGGTGTCCGTCTCGGCGAGCGGTACGCCGCGCACGAACACTTCGCCGTTGCGCACGGTGCGGCCCGTGGCCGGGAATGCGGGCGCGACGATCGCAAGCCCCGCGAGCGGCTGCAACGCCGCGACTTCTGCGACCCAGTTGCCACGCAACGTCGAGTCGATTTTCTTGTAGAGACGACGGCCCGGGGCCGCCAGTCGCTGCCAGGCGGCAACGGCACGCGCCGCTGCGTCGGCCGGGGCGAGACGACGCGTATCCGTGTCGATCGCAACGACCTGCGCCGAGGCATTGAAGCCGTCGACATCCAGCGATACCACGCTACGCCGTCCGGCATTGGTAAAGCCGATGGCACAGTCGGCAGCGCCGGACAGATCGTCGGCGACAATCAGAACACTCACTGCACCGCCCCCTTGCCTGCCATCGCACTGCGCGCCATGGCACGCTTGGCAACGGCGGCTGTCAGGATCGGCGAGACGATGGCCGTCACGACCACGCAGGCGGCCACGAGCAGCGTTGCGCTCTTGGCCGCTTCTTCATAAACCGGGTTCGCTGCCGCGATCAGCGCAGGCACCGCTGCCGCATTGCCCGCCGTGTTGGCGGCGGCCGTACCGGCCACCCCGGTGCCGCCCGTCAGACGGTCGACGATGTACAACGGAATGCCCGTCACGACGACCACGGCGAAACCGAGCAGGATGCCCAGCAGACCGGCTTGCCAGACCTTGTGCAGATCGAGGCCGGCGCCGAGCGCCAGCGCGAAGAACGGGATCATGACCGGCACGGCGCGTCCGAGGAAGTCGCGCATCTCGCGGTCGAGGTTACCCAGCAGCATGCCCACGGCCAGCGGCAGAATGCTGCCCACCAACGTCGGCCACGGGAACGCCGACAGACCGGCAACGCCCAGCGTGACCATCGTCAGGAACGGGCCCGATTCGAGCGACATGATCGTATAGGCGCCCACGTCTTCCGAACGGCCGTATTGCCCCATCAGCGCCATGTAAAGGCCGCCGTTGGTGTCGTTCATTGCGGCGACCACGGCCAGCGTGGAGATGCCGGCGAACATGCCCGACGACACCGGCGCTTCACCGAGGAAGTGACCGAGCACGATACCGACGACGATCGCCGCGCCCACCTTGGCCGCGAACAGCGCGCCGCCCTTCTTGATGAGGTAAGGCGTGGCCTTCACGTCGATGCTCGCGCCCATACAGACGTAGAACACCGCCAGAATCGGCAGCGCGCCCGTGAACAGCGCATTCGTGAACGAGCCGAAGAACTTCGGCATGCCCGGCATGAACGTGGCGATCAAGGAGCCGATCAGCAGGGGGACAATCATCATCCCGCCCGGCACGCGCTCGATCCCGCGCTTGATACGAATTTGAGCCATTGTTGTCTCCCGACTGATATCGATATTGATTAATCGATCATTTTTTTGATCGATTTGAGCAGACGGAAGTCTAATCGCTGCCAGAAAAATGTGCAAATTTTGTGACTAGGGGTTTATCCTCGGGTGAAATCGATCAAAACGGCATCATCGAGCCACGTCAAAATGATTGAATCGATCATTTTTGATCGATGCCAGTCACTGGCACCGCTCGACGACCACGCCCCTTGCTCACTGATCGATTTCCGGACGCGGCAAGCTACACTATGCGCGCCGCATGGCGATCCTGCTTTCGGCACCTTTGCGGGTGCCCTGTGGGCAATTTCGTAGCGTCCGGCTGTGCAGACCTACGGCATCCATCCGCTGACTGAACTTCCATGAAAGTAGCCAACCGCCGCGAGGCGATATTCAAAGCTGTCCTGTCGGGCATGACCGATGTCGCGGCGCTGTGCGCGCACTTCGGCATGTCGGAGGCGACCGTGCGGCGCGACTTGCGCGCGCTGGCGGATGAGCGGCGCATCGTGCGCACGTACGGCGGCGCGGCCGCGCCGGTGCGCATGCATGAACCCGAAGAGTCGCTGGAATTGCGACGCGAGAGTTTCCGCGAGCAGAAGGACGCCATCGCGCGCGCCGCCGTCGCGCATGTGGCCGACGGCGACACCATCTTTCTCGATGGCGGCACCACGACCGAAGCGATGGCGCGCTTTCTTGCCGGACGCGAAAACGTTCAGGTGGTGACGAACAACCTCCTGGCCGTGGGCGCGCTCGCCGCCAATAAGGTGCCCGTCACGTTGATCGGTGGCGACGTGCGCCCGTCGAGCATGAGCGTGCTCGGGCCGCTGGCGCAGCTTGCGCTCTCGCGCGTGTCCGTCGACAAGGCCTTTCTCGGTGCGGACGGCGTCGTCGCCGGTCGCGGTCTGTGCGAAGCCTCGGCGGAACAGGCATGGCTCAAGGAATGCATCATTCGCCAGTCGGCCAGCGTCTATGTATTAGTGACGGCCAACAAGCTCGACCGCGCGAGCCAGCAGCACTGGACCCCGTTGGAGCGCGCGTGGACCCTCGTCACCGACGCACCGGCCGAGGCCGACGCGCTCGCCGAATTCCATAAACACGCCGAAATCGCCGTCGAGTCAGTACGATGAAATCAGCGCGCTGAACGCCGTCTGAACGTGAGCTTGTGTGCCGATCCGTGACGCCGCGCGTCCCGGTCGGCCTTGTAATCTGCCGAGACATTTATCCCCCTCAACGCGACGTCAATTCGTTGGGGCGTGCCATCGGGATTTGTCCCGCGCAGAATATCCGTCATTGCGCGATGCGCGCGTTTGCCCGAGCGAGACCCCGATGACGATGAACCGACGCACGCTGCTGCGCTCCATTACCCTGGCAAGCATGGCCGCAATGGCTGGCTCCCTGCGCGCCGCCCCGCGAGCCTTTGATACGCGTGCGACGCAGATCCTGCTATGGCCGGGCATGCCCCCCGGTGGTGGCGGCCCCGGCGGTCGCGTGGAAACGAGTGCCAAGGGCGCCGTCAGCAATGTCGTGGCACCGTATCTCGACGTCTATGTCCCTGAACGTCCCAATGGCGCGGCGATGCTCGTGGCGGCCGGCGGCGGTTACAAGCGCGAACAGATGGGTTCCGAAGCGATTCCCGCCGCGCAGTGGCTCGCCGAGCGCGGTGTCACCGCGTTCGTGCTGGCGTACCGTCTGCCGAACGAGGAATGGGTCGACGGCGCGCTCGCGCCGTTGCAGGACGCCCAACGCGCCATGCGCATCATTCGTTCGCAAGCGCACCAGCGCGGGCTGGACGCGGAGCGCGTCGGGGTCCTCGGCTTCTCCGCAGGCGGACATCTGATGGGATTGACGGCAACGCGCTCGGGCTTCGCGTCGTATCGTCCGGTCGACGACATCGACACGCATTCGGCGCGACCGGCCAACGCCGCGCTGATCTATCCTGTCATCACCCTGCTGCCGCCGTACGACCACACGTCCACGCGTCGTATCCTCGTCGGCAATCATCCGACGAAGCAGGAAAGCGCAGAGTGGTCCGTGGAAACGCATGTGAAGCACGGGTGCCCGCCGGTCTTTCTGACGCAGGCGGACGACGATCCCATCTCCAATCCGGAGAACACCCGCATCATGAAGCGCGCCTGCGAGCAGGCCGGGGTGCCGGTCGAGTTCCATCCGCTTGCCAGCGGAGGTCATGGTTTCGGTATGGGGAGGCCGGGCACGCCGACCGCCGAATGGCCGGCCTTTTACGAGACGTGGTTACGCGCTCGTCAGATGATCGCCTGAACGGGCGACGGCAGCCGGTAGGGAAGGCGCAAGGGAGCGAGGCGCGAGACGCCTCGCGATTTTTAGCTCGCAGCGTCAGCCCGCCGTATTCCTCGCCGCAGGCCCGTGCACCAGACGCGAGTACGAGACGAGCATCGACACCAGTTCCTGCGTGGCCAGCGTGAACGGCGCCGAGCGGCGAGCCACGAGACAGACGTCGCGCGGATCGAACGCCTCCCGAATCGGAATGCTCGTCAGCGCGCCGGAGAACAGCGTCAGCTCGGAGAGCACGCGCGGTTCGATCGTCAGATAGTCGGACTCGCAGACGATGTGAAGCGTCTCCAGCAGCGACTCCGCCGTCAGCACGATCTTCGGTGCGCCGAGATTCTCAGTATTGAACAGGCTGATCAGCCGATTTTCGGCGCCCCCGACAATGCCTGCCGGACGAATACTCACCCACTCGCAATCGACCAGATCACGAATGGACGTGACGTGCGCCTTCGGATGCCCCTTGCGCGCGATCACGCTGGGCACCGACCGGTACAGACGCTCGATGGACAGATCGACGTCGCTCACCTGCGGGGCGAGCGGCGCGAGCGCGAAATCGAGCCGTCCATCGCGAATGCGCTCGATCAGCATCTTCGTGTAGCCACTGGTGACATGCACCTTCACGCGGGGAAAGCGCTCGACAAAGCGTTTGACCACCGGCAGCAGCAACTCGGCCAGCGGTTCCGACGTCACGCCGAGCGTGATGTTGCCTTCCTCTTCACCGCGCGACTGCATGACGTCCTGCGACGCGAGTTCGCAGTCGCGCAGGATCGCGTTGGCGCGCACCAGAAAGCGCTCACCGATGGGCGTGAGGCTGATGCCCTGATGCGAGCGGTTGAGCAGCGTGACGCCCAACTCGCCCTCCAGGCCCTGAATTGCCTGCGTCAGGGTGCTTTGTGCGATGTCGAGCGTGCGCGCCGCGGCGCGAAAACTTCCCTGCTCCACCACAGCGCAGAACACTCGAAGCTGGACTAATGTCATGGGACCTCTCATCGTCTTGACGGGCCGGCGCGAGGATCGCGGGCATGGCAGTCATGCCCTGGCCGGTTCGCTTGCGCCGCAAACGCGCCATCGTACCGCACTACCCCGGCGCCCAAGCCCTTCCCGGAAGTCAGGCGGCGCGAACGGCCGCGCTGGCCTGCGTCGCCACGGGTGCGACGAGCTGGTACAAGTCCTTGCAGTTGTCCAGTTCGGGGATCAGATCGATCACACGGCCCACACCCGCGTCGCGCGCGAGGTCGTGCAAATAGCGCAACGTGGAGAAATCTTCGAGCGCGAAGCCCACGGAGTCGAACACCGTGACCTGTTCGGCCGTCTCACGTCCCGCCACTTCGCCCGACAGCACTTGCCAGAAATGGATGACCGGCGAATCTTCGGGCAGATGTTGAATCTCGCCCTCGATACGCGTCTGCGGTTCGAACTCCACCATGACGCGCGCCGCCGTCACGATGTCGGTATGCAATTCGGTCTTGCCCGGGCAGTCGCCGCCAACGGCGTTCAGGTGCATGCCCGGCTCGATCATGTCCGGCGTGAGGATGGTGGCGTTCGCCTTGTCGGCCGTGACGGTCGTCACGATGTCCGCCCCGCGCACGGCGTCGCGCGCTGAGGCGGCGCACACGATGCGCAGGCCGGCCACGTTCGAGAGGTTGCGCACGAGCTTGGCGGTGGCATCCGGATCGACGTCGAACAGACGGATCTCTTCGATGCCCAGCATCGCGTGAAACGCGAGCGCCTGGAATTCGCTCTGCGCGCCGTTGCCGATCAGGGCCATCACACGGCTGTCCGGGCGTGCCTGCATCCTCGCGGCGAGCGCCGACGTGGCGGCCGTGCGCAGCGCGGTCATCAGCGTGAATTCGGACAGCAGCAGCGGCGCGCCGGTGTGCACGTCGGCCAGCACCGAGAACGCCATCACGGTCAGCAGATTGCGACGCGTATTGATCGGGTGACCGTTGACGTACTTGAAACCGTACAGGTCGCTGTCGGACACGGGCATCAGTTCGATGACGCCGTCCTTGGAGTGGTTGGCCACACGCGCCGACTTGTCGAACTCGGGCCAGCGCAGGTAGTCGTTGCGGATGTAATCGGCCAGTGTCTGGATGAACGGCGCGACACCGGTTTTTCGTAACAGCTTTTGAACGTCGTGAATGTCGATATAGCGAGTCATGAATTGTCTCGTTGTCAGAATCAGGTTCGGCCTACATTGGCGTCTGGCTTGGCGAAAATGACGGAAGTGTCGAAGTCGATGGATCGGGCGCCGATCACGCGCCCAGCAGCATGCCGGTGCGTTGCGAGCGATGCCCCGTGACGCGCCCCAGCGGGTCGCCCGCGTTGACGAAGCGCACGTCGCGTCGCATGTACATCACGCCCTGCGTGCGACTCACCAGCGTGGTGATGTCGCCCGTGACCGGGTCCACGATGTCGAAGACCGGCTGATCGATCTCGACCAGCGCGCCGAGTACGGCCCGATGCACGAGCACGCCCGCGCACGGTGCGCGGAACTGTTCGCTGCCGGCGAGCGGCGTGGCCGGATACGGCAAGTCGGGCAGCGGCGAGACTTGCCCGTCCACATCGCCCGTGTAGGTCAGGTATTGGAGGATGGCGCTGGCGTCGGCTTCGGCCTGCTCGTACGAGACGTCGCGCTGACCGCGATGCTCGACCGTCACCGACACCGGGCCGGATGGCATCGGATACGTCGCGCCGAAATGCTGGCGAAGCTGATACCACGTGTAGCTCTGCGCTTCGTCGAACGAGTGCGCACCCGAGTCCAGCGCCAGCAGGTTCGCCTTCGAGCCGAGATAACGGGCCAACGGCTCGACGGCGGGCCAGCATTCGTCGCCGGTGTAAAGATGCATCGTCGCTTCGCGCGAGCAATGCAGATCGAGCACGATGTCGGCGTCATGCGCCTGAAGCATCAGCAGCGACTGGAGCGCCCCGAAGGCATCGGTGACGGGACGCGCCAGCAACGCCTCGCGCCATGCGGCACGCACACGATCCCGATTGCGCGCGATGTCGTCCGTCAACGCTTCCGGCTGCTGTTCCAGCAACTTCACGATGGCGTCGGACAGCATCGGGAAGCTGCGGTTGTAGTTGCGACCGCTGGCAAGCTCGAAGCGCCCCTGCGGCGCGCCCATCAACCACTGGTTCAGACCGAGCGGGTTCGCCACGCTCAGCAGCACGACTTCCGCGCGCAGGCGACCCTGCGCTTCGAGCACGAGCAACTTCTCGCGAAGCCGGGTGGCGACGAGCATGGCCGGGATCTCGTCGGCGTGCAGCGCGGCCTGCACATAGACCTTGCGCCCGCAGTTCGCCTCACCGAAGTGCTGTGCCACGACGGATTGCGCGGTGCCGGTACCAACGAACGGCAGGGGGTGGGTTACGCTTTGCATGAATGAAATCGAATCAGGTCGTACAGGTATAGCCAGGGCCGGATCGTGAAAGCACCGGCCGATGAGTCAGTGTAGGCAGACGGGCGTCGCTCAGGAATGCGGCCGCACCGATCAGGATCATCTTTGCCAATCACCCGGGGGCATCGGAAAACCGATTCCCCCGGGGGGCGAACATCAGGCGGCAAGCACGGCCACGCGATGCGCCTCGTCCACGCTGCCCGCCACGCTTGCGAGCGTGGGCATCGCCTGCGGCGAACGCTCGGGGTCGTAGTACGGCAGCGAGGCATCGTGCGGACCGAGCGCGCGCGTTTGCACCGCGAAGCCCGTCTCACGATTGCCGCGCAACTCCGGCACCGCCTGCAACAGACGCCGCGTGTAAGGGTGTGCGGGCATATCGAAAATCGCGTCTCGCGTGCCCGACTCCACGACATGCCCCCGGAACATCACGATGACGTGATCGGACAGTTGCTCGACCACGCCCAGATCGTGCGAAATCAGCAGACAGGCGAAGCGATACCGCGCCTGCAACGCGACCAGCATTTCGAGCACCTGCTTCTGCACGGTGACATCGAGTGCCGAGACCGGTTCGTCCGCCACGATGATCGCGGGATGGCTGGCCAGCGCCCGTGCGATTGCCACGCGCTGGCGTTGTCCGCCGGAGAGCTGGTGGACGAAGCGCGGCCCGAAGCCGCTCAGCCCCACGTCTTCCAGCACCTGCGCCACCCGTTCGCGACGCTCAGCAGCGGTGAGCGACGTGTCGAGCCGCAGCGCTTCGTGCACCAGTGCCTCGACACGCATGCGCGGGTCGAGCGACGAGTACGGGTCCTGAAACACCATCTGGATAGAGCGACGCGCCTCACGCAACTCGCTGCGCGTGCCGTCCCCGGGGAACGGCTTGCCCAGCACCTTGACTTCGCCGCCCGCGAGCGGCAGCAAGCCCATGATGGCCTTGGCCATGGTCGTCTTGCCGCTGCCCGATTCGCCGACGATGGCAAGCGTCTGTCCTGCGCGCAACGAGAACGAGCACGGGAACACCGTCGGCACACGGGTCTTGCCCCACAGGCGGGTCGGCACGAGATAGTCGATGGCGACCTTGTCGACTTCGAGCACACGCTCGCCGGCCTGGGTATCTGCCTCGTTCGCCGTGTCGCCGGTACCGCGCGCATCGCGACGCGGCAGCGATTCGAGCAGGCGCTGCGTGTAGTCGTTGGACGGATGCGCCAGCACGCGCGCCACCGGGCCGGTTTCGACGAGATCGCCGCGTCGCACGACCATCACCCGTTCGGTGTAGGCGGCAACGAGCGCGAGATCGTGACTCACGAAGATCAGCGCCGTGCCCTCTTCCCGTGTGAGGCCGATCATCACGTCGAGCACTTCCTTTTGCACGACGCAATCGAGCGCCGTCGTCGGCTCGTCCGCGATCAGCAGGCGCGGCTTGAGCAGCATCACGGCCGCCAGCAGAATGCGCTGACGCATGCCCCCTGAGAACTCGTGCGGGAAGCGGTTCATGCAGCCCTTCGGGTCCCGCACACGCACGCGTTCGAGCATGGCGATGGCCTTCTCGCGCGCCTGCGCCTCGGGCACGCCACGGCGGCGCACCAGCGCCTCGACCATCTGCTCGCCGATGCGGATCGCCGGGTTGAGCGACACCATCGGCTCCTGGAACACCATGCCGATATCGGTACCGCGCAGCTCGCGCCACGCCTGCGGTGTCAGATCGAGCAACGAACGGCCATCGAACTGCATGGACTTCGCCTGCACGGTCGCCGAATCCGGCAGCAGGCCCAGCAGCGCCTTGCCGATGAGCGTCTTGCCGCTGCCCGACTCGCCGACGATGGCCAGCGATTCGCCGGGGCGCAGGTACAGATCGATATCGCGCACGACGTCACGCTGTCCGCCCTGCCCGTCAGGGAACGCAATGCGCAACCCTTTGATCGAGAGCAACGCGCCAGCTTCAGCCGCCTGGGCGGCCTTGTGTTTATCAGATGTCGAGGTCATTTCGCCTCCTTCATGCGGGGGTCCAGCAGGTCGCGCACGGCGTCTCCCAGCAGGTTGATGCCGAACAGCGCCAGCGAGATCGCCGTGCCGGGGAACAGCACGAGCCAGAACGCCTGCTCGATGGACGAGCGGCCATCGGCCAGCATGCCGCCCCACGTCGGTTCCGGTGCGGGTACGCCCAGCCCCAGAAAGCTCAGCGCGCTCTCGGCAAGCAAAGCCGAGCCGAACAGCGACGTCGAGAAGATCAGCAGCGGCTGCACGCAATGCGGCAGCACGTGCCGGATGAACGTCCAGACTTCGGAATTGCCCATCGTGCGCGAGGCGATCACGTAATCGCGGGTGCGCAACGACAGCACGGCGCCACGGGCGATACGGCTCACGGACGGCGTGTAAGCCAGTCCGAGCGCGAGCACCACGCCCCACTTCGACGGCCCGAGCACCGTCATGATGCCCAGCGCCAGCAACAGACCGGGGAATGCCATGAGGGCGTCGACCAGCATGCCGGCGATACGGTCGAGCCAGCCGCCGACGTAGCCGCAAATGGCGCCGATCAGCGTGCCGCCGGCCAGCGCCAGCATTACCGACGCGAGACTGACCGTGATGCTCACGCCGGCGCCCGCCATCAGACGCGAAAGGACGTCGCGACCGAAGGCGTCGGTGCCGAACCAGTGCTGCATGCTCGGCGCGGCGTAGCGGGCATAGAGATCCACGTCGATCGGGTTATAGGGGGTGTAGACGAGATCGACCGCGGCGATCAGCACCAGCAGCCCGACCAGAAAGCCGCCAATCCAGAGGTTGGCGCGATGTAAAGATTTCATGGCGTTCAGTGTTTGAGTCGGGGGTCGAACAGCGGATAGAGCAGATCCACGATCAGGTTGATGACGACGTAGATCAGCGCGATCACCAGCAGACATCCCTGCACGACGGGGTAGTCGCGTGCATAAATGCTCTCGACCAGCAAACGCCCCATGCCCGGCAACGTGAAGACGGTTTCGATCACGGCGCCGCCCGCGAGCAAGTGCCCCACGACCAGACCGATCACGGTAAGCGCCGGACCGAACGCGTTCGGCAGCGTGTGACGGGCGAGCACGCGTCGCTCGCTGAGCCCCTTCGCCCGCGCGTGGGCGATGTATTCGAGACGCAGCACGTCGATGCTGCTTGCGCGGATCATGCGCGTGACGACCGCAATTTCCCCGAGGCTCACGGCAATCACCGGCAGCACGAGGTACTTCAGCGACCCCCAACCGGCCTGCGCGAACGTCTGATAGCCGAACGTCGGCAACCAGTGCAGCTTCACGCCGAAGACCCAGATCAGCAGAATGCCGGACCAGAAACTCGGGATCGAGACGAGCAGGATCGTCGTCATGACGACAGCCAGATCGCTGCGATGGTTCTGACGCCATGCGGCGAACAGGCCCGCCGGAATCGCCACGAGACACGCGATTACCGTCGCGCTCAGCACGATCTGCGCCGTCACCGGGAACGCCTCGGCGATGAGCGTCGAGACCGGACGATGACGCGCGATCGACATGCCCAGATCACCGCGCAGCAGATGCTCGATCCAGTGCAGGAACTGCATGGGCAGCGACTCGTCGAGACCGAACTCATGGCGCAGGTGGGCGAGCAATGCCGGGTCGTGGATGTCGCCCAGCATCAGCGTGGCCGGATCGCCCGGAATGGCGCGGATCATCGCGAAGACGAGCACCGCCACGATCACCACCGTGGGGAATGCCATCGCGATACGTTTGAACAGATACGTCGGCATGGCCTCAGTCCTTCGTCACGTTATAGAAGCGCTTCAGACGCAGCGGCCAGGTCGTCACGCCATGCAGGCGCGAGCTGACCAGAATCAGGTCCGGCGAGTCGTAAAGCACGAGCATCGGCGCGTCGGCCAGCATGCGTCGATGCAGTTCGGCGAGCACTTTGGCGCGCACGGCTTCGTTGGTCTCGCCCGAGATGCTGCGCAGTAGCGCGAGCGCATCCGGGTCTTCCCACTGCACCAGCGGGTTGCGCGACTTGTCGCCCAGCACGTCGGCGAAGATCAGCGCAGGGTCGGTACGCGCGGTGTAGCCGAAGGCCATCAACTGGAAACGGCCCGCGCGGTAGTCGGCGAGTTGCTTGCCCCACTCGACCACCTGCAACTTGACGTTGATCCCGGCACGCGAGAGCAACGATTGCAGGTACACGGCCATCGTGAACATGTGCGAGTAGCGACGGTTCGTCTCCAGCGTGATCGTCTGCCCGTGATAGCCCGCTTCCTTGAGCAGACGTTTGACCTCGGGCAACGACTGCACGTAACCCGCTTTCGTGACGTCGGTTGCAAGCGCGCTGGCGTTGGGCACGAGCGACGGGTTGTAGCCCGTGCGCCCTTCCGTGACGGCATTCGCGATGCCTGGCAAGTCGGCAGCCAGTGCGATGGCGCGTCGCATGCGCACGTCGGAGAGCAGCGGATCGCGGTTCTGGATCAGCAACGTGGCCGGATCGGCGCCAGGTCCGGCGACGATATGCCAGCCCGGATCCTTCGGCGGCACGATCTGCTCCGACATGTTCATCGCATCGATCTGCCCGGCCATGAGCGCCGAGAGTTGCGACGTCTCGTCGGGAATCACGACGAAACGCACGTCGGCGTGAGCGATCTTGCTGCCCGCCAGACCGCTGGCCTCTTCCTTGCGCGGCTGGTACCCCTCGAACGGCTTGAGCAGCACATACTGCCCCGGCTGCCAGTCGCTGAACCGGTATGGTCCCGTGCCGATGGGATGCACCCACTTGCCCTGTGCATCCACGCTTTCCGGACTGAGCACCGCCATCGGGCAGCGCGGGTCGGTCATGTGGTTGAGGAACAGCGCCGAAGGTTTGTCGAGCGAAAACACCACGGTATTGCGATCCGGCGCTTGCACGCCCAGCACCTTGGCGCCGGCATGGCCGTCGTAGGCACGGCGGCAGTAGAACCCGGTCTTCGGGTTCATGAAGTACTCGTAGCTCCACTTCACATCGGCGGCAGTCACCGTCTTGCCGTTGTGGAATTTCACGCCGTGCCGCAGATGGAACGTGTAAGTCTTGCCGTCCGGCGAGATGTCCCACGAGTCGGCGAGCATCGGCCCGATGCTCATGTCGGCGCGCAGCGCAACGAGCGACTCGACCACGTGCGCGAGGATGGTGTCGGTCGCGGTGTTGCGCAGAATGCTGCCCGGCATCGACGTGGGTGTGTCGGTGCTGAGCGCGAAGCGGATCTCGCGATGCGGGGCTGGCGTAATGGGTGTCGGCGATGCCTGCTGTGCCTGCCCTGCGTCGGTTTGCGCGACTGCCGTGCCCGCGAGTGCGAGGGCGGCGAGCGTCGTGGCGGCTGCGGCAAGGGTCGCGCCGCGCAGACGTGCACGTATGCCGGGACGCGACGTTGTCGTCATTGTTTTTGGGAACATCGGAAATCGTTGGGATAGAAAGAGCCGGCGCCGGGACGTCGTCTCCTGAAGACGTCACGCGGCGCGTCTGAACGACCGGCTGGCGATCTCAGCGCAGGCGGTATTCCACGAATTCGCGAGATTCGTACGGCTTGCGCGCGATCCACAGCACGCCCTCGGCGGCGTCCATGAGCGTGGTCGAGACCGTCGCGGCAATGCTGTCGAAGCTGACCTTGCGCGGCACGCGCAGCACGCCGACCGGTGCGCCGAAGTCGTCCGCCAGCGCCGCCTTGATGACGTTCCAGTCGATCTTGCCCTGCGTGCGACGCGCGTCTTGCAGCGCCTGCGTGACGCGGCGCTGGCGGTAGATCGAGTCCGGGCTCTTGGCCAGACCGAGATCGCGCAGCTTGGTGCGCGCTACCGGGCACATCCAGTGGTTGGCGTGCACCAGCACGTCGTCTTGCGGCGTGAGCCAGAAGATTTCGTCCGGCGCGCATTCGAGATCGACGGCTTCGCCCTTGGCGTCGGCAAGCATCAGATTGTTCGACGCATAACGACGCGTGCTCCACAGCGCCTTCATGGCGTCGGCCATGCTGGTCGAGTCGAGCATGCGACGGCGAATCAGGGCGAGCGGCGTGTCCGCCTGGCTCGCATTGACGTAATCGCGATCGGACGTGAGGAAGTTGCCGGAGAGCGAGAGCCCTGCGCTGTTGATGCCATGACGGCCCAGCGTGCCGGCCTCGGTGAACACCAGCAGGTCGGGACCGTCCTCGCGACGCATGCGCAGCACGATGCCGGTATCGGCGCACTCTGCACGCCAGTCCCAGTTGTGTGCGTGCATCAGGCGGCCGGTCGCGCTGGACGACGGCATGACGATGAGCCCGGTACACCCGTCGTCGAGCGCCTTGCGGGCTTCGCCGATCTCATCGTGGCCGTACATCATTTCCGTGCGGCAGTTGATGAGCACGATGTCCTCGATCGTGAGCCCTGCACCTTCGGCAATGCCGCGCATCTCTTCGAGATAGCTCGCATCGAACGCTTCGATGATCGGCACCATGCGTGCGGACAGAGCACGCTGACGCTCGTGCGACACACCGCGCTTATCGAGTTGCGAGCGATACAGGGCCAGACTGCGCGCCACGCGCTCGGGCACCTGACGTCCGTGCGCAAGACCCCGCTCGAAGGGGCCGCCGCTCACATCGACCAGCGGAAAGGCTTCATTGGCATTCATCGTGTTTTGTCTCGTCAAGTCCTGAATCTGGCTGGATTTTCATGGGTTTCCTGCATGCAAGGCACATGTCGGCACCATGACACCCAATCATCGTAAGAGGCCAAATCTCGCCCGGGAAGCACGGACTCGGCGATCGGTATCGCTTTTGCCGATCACGACGCCTCGCGCCCGCAGAAAAACCGTGCATCTGCCGGAGCGCGCGCGCCGCGAAGTCCCATCGGCGTTGTCGGCGGCGATTCCCTCCAAACAGGCTCAAATCAGGGTTTTCCCGAAGACTAAAACCCTATCGGAAAAATCGATCGTGAACCGTAGAAGTTGGCTTCCGCGACATTTCTTTTTCTTGAAAACTCTGCCCTCGTCAACGCTGGCGGCCCGCTGCCGCTTGACGCGCGGCCCGTCGATCCAGCGACGGACGCTCGACTTGCGAATCACTCTTACAACAACCCCGCATGGCGCAGCCGACTCGCCGCGCTGCGCCGTCGCGGGTTCAGGTCCCTTGGAGATGTCACGATGAAGTATGGAATGCCGGCGATTGCGCTCGCCAGTTGTCTGGTTTGCGGCAGCGCTTTCGCACAGAGCAGCAATGTCCGTTTGTACGGGTTGATCGACAACGGATTCGTCTACAACAACAACGCAAAGGGCGCGTCGCAATACCAGTTGGCCTCGGGCAACCTGCAAGGCAGCCGCTGGGGCATCGCAGGCACGGAAGACCTCGGTGGCGGGCTGTCGGCCGTGTTCCGTCTCGAAGGCGGCTACAGCATCGACACCGGCGCCCTCGGTCAGGGCGGCTCGCTGTTCGGCCGACGTGCGACGGTCGGGCTGGCCAACCGCTACGGCACCTTCTCGCTGGGACGTCAGTACGACGCCCTCACGGATTACATGGCGGGCTACTCCGCCACGGGATCGGCGCGCGGTGATGTGGTCAAGTCGTGGGCCGGAGTGTACGGCGCACACCCGGGCGATCTGGATAACCTCGGCGGCTCGAACCGTACCAACAATGTCGTGAAGTATTCGAGCGCGAACTTCAACGGTCTGTCGTTCGAATCCGCCTACAGCTTCGGCAACAAGGCGGGCGACTTCAGCAGCAGCCAGAGCTTCAGCCTCGCCGGTGCGTATCGCAACGGCCCGCTCGACGCCGGTGTCGCTTATCAGAACGTGCGCAACCCGAACTACGCCAACTGGGGCGTGAACCCGAGCGCGAACAACGCCACGTCGACCAGTTCGCTCAACATGAACAGCCCGGTGTACAGCGGCTTTGCGTCTGCCAAGACGATGCAGGTCGTCGCGGCCGGCGCGGCGTATCAGATCGGCACCGTGCGTATCGGCGGGATCTACACGAACGTCGAATTCCAGCATCTGGGCGGCACGCCGGGCAACGGCCTGAATCCGCTGAAGCTGGCAGGCACTGCCGTGTTCAACACGTATGAGCTGAACGTCGCATGGCGTCCGATTCCGGTGGTGCAACTCGCCCTGTCGTACGCGCTCACGCGCGGCAATTCGGTCGGCAGCGTGTCCGGCGCGAACTACGGTCAGTGGAACCTCGGGGCGGACTATGCCCTGTCGAAGCGCACCGATCTGTATGCCGTGATGGTGTACCAGCGCGCGTCGGGCGTCGATTCGACGGGCAAAGCGGCTGTCGCGGCCGTGGCAAACCTGACGGCGTCGTCGACCAATTCGCAGGTCGGCGCGACGGTCGGCATTCGTCACGTGTTCTGATATCGTCTGCGCCTATCGCCACTCTGCCTTGCGTTATGCAACGTTTGCCCAGAACTTCGCGCACCCTCGCACTGCTGGGCGATAGCTGGGTGCGCGGCTCGGGACTGCCGTTCGCGGCAACCGGTCGCGCGCCCACCTACTTCGTCCCTCAACTCGCACGTACGTTACGAGAACGCTTCGGAGACGCCGGCGGCGGCTGGTGCGGTCTGTCGTACACCACGGACACGGATCGGCGCGGCGGCTCTGCCGAGCCCGACCGATGGCATCAGTCCGGGGTCGGCAGTTGGCGGACCAACGTCCGCAATCAGCCAACGCCGGACATCTGTACCAGCGTGAGCGACACGCCCGGCGATCTGATTCACGTGACGTGGCTGGGTGACGCGACATCTGCGGTCGTGCTGCATGCCTTCGCGGGTGGCGCCATCAACTACCGATGGAACGGCGGACGCTGGCACGGTCTGACGCTCGGCGGCGGGGCCGGTCAATCCCGGTATGCCTTGCAGGACTTCCCGGAAACGGGCGCATGGACGCTGGATATCGCCGTGGCGCAGGGCACGGTCACGCTGTCCGGCATCGAACATCGCGCCAATATGGCCGATATGACCAACGTTTCCGACACACCCGGCATCCGTGTCCACAATCTCGGTGCGGGCGGAAGCACCACGGCCGACTGGCTTGCCGCCATGCGCTCGGCCTCCTGGTTCACGGGTGTTCACTCGCTGGGGATCGACGCCGCAGTGCTCCTGCTGGGCACCAACGATCAACGCGATTTCGACGCGGCCACCTACCGTACCCATCTCGACGAGATCGTCGAGCGTCTGCGCAGCCAGTTGCCGTCGATGAGACTCACGCTCGCGTGCTCGCCTGAGAACAGCGGCGACGAGCCGCAACGACGTACGCGTCCGATGTCGGCCTATCAGGACGCCGCAGCCACCGTCGCCGCGCGTCACGGTTTGTCGGTGGTGGATTTGCAGCAGACATTCGGCGACGTCGCGCAGTACCGCCACGACGGCCCCAACCCTTTGCTCGACGCGTCGCGCCTCCATCCGAATGGGCTCGGCAGCGCGGTGCTGTGCGAACGCATGACACAAGCGTGTCTGGCGATGCTGGAAGCCCGTTGATCCCCCGATCGACGCAAGACCTCTCCTTGCGTCGATCTTATTTTTCGTCGTTTGACTTATACGGGCATATGCCCACATAATCCGGACATCGTCTCACCCTGAGCATGAAACCTCGTATGAACGCATCGAATCCGGTCCCCGGCGTGTGCAACAACACGGCCCTGCGCAAAGCGGCGCGGCACGTGACGCGTTTTTACGACACGTGTCTGGCCGAAACGGGGTTGCGCGGCACGCAATACGCCATTCTCAATCTCGTGGCGACGCGGGGACCGTCGACCATCGCAGATCTGGCCGAGACGCTTGTCATGGATCGCGCGACGATGGGTCACAATCTGCGCCCGCTTGAGCGCGACGGACTCATCGCGATCCGCGTCGGGCAACGCGACCGGCGCGAGCGCGAAGTCACGCTGACCGACGAAGGCACGGCCCTCGAAGCCGAAGGCAAACTCGCGTGGAACCGCGCGCAGAAACAGTTCGAAACCCTGTTCGGCAAGGAAGACGCGCTCGCCATGCGCCGTGTCATGGCGCGGATTGCCGCGCTCGACCTCCAGGACAACGACGCTACCGAACGTCGATAAGCACACACCGGATCACGCGGGCCGCCCAGTCCGCGTTTTCATTTCTCAAATACGGGCATATGAGGATATTTATGCGGTATTCCCTTCGTAGTTGCACGTTGCTTCCGATGATGGCGCTCGCCATGATGCATGCCAGCGTATCGTTTGCCGCCACTTGGTCGCCGAACGACGAGCAGCGCGTCCGCTCGCTGTTTCTCACGCAAGTCGCGGCCGAAAACGCCCACGACATCGCGACGCTCGGCACCGTTCTGGCGGACAGCGATGCCGGACGCCCGTCCCCCGTGTCGTTCGTCGCGCGGGCCTATCGCTTCTGGGGTAAGGACGCCGTCATGCAGCACTTCCGCGAAGCCTTCGCCGGGACATGGCACCTCGAACCGGATGCGGCCCAGATTCAGGTGATTCCGCTGAGCGACGACACCGCCCAACTCTACGCGCCGACGCAAGTCACGCTCGGCGGACCGGGCAAACCTGCCGTCACGGCCCCGTTCCTCATCAACCAGTTTGCCGTTCGCACGCCGCAAGGCTGGAAGTTCACGGCAATTCTTCCCGTCCCCGCGCAATAAGGAGGTCGACGATGCTCCGGCAAACCCTCACGACATTCGGCGTTGCGCTCGCGTGCGCGATGTCGGTCCTCCCGCAGTCGAGCCACGCAGCGACGAGTTTCAGCGACAGCGATCGCGAGCAGGTGACGGCACTGTTCGCGAAGCAGGCGAACGCCGCCACCGCACACGATCTTGCCGCGTTCGAATCGGTACTGGCCAACCCGTCGTCCGACGGCACGGACCCCGTCGTCTTCGTCGCGCGTGCCTACCGTTACTGGGGCAAAGCGGCGCTGGTCGAGCATTTCCGCGAGACGTTCAAAGGCGTTTGGAAATTCGAGCCCGATATGGCGCAGTTGCGCATCGTGGCACTGACGCCCGATGTCGCCCAGTTGTATGCACCCACGCGAATCACATTGGGACACACCGATGCCGACGCGCGAACCGCCCCCTATCTCGTTTATGAAGTCGCCGTGCGCACGACCGAGGGCTGGCGCATTGGCTCGATCGTGCCAATTGCCGCGCAATGATCGCAGCACAGGAGAAACACTGAAATGAAAGCAGCCGTGTATTACGTGAACGGAGGCCCCGAGGTCTTCCGCTTCGAATCCGTGGACGATCCCGTCTGCGGCCCCGATGACGTCGTCATCGACATTCAGGCCATCTCGCTCGAGGGCGGCGATCTCATCAATCGTGAGATTCGTCCACTGGCGCGCGTGCCTCACATCGTCGGCTATCAATGCGCGGGCATCGTCTGCGAGGTTGGCGCGCACGTGCGCAACCGTCAGGTGGGGCAGCGTGTCGTTGCCGTGCTTGCATGGGGATCGCACGCCGAGCGCGTGGCAGCACCGGCGGCCGATACGTGGGTCGTGCCCGATACGCTCGATCTGATGGCCGCTGCCGCGATTCCGGTGGCATGGGGCACCGCGCATGAATGCCTGTTCCACACCGGCGGCCTTCAGGCCGGGCAGACCGTGCTGGTGCACGCCGGGGCGGGCGCGCTCGGGCTTGCGGCCATCCAGTTGGCAAGCGCCGCCGGCGCCACGGTCTACGCGACGGCGTCCAGCGACGAGCGGCTGTCGCGCCTGACGCCTTTCGGCATGAGCGCCGACATCAACTACGCCGCCGACGACTTCGTCGAGCGCGTGAAGATGCTCACCGGAGGGCGAGGCGTCGACCTCATCGTCGACAGCATTGCGGGGAGCACGCTCGTGCGTGGCGTGGCGGCACTCGCTTATGGTGGACGCATCGTGACCGTAGGCGTATCCGGGCGCGATACCACCCGGCTGGACCCGGTCAGCCTATGGCGCGGCAATCAGAGCGTGCACGGCGTGTATTTCCCGACGCGTCTGGATCGTGAGCACGACCGTGTGCATGCGGTCGTCGACGCGCTGATTCGTCGCGTCGCCGATGGCGAGCTCAAGGTCGTGATCGACCAGACCTTCCCGCTCGATCAGGCGCAGATCGCGCACGCCTACGTGCAGTCGCGAAAGGCGTTCGGGCGCGTGATGATGACGCCCTGAATCACGCACTGAAACACGCAGGAACGCTCAGAGATCGCTGGTGCGCGGAATGACGACGGCTTGCCCATGCAGCTTGCCGTCGTCATCGATCAGTTGCCAGAGCGTGGCCTCTTCGATCATGAATCGCTCACCGGTCTTGGTGATACGCACGCCCTTGTAACCCGACTCGTAGCCCAGACGCTGCACGCGTTCGAGAAACTGCTGACGCTCCTCGCGATTGGGGGCTTCGGCCGAGAGCCGCGACGGCAGCGCCGTGATCTCGTTCCAGTCGTAACCGAAACGACGCTGCGCGGCCTTGTTGCCGTACATGAACACTGGATCGGTTGCCGTGTTGTGGGCCAGCACTGCGAACGGAGCACGCTCGTAAAGCCATTCGACGGCTTGCTCGGCAGGGATGTCTTCAGGGACTAGCGGGCGGCCAAGCAGTCGGGCATGGCTATCCGCGAGGAGTTGGAAAAACGCGGGATCAGAGTGACGCGGAATCATGTGGCAACTTCAACTACGAATGACGGAAGGCCCCCACGATACCGCATCCTCATGAACAAAAAAGGGCAGCGGCCGGAGATACAACACCGTCCAGTCACCCTCGTCGGCAACAAACGCTCACTGTCCGAGCATCAGTTCCAGATTCTGAACCGCCGCCCCCGACGCGCCCTTGCCGAGGTTGTCGAGCACCGCCGCCAGCAGAATCTGGCCGTTTTCCTTGTGTGAGAAGACGCTCAACTGCATCAGGTTGGTCCCGTTCAACGCTTCAGGATCGAGCTGTTTCACAACGCCCGATACCTCCTGCGGCATCACCTGCACATATTTTTCATCGGCATAGTGAGCCGACAGGCAGCGGTGCAGCGTCTCGCCGTCCACGCCCGGGGCCAGCAGACGCGTCTCCAGCGGAATCGTCAGCACGATCCCTTGCCGGTACGAACTGTACGAAGGGATGAACATTGGCCGGAACGCCAGTCCCGAATGCTGCTGGATCTCAGGCACATGCTTGTGCACCAGTTCCAGGCCGTACACGCGGTGCTGCGAACGGCTTATCGCATTCGGTCCTTCATGCTCGTCGACGCCCGCACGTCCGCGACCGGAATACCCCGCCACGGCGTTGATGCTCACAGGGTAGTCGCGCGGAATCAGCCCGGCATCGAGCAACGGCCGCAGTAGCCCAACGGCGGCCGTCGGATAGCACCCGGGATTCGAGACGCGGCGGGCGCTCGCAACGCGCGATGCCTGCGCTTTCGTCAGTTCCGGCAGGCCATACACCCACTCGGCGTGCGTGCGGTGGGCAGAACTGGCATCGATGACCCGCACATGCGGATTGACGATGGACGCCGCCGCCTCGCGCGCCGCGGCATCCGGCAAACAAAGAATCGCGATATCGCAATCGTTGATCGCTTCGGCACGGCGTTGCGGATCCTTGCGATGCGCGTCCGGCAGCGTGACCAGTTGAATATCGGTGCGCCCGCGCAGCCTGTCATGAATCTGCAAGCCCGTGGTGCCCTGATCGCCATCGATAAAAATCAGCGGAGAAGCCATGTCCGATTACCCCTATCTCTCATTCGTGAACCGTATCGAACTGTTATCTTCGCGCTGCGGGTAAAATAAAAAAAGTTGAATTTCATGAACCTGAAATTCCATTTTTCTGAATCAGGACATTGCGATGCGAGAGATCAGCCTGGACCGCTTGAAGACGCTCGTTGCCGTGGCCGACAGCGGCTCGTTTGCCGACGCCGCGCAGGCGCTGCATCTCTCGCCGCCGACCGTCAGCCTGCACATCTCGGATCTGGAAGCCCGCGTGGGGGCGCAACTGCTGTCACGTAAGCGCGGGCATGTACGGCCGACGTCCGTCGGCGAGGCGCTGGTCGAGCGCGCCCGGCGTTTGCTGGCGGATGCCGAGCGCACGCTGGAGGACATCGAGCGTCATGCGCAGGGGCTGGCCGGACGCGTGCGGATCGGCGCGTCCACCGGGGCCATCGCGCATATCCTGCCGCAGGCGCTCGAAACGCTTCGGCTGGATCATCCGGACATCGACATTCAGGTCGCGATTCTGACGTCTCAGGAAACGCTCAGCCGCCTGCACCGCGGCGCGCTGGATCTGGGGCTGGTCGCCCTGCCGCAGCCGGAGGTCAAGGGGCTGACGATCCGGCAATGGCGGCGCGATCCCGTCATGGCCTTCGTGCCCGCGCACTGGTCCAGCCCCAAGACCGTAACGCCCGACTGGCTGGCCGGTCAGCCGCTCATCCTGAACGACAGCACCACACGCCTGTCGCGCCAGACCGCCGAGTGGTTTGCCGTGGCGGGCCATCGTCCGACGCCGCGCATTGAGCTGAACTACAACGATGCGATCAAGAGTCTCGTGGCGGCTGGTTACGGCGCAGCCCTGCTGCCACACGAGGCCACGACACCCCATACCGACGAGCGCATTGCCATGCGTGCGCTACGTCCGGCGCTGTGGCGGGAGCTGGGCATCGCACACGCCACCGGCACGCTCGAACGCTCGACCCGGCACGTGCTCGACGCCCTGTGGGGACTCCGCGTGCGCTGACCTTCCTCTGCGCCTGCCAATCCCCCATTCGCCCATTCACGCCGCCGCAGCCACCGTGAACACGGCGACCGTGCCGCGCATGCGGGTGGCCTGCTCGTCGAGCGACTGGGAGGCTGCGGCCGCCTCCTCGACGAGCGCGGCATTTTGCTGAGTGACTTCGTCGATCTGCCCGATGGCCTGATGAATCTGCTGGATGCGGTGCCCCTGGTCGTCCGACGCCGAGGCGATTTCCCCGACGATACCCATGACACGCGTCACCGCCTGTTGCACCGACGCCGTCACCCGCCCGACTTCCTCTGCCTGTGAAGACCCCGCTTGCACGGTCACGACGGACTGTTCGATCAACCCCTTGATTTCCCTGGCGGCATTCGACGAGCGCTGCGCGAGGTTGCGCACCTCGGCAGCCACCACGGCGAAGCCCCGTCCCTGCTCGCCCGCGCGCGCCGCCTCGACGGCGGCATTGAGCGCAAGGATATTGGTCTGGAACGCAATGCCTTCGATGAGGTTCGTGATCTCAGCGATACGCGACGCGCTCGACGAAATATCGCTCATCGTCTCGACCATCCGCCTGACGACCCGATGCCCCTCCTCCGAAATTCTCGAGGTGTCGATCGCCAGCGTATTCGCCTGATTCGCGCTGTCCGCGTTGCGTTGCGCCGTCTCCGTGATCTCGCCAAGGCTCGCCGCCGTGTGCTGGAGCGACGCGGCCTGCTGCTCCGTGCGCGACGACAGATCGATGTTGCCGGCGGCGATCTGCTGGGACGCCACACTGACGGCATCGCTCGACGTGCGCACTTCGGTAATCACGACCGAGATGCGTTCGAGCAACTGGTTCAGCGCGACGGCCGTCAGACCGATCTCGTCCATGCGCGCCACGCTCGCCGGTTGCGACAGGTCGAGCGATTCGCTCATGTGCTGCAAAGTGCGCTGAAGCCGCTGCAAGCCGTCCCGGATCAGTTGATACAGCCGCGCACCCAGCGCCCCTGTCAGGACCAGCGCCGCCAGCACGATCGCCGCCATGACGCCGGTCGCCATGCGATAGGCCTGCGCATTCTCGGTGCGCACCGTCTGCCCCTGCTCGACGTTGTAGGCAAGGTGCCTGTGCAGGCCCTTGTTGAGGTTGTCGGCTGCCGTGTGGACATCCCCCCTGTCGTGCAACATGCCGAGCGCTGCGTCCCGGTCGCCGGCACGCATGCGCGCGAAGAACGTCTGGCGCGCCTGCCGATAGGCGGCGATGTTCGCCAGATCGGCATCGAACAACTGCCGGTCGGCGGCGTCGATGAAACCGTGTGAGCGATATTCACCGAGATGTTGATCGTAACGACGGTCGGCGTCAGCGATGGTGTTTTCCATCGATTGACGGCTCGCGTCGTCGACACCGTCCACGACATAGCGGTAGACGTTCAGCCGCATGTCGCCGACATCGTCGAGCGCCATGGACATCGATTGCAGACCGGGGATGGTCTGCGTCTCCAGCCCTTCGATGCGGTTGAACGCATGCCCCAGTTGCAGCAAGCCGTATCCGCCGACAAACGCCAGCGCGAACAAGGCCACCCCCAGCGTGACGACGAGACGCCGTACGATAGTCATTTCGTTACCCCCGATCAGTGTTCCGGCACAGTCCATTGAGATCGCACTCGCGGCGACTGCCAGTGAAACACTTGAGGATCGGGGTTTATTCCGGCACCACGGGCATCTCATGCGACTCCCCGTCTTCGACGTTCTGTGGCGTGGCGTTGGTCCGCCGGCGCAGCAGGGTGTCGCGCGCCGTGCTCAGCCTCGGCCCGAGGTAATTTGCCCCGGCTTCCGCCTGCTCACCGATGACCTGCGCGCCTTTGCCGATGGCATCCCCCCCGGCGTTGACCGCCGTCGATACGCCCTTATGCACCAGATTGCCGATGGCGGCCGAGGCACCCCGCGCGGCGTCGACGGCGGGTTGCGTGACGATGGCGGCCGTGGTCCACGAAGCGAATACGCCCGCCGACGTGACGGTGCGTGCCGCATGCCGCGCGGCCGAGACACCCGCCTCGCCCGCACCGGCGTGCCTGGCCAGTTCGCCCGCCCCGGTCGTGGCCATCGTGACCGCGCCCAACCCGGCCCCCAGCGCGCCGACGTTCATCGCGAGACTCGTGGACGACAGCAACGTCTGCGGTGCGCTGAGCGTCGCCTCCACGGTATTGACCAGCGCCTTCGCCACACGCCCTGCGCCATTGGCCGCCGCGCCCGTCCACGTGGCCGCCTTGAGCGCCTGATACTGCGTTTTCCAGTCGGTGCGCCCGAGCAGGTACTCCGGTCCGACGCGATGGTCGCGCTCGGCGAAGTGCCGGTTGCCGACGTTGAACCCCGCCCCCGCCAACGGCGAGCCGATCGCGGCCAGCCACGAGTCGGTCTCTGCGGCCGCCGCCGCGTGGCCCAGTGCCGTCATCGTCGGTCCGACGACACCGCGCACCACGTTACGCGCGGTGAACGTCTGAATCGACGCGGCGCTTTGCCCGACGGCACGCAACATGCCCGCCTCCGCCCGGGCTTTGGCCTCGGGCATCGCCCCTTCGAGCGCGGCGTGCGGCGCGGCGAGCCATTGCGTGTCGGTCATCGCCGGGCCCAAGGCCTGCGATCCCACGTGATCGATGGCGCCGGAGACCATACCCGCCGCTGCGCCCGCCTTGAAGGTGTCCGGCGCATGCCGCAGACCCGGCAACGCGTTCATCCCTGCGACCACGGTGTCGCCAATGCCCGGCAGCGTGTCGAGCAGACGAGACGCCACACCGAAAGGCACCGAGCCGACGAAACCCCGCGCGCCTTCGCTGCCGATGTCGTGCCAACGCGCTTTCGAGAAGGTGGCGGCCACACTCTCGCCGGTTTCTCCCATTTCCATCAACCCCGCGACGCGATCGTCGATCTGCGCGGCGAGTGCGGCACGATTCGAGTCCTCGCCATCGGTGGCGTGACGCATGAAGTATTCGGAGACGACGGCATGGACACCGGCCTGCCGTTCCGCACGTGCCTCGGGGGTTTCGACCGATGCCGCCGAGGTCGCTGAAGACATCGAGGAAGCCAGGGACGCCGACGACGCCTGCCGTTCCACCGGCGTAGGCAGCGCCGCGCGTGGTCTGCGCGACGCCGTGCCCGACACCGCGGGACCGAAAGGACGAAGCGGTTGGAACGGTTTGAGCGGTTCGGAGGAAGACGCCGAAGACTCGGCCGGGAAACTCACCGGCGGCGTCACCGGATGCGGCGTTGCGGGTGCGGGATGATTTGCGAGATCGGCAGACAGATTGGGGGAGTTTGGGATTTTCATGGTCCACATTATTTTTAGTTAGGAATTCGAAATGTATTCCCAACCACTCCCATCCCAATGCTCAACCCGAAGCCAATGCGCGTCATGCGAAGCGAGGTCATCGCTTCGCTTATGTCCCTTTAATGAACGGCAGTCGCGGGATTTCCGCCGAGGTACGCGTCCTGAACGCGGGGATCGTCGAGCAACGTGCGTGCGTCGCCATGCAACACGATGCGTCCGGTTTGCAGGACGTAGGCGTCGTGCGCAATCGCCAGTGCGAGGTTCGCGTTCTGCTCGACCATGAAGACCGTCACACCGCTCTGGTTGACCGTCTGAATCAATTCGAGCACGTGGTCGACATAGCGGGGCGACAGACCCATCGTGGGCTCGTCCATGCACAGCAGGCGAGGCCGTCCCATGAGCGCACGCGCCATGGCGACCATCTGCTGCTCTCCGCCGGAGAGCGATCCCGCGGCAAACGTCAGCCGCTCCTTCAGGCGCGGAAACAGTGACAGCATGCGCTCGTAGTCATCCTGAATCGCCGCCTTGTCGCGTCGCGAATACGCGCCCATCAGCAGGTTCTCCCGCACGGTCATCGCCCCGAACAGACGCCGCGACTCCGGCACCGAGCCGATGCCGCGCCGGACGATGGCCGGTGTCTTGAGCCCCGTGATGTCCTCGCCCGCGAAGCGTACCGTGCCGCGACGCGGTGCATGCAGGCCCAGCACGATCTTCATCGTCGTCGATTTGCCGCTGGCGTTGCCGCCCAGCAGGCAGACGATCTTGCCTTCGTCAATCGAGAAGCCAAGGTCGAAGTGGACCTGCGACGGCCCGTAAAAAGTGTCGATTCCCGACAGTTCCAGCAAACTCATGCGGCTTCCCTCTTGCGATCGTTATCGCGTTGCGCGCCCGCCGCCTGCTGGGCGTAGCGCGTGCCGAGATAAGCCTCGATCACGCGCGGGTCCTGCCGCACGTGTTCCGGCAGGCCTTCGGCGATCTTGTGTCCGTCGTCCATCACGATCACTCGGTCGGACAACGCCATGACCATCTCCAGCTTGTGCTCGATCAGCAAAATCGTGTGGCCTTCTGACTTGAGTTCGGCAATGAGTGCCTGCATTTCCGCCGTCTCGCTCGGATTCATACCGGCGGTCGGTTCGTCGAGCAGCAGAATGCGCGGCTGCGACGCGAGCGCCCGCGCAATCTCCACGCGTCGGCGGTTCGCATACGACAGGCTGTGCGTGGGATGGTCCAGACGCGGTGTCAGCCGCTCACCGAAGCGCGCGATCAGCGCGAGCGCCTGTTCACGCAGCGCGGCTTCTTCCGCGCGCACGGCAGGCGGGCGCACCAGCGCCAGCCCGAGTTCTGCCAGCGCCCCCAGCCAGCGCGCCACGCCTCGTCGTCCGCTCCGTCCGCGCCGCCCGCTTCCCGGGATCACGGCTTGCAGCCGGGTGTGCGCGCCGACGAGCACGTTGTCGAGCACCGAGAGGTTCGCGAAGACGCGTCCGTGCTGGAACGTGCGCGCCAGCCCGACGCGGGCGACCGCTTCCGGCGCCCAGCCCGTAATGTCCTGCCCGGCCAGCGTGACGCGGCCGCCATCCGGCCGATCCGCCCCGCTCACCACGTTGAACAAGGTCGTCTTGCCCGCACCGTTCGGGCCGATCACGCTCACGAGCTCTCCCTCGTGCACATGAAGCGTCAGCGGTGCGAGCGCCGTCAGCCCGCCGAAGCGGCGCGTGAGGCCATCTATCTGTAAAAGCGAAGCCATCAGCGGGTTCCCAGCAGACCTTGAGGACGGAAGCGGATCAGCAGCAACAGCGCCAATCCGTAAATCAGCATGCGATAGTCGGCGAGGCCCCGGAACCACTCCGGCAGGCCGATGAGCGCGAGCGCACCCAGCACCGCGCCGGCCAGATTGCCCAGCCCGCCGAGAATGACCATCGTGATCGCGAGCACCGACACCTGCGACGTGAACGTCTCGTGATTGATGTACGAGAAGACGTGGGCCATGATCGCGCCGCCCATGCCCGCCACCGCACCGGCCACGCCGAAGGCCAACCCTTTATAGCGATCGAGCGCGATGCCCTGCGCGCGCGCGGCCACATCGTCGTCGCGCATGGCGCGCCACGTGCGCCCGAGATGCGAGCCGAGCAACCGCCACAGCGTGAACGACAGCACCCCGAGCACGGTCAGCGCGATCCAGTACTGGCCGCGCACGTCGAGCACTTCGAAGCCGCCCAGCGACAGCGGCGGAATGCCTGCGACCCCGATGGGGCCGCGCGTGAAGTTGCCGCCATTGAGCACCACGAGGGCCACGATCTCCCCGATGCCGAGGGTGGCGATCGAGACGTAATGACCGCGCAGCCGGAACGCGGGCCAGACGAGCAGTGCGCCGATCACGCCGGTCACCGCGCTCGCGGCGAGAATCGCGCCGAGCACCGGCCATCCCGCATCGAGCGCCAGCAGTGACGACGCGTACGCGCCGATCGTCAGCAGCGCCGCCTGCCCCAGCGACACCTGCCCGGCAGTGCCGGCCACCACCGTGAGCGACAGCGCCAGCAGGCCGTACAGCCATGCATTCGTCAACGTGCGCAGCAGGTAGTCGCCGACCACCGCAGTCGGTGCGAGCGGCAACAGCGCCGCCACGACGAACGCCAGCACCCACCAGCGCGGGCGGATCACCACCGGACGACTCGGTGCAATGAAGGTGCCCGTGAGCGGCTCGGGCGGACGCGCCGCCGCACGCGAGAACAACCCGTTCGGACGCCACACGAGCACGATGATGAGCAACACGTACGCGAACAGATTCCGATAGCTCGATCCGAGCAATCCCACGCCCCAACTCTCGATCACGCCCAGCAGCAGGCTGCCGGCAATCGCGCCGGGCACGTTGCCCACGCCACCGATCACCTGCGCCACCACGCCCTTGAGCGTGGCCTGATAGCTCATCGACGGATCGATGCTGTTGTAGTACATGCCGACGAGCACACCGGCCACACCGCCGAGCGCACCGGCAATCGCGAATACGGTGCTGTTGACGACATCGACGTCCACGCCCATCTGTCGGGCGGCGTCGCGGTCCTGGGCGGTGGCGCGCACCGCCCAGCCCAGTCGCGTGAAGCGCAGAAAGCCGAAGAGAATGGCCGCCGTACCGATCCCCACGCCGGCAATCAGCAGATCCAGCGCGCCGATGCTGCCCCCGCCGATGGACAACCGCCAGTCCGGCAGCGGATTCGGCAGCGCGCGCGGATCGGCGCCGAAGCCGAGTTGCACGCACTGATCGATCACGATGGACACGCCGATGGTGGCGAGCAGCGGCGCGATGCGCGGTGCGTTCTGCAACGGACGCAACGCGAGCCGTTCGATCGCGGCACCGAGCAACGCACACCCGATCACCACGATGGCGAGCGTCGCCAGCAGCGGCATGTGCAGATAGGTAATCGTCCCCCATCCCAGAAAGGCGCCGACCGAGTAGACGGAGCCGTGGGCGAAGTTGATCAGATGCGACACCCCGAAGATCAACGCAAGACCTACCGCCAGCAGCGCGTAAATGTTACCGACGATCAACCCGTTGATCGTGTAGTCGAACCATGAACCCATGACATCATCCAGAACTTTGCGACGTGAGCCGTTGCGACTTCGTCGTGCTCGCTTTCGTCGAACTTGTCTTCGTCGACTTCACTTCGCCGCGACCTTGGGCGCATCGCCCTGCCACACCACGAACTGACCTTGCCTGACGATCAGGTGAACGTTCTTCGCCTGCGCCACGCGACGGGTCTGCGGATCGAAGGCGACCTTGCCGAAGACGACGCTCGGCGCATCCTTGACCTGCGCAAAGCCTTTGCGGGCCGCCTCGCGTGAGGCGCCGAATTCGCGCAACACGGTGGCCGTCACGAGCAGGGCGTCGTAGGCGCGTGCCGCGAAGGCGTCCGGCTCCTGCTGGTACTTCGCGCGATAGCGGGTCACAAAGCGCTGCACTTCGGGGCGCGGATCGTTAGGGAAGAAGTTCGAATCGAGATGCACGCCTTCCGCCGCCGCACCACCGAGTTCGAGGAACTTGGGCGAATACAGCGAGCTTGCGCCGATGGTCGGCAGCGTCACCCCGGCCTGACGCGCCTGACGCACGATCTGCGCGCCATCCGGCGCGTAAGAGATGAGCACCAGACTATCGGGCTTGGCATCGCGCACGCGCACCAGCGTCGAGCGGTAATCCTTTTCGTCAGGCTGATAGCCCTCGGCCGCCACGACCTTCGCGCCGTATTGCTCGGCAGCCTTCGTGAACAGATCCTTGCTCGTGCGTCCCCAGTCCGTGTTCAGGTACAGCACGGCCACGCGTTTGAGCCCGAGCTGACGCACCACGAAGTCAGCCAGCAGCGGCTGTTCTTCTGCCTGACTGATCGACGTACTCCACATGTAGTCCCCGCCCTTGGTGAAGTCGGGATGCGAGTTGGTGAAGCCAAACTGAATCAGCTTGCCGCGCTGATAGATCGGCGAGGCCGCCATCGACGCGGGGCTGGAGAAGTCGCCCAGTTCCACGAGAATGCGCGGATCGCCCACGAACTTCTGGGCGATGGCAACCGCCTGACGCGGATCGCTCTGACTGTCCTGGAAGTCGAGGCTGAGCGGATGCCCCTTGATGCCGCCGTCACCGTTGATGTCGTCCAGCGCGAGGTCGAACCCGCGCTTCCATTGCAAACCGTACTGCGCGTTCTGCCCCGTCACCGGTCCCGACACCCCGACCCAGACGGGATCGCCGGACGCAGGCGCGGCAAGCGCCGGGCGCAGATGCAACGCGACAGCCGCCACGGCCAGTGCCGCGCCAAGCGTCAGGAGCTTGCGCGGCAACCGGTTGGGCAGCAGGCGCGGACCTTGAGACGGATGAGGCTGAGTTTGGGAGGAAGCAAGGGAGGAAAACCACTGCGGGAGACGGAACGAATTTGCCATGATGACGGCCTTCACATGCGGGCGCGGTAGGAACCGAGGGAAAGATCCGATCCTACGACTGCGTCCGGCACCGGCTAAGCAATTGTTTATGCGAAGCTTATGCGCGCACATCGGGAATGCAATGCTGGCTCGCCGAGCCGCCCATCCGGTCAAGCCATTCGCGCGCGTGCAGCGAAGTTCCGCGGCAACACATTCCAACATAAACCATTACAAAATTCTCCCGGAATACACGGCAAAAACCGGGATTAAGCACGCAACGGACGTGTTTGCTCCATTGAACCCCCTCAATGGAGTCACGCAAGATGAGCAGCAACGAAGCCAACAACAGCCGCCGTTCCTTCCTTTCCACGGCCACCCGTCTGACGATGGCCGGCGCCGTCGTCGGCCTGCCCGCTGCGGTGCCCGGTACGGCGAACGCCGACACGCCGGCGCCCGCCAGCGAAGGCATGGGCAACGAGTACAACGAAGCAACCTCGCAGCACGCGCTCGACGCGCTCGAGAGTGCGTTCGGCGTACACCCCGGCGAGCGACGCAATCACACCAAGGGCATCGGCGTGACGGGCACGTTCGTGGGCAACCCGGCAGCCGCCTCGCCCTACTCGCGCTCGCTCCTGTTCTCCGGCAAGGCTATCGATGTGGTCGGACGCTTCTCCATCGCCGGCGGTAATCCGGAAGCCGAAGACGCCGAGCGCAGCACGCGCGGTCTCGGACTTCAGTTCCGCTTGCCGGACGGCAGCCTGCATCACATCACGATGCTGCACACGCCGATGTTCTTCGCCACGATGCCGAAGACCTTCATCGACAAGTTCTTCGCGCTGACGCCCGATGCCGCCACCGGCAAGCCGAATCCGGAAGTCTTCAAGCAGTTCCTCGCCACGCACCCGGACCACGCGTCGCAGGCCCACTTCCTGGGCACGGTGAACCCGCCGTGGAGCTACGCAAGCGCGGCTTATTACGGCATTCACACGTTCAAGTTCGTCAATGCCAAGGGCAAGGTGACGATGGTCCGGTGGCGCTTCGTGCCGCGTGACGGCGAACGCTCGCTGAGCGACGACGAACTCGCCAACGCGCCCCGCGACTTCCTGCACGCACGGCTCATGGAGCGCCTGCACAAGGGGCCGGCGAAGTGGGACATGCGAGTGGCGATCGGCGAGCCGGGCGATCCCGTCATCGACCCGACCGTGCTCTGGCCGAAGGAGCGTCAGGAGTTCGTCGCCGGTACGCTGACGCTGAACGCCGCCCAGCCGCAGGAACATGCCCCGAGCTACGGCATCAACTTCGATCCGCTGGTGATGGCCGACGGCATCGAACCGAGCGACGATCCGATCCTGCTGTTCCGCTCGCCGTCATACGGGCTGTCGTACTCCCGGCGTCTGCGTCACATCTGAGCTCATACGCGCGGCGCAGCGAGGCGGCTCAGGAATGCACGTCGGCGATCGGTGTGCCGTACGCCACCCAATCGCCGTCGGCCGCCGGTACTGACAAAATCACCCCGTCGACCGGAGACACGACCGGGCTGAGCACGCCATCGACGTCGAGATAGGCCACGCGCTGCCCGGCGTTGACGTTCGCGCCCGTCGCCAGTGGCGTGTCTGCGAGCGGATGTGTGAGACGCAGCACGCCGGTCGCTGTCGCCTTGATAGGTGTCGTTGGCAGCCCTGACGCGTGCACAGCTTCGGCAACGGCATTCGCAGACGTCGCAATGCCCGTGCTGCCGATGCTGCCGTCACCCGCCGCCATCGGCGGCAGGGCTCTGTCGAAGCGAACCCGCAGGGAATGCGCGCCGCTCGTCATTTCGCATTCGGTGACGTCGCTCGCTTCGAGCGTGGCGAGGATCTGCCCGATGTCGTCCAGTGTCATGCTTGTCGCTCCGGTGCGAGCGCGCCGCTCTCGATCAGGCGCTCAAGGTGATGGATGTCGAAACCGCCCTGACGAAAGCCCGGCTCGTCCATCAGCACGCGGTGCAGCGGCACGGTGGTCTCGACACCGCCGATACCGATCTCGCCGAGCGCGACCTTCATGCGCGCGATGGCCTGCTCGCGCGTAGCGCCGTGCGTGAGCAGCTTGCCGATGAGCGAATCGTAGTTCGGCGGAATCGTGTAGCCCGGGTACAGATGCGATTCCACGCGCACCCCCGGCCCACCCGGTGCGAGCCACTGTGTCACGGTCCCCGGCGATGGCAGGAACGTCCACGGATGCTCCGCGTTCAACCGGCACTCGATGGCGTGCCCCGTCAATCGGATGTCCTCCTGCCGCACGGACAGTGGCTCACCCGCCGCCACGCGCAGTTGCTCCGCCACGATGTCGATGCCCGTCACCAGTTCCGTCACGGGATGCTCGACCTGCACCCGGGTGTTCATCTCGATGAAGTAGAACGCACCGGCTTCGTACAGGAATTCGAAAGTGCCTGCGCCGGTGTAGCCCACGTCGCGACAGGCCTTGGCGCACAGCGCGCCGATACGCGCGATCTCGGCCCGGTCGATGCCGGGAGCCGGGGACTCCTCGATGATCTTCTGGTTGCGTCGCTGCATCGAGCAGTCACGCTCACCCAGCCACACAGCGTTGCCGTGACGGTCCGCCAGCACCTGAATCTCGATATGACGCGGGCCTTCGAGGAAGCGTTCGAGATAGACCTCGGGATTGCCGAAGGCGCGTCCGGCTTCTTCGCGCGTCATCGCCACCGCGTTCAGCAGGTCTTCCGGTGCGCGCACGATGCGCATGCCGCGCCCGCCGCCCCCACCGGCCGCCTTCACGATCAACGGATAGCCGACCTGCGCGCCCATTGCGGTGATGGCCGCGCCGGCGTCCTTGCCGTCCGGCAGCGCGCCCTCGGAGCCGGGCACGCACGGTACGCCTGAGCGCGTCATCGCCTGCTTGGCGCTGACCTTGTCGCCCATCATGCGAATGGCCGACGAACTCGGGCCGACGAAGGTCAGTCCGGCGCGCTCGACCATCGCGGCAAAATCGGCGTTCTCCGACAGGAACCCATAGCCCGGATGGATCGCCCCTGCGCCGGCGAGCTTCGCCGCAAGAATGATTTCGCTTTTCGCGAGATAGCTTTTCGGCGACGGTGCAGGGCCGATGCAGATGGCGCGGTCGGCCAGTTGCACGTGCCGCAGCGATGCGTCCGCCTCCGAATACACGGCAACGGTCTTCAGGCCCAGCGTCTTGCAGGCGCGCAGCACCCGCAACGCGATCTCACCGCGATTCGCGATCAGTACCGTATCAAACATGCTCGGTCTCCAGCGGTTCGATGACGAACAACACCGTGTCCGGTGTCACGGCGGTCCCATCGTCTGCGGCGATCTCCACCAGACGACCCGCGCGATCCGCATCGATGCTGTTGAGCAACTTCATCGCTTCGACGATGGCGAGCGTCTGTCCTTCCTGAACGACATCGCCGACCGATACGAATGGCGGCTGGTCGGGCGCAGAGGCACGATAGAACGTACCGACGAGGCCCGCCGTGACGGTGTGCCGGGTTGCGGCAGGCACCGGTGGCGGCGTCATTGGCCGGGCCTGAGAACCTTCGGTGGGGACGGATTCGATGGGGGCGGCAGTGGCAACGACAGGCGCACGCGCCGCGATGCCCCCTCTTACCTGCCGAGTCAGTCGGATGCGGGTGCGCCCGTCGTCATGCTCGATCTCGCTGACGGACGTGCCTTCGAGCAGCCGCAGCAACGGCGCCAGTGCTTCGTGATTCATGCGGGTTTCACCTCTTTTTCACTCTTTGTCGCCTCTGTGACGCCTCTGTGGCTGGTGTATCAGGCGAACGACCGGATCGCCACGCCGTTGCTTTCCAGGACCTGACGCACCTTCGCAGCCATCTCGATCGCCCCGGGGGTGTCGCTGTGCACGCAGATCGTGTCGATCTGCACCGGCAGCAGATTGCCGGAGACGGTTTCGATGGCGCCGGCCTTGACCATGCGCAGCATGCGCTCGGCGGCAAACGTGGTGTCGTGCAGCACGGCACCCGGCAGTTTCCGGTGCACCAGATGCCCCGCTTCGTCGTAAGCGCGGTCCGCAAACACCTCGCACTTGACGCGCAGGCCCATCTCGCTCGCCACCGTCTGCATCAGCGCCCCGGCGAACGTCACGCAGACGAGTTCGGGATCGACGGCCTTGATCGCCCGCGCAATCGCGGTGGCGATGTCGTGCTCGGTCTGCGTCAGATTGCCCATCGCGCCGTGCGCCTTCACGTACGTGATCGGATGACCGGCATAGGCCGAGAGCGCCTGTGCGGCGCCGATCTGATAAGCGACGAGACGCTCGATCTCGCCCGGCGTGAACGGGATGATGCGTCGGCCGAAGCCCCACAGGTCGGGGAAGCCCGGATGCGCGCCCACGGCCACGCCGCGCGCCTTGGCCATGCCGAACGTCCGGGCCATGATCTCGGGGTCACCCGCGTGCATGCCGCACGCCACGTTGGCGGACGACACGATGTCCAGAATGGCTTCGTCGTCGCCCATGCGATAGGCGCCGTAACCCTCGCCCATGTCGGAGTTCAGATCGATCTGCAACGACGGCTGCACTTGCGACGCTTGGTGGTAGGTGTTCATTGTCGGTGTCCTTTGGTAGGGATATTTCTCTCGTGCACACGCGTCGGCTCAGCCGCGCGAGGACATGAGCGCGAGTGTCTGCTGGAATTTTTCGATTTCACGGGTGCGTGCGCGGCGCCGTTCGAGCGCCTCGTCGAGGTCGACCAGCGCGAAGCGAATCCGGCATCCCACCGGGGCTTGCGCAAGCTTCCACAGGTCCGTCTCGATGACGGTTGCGATCTTCGGGTAGCCACCGCAGGTGTTGGCTTCCGCGAGCTGTACGATCGGTTGGCCGGACGGCGGCACCTGCACGGTGCCAGGCACGATGCCGTGCGAGAACAGTTCGAGCGGCGCGGCGAGCGTCAGCGCTGGGCCGCTCAGGCGGTAACCCACGCGGTTCGCCTCCGGCGTGATCTCGTACGCCTCGCCAGTGAACGCTTGCCGTGCCCCTTCGGTGAAGTGCCGGTATTCGGCCGCCGCGACCGCATGCACCGTCACCAGCCCTTCGCCGAGTGCCTGCCAGAAGGCAGGCAATTCAGCCGGCACCACACCCAGTCCCGTCGCATGCACGGGACGCTCGGCGGCCTCGCGCACGGCAAGTACGTCGCCACGTCGCAAGCCACGTCCCTCGAAGCCGCCGAAAGCCCCCTTAAGGTCTGTCGATCTCGATCCCATCACCGGTTCGACGTCGACGCCCCCCGCCAGACTCAGATACGCCCGGCCGCCACGCTTCGGACGCTCGATCACCAGCGTCTGTCCGGCGCGCGCGGTGCGGCTCCACCAGGGCGGCAGCGCCACGTCGTCCAGTCGCACGACGCAATCGGCGCCCGTCACGGCAAACGACATGTCGCGCTGGAACCGGACGCGAAACGGAAACAGGCTGATCTCGACGGCCGCGTCGTTCGTATCGTTGCCGGTCAGCGCGTTGCCGAGCGCGAGGGCGAGCGCATCCATCGCGCCCGAACGGCTCACGCCGAAACCCAGATGCCCTTGGCGTCCCGCGTCCTGAACGAGGTTAGGCGCGCCGTTGGAAAGAATCTCGATCACGATGCAATCCCCGCTACCGTAAATCGAACCCGGTCGCCGGGCGCCATGAGGCACGGCGGCGAGCGCACGGGATCGAAGAGTTGTGCGTCGGTACGCCCGAGCAAATGCCAGCCGGACGGCGCGGTACACGGCATGACACCGGCCTGCGCGCCGCCGATGATGACCGTGCCCGCCGCCGTCTTCATGCGCGGCACGCTGCGACGCGGCACTGCCATTTCCGCAGGCAGGCCGGTCATATAGGCGAAGCCCGGCATCGACCCGATGCACGCCACCTCGTACGACGCATCACTGTGGCGACGCACGTACTCGCGCACCTCCAGCCCCAGCGCCGAGGCGAGCGTGATCAGATCCTCTCCCGCTTCGCCGCCATAGACGACGGGAATCTCGATGAGACGGTCCGACAACGGCCCCGGCTCCGTCGTCTCCCACAGGCGCAGCAATGCGGCCGTTGCCGCGTCCGGATGCAGCCGCAATGGATCGAACAGAAACATCACGTTGTTCACACCAAGCACGACTTCCGCCGTGGCGTCGCCCTCGCACTGCGCCATGACGCGTCTGGCGAGCGCCTGAAGACGGCGCTGCATCACGGCGTCGAATTCGCCGCTGGCCGGATTGAAAAGCAGCGCCCCCTCCCCGGCCGCGTCGATGGCAGGACCCGCACGCGTCACATCGTCACGCTGTCTGGCTTGCGGCGCCGCCGTCTGCGGCGCCGTGCGTTCAACCGTCAGTACGCTCATGACTCACTCTTCCAACGGTTTGCCGGCCGTTTCGCGCGCCGCCATCAACGCGACGAGCGTGACGACGAGACCTGCCGTGATGTAAAGCGCGATGTACGTCCAGTCGTGAAAGGCTTTGTAGAGCGAGGTGAAGATGAGCGGGGCAAAGCTGCCGCCTAGAATGCCGCCCAGTGTGGCCGCCAGCGACGCCCCGGCATAGCGCACGCGCGTCGGGAACTGCTCCGTGACGAACGATGCCTGCGGGCCATACATCATGGCCTGGAAGAACATGCCGACGACGACCGCCAGCACGATCCACACCGCTTCACGGGTGTCCATCAGCGCGAAGTACGCGAATGCCCACACGATGGAGCCGAGCGTGCCCGCGCCGTAGACGACGCGTCGCCCGAGCTTGTCGCACAACGCGCCGAACAGCGGCACGCACACGGCATGGATCGCCGCGCCCGACATGGTGGCGAGCAGTGCGAGCGAGCGCGGCAGGTGCAGCACTTCCGTCACATACGTCAGCGTGAACACCACGAGCAGGCCGTAGACGATGTCGGACCCGATACGCACGCCGCCCGCGATGAGCAAACGCCGCCAATAGCCGGAGAAGACTTCCTTGATCGGCATGTCCGACTTGTGATTGCTGCGCTCCAGCGCCTTGAACATGGGCGTCTCGTCCACGCCGCGACGCAGCCACAGACCGAAGGCCACCAGCACCGCGCTGGACAACAGCGGAATGCGCCAGCCCCAGCTCTGGAACGCCTCGGCAGACATGCTGATGGTCGCCACGGCAATGAAACCCGCACCGAGCAACGTGCCGCACGCCGGGCCCATCTGCGCAAACGACGCGTTTCTGCCGCGCTGATCCGGTTTGCCATGCTCCATCGACAACAACACGGCCCCGGCCCATTCGCCGCCGATGGCCGCGCCCTGGAAGAAGCGCAGCAACACCAGCAGGACCGGGCTCCACACGCCCCATGTGTTGTAACCGGGCAGCAGCCCCATGAGTCCGGTGGCCGCTCCCATCAACACGAGCGTCGCGACCAGCACGAAGCGGCGGCCAAGCTTGTCGCCGAGATGCCCGAAGAGGAAGCCGCCGAACGGACGCGACAGGTACCCCACGGCGTACGTCGAGAACGCGAGGATGGTGCCCGAGAGCGGGTCGAACGAGGGGAAGAAGACAGCGTTGAAGACCAGCGCCGCCATCAGGTTGTAGACGGTAAAGTCGTACCACTCCAGCGTCGTGCCGATGGAACTCGCGGCAGCGAGGCGTCCCATGCGGGGACGATGGCCGCCGGACGTCTGCACTTCCGGCGCGGATTGAATGATCGTTCCAGTGTTTTCCATCACGTCAGCTCCGTTGCCGAGAGTTTCCACGTCAGGCAGTAACGCGCAACTTCGCCGGGGCGGCTGTCGAGCGCCTGCGCGGCAAAGTCGGCCGCGTGGGTGTTGGACACTTCGCTGCTGCTCTCCACGATGAAGATCGGGTACATGCGGCGCGTGGCAAGGTCTTCCTGCGGCAGCGGACGGCTTAGCTCGTCGTTCGGGCTGAGCAGGTAAGCACGCACGAAGCCGGGGTCCTCCGACAGGCGCGCGCCGACTTCGGCACAGCGCTCGGCGAGTGCCTGCGGATCGTCCGGCAGGTTCAGCGACAGGGTCGCCACGTAGGCGCCGCTGCCCAGCCCTACGCTCGCACTGACGTCGCCGATGCGACGCGTGGGCGCCACCATCTTCGGCAACGTGCGCTGCGACCACGCTGTCTGATGCTGGAAGGCATGCGCATACGCCGGCGAGGCGAACACCCCAATGGACTCGGCCCAGTACAGACTCAGATACTTGGGACGTCCCTGCAACGCGACATATCGCGCCGCCGAGATCACGCCGCGCATGCGCACACGCTCCTCGACGTGCTCTCGGTCATACCACGCGTTGAAATCCGCTTCATCGGCTTCGAGAATGTCCGAAGCCACGAACAACATGCCTTGCTGTGTTACCGGGTTCATATGCGCCTCTGTCGTTTCGCTAGGGTGACGCTATCGTCAGTAGCCAATAAACCGGTCGCAAACGGGTTTTTCTGCGGGGGCCCGATAGATTTTTCTTGTGAGTCAGCGTCTTCGGAAAACGCCCGGCTGATAGCCCCGGCATATCAGGCCGTTACGGACTTCAGAATTGACGGGGAAATTTCGGCGTTCGAGAGTGCTCGTAGAACACATCGAATACCTCGACCGGGCGTCGAATCGTCGAATGCTCGAATAGTGGAATACGGAGACCATCATGAACACCCGCTTCCTCGAGAGTTTTCTGCTGGCCGTGGAGCTGGGGAGTTTCCGCGCGGCAGCCGAACGCCTGCACGTCACGCAGGCGGCGATTTCGAACCGTATTGCGTCGCTCGAAGAGGAATTGGGCGCGCGAGTGTTCGACCGGGGACCGGGCGAGATCCGCCTGACGCCGGTCGGGCTGCGCCTGATCAGCTACGGCGAGCGCATGCTGGAACTGCAACGCGAGATGATGCAGCTCGGCCGCACGGATCGGCATTTGCTGGGCAGCGTGCGGATCGGCGCCATCGAAAGCGTGGTGCACACCTGGCTTGTCGGCTTCATGCAGCATCTGCACGCCACGTATCCCGGCATCGAATTGCAGTTCAGCTCGGAATCGACCAGCAGGCTGCATCGCAGCCTGCGCGACGGCGACGTCGATATCGCACTTCAGACCGACCAGATGATCGGCGAGGGTATCGTCAGCAAGGCCTGTCTGCCGATGCCGATGGGATGGGTCGGGGCCGCGCAGTCGTCACGCACGCTGGACAGCAATCTCCCGCTCATTCTGAGTCAGCCCACGATCACGCTGAGCAAGGGCTCACAGCCTTATCTGGTGCTCAAGGATCTGTACCGTCGTGCGGGCATGCCGCTGGGGAAGGTGCATTGTGTGAGTTCGATCGCCGCCATCATCCAACTGGTCCGCTCGGGCTTCGGTAACGCGATGATTCCGCTGCCGCCCGTGCTGCGCGAGATCGACGCCGGGGAGCTTCGCGTCATTGCGAGCGAGCACCCGCTGCCCTTGCAGGGGCTGGTCGTCAGCTACGTCGAGAATCGCGCGTCCGACGCGATCCGCTTCGTGGCGGAGCTGGCGTGTCAGGAGGCGGATCACTATATGAAGTCGCTGAACTCGCCGAGCTTGACGAGCGGCCTGAGCGGGCCGGCCGCTGCCTGAGCCACGCCACTACGGCGTCGACCATCGGGTGATGCCGGTTGGCGTTCCACGCCAGCGCCGCCGTCACCACCGTCACCTTCTCCTTGAGCGGACGAATCACCACATTGGCAGGGGCGAGCTTGCGCATCGACGCCGGCACCAGCGCCACGCCCTGCCCGCAGCTCACATAGGCGATCTGCGACGTCACGGAGCGCACCTCGTGCAGCACGCGCGGTGCGAAGCCATGCGCGCGACACACCGCCGTGAGCATGTCGAAATACACCGGACTGACCTGCCGCGCCGACATCACCAGATGCTCGGCTGCCAGCGATTGCAGACGCACGCGCGGCAGCGCCGCCAACGGATGGCCCATCGGCAGCGCGACCGCCAGCCGATCCTCCGACAGCGGCAGTGTCGCGATCCCGCTGCCGATGTCGCCATCGAGCCGTACGAACGCCAGGTCCAGCTCGCCCACCTCCAGCCCCGGCACGGCTTCGACGCTGTCGATTTCCCGCACGAACACGGTGAGATGCGGATGGGTCGCCTTGAGACGATCGATGATGGGCGGCACCGTTTCGAGCATCGCAGAGGTGATCGCCCCCACATGCAGCACGCCTGACTGGCCGGCGGCGACCTCCCTGACGATGCGCTCCAGTTGCTCGACCTGACTGGCGAACTGCCGCACCGCCGGCAGGATCGCCGCGCCCGCCGGGCTCAGATGGGTGCCCTGTCGCGAGCGCTCGAACAGTTGCAGCTTCAACGAGTGTTCAAGCACCTTGATCTGCTCGGTGAGCGGCGGCTGCGACATGCCCAGCCGGGCAGCAGCGCGCCCGAAATGCTGTTCCTCGGCGACTGCGAGGAACATCCAGAGCTGCCGGATCAGGCGAAAGTCGATGGTGCTCATGGGGATATTGGCGCAGCGCGCGCAGATTCAGTATTCCGAAAATCGTATCACTAAGATACTCAGATCAAAATTTACATATCAGAGACGACGCGTGACGATGACTGCACGTTCACAGGAGTCCTCATCGCGATGTCCCAGCCTTCGATCCTCGATCGCCTTGCCGCGCTCGACACCAACACCGTCTCCGACGCCCTCGACTTCCTCGGCCTGCCCGGCGCGACCTACGGCCTGCGCCCGCTCTGGGAATGCCCCAAGATCGTCGGCCGCGCCAGCACCATTCAGCTCGGCCCCAAGACGGAAGCCAAGCCGACCGTCCATCTGATCTCGCCGGTCATCGATGCCGTGACCACCGACGACCGCGTGCTGGTCATCGCCGGGGGCAAGGACGGCGTTTCCTGCTGGGGCGACATCCTCGCCAACGCCGCCACGGCACGTGGCGTGCGCGGTTCGATCATCGACGGCCTGAGCCGCGATATCGAAGGCAGCGAATCGGTCGGCTATCCGGTCTTCGGACGCGGCATCACGATGATCAGCGCGCGCAATCGCGTCGTTCAGGTCGACTCGGGCACACCCGTGACGATGGCCGGTGTAACGGTGCATGAAGACGACTACGTGATCGCCGACCGCTGCGGCACGGTGTTCGTGCCCGCCGCGCGCATCGGTGAAGTGCTCGATCTCGGCGAGCGCATCGCCCGCCGCCAGGACGGCATGGTGGCCGCCGTACGCGCTGGCCGTCCGGTCGCCGACGTCATGCACGACAAGGAATTCGACGCCATTCACGCATCGCAAGCGCATTAACCCTTCACCTCGTTCAGCACACTTGACACGCTCAACACGCCAAGGAGATTCCCCTATGACGCAAGCTCGCCAGGCCAGCACGGAAGACCGCGAACTGGTTGCCCTCTTCGAAGGCCTCGATACCCCGGGCGTTTCCGACGCCCTCGACCGGCTCGGACTGCACGGCCAGGCGCTCGGCATCTCGCCGCTCGCGAACTATTCGAAGCCTGTCGTCGGCCCGGCGTTCACGGTGAAGTACGTGCCGGCAACGGTCCCCGCCGGCACCGTGGGCGACTTTATCGATGATGTGGCCGAGGGCGACGTCATCGTGCTCGATAACGACGGGCGCACCGATTGCACCGTCTGGGGCGACATCATGACCCAGTACGCAGGGCTGCGCGGCATCGCCGCGACGGTCATCGACGGCGTTTGCCGCGACGTCAGCAAGGCGCTCGGCGACCACTACCCGATGTTCACGGCCGGACGCTTCATGCGCACTGGCAAGGACCGCGTGCAAGTCGAGTCCGTCAACTCGACGGTGTCCGTCGGCACCGTGCGTGTCGCGTCGCGCGACATCGTGATCGCCGACGCCAACGGCGTCGTCATCGTGCCGCGTGCCCGCGCCCGCGAAGTGGCGAAGATCGCGCACGACATCGAAGTCATCGAAGGCGCCATTCGCGAACGCATTGCCGGCGGCGCAACGCTGGGCGAAGCCCGCACCGCCTTTAGCTACCACACGCTGCAAAGGAAAGCATGATGAGCACCACGACTTACGACGCCGCGCAACTCGAACAGGCCCGCAAGCTCGGCACGTCGACCCTCTTCGAAGCCTCGGGGCTGTCGACGAGCGCGGTCGATGCGCAGATCCGCACCGTCTGGCCCGGCGCGTCGGTGGCGGGCCCGGCCTTCCCGCTGGAATGCTCCCCCGGCGACAACCTCGCCATCCACCTCGCCATGGAGAAGGTGCCGCGCGGCAGTGTGCTCGTGGTATCGACCGGCGGCTTCGTGGCCGGCTACTGGGGCGAAGTGCTGACGGTGGCGGCCATGGCTGCCGGCGTGGCCGGTCTGGTGATCGACGGCGGCGTGCGCGATATCGCGGCACTCACCGCGCATCGCTTTCCCGTCTTCACGCGCGGCATTTCCATGCGCGGCACGATCAAGGCGAGCGTGCCGTCCATCGGTGCACCAATTCAGTTTGGCGGCGCGCCCGTGGCCACGGGCGATCTCGTGGTCGCCGACGACGACGGCGTGCTGATCATCCCCGCATCGCAAGTGAACGACACGCTCGCACGCGGGCAAGCCCGCTTCGACAAGGAGGCGCGCGTCATGGACCGCCTGCGTGAGGGCGAGACGACCGTCGATCTGCTCGGTCTGGCGCAATGGAGGACTGCCGGGTGAGCCAGCAACCGCACACGCTCAATCGCCATCTGGCCGCCGCCCGTCCTTCGGCGACGTACAAGGTCATGGACCGCGTCGCCGCCGCCCGGGCGGCGGGCGCCAGCATCATCTCGCTAAGCGCCGGGGAGCCGGACTTCGACACCCCGGAGCACGTTCGTGAGGCAGGTATTGCCGCCATCCGTGGCGGCCAGACCCGCTATTCGCAGGTCATCGGCCTGCGGGCGTTGCGCGAGGCCATCGCTGCCAAGTTCCAGCGCGAGAACGGGCTGGATGTCGACTGGCGCCACACCATCGTCGGCACGGGCGGCAAGCAGGTGATCTTCAATGCGCTCGCGGCCACGCTCAACGAAGGCGACGAGGTCATCGTGCCGGCGCCCTACTGGGTCAGCTACCCGGAGATCGTGCAACTGTGCGGTGCGACGGCCGTCACCGTGGCCTGCGGCGCGGACAAAGGCTTCAAGCTGACGCCGGACGCGCTGCAAGCCGCCATCACGCCCCGAACCCGCTGGCTCATCCTGAATTCGCCGTCGAACCCGACCGGTGCGGTGTACAGCCATGCCGAATTGCAGGCGCTCGCCGAAGTGTTACTCGCGCATCCGCAGGTCCTCATCCTCTCGGACGATATCTACGAGCACCTGATCTTCGACGGCATCGCGTTCAGCACGATGGCGCAGGTCGAACCGCGCCTGCGCGATCGCACCCTGACGATGAACGGCGTGTCCAAGGCGTACGCGATGACGGGATGGCGCATCGGTTTCGGTGCGGGCCCTGACTGGCTGATCGAGGCGATGGAGAAGCTTCAGGGGCAACAGACCTCAGGCGCGAGTACGATTTCGCAATACGCAGCGCTGGCCGCACTCACCGGACCGCAGGACTTCATCGGCCAGTCACGTCGCGTGTTCCAGCGGCGACGCGACGATGTCGTGCGCGAGATTAACAACGCGTGGGGTCTGCACTGTGAAGTGCCGCAAGGGGCGTTCTATGTGTTCGCGTCGTGCGAAGCGCTGATCGGCTGCGTCACGCCGACGGGCACCGAGCTTGCCACGGACGAAGACGTCGTGGGCGCGCTACTCGACGAAGCCGGTGTCGCCACGGTGCACGGCAGCGCCTTCGGACTCGGGCCGTACCTGCGCATCGCCTACGCGCTGGACGACGCCTCGCTGGGCCGCGCCTGCAACGCCATCCAGCACTTTTGCCAGACGCTCTCGAAATAGGAGCCGCCATGACGCAGAACACGCATGACGTGGCGACGTCCAACGCCTTCGAGACGTCCACCGTCTCGCTACGCATCGACGGCGTGCCGGTCAACGTGTCAGCCATCCACCGGCAAGGCACACGCCCGCCGGTCGTGATGCTGCACGGCTTCGGCTCGACGAAGGAGGATTACGCGGACATCGCCTTGCATCGCGGTTTCGATGCAAGGCCGTTCCTCGCTTACGACGCGCCCGGTTGCGGGCGCACCGACTGCGCGGACCTTTCGCGGCTCTCCATCCCGTTTCTCGTCGAGACCGCTTTAGCGATGCTCGATCATATGCGCATCGAGCGCTTTCATCTGGTCGGCCATTCGATGGGCGGACTGACGTCGCTGATGCTCGCGCACGCCATGCCGGAACGGGTGCTGAGCTTCGCGAACATCGAAGGCAACATCGCGCCGGAGGACTGCTTTCTGAGTCGACAGATCGTGGACTATCCGGACGACGAGCCCGAGCGCTTTTTCGATGCGTTCATCGAGCGCGCGCACCGTGCCCCGGCGTACGCCAGCGCGCTGTATGCGGCGAGCTTGCGGCACAAGGTCCGGGCGGAAGCGGTCGGCGGCATCTTCCGCTCGATGGTCGACCTCTCCGATCATGGCGACCTGATGGACAAGTTCCTGTCGCTGCCGTGCCCGACGATGTTCATGTACGGCAGTCAGAACGCGTCGCTCTCCTATCTCGCCTACATCGAGCGCAAGGGCGTCGCATTGGCGGAAATCCCCGACTGCGGTCACTTCCCGATGTACTCGAATCCTGTGCTGATGTGGCAGACGCTGGAACGCTTTCAGACGTCTGCCGAATCGCTCAGTGCCGCGGCGTAGTTTCCGCCGAAGTCTTGGGCGTGGTTTTCGAGGCCGCCGCCGGATTCAGAACGAAGTCGTAGTGCAGCGAATAGCTGCCGTCATCGCGCCGCACCCACGGCGCGATGAGCGACTGCCGCACGCCGAAGACGGCATCCGAATCCAGCCATTGATCGTCTTCACGGAACACGTGCGTGACGAGCGTCTCATAGCCCGGCGCCTCGATGCGGAAGTGAAGATGCGCAGGACGCCACGGATGCCGCGCCGTCGCGGCCAGAAACTCGCCGACGGGGCCGTCGGTCGGGATCGGGTACGCCTCGGCCAGCACGCTGTGAAAGTGGTAACGCCCCTCGCTGTCGGCATGCAGCACGCCGCGTCCCTGTGCGGCGTCGAGTTCGTCGCGCTGCACGTCGTACAGCCCTTGCGCGTCCGCCTGCCAGACATCGATCTTCGCGCCTGCAATCGGGCGTCCCGACGGATCGAGCACGGTGCCGCTCACCTCGCAAGGCTCGCCCGCAGCGCCATTCGCCACGTCTGCGCCGTTGTCGTAGTGCGGCGCGTCGTCGACGAAGAACGGTCCGAAAACCGTCGCTTCCGTGCATTGCGGCGGCTTGGCGTTGTTCATCGCAACGGTCAGCATCGATAGTCCCAGCACGTCGCTCAACAAGATGAACTCCTGACGCTTGTCGTCGCACTTCTGACCGGTTGCGGTCAGGAAAGCGATGCCCCTGGCCCATTCGTCTTCCGTCAGGCTCACTTCACGGGCGAAGTCGTGCAGATGGCGCACGAGACTGCCGAAGACCTCCTTGAGCCGCGGGTCCGGCGTGTCGGCGAGTCGGGCGATCACTTCCTGTGTGATCGTATGTTGGTCGAGATTGCGCATCGAAAGTCCTTGAAATCGGAAGAGTTACGGCTTGTCGTACTGTTGTCTCGCCTCGCGAAACCCTTGGGCGTTGTCGATCACCCATCGCCACAGCGGCACCATGCCGGCGAGCAATCCGCGTCCGAGCGGCGTCAACTGATACTCCACACGCGGGGGCACTTCGCGGTAGTCGTGTCGCGAAATCAAACCATCTCGTTCCAGTTGGCGCAACGTGCGTGTGAGCATGCGCTGCGTCACGCCGTCGAGCCGGCGCGCAATCTCCGCATGCCGCAGCGTGCCAGCCACGCCCAGCGCATGCACGACACCGAGCGACCAGCGGTTGCCCGCGTGGGTCAGGATCTCGCGCTTGAGGCCGTCGTCGTCGGCGCTGAGGGCATCGCACGCTTCCTGCGACTGCTGCAAGAGGGCGTCGAGCGAGGGGGTGTCCGGTGGCAGTATCACGCGTGTGCCTTCTTACCAAGGGTTCGTAACGTCACTATTATTCGCAACTTGACCGGAGTTGCAAATGACCTATCGAATCCCCCACGACAATCACGTCCTCGTCCTCGGCGCCGGAGAACTCGGCGAAAGCATGCTGCGTGAAATGGCCGCGCAGCGCGATGCGGGACGCGTCGCATCCGTTGCCGTTTTACTGCGTCCCGAGGCGGAAACGTCGTCGGATCGTCGCACGCGCCTCCATTCTCTGCTGCGCACGTGGCGAATCGATGTCGTCGAAGCCGATCTCGTGACGGCAGACGAAACGGCGCTCGCCGACATCTTCCGCCGCTACACGCAGATCATCTGCTGCACGGGCTTCGTCGGTGGCGCGGGCACGCAGCGCAAGATCACGGGCGCTGTCCTCAAAGCCGGCGTCGCGCACTACATTCCCTGGCAATTCGGCGTGGATTACGACGTCGTTGGCCGGGGCAGCGGTCAGGACGTCTGGGACGAACAGCTCGACGTGCGCGACATGTTGCGCGCTCAGGACAAGGTCCGCTGGACCATCGTGTCGACAGGCATGTTCACGAGTTTCGTATTGTTACCGGCGTTCGGCCTCGTCGACCTCGATGCGGGGGTGGTGCATGCGCTGGGCGATCCCGACTTCTCGCTGACGGTCACGACGCCGGAGGACATCGGCCGCCTGAGCGCGCTCATCGCCACCTCTCGGCCGGATTTCGACAATCAGGTCGTGCACGTGGCCAGCGACACGTTCACGTATCGCGAACTGGCGAGTACGCTGACGCAGGAACTCGGCAGACCGTTCACGCTGTCATGTTGCGATATTGCGCAACTCAGGGCCGATCTGGCCGCGCATCCGGACGACACGATGCGCAAGTATCGGCTGTCGTTTGCACGCAAGGATGGCGTGGCATGGCCAGTGGCGCAGACGTTCAACGCGAAGGCAGGGATTGCGGTCACCGATCTCGCGGCATGGGTGCGCGAGTGGCGAACGGGACAGGAAGCGTAATGAGGATGAAAGCCGGGGATGAAGGCCTGAACAACGACGAAGGCCAATCGAACCGATTGCACCGGTTGATGCGAGACAACCAACGCATCGGCGCAAGGGCCGGTGCGGATGCCACACGCGGAGATGACCCGCGTGTGGCACCGAAAGCCGCGTGACACTTCACGCGACCTTGAGACGCTCAGGCAACCAGCGTCTCGGACATTTCAAGCCGTTCAGGCATTGCGCAGCGCCGGACGCGAGCCCTTGCCGAGCACCACGTTGGCGACCACGGCGACGACGATGTTCACCGCCAGCGCGATCAGGCCCGTGTACATCGAGTACTTGTCACCGCCGAGCGTGAACGTATGCACCGGCTTGATGCCGTCCGCAAACGCCAGCCAGCTGCCGCACACGATACCGAAGGCCCAGCCCGTGAGCAGTGCGCGTGCGCCGAACCAGCCCACGAACAGACCGAACACCAGTGCCGGGAACGTCTGAAGAATCCACACGCCGCCGAGCAGTTGCAGGTCCAGCGCGAACTGCGTCGGCAGGAACAGGATGAACACCAGCGCGCCCAGCTTCACCACCAGCGACACGACCTTGGCCACCTTCGCCTCACCCTCGTTCGAAATATTCGGGTTGACGTAAGGCTTCCAGAAGTTGCGCGTGAAGAGGTTCGACGCACCGATGGACATCACCGCCGCCGGCACCAGCGCACCGATGGCGATCGCGGCAAACGCAAAGCCCGCGAACCAGCTCGGGAACAGACCGTTGAACAGCGCCGGGACGACGTCGTTGTTGGTCGGCACCTTCACACCGGCAGCGTAGGCCATGAAGCCCAGCAGCGCGATCAGGCCGAGCAGCACGGTGTAGGCCGGCAGGAACACGGCATTCTTGCGAATCGTGTTGGCGTCCTTCGCGGCGAAGATGCCGGTGAGCGTATGCGGATACATGAACGCCGCGAGCGCCGAACCGAGCGCCAGCGTGGCGAACGGCAGGAACTGCGTCGGCTTGAGCGTCAGGCCCGTTGCACCGCCCTTGTTCGCGAAGACGTCGCGCGCCGAGTCGAACACCGCACCGTAGCCGCCCAGCTTTGCCGGCACCACGACCACGGCGACAAGCACCACGATGTAGATCATCAGATCCTTGACGAACGCGATCAGCGCCGGTGCCCGCAGACCTGCCGAGTACGTGTACAGCGCGAGAATCACGAACGCAGCGAGCAGCGGCAATTCGCCCGTCAGCCCCAGCGCCTTGATCACGACTTCCATCCCGATCAGTTGCAGCGCGATGTAGGGCATCGTCGCGACGACACCGGTGAGCGCAATCGCGAACTCCAGCGGACGCGACTGGTAACGGCCGAAGACAACGTCGGCAGCCGTCACGTGACCGGCCTTGTGCGCCGCATGCCACAGCTTCGGCATGATCAGGAAGACGATCGGATAGACGAGAATCGTGTACGGCAATGCGAAGAAGCCGTAAGCGCCGACCGCATAGACCAGTGCCGGCACCGCGATCACGGTATAGGCGGTGTAGAAGTCGCCGCCGACCAGGAACCACGTGATCCATGCACCGAAGTTACGTCCGCCCAGACCCCATTCGTCCAGATGGGCGCCTTTGTTCGACGGCCCGGCCATCCAGCGCGACGCCCAGAAACCCATGACGGTCACGAGGATGAAGAAAAATACAAAGACCGCGAGCGCGGTCCAGTTGATACCGGCGTCCATTTACTCTTCCCCTTTTTTCAGACCATCGCGGAATACGATCCAGATCAGTAGCGAGGTCAGCGGCACCCAGGCGAACTGGTACCAGTAAAAGAAGGGAAAGCCCCAAAGGGACGGCAATTCACGGTTGTAGAACGGCACCCACAACAAACCGATGAACGGCAACAATAACAGTAACCGCATCTCAGCAGATCTCCTCTTGTTTTAATTCGACGAAGGCGCACATTAGCGACGCCTAAATACACTCTAGCCGAACGATGGTGGATTTGCCGGTGCGCCGGAAAGCCCCATGAATCATGGGGTTTCACGAATGCGAAGCGATGTTGCGTGTATCGAAACCAATGCGCCGCGCCGCATTGTCGACGACGGTTTCAATGGTTGAAATGGACCACGATTTTCTTCGATTTCATCGGGACTTACCTTGAAATATCAAGCACTGAATACGCACCATAAACAAGCGTGACGCACACAGATCACTGAAATACGTATTCAGCCTCGTTGAATTTTTTGCGAAGAAAAATATTGACTTATTCTGATTCTTATCTACGTAGTGATACGTAGTCGGGTAAAACGCCCATCCGCCTGTCTCCATCCCGGCAGCTTTCGCCGTCGCAACACCGGGTCATGCGAGACACGTCGCTGAGGTCGGCTCAGTCGGCCCGGTCGCAAGGTTTGCGAGCGCAAGCAGCATGCCGACGCAGGCGTCGGCGACTTCGCGGCCCTTGTGTCGCAGATGCTCGTCGAAGAATGCGTAATGCTCGTCGTGCGAGTGAAAGTGATGCGGCGTGAGCGACATCGAGAAGACGGGCACATCGGTGTCGAGTTGCACGCGCATCAGTCCGTCGACTACGGCTTGCGCCACGAACTCGTGACGATAGATGCCGCCATTGACGACCAGCGCGGCGCCGACGATCGCGTCGTACTGTCCGCTTTGCGCGAGACGTCGGGCGAACAGCGGAATTTCGAACGCACCCGGCACATCGAAATGGCGGATGCATTCGGCGGGCACGCCCAGTTCGGCCATGCGTGACTGGAACGCGTCGCGGGCGCCGTCCAGCAGATCGGCGTGCCAGCCTGCCTGCACAAAGGCAATGCGGTGAATATCGAGAGAATTCGTCATAACTAGTCTTTCGCGAGCCGCCCACGCCTGTCCGTCATGCGCCACTGGCGCAGGCGGCTCGCTCACTTCCTCATTTCATTGGCGACAGATCACGAAGCGTCGGCCGACAACTGTGCCGCCCCCGCCGTGCGGCGCGTGAGCAGCGTTACGACCACCAGCGTCACCACGTTGAATGCCAGTGCGACGATGCCCACGTTGAGATCCTTGAGCGCATCGGGCAGGAACGGGAACAGCGCGGCCACCGACTTCTTCGTGAGCGATACCCACGCCACCGTCGCTTCGCCGACGATGATGCTGGCGAACGCCGCCGGGCGCGTCACGAGGTTCTTGCCGATCAGGCTGGCCAGCAGCACCGGGAACAACTGTGTGACGAGGGCATACGCCATGAGCAGCAGCGCGACGATGGTCTGCCCGCCGCCCAGCGTGAACAGCACCGCGAGCGCCATGATCGCCGGGGCGAGCCACTTCGCCACACGGGCCACGTGAGCATCGCTCGATTGCGGACGCATCGGGCGGTACACGTTGTTCGCCAGCAGCGTGGCCGACGTCATCAGAATCATCGAACCGGGCACCAGCGCCGTGAGAATCCCGGCCGCGCCGATCACGCCGACGAACCACGGATCGAACGTCTTGAGCGACACCTTGAACAGCGCCAGATCGATGTCGCCGCCCGTGAGCCCCGGCACGGCCAGCACTGCCGAGAAGCCCACGAACAGAATGAACAGCAGCATCAACTGGTAGATCGGCAGCACGAAGGCATTACGACGCAGCACCTCTTCGCGCTTGGCCGTGTACGTGGCCATGAACATGTGCGGCCACATATAGAAGCCCAGCGTCGACAGAATCACCGTGGAGACCATCCAGACCGGGCTTTCCCCCACGTCGCGCAGCGCCAGGAAACCCGGCTTGGCCTTCTCGATCGCCGCGAACATCTCGCCCACGCCACCGTAGTAGTGATACGGCAGATAGAGACCGAGGAAGACGGCGACGAACATGACCAGGGCATCCTTCACGACAGACGTCCAGGCCGAGCCGTGCACGCCGGACAACGCCACATACACCGCCACCACGATGGCCCCGATCAGCACGCCCTGGTTCGACGAAATCGCCGAGTAGGACGACACGCTGACGATGATGCCCAGCCCCTTGAGTTGCAGCACGAGGTACGGCACGAGCGCGGCAAACCCGACGATGGCGACGAGCACGCCCAGCACCGGGCTGTTGTACTTCGCGGCGAAGAAGTCCGGCTGTGAGATCAGACCGCGCTCCTTGGCGTAGCGCCAGATCGGCGGCAGAAGGAAGTACGACAGGATGAACGGCAGGCTGCCATAGCCGAGCAGGTAGTACGCGCCCGCCCCGTGTCCATACGCGTAACCGCTGCCGCCGAGAAACACGAACGTCGTATAGATTTCGCCCGCCATGAGCAGAAAGACGATGGCCGCACCGAAGCCGCGCCCGCCAACCGCCCACTGCTCCAGACTCATGTCCTTGCCACGACGCGCGCGAATGCCGAGGAACAGCGCCAGCGCTACGGCCAGAAAGATGAAGATCAATGCGCTATTCATGCTCAGGCTCCTTCGCCACCGTGATCGGCCGATGCGAGCCGCGCCTGATCGGCATAGAAAATGATGGCCATCACGATGGACGTGAGCACCAGCGCCCCGGCCAGCCATGCCAGCAGAAAGGGCATGCCGAGCACGTACGGCGTGACGCGATTGACAAAGAACGGACCTACCAGAACCGCCAATACAGGTAGGAGTGCTAAAAGATATATGGACCGCATGAACATCTCCAGGTTGTTCCCGTTTGCTTGTCGGGCCGAGCGGCGGATCGCGCAGGGCGATCGCCGTTCGGCCCGTCACGAATGCGGTGAAGCGTGTCCCGTACGATTCCCCGCGCCGGATCCGTCGTCGGGTTACGCCGGATCCATCAGGTGAGAGATGCTCTTGACGTGCGTGTAGCACTCAAGTCCCTCGGTGCCACCCTCCCGGCCGTAGCCGCTGTCTTTCACGCCGCCGAACGGCGTTTCTGAAACTGCCGAGACCAGATGATTGATGGCGAGGTTGCCGACTTCGAGTTCGTCGCCCAACCGGTACGCATTGGCCGCCGAGCGCGTGAAGGCATAGCCCGCAAGACCGTACGGCACGCTGTTGGCGCGTGCGATGGCGTCGTCCAGACTGTCGACCTGCACGATGAGCGAGAGCGGCCCGAACGGCTCTTCGAGCATGGCGCGGGCGTCCATCGGCACGTCCGCCAGTGCGGTGAACGGGAAGACGTATCCCGGTCCGTCGGTGCGTTCACCGCCGCAGATCGTGCGCGCGCCACGGGCGAGCGCGTCGTCGACCAGCGAATGCAGCGCCGCCAGACGACGCGGGTTCACGACCGGTCCGATATCGCTCGACGACTCGAGCGCATGCCCCGCGCGAATCGCACCGCCGTGGCGGGCGAAGGCCTCCACGAAGGCGTCGTAGACCTTGTCGTGCACGAAGAAGCGCGTGGGCGCGACGCAGACCTGCCCCGCGTTGTTGAGCTTGCCTTTGACGCAGGCGAGCGCGGCCGTCTCAGGGTCGGCGTCGTCGCACACGATGACCGGCGCGTGTCCGCCCAACTCCAGAATGGCCGGCTTCATGTGTTTGGCGGCCAGCCCCGCGAGATGCTTGCCGACGGGTGTCGAGCCGGTGAACGTGATGCCGCGCACGACCGGGCTGGCGATCAGATGCGACGAGATCGTCGCCGGGTCGCCGAACACGAGGTTGAACACCCCGTCCGGCAGACCGGCATCCTGAAACGCCTGCGCCATGAGCACCGCGCCGGCAGGCGTCTCCTCCGCAGCCTTGAGAATGATCGAGCAGCCGGCCGCGAGCGCCCCGCCGACCTTGCGGGCGGGCGAGCTCATCGGGAAGTTCCACGGCGTGAAGGCGGCGATCACGCCCACGGGCTCACGCACGACCGTATGACGCATGCGCGGCTCGGCGGGAATCACACGTCCGTAAAGGCGCTTGCCTTCGTTGGCATCCCATGTCATCAGGTCGCAGCCGCGCAGCACTTCGGCTCGGGCCTGCGCCAGCGTCTTGCCCTGCTCCAGCGAGATCGCGAAGGCGATGCTCTCCACCCGCTCCCTGAGCAAGGCGATGGCGCCCAGCATGATCTCGGTTCGCTGCGCGGGCGACGTGCGCCGCCACACACGAAACCCTTGCTCGGCGGCCGACAGTGCGGCGTCGAGATCGGTCAGCGTTGCCGTGGGCACCATGCCGATCGTCGTGCCCTCCGAGGGGTTCGTTACCGGCTGGCCCGGCGCACTGCGCCACTGACCGCCGATCAGCATCTTGATGTCAGGATAGGAATACATGTCAACGTCTCAAATAAACGGGAAGTAGAGAACGAACGCGATCCAGCGCGCAGCCATGCGCTAGCGCTTGCCGCCGGCCATCCGGCGCGATGCCGGGTGCTGACGCAACCGCCACATGGCAACGCAACCGAGCGCAGGACCAATGGCCAGCATGCCCATGCCACCTGCCCAACCGAGATGCGCAACCACGACCGGTACCAGCCGGATGCTCGCCAGCGTGAGCAGGAACCCGGCGCAGGTCTGCGCGGTGAGCAACGTGCCGACCGACGTCGGGTCCGCCAACTCCGCGACAGCGGCCGAGAACTGCGCCGAATCGGCGATCACCGAGAACCCCCACACGAACGCCACGGCCATGACCACCGCGATCGGGGCACCAGGCAACCAGCCGATGACGGCGGCGCATGTCGCGCTCGTGGCCATCGCGCCGATGGTGACGAGCGTTCTGCCGGCACGGTCGGCGAGCAGTCCCCCGGTCCACGCGCCGAGGGCGCCGAACGCGATCACCGCGAAGGTCAGCACTTCGGCCTTCTCGTGAAAATCCGCCACGCCATGCAAGCTCAGCGTGTATTGCAGGAACAGGCCGAGCCACGCCCACATGGCATACAGCTCCCACATGTGGCCGAGATAGCCGAGATTCGCGAGGCGCACGGCCGGGTCGCGCCACGCTTGCGTGACTTTGGCGAAGTCGACACGTGCCGCTCGCTTGATGTTCGGGCCGATGCCCGCGAAACCGATCGCCACACCGGCGGCCAGCGCCAGCATTGCCGCAACGAGATACACCCAGCGCCAGTCGAGGCTCTGCCATCCGCTAATCAGATGCGGGCTTGCGGAACCGAGCGTGAGCGCCGCCACGAGCAAGCCGATCAGCAGCCCGAGGTCTGCTTTCGCCCAGGTCGTCACGAGCCGGATGCCGACCGGATAGACGCCCGCCATGCACACGCCAGTGAGCAGGCGCAGAGCGATCGCCAGCGGGCCGGTCGGCGGCAGCACGGCCAGCGCGCCCGTCGTGAGCGCCGCCATCAGCGCCGACGCCGCGAAGATTCTGCGCAGGTCGTAGCGATCCGGCAGCGCGAGCGTGGCCGACACCACAGTGCCGATCACGAACCCGAGCTGTACGGCGCCGGTGAGCATCGCCTCATCGCCCGACGCAATCGCCTGCGTGCGCTTGATGAGGGCGACGGCCGCCGTCGACGAAAACCAGACGCCCATCGCCGCCACCTGCGCCAGCAGAACGATCGCCAGCGATGCGCCCTTACCGCGTGGCGCGCGAGGGTGGCGAACGGTGCTCAGAGATTCCATGAAGCGTCCGTCCTCAGGCCGTTGCCGGCTGTGCGGCCATGCCCACGCGGTGAAACCCGCGGGCGAAGTAAATCAGGCCATCGAGCGCACCCGCCGAGCGAGCCGCCTTCACTTCGCAGAAGAAGACCGTGTGCGTGCCGACTTCCGTGATCGACGACACCTCGCAATCGAGCACGCTGACCGCACCGCGCAACGCCGGCGCACCGGTATGCATCGTGTCCCAATCGCCGCTGGCAAAGCGCGTCTCGATGGAGAGATCCTTCGTCGCGAACTGCATGGCGATGTCGCGTTGATCGGCGCTGAGCACGTTCACGCACAGGCGGGCGTTCTCGCGCATCACGGCGTTGTTGCGGCTCGCCCGGTTGATGCAAACGAGCAACGTGGGCGGATCGTCGGTCACGGCACACACGGCAGACGCCGTGCATCCCGCAAGACCGCCGGGGCCATCGGTAGTGATGACGTTGACGGCAGCGCCGAGACCCGCCATCGCTTCACGAAAGATCGATTTGTCCACCGTGCTCTTGTCCATGTCCTTCACCTCGTTCGATACGTGACGGTTGCGATTGCTGAGATTCACGTCAGGCTCACTTCGCGCCCGAACGGTATTGCGCAGCGTTGTGCGTGTGCGGCAGACGGTCGTGGCCGAAGAGCTTCTTGCGGTACGTGCCCTCACCGTAAGACGTCTTGTACGCGCCGCGCTCCTGCAACAGCGGCACCACGTGGTCGATCACGTCTTCGAAGCATTCCGGCACCACCGTGCGCGACAGGTTGAAGCCGTCTATGCCCGTGGCTTCGCTCCACGTCATCATCTGATCGGCGATAGCCTGGGCAGAGCCGACCCACGGCGTCTGGCGGCTGCCCAGCACCATCTGTTCCAGCAGTTTGCGACGCGTCCACTGCGGACCGGCGGCGCGGGTCATGGCCGTCACGTTCGACACGATGGCCTGGCTCTTGCCCGTGTCGATCGGCTCGTCGATGTCGTACTTCGCGAAGTCGATGCCAAGCGACGCGGCGGCGTGAGCCAGCGCGCCTTCGGAGCTGACATAACGACGGTACTCTTCGAACTTCTCCTTCGCCTCGGCATCGGTACGCCCCACGATGGGCGTGGCGCCCATGAAGACCTTGACGTCGTTGCCGCTGCGCCCATGCTCGACGGCCTGCGCACGGATGGCGTCGACGATCTCCTTCACGCCGTCCATCTTCTGGCCGTTCACGAAAACACACTCGGCATGCGTGGCGGCGAACTGGCAACCGCGCGGCGACGAACCTGCCTGGTAGAGCACCGGCGTGCGTTGCGGCGACGGCGCGCTCAGATGCATGGCGTCGACCTTGTATTGCTTGCCATGGTGATGAATCACGCGCACCTTCGACGGATCGGCGTACACGCCGCCCGCACGGTCGGCGACCACGGCGTCGTCGTCCCAACTGCCTTCCCACAGCTTGTAGACGAGCGACATGTATTCGTCGGCAAGGTCGTAGCGATCGTCGTGCGCGATCTGGCCGTCGATGCCGATGGCACGCGCGGCGCTGTCGAGATAACCGGTGACGATGTTCCAGCCGATGCGCCCGCCGGTGAGGTGATCGAGCGTGGACATGCGACGCGCGAACAGGAACGGTTGCTCGTACGTGAGGTTCGCCGTGACGCCGAAGCCGAGATGCTCCGTGGCGGCGGCCATCGCCGGGATGAGCATCAGCGGGTCGTTGACGGGCACCTGCACGGCGTTGCGCAGCGCGGCGTCGGCATTGCCGCCATAGACGTCGTACACACCGACCACGTCCGCGAAGAACATCCCGTCGAAAAGCCCCTTCTCCAGCTTCTTCGCGTAGTCGACCCAGTAGCGAAGCTCACCGTAGCGCGTGGATTGATCGCGGGGATGCGTCCAGAGACCTTGCTGAATATGACCCACGCAGTTCATCTCGAAAGCGTTCAGTCGAATTTCACGGGGCATGTTGACTCCTTGTCTGCACAGATTTGAAGGCGGAATCGACTGCTGTCGAATCGTCGTTGCCGTTTACTATAGTAGACGTTTGACTACGATCAAAAATGTTTCAGATGGGGGTTAACGCGTAATTCGCAGGGAGATGTGAGACGGAGGCCGGGCGGGAGTGAGGCAGGATCGCGCGGGGAGACGCCGGTAGGCGCACGCGTGGCTTGTATAATTTCGCAACCCGAAACCCTTGGAAATACAGCATGACGCCCCCGATGGTCGATCCGACGCCGGCGATTTCGCATCGCATCCGCATCGAACGCGAGTCTCGCGGCTGGTCGCTGGGCGATCTCGCCGAGCGCTCCGGCGTGTCGAAGGCGATGATCAGCAAGATCGAGCGCGGTGCCGCGTCGCCGACCGCCGCGTTGCTGGGACGTTTATCCGGCGCGTTCGGCCTGCAACTGTCGATGCTGCTCTCGCTTGCCGAGCAGTCGGGAGAGCGGCTGAGCCGTGCCGACGAGCAACTCGTCTGGCAGGACCCGGAGACCGGTTATCTGCGCCGTGCGGTATCGCCGCGCAATGGCGGCATGCTGGAACTGCTGGAGGTCACGCTGCCGCCGGGCGTCAACGTGTCGTATCCGTCGTCGGCATTCACGTTCCAGCATCAGCAGATCTGGGTGCGCCAAGGCACGCTGACCTTCGAAGAAGGTGAGTTGACGTATGAACTCAAGGAAGGCGACTGCCTGCAACTCGGGCCGCCCGCGCCCTGCACGTTCCGCAATCCGGGCAAGCAGCCTTGCGTCTATGTCGTGGCGCTGGTGCGTCGATAACCCGGCAGCAAGTGACGACTGGCGTCAGCCTTGTCCGTAACGATCACCGGCGGAAATTTCGTGATAGACGTTGCTCACGTGCAGAGGCACATTGTGTGTCCGGTCCTCTCTCGCCCAAACACTTCGCACAAGGAGTTTCCATGCGCACCATCGGCCTTATCGGCGGCATGAGCTGGCAGTCCAGCGCCGAGTACTACCGCATCATCAACGAAACGGTCCAGGCCCGGCTCGGGCCCTTGCGCTCTGCGGAAATGCTGATGTTCAGCGTCGATTTCGGTCCCATCGAGCGCGCGCAGCACGAGGGGCGCTGGGACGATGCAGGGGTGCTGTTGCAACAGGCGGCAAAGCGCCTTGAAGCAGGTGGCGCGGAATGTATCGTGCTTTGCACGAACACGATGCACAAGCTCGCCGACATGATCGAAGACGCAGTTTCCATCCCTTTGCTGCACGTTGCCGATCCGGCGGGCGAGGCCGCACAGGAGCGCGGCATAACATGCGTGGGCCTGCTCGGGACCGCATTCACGATGGAGCAGGACTTCATCAAGTCGCGGTTGACGCAGAAATTCGGTCTCGACGTGCTGACCCCCGAAGCTTCGGATCGCGAGATCGTCCATCGCATCATCTACGACGAGCTTTGCGTGGGCATCGTCAAAGACACTTCGCTTGCGGCGTATCAGGACATCATGGCGCGACTGGCCTCGCGCGGTGCGCAGGCCATCATCCTCGGCTGCACGGAAATCTCGTTGCTGGTGAAGCCGGAGGACAATGCATTGGTTCTGCTCGACACCACCGCCCTGCATGCGCAGGCGGCAGTGGCGTTTGCGCTGGGGTCACACTGATCGGCCCGGCATCGACGAGGTCGCGCCATCACGCGGCGCGACCGTCCCCGCCAGCCCCCCCTTACGCGCGGCTGCGCCGCGAACGCAACCACAAGAACTGCACGATAGACCCGACGACGAAAATGCCCAGCCACGTCGCCAGCGCCCCGCGCACGAGCGGTGATTCGGGGCCGCTGGCGAGCGGATGACTCGCGGGCAGGCGGGTGAGCGTCTCGTTGATGCCCGGCACCAGCAGCAGGAAGAAGCTGAATCCGAAGGCGAACTGCGACAGGTACGGACGCACACGTCCCAGGAAATTGAGACTCGGGATCACAAGTCCGGCCAGCGTCGCGAGCAATGCCAGAATGCCCAATGCATGGCCAACGTTGAAGCCGCCGGTACTCGACAGGCCAAACGACGTCAGCACCGAAATCAGCATGCCGACCAGATAAACCCGGCCAGACCGACTGGCACTTTCAATGGTGCGATACCGGGCGAAGCTGACGAACCCGGCGGCAAACGTGACGAGACTGATCGCGGTGTGCGCCGCGCCCAACGTGGAAATGGGATGAGGCATGGTGGAGACTCCGTTTGAAATGGCCCCGTTACGTCATCGCCATACGTAATGGCTGGGTGAACACGAGGCGAGAACTACCGTCAAAAAACAACCAACTAGTTGGTCGGTTACAAGCGTTAAAAAATTGGGCGCCTGGACGCCCACGTTGAGATTGCTGCCCTTACTGGATGCATGACCTGCCGTAATCAGTTCGACACACTCAGCCGACTGATCGCCACTTGCGATATCGACCGGAACGACTCTGCATCGCCCAGCGCGCGGGCCGTCAACATGGCGCCGTGCACCGTCGACATGAACGCTTGCGCCTCTACCAGCGCAGTACCGCAAAGGGTGAACTGCCCTTTGGCCACGCCCGCCTCAAGCACCGAGGCGATCCACGCCGTCAGGCCGTCGAAATAGCCCCGAACCTCGTCGGCAATGTCCTTCGGGATCATCGGCAGTTCGGCAGCGAGCATGGCGCAGATGCACATGGGCATCGAACCGTCGCGAATGCATTCGGCCCAGTAGTTCGTGTATGCGCCCAGTCTCGCCTTCGGATCTTCAACGTGCAGATCCAGCGCCGCCAACCCGTCCCGGGCTTGCTCCCGGTGACGCTTGACGACTGTCAGCACCAGTTCCGCCTTGCTTGGGAAATGGTGGTGAATGCTGGCCTTGCCGATGTTCACGCGCTCGGACAAGTCTGCGTAGCTGAACCCGTGATACCCCCCCACCGCTAGCAATTGCTTTGCGTGGTCGGCAATTTCGGTCGCTCGGGGAGACAGCTCGATGGTCATGATCCTTTGGCTCAATGTGGCCGGCGACTACCCGGAACGAGACTTCCGGGCACACCGCCGACGCTAATGCATGGGTACAATGGCGACCAATCTACTAGTTGGTTGGTTTTGTGTCAAGACCGATGTTGAGATTCGGACCGGGAAGTGCGGCCTCATCGATCCGCCGTCACGCCTTCGCACTATCAAGCGGCGGACGGGAATACCGCCGAATCGGCACGCAATTGCTCGACCAGCGAAGCCAGCACAGGCTTATCCAGCGCCTGAACGGCGTAGCAAAGACCGATGCGACGCGACATTTCGAAGCCGTCGATGGGTGAGACGGTCACGTTCGCGTATGCGCGCGCCAGTGATTCTGGCGCGACGCACGCCCCCAGCCCCGCAGACACGAGATCCAGCGCCAGCGCCAGTGTCTGCGCCGTGGCGACGGGCGTACCGGCGGCCGTGCCGTAGTACGGCAGCAAGCGTTGATGCGTTGGATGTTCCGGGCAGACGATCCATGGCAACCCGTCGGCATCTCCGCCCGCCGGCGTCGCCAGTACATAGGGCTCGACGAACATCGGCAGGAACAACTCGTCCTCGCAACGTCCGTCTTCGGTGGACAGGCGGGCATCGCCCTGGCACCCATCGAGCAGATTGACGAACAAAGCAGGCGCCGCCTGCCGCGCCCGACTGACAAATGCCGCGACATCGCGCCCGGCGATATCCGCCTCCACGCCGATATCAATCGCCGAAACATTTCCTCCATGACGGAATTGTCGCGTCATGGAGTCGGTCTGAAACAGAATCCGGCGAGCCTGCGGATAGAGAATGCGTGCGGCTTCGGTGACCGCCACGCCGCGCGCCTCACGCGTGAAAAGCTGTGTCCCGAGCAAGTCTTCGAGGCTCTTGATCGTTCCGGACAGCGCTGGCTGACTCAAATGAAGCCGACGCGCCGCGCCCGTGATGTTGCGCTCTTCGAACACAGCGATGAATGCCTTGAGTTGACGACCATCCATAAATTTCCCCGATGCCTGCGAAAAGAATAAACCATTTTTCGCGGCTGACATTTGTGCCTAGAATTTTATTCAACGCTTATTGATAAGCAGCACCAATATCTGGAGGTACCTGATGACCGCAACGCAAAAACCCCTCGTAATCATTACCGGCGCCAGCTCGGGCATTGGCATGACGACGGCACGCCTGTTTTCGTCCCACGGGCACCCGCTATTGCTCTTGGCGCGCCGGCTGGAGAAGATGCAGTCGCTGGAATTGCCGAACATGATGACGCGTTCGGTGGACGTCACCGAACGCGAGGCACTGGCGGCCGCCGTGCGCGAGGCAGAAAAGCAATTCGGACCAGCAGACGCCCTCATCAACAACGCCGGGGTCATGCTGCTCGGCGATATCACGCGACAAGACCCCAGCGAATGGGATCGCATGATCGACGTCAACATCAAGGGCGTGCTGAACGGCGTGCATGCTGTCGTCAACGGCATGGTCGAGCGCAAGCGCGGCACGATCGTGAACATCAGCTCGGTGGCCGGACGCAAGACGTTCCCGAACCATGTCGCCTATGTCGGCACCAAATTTGCCGTGCACGGGTTGTCGGAAAACCTGCGCGAAGAACTCTCGCCGCACAACGTGCGCGTGGTGACGATTGCACCGGGTGCGGTCGACACCGACCTGCTCAGCCACACCACCGACGAGGCCATCAAGACCGGCTACGAAGCGTGGAAAACCGAGATGGGCGGCAAGGTGCTGTCGGCGGACGATGTGGCGAACGCCATCTATTACGCCTACGCTCAGCCCGCCGGCGTGTGCATCCGCGAGATCGTGCTGGCAGCAACACGCCAGCAGGCATAAGCGTCGCTAGACGGGAGACGCCTCGCCATCGACGGCAAGCGGGCATTCCCTGCCCGCTCACCCCGGCTCAGGCTCAGATGCCCTGCCCGCCGGACACTTCGATACGTTGCGCATTCACCCAGCGGTTATCGTCGGTCAGCAGACTGGCGATCATGGGACCGATGTCGTCGGCGACGCCCACACGGCCCAACGCCGTCATGCCGGCGAAGAAGCGGTTGAACTCCGGCGTATCGCGCACGGCGCCGCCGAAGAAGTCCGTCTCGATAGCGCCGGGCGCGACGACATTGACCGCAATCTTGCGGTGACCCAACTCCTTGGCCATGTACACGGTCAGCACCTCGACCGCGCCCTTCACCGCCGCGTAAGCCGACCAGCCCTCGGCGCAAACGCGCGTCAAACCCGTGGAGAGATTGACGATGCGCCCGCCGTCGGCGAGCACCGGCAACAGCGTCTGCGTCAGGAAAAACACGCCTTTGAAGTGGACGTCGACCAGTTTGTCGAATGCAGACTCGCGCATCTCGGCTAGTGGCGCGACGTCGCCGTGCCCCGCATTGTTGACGAGATGGTCGAACGTATCGCACCCCCAGGTGCATTGCAGCGCGATCTTCAGGCGTTCGGCAAATGACGCGAACGTGGAGACATCGCCAACGTCCAGTTGCAGGGCAATCGCCTTGCCGCCCAACGCTTCGATTTCGGAGACGACGGCGAGCGCGTCGGCTTCGCGCGACTGATACGTGAGAACAACATCGCAGCCATGACGCGCGATCGACAAAGCGGCATTGCGACCCAGACCACGACTGGCGCCGGTAACGAGAGAAATTTTGCGCATCGCGCACTCCTTGATGACTGAGAGGGAGCGATCGATTCTGCGGCGCAACGCGACGATACCCTTTGCCCGATTCGCTTCGTCGTTGGCCTGTTTCTCCAAAGATCCTTGCGGGGCGATGCCACGACTTGCCGAATGTCGTTACGATGCTCCGGTGCAACAACGACGACCGAAACACAGAGGAACCTCGGCTGAACGGCAGCATGACGACATGAACGACACCTTGCTTGCGGCGGTGCGCAGATACACCGAGACGTATGCCGACCCGACCGGCGTCGCCCGGCCGCCCGTGCGGGGGATGAGTCTCATCCGGGCCGCCCGGCCGAGCGGTATCGACTACGCGATTTCCCGGCCTGTGGTCTGCCTCGTCCTGCAAGGCAGCAAGCGCGTCGCCATGGGCACGCAGATGTTGTCGTTCTCCGCCGGCGACTCGCTGCTGATTACGTCCGACGTCCCCACCGTCAGTCAGATCACACACGCCAGCGCGAGCGAACCGTACCTCTCGCTGATTCTGGATCTTGATCTGAGCGCCATCGCAGAACTTGCGATGGAAATGAAGCTGACCCCGACGCCTCAGAACGCTCACGTACAGGTCGAGCCGTCCGATGAAGAGGTCGCCGATGCGGCGCTGCGTCTGCTGCGCCTCGTCGAACGTCCGGCGGCCTTGCCCGTGTTGCAGCCCCAGGCGTGGCGTGAGATTCACTATTGGCTGCTGGTCGGCAAGCATGGCCCGATCATTCGTCAGCTCGGATGGCCGGAGGGTCACGCACAACGCATTGCCCGTGCCGTTGCGACGCTTCGCGCCGAGTTCACCCGCCCCATTCCGATGGAGCGTCTGGCCGATATCGCCGGCATGAGCCTCTCGTCGTTTTACAAGCGCTTTCGTCTGGCGACTTCGCTCTCACCCCTGCAATTTCAGAAGCAGCTACGCCTGATAGAAGCGCGGCGCCTGATGATCTCGGAAGCGATGTCGGCAAGCAGCGCCGCGTTTGCCGTCGGCTACGAAAGCGTTCAGCAGTTCACCCGGGAGTACAAGCGGATGTTCGGGTTGCCGCCACAACAGGACGCCGACCTGACCCGAAACGTCGTCGGCAACTAGCCGACACTTCACGCCCCTCTGCTGCGCCGGATTTCCGCTTCCACGAGCGATATGCGGCCGTCCTGCGCCGAATTCCCTTACGTCGAATCACGCATTGAATTTCGGACCAATAGACCAAAATTACAAAAACAAACTCAACAAAAATCCGAAATAACGGCGTAAACCCGAATTTTACACAAAATATTCGGAGCGTAATCTTCATTAATGGACATAACGTCCAATTATGGAGATTCAATGAAGCTGGAAATCACCCCCTGTAAGGCACGATTGGGCGCCGAGGTTCGCGGCATCGATCTGTCTCAACCCCTGACCACCGACGCGCGCACCGCGATCGAAACCGCCATTGCGGAGCATGCGGTGCTGGTGTTTCGCAACCAACCGCTATCGCAAGACTCGCAAGTGGCGCTCGCGCGCAGCTTCGGCCCGCTGGATCTCGGACTGAAACGCGTGAAGAAAACCGCCAGCCGGTTCCGCTACGACGAATTGCTCGACATCTCGAACGTCGGTGTCGACGGCGAAATCGCGGCACGCGATACACGACGGATTGTCGGCAATCTCGCCAATCAGTTGTGGCACAGCGACAGTTCGTTCCAGAATCCCGCTGCCCGCTACTCGCTGCTCTCGGCCATCACGGTCGCGCCGAGCGGCGGCGACACCGAGTTCTGCGATCTGCGCGCCGCCTGGGACGCCTTGCCCGAAGACTGGAAGCGCGACGTCGAAGGCCGCGATGCGGTGCACTATGCGCTGCACTCGCGCTTCATGCTCGGGGACACCGATTACAACGAAGCGCAACGCGCGGAATTGCCGCCCGTCACATGGCCGCTGGTACGAACGCATCCGGATTCCGGACGCAAGCTGCTGTTCGTCGGCGCCCATGCGTGCGAGGTTTCCGGCATGACGCTCGCCGAAGGCCGCATGCTGTTGATGGATCTGCTGGAACATGCAACGCAACGCGAGTTCGTCTATGTGCACAAGTGGCAACCCGGCGATCTGGTGATGTGGGACAACCGCAGCACGCTGCATCGCGGGCGCCGCTACGACTTGTCCGTGCGGCGCGAGATGCGTCGCACGACAACGCTCGACGTCGACGGCAGTCATGACGACGCAGACGATGTCACCAACGCCGTCGGCGCCACCCCCGCCACACGCTCGCCGCAACTGGCCTGAGCTTCCACAACAACGATGAGTGCCGCCGCCGACCGACGCTCGCGCAGGCGCGCACCACGCATCCCGTCAAGACGACAGGAGACAACGATGAACACACGTACCGGGCAGGCGGAGGTATTACGCATGTCGACGACGGGCGCACCACCGGCCGTAGAGGCGGCCGATCTCGATCGCATCGTCGGTAAGGCCGGCAGACGCCTGATGTGGTTTCTGGTCGCGCTCTATCTCGTCGCGATCCTCGACCGCAGCAACATCTCGTTCGCCGCGCTCACCATGAACAGCGATCTGGGCCTGTCGCCAAAGGCGTATGGCATCGGTGTGGGTGCGATGTTCTTTACCTACGCGCTGTTCGAGGTGCCGAGCAATCTGCTGCTCGCGCGCATCGGTGCGCGGGCGACGCTGACCCGCATCGCCATCCTCTGGGGCATTGTCACGATGCTGATGGCTTGCGCCGTCGGACCGCTCAGTTTCTGGGGCCTTCGCGCATTGCTCGGCGCCGCCGAATCGGGGCTTTTCCCCGGTGTGATGCTGTTTCTGAGCTTCTGGTTTCCTTACGCCTGGCGCGCACGATATAACGCGGTGTTCAACCTCGCGGTGCCGATCGCCTACATCGTGTCGGGTGTCGTCTCCGGCGCCTTGCTCACGCTGAACGGCGCCTGGGGACTGGCGGGCTGGCAATGGCTGTTCATTCTCGAAGGGCTTCCTGCCGTGGCGCTCGGCGTGATCGGCGCGTTCTATCTGACCAACCGACCATCCGAAGCTCAATGGCTCACGCCCGTCGAACGCCAGACGCTCCAGGCAGCGCTCGACGCGAACCCGCCCTCGGCGAAGGTCGTCGCGCCCACGTCGATGCTCCGCGCACTCGTCAACCCCGTCGTGCTGACGATGGGCCTGTGCAATACGCTGCTGTTCTGCGGTCTGACGTCGGCGCAAATCTGGCTGCCGCAGATGTTGAAGACCTATCATGCGTCGTACATGACGATTGGGCTGCTCGCCGCGATTCCGCCGCTCGCAGGCTTGCTCGGCATGCTCGCGCTCGGCCGCCTGTCGGATCGCTCTCAGCATCGCTTCCTGCACGCGTCGCTCGCGTTCGTGTTGTCGGCATGCGGTTTTGCGCTGGTCGCGATGTCGAACTCGCTGGCGACGATGCTGACCGGCTTCACGCTAGCGAGCGTGGGTGTGCTGGCAACGCAGGCGATTTTCTGGACGATTCCGCAATCGTTCCTGCATCGCTCGACGTCGGCCGGCGCTATCGGTGCGATCGGCATGATGGGCAGTATCGGCGGCACGGTCATGCCGATGATCGTGGGCGAGTTGCGTGCGCAAACGCATTCGTTCACCGCGGGCTTCACCGTCGTCGCCATCGTTTGCCTCGTGGGCAGCGCACTCATCGGTGTGCTGCGTTCGATGATGACTTCGCAACGATAGACTCGCCCGGCGCGCCTACCGGCGGCGCCATTGAGGTAAGCTCGCACACGAACCTCCGGCGGCACCCCTTCTCCAAAGGGACACCGCCGGAAACGACGACTTCCCACGCCCATGACAGCCACCACGCCCAAGGAAATCCGCCCGAAAGTCTCCGATGACGATGTCTCCGCCCTGTCGCGCGGTCTCGCGCTGCTGGAGACCATCACGGCATCGGTCACCCCGCTGACGGTCAAGGAACTTGCCGAACAGACAGGTCTGCCGCGCCCGACCGTCGCGCGTATCGCTTCGACCCTCGTGAATGCGGGGTATGTCCGCCAGCTCGAAGGCAAGGATCGCTACTTTCCGACCACCCGCTCGCTCGAACTCGCCAACACCTTCCTCTCGCACTTCGACATGCGCAAGGCGGTGCGGCCACTGCTGCGGGAGCTTGCGGAAGAGTGCGGCACAGCGGTTCACCTATGCCTGCGCAACCGGCTCGACATGGTCGTGATCGAATCGGTCCGGCCATCGGTCGGCCCGATCACCGTGCGGCTCGGACTGGGCGATCGGCTGCAACTCGCGCGCTCGGCGATTGGCCGTGCCCATCTCGCCAGCCTGCCGCCGGAAGAGCGCGACATGCTGCTCGAATCGCTTCGCATCTCCGGCGCGAATGAAGGCATCGACCTGCGAGCCATGATGAAGAAGGCCGTGAACGAACTCAGCGAGAAAGGCTTCGTGAGCGCATTCGGCGACTGGCACAGCGACATCAACGCCGTCGCGGTGCCGCTGCAATCGCCCTCCGGCGAGCGCTTCGCCATCAACTGCGGCGGTCCCGCCTTCCTATGCTCGCCCGAGACCTTGCTCGAAGACATCGGTCCACGTCTCGTCGACACGGCACGAAAAGCACAGGCCTTGAGCGGAAAGGTCGTTCTGGGATCGGTCTGAGGCGTCACGCGCCGTCCGTGGCAAGCGTGATACGAACGTCATCCCGACGTCAGGCATCCGCCTCCGACGGCACGACCGCAATCGCGACTTTTCCTCTGACGCCATGGTTGGCGCCTTCGAGCCGCGCATGCGCCAGCGGAATATCGGCAAGCGAATACACCGCGCCCACATGGGGGCGCAACTGTCCGCGCTCGACCAGCGTGTGCAATTCGTCGAGCTTGCCCCGGTTCTGGCGCGTGAAGACGAAGTGATAGCTCGCGTTCTTCCCCCACGCCTGAATCAGGTTTTGCGGCTTCGCAATGTCCACGATCGACACGACACGGCCGAGTTGCGCGAGCGCGTCCGGGCTGCGCGACAAGGTGTCGCCACCAATCGTGTCGAATATGACGTCGACGCCCTGCCCCTGCGTTTCGCGCAGAACCGCGTCGACGTAATCCTCCTGCGTGTAATCGATGACCACGTCGGCCCCGAGACGTTTAACGAAGTCGGCGTTGGCTCCGCGCACCGTCGTGAACACGCGTGCCCCCATCGCTTTGGCAAGCTGAATCGCCACATGACCCACGCCGCCCGCGCCACCGTGCACAAGCACACGCTCCCCCACCCGAAGTGCCGCGCGCACCACCAGCGCCTCCCACGCGGTTCCGCCGACGAGCGTCAGACTCGCGGCTTCAAGATGGCTCAGCGAGGGAGGCTTCCTGCCGACGATCGCCTCGGCCGCGACGTGGTACTCGGCATAACTTCCCGGGCCGTCGAATATCTGCGGGGTGTACCAGACCTCGTCGCCCGGCGCGAATGCCGTCACGCCCGGACCGACGGCTTCGATAACCCCCGACACGTCGTGACCGGTGATCGACGGCAGCGGCACCAGGTCCGGATAGTCGCCGCGACGGACCTGATAATCGAGCGGATTGATGGACGTGGCATGCACGCGCACGAGTACCTGCCCCGCATGCGGTATGGGTTTGGGCACCTCCCACAGCTCGAACGCTGCCGGGCCGCCGAATGACTTCAATACGATCGCTTTCATGACAACCTCTCAATTCTAGAAAAAGGGATATCGGGATTTATCGATATATCGCGACAAAAAAATTCACAGATCCTTGCCGATGATGTCGGCAAGCGCTGCGATGGTGGCTTCATTGCGCTTGTAGTAAGTCCACTGACCGATGCGCCGGACTTCGACCAGCCCTGCGCGTTGCAACGTCGCGAGATAGTCGGACACCGTCGACTGCGACAGTCCAACGCCTTCCTGAATGCTGCTCACGCAAACGCCGACCGTGTTCACATCCCCCTCGTCCTGAGGCGGAAAGTGCTTTGCCGGATCCTTGAGACCTTTCAGGATCTCAAGGCGCGTCCGGTTCGAGAGGGCTTTGAAGATGTCGAGCAATTCCATCGCGCCATGATATCGGGATTTTCCGATATGTCAATGTAGCGATGGCCGAGGATTGAACGGCTAATCGGCGCGTGCGCGGGCGAGATGGCTCGCAAACAGACAGAGCATTTCGTACATCAGCGTCGCGCCGACCAGCGCCGTGTTGCCGCCGACGTCGTAGGGCGGCGACACTTCGACGACATCGCCACCTGCCCACGCGACACCGTCGAGCGCACGCAACAGCGCGAGCATTTCGCGCGTGCTCAGACCGCCCACCTCCGGCGTACCGGTGCCGGGCGCATAGACGGGATCGAGCGCGTCGACATCGAGCGAGAGGTAGACCGGTCCGTCGCCCACGACCTGCCGGGCGAGCGCCGCCACCGCGGCGGCCCCCATCGTCTCGAATTCCTCGATGAACACCACCCGCATGCCCTGCGCCTGCGAATAGCGCCAGCCTTCGTCGGAACCCTGCGCGCCGCGAATCCCGATCTGGATCGAGCGATGCGGATCGATCAGCCCCGCCTCGATGGCCCGTCGGAACGGCGCGCCGTGCGTGAATTTCGAGCCCTTGAAGGTATCCCACGTATCGGTGTGTGCATCGATGTGCACGAGTCCGACGGGCTTCGCCGGCTGCATCGCCTGCAACACCGGGTAAGTGATGGAATGGTCGCCACCGGCAATCAGCGGCAACTTGCCTGCCGCGAACAGCGGTGCGAAGAACTCCCGGATATCGGCATGGGCCAGCTCGACGTCGTAGAGATTCGAGAACGGCACGTCGCCCACGTCACCGATCCGGCACACGTCGAACGGATTGAACCGCGTCACGTGATGGATCGGTCGCATCATGGTCGACATGTTACGAATCTCGCGCGGCCCGAAGCGTGCGCCCGGACGTGCCGTCACACCGCCGTCGTAGGGCACGCCCGCCAGGGCGATGTCGAGCGACTGCCACGCCTGGACGAACGGCACGCGCATGAACGTGGGAATGCCGGCAAAGCGCGGCAATTGCATTTGCGATACATCGGTGCCTGACACGATGAATGCGCTCCTAGAAGGTCGGTGGCGTATTGATCCAGAGCACGCGGGTCACCGTCTCGCCGGGATTGCGATAGCTGTGCGGCAACGTGCTCGGGAAGTGAAACGAATCCCCGGCACTCAGCACATGACGTTCCTCGCCGAGCATCAGTTCCAGCGTGCCCTCGATCACGTAGCCCAGCTCCTCGCCGATGTGCGATATCTGCTCATCGCTGCTCGTGTTGGGCTCGATGACGTGGATATCCCCTTGCAGCAGTTGCCCCTGCCCCGGCACGACCACGCGCTCGAGCATGATGGAGCCGCGATTGCGCTTGGTCGGAAAGCGCACCACCGGCCGCTGATCGCTGCGATGCACCGGTGACGACGTGAGATCGGGACCGGAGACCAGCTCACCGATATTCGTGTCGAGCGCGTGGGCGATACGATGCAGCGTGGCCAGCGACGGCGTGGCATTGGCGCGCTCGACCTTCGAGAGCAGGCTCTCGGAGCATCCGGCGAGTTCGGCCAGCGCCTTGAGCGTGAGTTGCCGCACGAGTCGCGCGTGCTTGAGCCGCAGGCCGAGCGAGTCGTTGGCCCCCGGGGCGCCGGCCGCCTTGCGGCCCGCGCTACCGGAACCACTGGCGTGGCCCGGCGCGGCAGAGGATGAGGCGGATTGACGTTTAGCCACCGTGATTTATCGAATAGGGATGAATGCAGCAAACTCAGCGGGAAACCGCAGGAAAATCCGCGCAGGAAAAATCCGCGCAGGAAAATCAGGCCAGCACCGTGAACTCGACTTCCACCGGGTTCAGGGCGTTGATCGGAATGATATCTTGCGGGCACGCCGACATCACGACCACACAATCCATCACCGCACGAATGTCGACATAGTCGCCCGCCTTCGAGACCGGCGGCAGCCAGTCGATCGAGTAATCGGACTTGATCGGGATATTCATCCACAGATTGAACGGCTGCGGCACTTCGCGTGCGCGCAGGCCAATGGCCTTGAGCGCGAGCCGCATGTTGTCGGCGCAGTTGTCGTGATAGCCCTCGACGCCCAGATTGCGATATCGATATAGATCACACGCGGCGATGAGCGTGTCGTGCACACCCGGCGACGTGTCGGTCACCAGCTCCGCAATCGGTCGGCGATGGTTCGTCACGAGCGGATCGCCGGGATGCGGAATCACCTTGTCCAGATAGGCCCGCGTGTGCTCGAACGACAGGAACTCGTTGAGGTGCTCGGCGTTGAAGATCCACGTATCGCAGACCTGCGTGCCGTGAGGATTCGCAATGCGGATCGTCTGGCCCGCCTTCACGCGAACCGCACGGCCGCTGCGGGCGGGCACGGTGTAGGTCTTGCCCGGTTCGGGGGTGCCGTCGGCGGAGATCGGTTCGGCCAGCGTGGCGTTCTCGCCCAGGGCGTTGCCGTTGTCGGGCGAGTGCGTGTGATCGTGCGTCTGGTCGTGGGTGTGGCTGTGCGACATGGTTGGCAAACTCCTGTTCAGAAGGGATGACTGAGTGTCGTGATGCAGTGTGCGAGTGCCCGGGCACCCAGCACGAGATGAGCGTCGTCGGTAGCTTCGGCCGGGTTGTGGCTGATGCCGCCCCGACTGGGGACGAACAGCATGGCCGTGGGGCAATGCTGTGCGAGATACATGGCGTCGTGGAATGCGCCCGAGGTCAGGCGGGGCACGGTGCCATAGACCGATGTGCAGGCCTGCTCGACGTGCCCGAGGACATCGGGATGAAACGCGACCGGCGCGTGCCGGAACAATGCGCGTGCCGACACGCCGTGCCGTACGACGCACTGCGTGAGTGCGTCGTCGAAACGCGCGAGTACCGTCGGGTCGGGATGACGAAAGTCGACGGAGAACGTGACTTGCGAAGCAATCGTATTGATCGCGTTCGGCGTGACCGACCAGCGACCGAACGTCACCCGCGTGTGTTCACCACCTAGCGACAACGCGATCGCTTCGAGTTCGGCGCGCACGGCACAGGCCAGCGTCATGGCGTCGCGCCTCGCGGCCATCGGTGTCGTGCCCGCGTGCGCGGCCATGCCTTCGCAACGGATGTCGTACCAGCGCACGCCCTGAATGCCGTCGACGATGCCGAGCGGTGCGCCCGCCATTTCCAGCAAGGGGCCCTGCTCGATATGCAACTCGACGAAGGCGCGCATCGGCGCTGCCAGCGAGCGCGCCGTCAGCCCCGGCAAGGCGCGTGTATGCGCATCGATCGCGTCGGCCAGCGGCACACAGTCTGCGTCGGTCACCGGCAGATACTGCGCCAGACGAGAGGGCTCGACGTACGCGCTGGACCCCATCGCGCCGGGCTGAAACCGGGTGCCCTCCTCGTTGGTCCAGACCACCACGTCCACCGGATAATACGTGCGGATATCGAGTGCAGCGAGCGTGGCCAGCACCTCCATGCCCGCCAGCACGCCATAACACCCGTCGAGCTTGCCGCCGGTCGGCTGGGTGTCGGCGTGACTACCGGTCACGACCGGCGGCACGTCGTGGGCGCCGGGGCGACGAAAGAACAGATTGGCGCACGCGTCGACATGCACCTCGCATCCCAACGCGCTGGCGCGCTCGACCAGCCAGGCGCGCGCGTCGAGATCGACGGAACTCAGCGCCGGGCGATCGACGCCACCGTCGGCGCGCGCACCGAACGACGCCAGTGTCTGGATGCTGTCGAGCAGACGCGCCGGATCGACATGGGCGGCGACCCGGTCCGCGATGTCGCGGGTAACGCCGTCCGCGAGATGCCGGACATGACGATCAGCGTCGCCACTATCGACGCCGTGGTCACCGGCCTGATGAGACGACCTCGGTGAGGCGCTCATGATTGCCCCTCCACGAGACGCATGGCGGGCGACACAGGCGCGACCGGCGCGATTGAGGCGGCCTCGCTCCCCGGCAAACTGCGCTCGAACCACGGCTTGAGAAACTGCTGCAGACGTGGCGAGCGCGACTGACCGAACAATTGCGCGGGCGCGCCGATTTCCACGACACGTCCGGCTTCCATGAACACGATCCGGTCGGAGATCTTCGCGGCGAAGCTCATCTCGTGCGTGACCATCACCATGGTCATGCCGTCCTGACCGAGGCTGCGAATCACGGTAAGCACCTCTTCGACCAGTTCCGGATCAAGTGCGGACGTCGGCTCGTCGAGCAGCATGACTTCCGGCTCGATCGCCAGCGCCCGCGCAATACCGACACGTTGCTGCTGACCGCCGCTCAGCCTCGACGGATAGACGTCCGCCTTGTGATCCATGCCCACACGGCGCAGCGCGCTCATCGCCTTGGCATGCGCCTCGCGCTTGCCGATCTTTTTCGAGAGCACGAGCGGTGCGGCAACGTTTTCGACGACCGTCATGTGCGGCCAGAGGTTGAACTGCTGAAACACCATGGCGACCGGCCGCCGGACTTCCGCGATGGCCGCATCGCTGTCGCGATCGCGCTCGCTGCGTCCCGACGAGTGATAGCCCAGCAACTGGCCTTTGATCCACACTTCGCCTTCGTCATAGGCTTCGAGGAAGTTCATGCAACGCAGCAACGTCGTCTTGCCGGACCCGGACGGGCCGATCAGGGTGACGATCTCACCGCGTGCGATATCGAGATCGATACCTTGCAGCACGCGCACGTCGCCATAGGACTTGCCGACGCCACGTAGCGAGAGAATCGGGAGTTGGCTCATGGACGTCTACCGAAGAAAAGGGATGAAACGCAGGGCACGGCGCGCCATCATCGCGACCGACTGCGTGAGCAGCCAGTAACCGGCGATGAGCAGCGCATACGGCATCACATAGGTGTACGTGGAGGACACGATGTCACTGGCGGTCATGGTCAGCTCGGGCACCGTGATGATCGACGCGACCGCGCTTTCCTTGATGACGAGAATGACCTGATTGGCCAGCAACGGCAGCGCGAAGGCGAGCGCCTGCGGGCATTCGATCGCACGAAACACGGCCCAGCGGCCAATGCCGAAGGCTTGCGCCGCCTCCCGCTGTCCGCGCGCGACGCTGTTCCAGCCCGCGCGGAAGATCTCCGCGAAGTAAGCGGCGGCGTAGACGGCCAACGACACCACCGTGGCGTCGACGGCGTCGAGCGTGATGCCCAGCGCCGGCAGACCGAAGTACACGATCATCAGTTGTGAGAGATACGGCGTGCCGCGAATGAGCCACACGTACAGACGGTACGGCAGGCCCAGCGCACGCGGGAAGCGCAGACGTAACGCGTTCAGTACGAAGCCACCCGCCATGCCGAGCATTGCGGCAATCACGCTGACCTCCAGCGTGACGAGCATCGCCGCGAGATAGCGTGGAATGAGGGGCAGCATCGCCGAAATGAGATCGTTCACGAGTCGAGGCTCCAGGCTCAGGTACGGCGCGCCATGCGGCGTGCCCAGACGGCGCCGGCCACCGACACCAGCGACGTGATGACCAGATAGCCGAGTGCGGCCATGGAATACACCTCCAGGGGGCGATACGTCGCAGACGCCAGTTGCTGCCCCACGCGCGTGAGATCCGTCACCGTAATGACCGACACCACGGCCGATGCCTTCACGACGTCGATCACTTCGGACACGAGCGCGGGCGACGTCAGCGCCGCCACCTGCGGCACTTCGATGCGCCAGAGCGTCTGCGAGCGCGTCAGGTTGAAGGTGCGTGCCGCTTCGATCTGACCGGCAGGAATGGCGCGAAAGCCCGCGCCGAGAATCTGCGACTGATAGGCCGCCGTGTTCAACGCAAGGCCGATCACGGCGGCGATGCTGCCGGGCCAGGTCAGCCCCAGCGCCGACGGAATGAAGTAGCACACCAGCAACTGCGCGAGCACCGGGGTGCCGCGCACGATGCTGATGTAGATACGTGCGACCCGCGAGACGACACGGCCGCCGCTCGTCTCGACGAGATACAGAAACACCCCGCCGAAGAAACCGAACACCACGGCCACCGCCGAGATCCACAAGGTCGTGACCGCGCCGTCGAGCATCTGCGGCAAGTAGCCGAGACATCGGGCAAGGAGATCGGGAACGATCGTGGGAGCGAGAGCGGCAGCGTTCATGGTGTCGGGGCTGGCGAGGGGCGGACGTGTCTGCCTGCGTTACATCGTGGGTTCGGGAACGGCGTCGGCCGGCACGTCCATCGCCTGGCCGAACCACTTCTGCTGGAGTTGCTTCATGGTGCCGTCACGGTTGGCACGGGCGATGCCGTCGCTAAAGAGTTTGACGAGCGCGGCGCTGTCGGCGTCCTTGCGTCCGACCCACGCGAAGTAGGTCTTCGGGCCGATCGTCTGCGACAAGATCGTGAACACCCCGGGGCGCGCCTTCATCAGCGGTCCGAGATTGGCGACCGATTGCGCAACGGCATCGATGCGACCGACCGCGAGATCGGCGTAGGCTTCGTCGAACGCCACGTATTGCTTGATCTGCTTGATGCCTGCACCGCCATCTGCCTTGAGCTTCTTGTCCAGGGCGATGAGCGCCTGAAGTTGCGCCGAACCGGTTTGCGAGCCGACGGTCTTGCCGTTCAGATCGGTGGGCGTCGCAATGCCCTTGCCCCCCGCGCGCACGAGCACGCCGGTCGTGGCATCGGCGACCGGCACGGTGAACGCGAAGTGGCTCGCACGGTCTTTGTTGATCGTGACCGCCGTGACCACGATGTCGAAGCGCTTCGCATCAAGACCGGGCAGCAGCCCCTGGAACGGCAGGTCGAGTTGCTTGACCTTGACGTCGGGGAGCGCCTTGAGCACGTACTGCATGAGATCGGCGTCGTACCCGACGATCTTGCCGTTCTCCACCGACTCGAACGGCGCATAACGCGCCTCGGTAGCGATCGTGATTTCCTTGTTTGACTTGACCCGGGCGAGCAAGTCGGCGGTTTGCGCCCACCCCGACGTGGCCGTCAATAGCGCGACCGAGCCGGTCAGCGTGGCCACCAGAGTGCGAATGAGAGAGAACGACTTTTGCATGATGCTCCTTGTCAGGCCAGTACTGCCGAAGGTCGGCTTTAGGAAATAAACATGAAACCCATTCAAGTCACTTGAATAAAGATCTATGAGCATGAACCGTGCCAACGTGACGGATGACGCACCGAAAGCCCCGCCGGTATTGGCTGAGGCAGACAAAAGCGACGGGCATTGGGAGATGGGCCGGCACGCAGGCGCGTGTCGACCGGGTGCGGACATGCACCTCACGCGTGCACGACGCACCGAAAACGGCACGATGCGTCATATAGATGGCATCTATCCGGCGCAGAAAAACAGATGATTTGCCTTATCCGGACGCCGTCCTTAGCATGGGTCGCATCCGGGGCGCGACGACACGGCGAGGGGTGTTGCATCGCGCATTCGTGCCTTCGTGCATGCCGCAGCCCCGGCACTCATAAGAACAGGAGACAACGATGGCCAGTCCGGTCAACGTCGACGATTTTCGCGAACTGGCGAGACAGCGGCTTCCCCGCATGGTGTTCGATTACATGGAAGGCGGGGCGGAAAGCGAAAGCGGGCTGCGACACAATCGCGACGTCTTCGAAGGCGTTCGCTTTGCGCCCCGGCGTCTGGTGGACATCAGCCGCCGCGCGATCGACACCACGCTCTTCGGCAAGCCGCTGCGCGCCCCGCTGCTGATCGCGCCCACGGGTTTGAACGGCATCCTCTGGCCCCACGGCGACATCGTGCTCGCCAGGGCTGCCGAGCGATTCGGCATCCCCTTCATCCTGTCGACGGCGTCCAATGCGTCGATAGAAGATGTGGCGCGCGCCGCCGGTGGCGACCTCTGGTTCCAGCTCTACGTCGTGCATCGGCGATTGGCCGAGCGCATGGTCAAGCGTGCGCTGGATGCAGGCTACAGCACGCTGGTGCTCACGACCGACGTTGGCGTGAACGGCAAACGCGAGCGCGATCTTCGTAACGGCTTCGGCGTGCCGGTCCGTTACACACCGCGCACGCTGCTCGACGGGGTGCGACACCCGCGCTGGTCCGTCGATCTATTGCGACATGGTGTTCCGCAACTGGCGAACTTCGTGTCATCCGACGCGAACGATCCCGAATTGCAGGCCGCGCTCATGAGCCGGCAGATGGATGCCAGCTTCTCGTGGGACGATCTGGCAAGACTGCGCGATCTCTGGCCGCATCGATTGCTCGTCAAAGGGCTGAGTCGGGTAGATGATGCGCAGCGGTGTGAAGCGATGGGCATCGACGGCGTCATTCTGTCCAATCACGGCGGACGTCAACTGGACGGTGCCATCGCACCGTTCGAGGTGTTACCGTCAACGCGCCGGGCCGTGAAGATGCCCGTGCTCATCGACAGCGGTATCCGGCGCGGTGCGGACGTGGTCAAGGCGGTGGCGTCGGGCGCCTCGGCCGTGCTGATCGGACGGGCGACGCTGTACGGCCTCGCAGCGCTGGGCGGGCAAGGCGTGGATGCCGTGCTGGAACTCTTCCGGGACGAGATCGACCGCACGCTGGCGCAGATCGGCTGTGCCAGCGTGGCCGAGCTGGATGCGAGCTATCTGTGGGCGTCGTAACCCACGACGCCCCACAACTCCCCTTGATGGCGGCGTCGCTACCCGGCAGTACCTTCTGCCGGACGGCGACGCCGTAGCACCGGCCTCAGACTCCGTGGCGCAACAGCATCAGGCCCGCTTGGGATTGGGCGAGAAGCGAATCGGCCGGGCCTGAATCTCGGGCGCGGGAAGCCCAAGCGTCTTCGCCAGCGTACGGCTCTCGGGGTCGGCCAGCGCGGCACGCCGTGCGGCCTGCAGCCGCGTTACCTGCTCGGCATTCGTGCGTGTACCGGGCTTCGTCACATCATCGAGAATGCTGCGCAAGTTGGCTCGCCCGCGAAGATGCGTCTGCCCGTAGCCCTTGACGAGATTGCCGCACAGCGCCAGCTCGTACGCGAGCGCCGCCGAGCGCGGCAGTGCTGCGCGAATCGCCGCCAGCCATTCGCCGATCAGTGCCTGCTCTTCATGAAAACGTGCCGAATGCCGTCGCCAGCGTCGCAGGCTGCGCAACGCAACCAGCATCGCGAACCCCGAAATGCTCGTCGTCTTCACGTGAAGGCCCACGTGGACGTCTGCGCCCCGACGCTGTCCCCAGCGGCGCACGAGACTCGCCATGCCCTTCGGCAGGACCGAACACAGCTCCTCGATGCCGGGCTTGAGATACTCGACCAGCATCACCGGTTCGTCCGGCTTTGCACCGACCTCCGCCCGCACGCGCTGAAGGCGTTCGCGCCGCGTCTTCAGATCGGCCACCCGGATCACGTCTTCGTAGCTCATCCACAAGGCGAGATAGCGCGCCGCCTCCAGCGACACGGGATACCCCACCGCACCACCGCCAGCATCGCGCTCAAGGGCGACGATCTCGTCGACCCGGCCGAGATAGGTCTCGACGTAACGCGCGTCCTGATAGTCCCCGACCTGATCGATGCCCGCCGAGAGAATGGTGCGCAACGCCTGGGGATAGGCAGCCAACCGCGCGGACAGCTTGCCCTCGCGCGCCGGTGCGGCCCCCTGCTGCGCCGGCTTCGCGCTCAGCGTTGGTTGCCCGCCCGATACCGCGAGGGCGTAACCGGCGGCGAAGCCGGCCAGACTGGCCTGCACGGCCTTGCCGGTGCGACGAATGGCTTCCTCGCACGCGGCGCGCGACAGCGGCAGCGCACCCGCACCGACCAGCGCCCCGAACATCACCGTATTGATGACCGTACCGTTGGCGAGCGCGAGGGCGCGCAAGTCGCCGAACACCGCCGTACGCGCGAGTTGTGTGGCGGCATCGACGATCGGTTGCGTGTCGTAACGACCGTCGCCCATGGCGGTCTTTTCGACCACCGCATACTCGCGATGGGTCGACGCGACCAGCGTGGTGCGCCCCGGCGTGACCCAGCCGCGCTGGATCGCACGCCCGGCTTCGACGATCTCCGACGCCACCACGGCGTCCACACTGCCCGGGCTGGGCGTGAGCGACAGAATCGGTTCCTTGCCGCCGAGTTCGCTGCGAGGCTGCGGGAAAATTTCGACGTAGTAGGTCGTGGCCCCCGTGCGTTGCGCGACCCCGGGGATCGATGTGCTCTGCACCGGAAAGTCGTGCTGATTCGCCGCTTCGATCAGCCAGTCGGTCAACACGCCGCCGCCCTCACCGCCCAGTGCGGCGATCAGCACGGTGACGCTACGCGTTTTGCTCACTGCCATGCCTGCCTCCGGGCGCTGCCCGCCATGCGATCGATCACGAAATTACGGAAACCGGCCGAAATACGATCCCATCGCGTCGGGTTCTGAATCACTTCGGCCTTGTAGAAAGACGGGCAAAGAATCGCCGCGTGCGAGACTTCACCGCAAAGACCGCAGCCCACGCATCCCTGATTGACGGTCGCGACGGGATCGGTCCGCAAGGCGCTCGGGTTGTCCTTGATCGTCAGCGACGGGCAGCCGGACAACCGTATGCACGAGTGATCGCCCGTGCACACGTCGTCGTCGATGCCGAAGCGGGTGCGCACCACGCGCTTTCCGCCCTTGAGCCGCGCGGCCTGTTGCGGCTTGATGCGACGCTGACGCTCCAACTGGCATTCGCCATCCGCAATCACGACCTTCAAACCGGGGGCCTGCGTCGTCACCGCGTCCGTCAGCGTCTTCACCATGTCGCCGACCTGATAGCTCGGCACCGTACGGATCCAGTCCACGCCCACACCGCGCAGCGCCTTCTCGATGTCCAGCGACTTCGGAATTGCCTGGCTCGATACGGTGGACGGAATCTCCTGCGTACCTGTGGCCGACGTATAGCCGTTCTTCATGATGACGAGCACCGAATCCTGCTCGTTGTGGACCGCGTTGACGACACCCGAGGTGAACCCGTTGTGCCAGAAACCGCCGTCGCCCATGATGCTCACCACGCGGTTGCGCATGAGGGGCGCGACCCCGGACGAACTCGCCAGCCCAAGGCCATAGCCGAGCACCGTACTGCCGACGTTGAACGGCGGCAGCGTGCCAAACGTGTGACAGCCGATGTCCGCACTCACATGCACCGCGCCGACCTTCTCCTGCATCAGCTTCATCGCCGCGAATACCGGCCGCTCCGGACAACCGACGCAAAAGCCCGGCGGACGGCTCGGCACCGGCGCCGCGCCCAGCGCCTGCGCCCCTTGCGTGCGCTGCGCCACCAGCGCTGCGCCGAGGTCGCCAACGCCCGCGACATCGAGGCCGGCCGGACGCGTCGCGTCGATGAACCGGGCAACGCCATCGACCAGTACCTCGCCCGTGTATTCGCCATAGGCCGGCAGCATGTCCTTGCCGTGAACGGCAGTCATCGCGCCCGAGCGCCGCAGAATCGCCTGAATCGCGTCTTCGATGTAGGCCGGTTGCCCTTCCTCGACCAGCAGCACCGACTGTTTGCCTTCGCAGAATTGTTCGATTTCGTCGGCAACCAGCGGATACACCACGTTGAGCACGTGAATCGGAATGTGCGGCTCGCCGAAGGCATCTGCGAGTCCGAGCTGTTGCATCGCGCGGATCAGGCCGTTGTAAAGGCCGCCCTGCACGATGATGCCGACGTCCTGACACCGCGCACCGGCAAACGTCTCGTTGAGCTTTGCGCGACGAATGTAATCGACGGCTGCGGGCCAGCGGTCTTCGATCTTCTGCTTCTCGTGGACGTAGGTCGACGGCGGCAGACAGATCTTGTCGTAGCTGAACTGCGCATCGTCGATCAGATGATCGCGCGAGATCGCGGGTGCGCGGTTGTCCTTGCTCACGAACGCGCCATGCACATGGCAAGCGCGAATGCGCAGTTGCAGCATCACCGGCGTGCTGCTCGCCTCCGACAGCTCGAAGCCCTGCTCCACCATGTCGACGATGGACGTCAGGTTCGGTCTCGGATCGAGCAGCCACAATTGCGACTTCATCGCGAACGCATGCGTGCGTTCCTGAATGATGCTCGACCCTTCGCCGTAATCTTCGCCAAGGATGACGACCGCGCCGCCCTTGACACCGGCCGACGCCAGATTGGACAGCGCGTCGGACGCCACGTTGGTCCCGACCGTCGACTTCCACGTGACGGCGCCGCGCACGGGATAGTGGATCGAGGCGCCGAGCATCGCCGCCGCCCCCGCTTCGGACGCATTGTTCTCGAAATGAATGCCTAGCGAATCGAGCAGTTCACGCGCGTCGCCCAGCACATCGATCAGATGCGAGACGGGCGCGCCCTGATAGCCGCCGATATAGCTCACGCCCGATTGCAGCAGCGCCTTGGTGACGGCGAGGATGCCTTCGCCGTGAAAGACTTCTCCCGCCCCCATCGAGAGACTCTCCACCTCTCGCTTGAAAGACCGTTCCATACTCTCTCCCACGAACCTCTGAACCCGCCGCATCACTGCCCCATCGGGCGAGCGTGCGGCGGAACGTTTGTTTACATCCCCAGATAAGCCTGTTTGACGCGTTCGTCGCCCAGCAACTCGCTACCGGTGCCCGACACCACGATCCGGCCCAGTTCCATCACGTATCCGTAGTCGGCAATGGAGAGCGCCGCGTGGGCGTTCTGCTCGACAAGGAGGATCGGGATGCCGGACGCGCGCAACCGTTTGATGACGTCGAACACTTCCTGCACGAGCTTGGGTGAAAGCCCCATCGACGGCTCGTCGAGCAACATCAGCCGGGGACGGCACATCAGCCCCCGCCCGATCGCCAGCATCTGCTGCTGCCCGCCGGACAACGTGCCGGCCAGTGCCTGACGCTTTTCGACCAGCGCCGGAAAGATGTCGTACACGCGCGCCATTTCCACGTCCCGGTCGGCGCTACCCAGGGTGTAGCCGCCCAGAATCAGGTTCTCCTCGACGGTGAGACCGGCGAAGACCTGTCGTCCCTCCGGCACGTGCGCCATGCCCCGGGCGACGCGTTTGTCGGCACGCAGACGCGAGATGTCTTCGCCGTACAGACGCACGCCTCCCCCGGACGCCGACACCACGCCGGACAACGTGCGAAGCAGCGTCGTCTTGCCCGCGCCGTTGGCACCGACCAGCGTGACCAGTTGTCCCGACGTCACGGAAAAGTCCACGCCGAAGAGCGCCTGAATGCGTCCGTATCCTGCCGTCAGACCGCTCACCTCCAGCACCGGACGAGGCTGACTGCCCGCTGCGCCGTCGGGCGAGCCTGGCTTCGTCGGGCGCGTGTGCAGCGCGACGTGCATCGGCTCGGCCGTGCGCGCCACGCCTTGCATTGGGGTATCCACTCTCGATACGTTCATGCCATGGCTCCCAGATACGCCGCGACGACCGCCGGATTGCTGCGGATCTCCTGTGCATTGCCTTGCGCGAGCACCTTGCCGAAATCGAGCACGAGAATCCGGTCGGCAATCGCCATGACCATGTTCATGTCGTGCTCCACGAGCATGACCGTCACCCCTTCGTCGGCAACGCGCCGGATCAGCTCGCTGATCTGTGCGGTGTCGGTATGGTTCAGCCCGGCAGCCGGCTCGTCGAGCAGCAACAGGCGCGGGCGGGCCGCGAGCGCCCGGGCGATTTCAAGACGCTTGAGCGCACCGAACGGCAAGCCCTGTGCGGGCGAATCGGCGTACTGGCTCACTCCGGCGAACTTCAGGCATTCGCGCGCATGATCGCGGGCTTCGGCTTCAGCACGCGCGAGCTTCCGTCCGTAGAACATGCCGGCCAGCACGCCGTGGTTCAGGCGCAGATGCGCGCCCAGCATCACGTTCTCCAGCACGCTCAGATTCATTGCGACCTGAAGGTTCTGGAACGTGCGGCTCATGCCGAGCCTGGCCAGTTGTTCGGGTGCCTTGCCGCCGATCTCACCGCCGTCCATGCGCACATGGCCGCTCGACGGGGTGTAGACACCGGTAATGACGTTGAACAGTGTGGTCTTGCCGGCGCCGTTCGGCCCGATGACGGCATGAATGTCTCCGGCCTGCACCGAGAAGCTCAGATCGTCGATGGCAGTCACGCCGCCGAAACGCATGCTCAGATGGTCGACCTGTAGCATCACGACCTCCCGCGCATGAAGCGATTGGCCAGCGTCGGGACGATGCCGCGCGGCAGGAAGATCATCGTGACCATCAGCACCAGACCGAAGAGGATCAGCTCATACTCCTGAAGCCCGCCGAAGAGTTGAGGCAGCAACACGATGAGTGCTGCGCCGAGCACGACACCGAACGTCGACGCCATACCGCCCACCACCACGATCGTGGCCAGTTGCACGGACGACATGAAGCTCGCGAGTTGCGGCGTAATGAAGCCGGTGTAATGCGCGAGCAATCCCCCTGCGAGACTGGCGATCACCGCCGAGAGGACGAATACCCGCGCCTTGAATGCCGTGGCGTCGACGCCCATCACCCGAGCCGCCACCTCCGTGCCGTGCAGCGCCCGCAAGGCCCTGCCCGCCGGGGAGATGTACAGATTGAGCGACAGCACCACGACGATCACGAGCAGCACGGCCGCCGCGACATACCACGCCATCGGCGTTTCCAGCGTCAGCGAACCGATGCCGAACGGCCCGACCGCCATGCCGTCCGGGCCGCCCGTCAGCGCCCCCTCGTTGATGAGCACCAGATTGACGATGATGCCCAGACCGAGCGTGGCCATGGTGAGCGAATGGCCGCGCAGTCGCAGCATCGGGCGCGCAATGATCCACGCGACGATGCCGGTCCCCACCGCACCGCACACCAGCGCGGCTGACGGCGGCAGGTTGTAGGTGGTGGTGAGAATGCCGCTCGCGTAGCCGCCCATCGCCACAAACGCTGCGTGGCCGATGCTGATCTGACCGGCGAAGCCCATGAGCAGATTCAGTCCCACGGCGATCATGCCCGCGAACAGAATGCGAATCGCCACGTCCAGCATGAACGCGTTCGGCAACAGCCACGGCAATACGGCGAGTACGACGATGCCCAACCAGACGGAGCGGGCAAACAGATGGTTTTTCATACGCGCTCCGTCAGTCGGCCGCCGAAGATGCCGCGCGGCATCAGCAGCAGGACACCGATGATCATGATGAAAGGCACGGCATCCTTGTAGGCAGACGACACATAGCCCGCGATCAGCGCTTCGAGCAGCCCCACCAGCAGGCCGCCGACGACAGCGCCCGCGCCGCTGCCCAGTCCGCCGAGCGATGCCGCAACGAACCCCTTCATCCCGAGCATCAGGCCGAGGTCGTACACGGTCGTCGTGATCGGTGCGGCGGTGATGCCGGCGATCGCGCCGAGCAGTCCCGCCAGCCCGAACGACAGCAGCGTCACCACATGCGCCGGAATGCCCACGAGTTGCGCGGCAGAGCGGTTCATCGCCACGGCCCGGATCGCACGACCGATCAGCGTCTTTTTGAAGAACAGCGCGACGAGCACCATCAGCACGGCCGCGACACCGATGATCCACAGGCTCTGCGGCAGCAGTCTCGCCCCGGCGAACTCCAGCGGCGTGTCGCCGGAGAACGACGGCAACGTGTGCTGGTTCTTGCCGAGCAACAGTTGCGTGCCGCCTTGAATGAAGAGCGACGCCCCGATGGTGATGATGATCAGCGTGAGCGGATCGGCGCGGCCCGCCGGCGCAATGCCGAAACGTTCGAGCGCACCGGCGACACAGGTCGTGGCGACGATGGCAATGCCCGCAGCGAGCAGCGGATGTACCTGAAGCTGGATCAACGCCACCGTCACCATGCCGCCGAGCATGACGAAATCGCCCTGTGCGAAGTTGATGACGCCACTGGCGTTGTAGACGATCGTGAAGCCGAGGGCCACGAGCGCATAGATCGCGCCCACGGTCACACCGGCCATCACGAATTGCAGAAAGTCGTGCATGACGCATTCCTCACGACGAACGCGAAGCGCAGCGCCACCGGGCAGCGCCTCGCGCGAGATTGGAGACGGCTTACCTGGCCGCGACGAAGCGGCCGCCGCGAATCTCGACCATCCGGAACGCGCTGCTGTTCAGGCCCATATGGTCCGTCGGCGACATGGTGTACACGCCGCTCACGCCGACGAAGTTTTTCGTCTGCTCAAGGGCGTCGCGTACCTTCGCCTTGTCGGTCGAGCCGGCACGCTTGATCGCATCGGCCGCCATCATCAATCCGTCATAGGCGTAGCCGCCGAACGTGGAGACGTCCTGCTTGTACTTCGTCTCGTAGGCGAGCTTGTATTCGAGGCTGACCTGCCGTTGCGGATCGTTCGTCGAGAGTTGCTCGGCGATCAGCAGTGCGGGCGACGGCATGCGCACCCCTTCGGCGGCTGCGCCGGCAATACGGATGAACTCCGCCGATGCCTGCCCGTGCGACATGTAAAGCGGCACGCTCAGACCGAGCTGATGGAAGTTCTTGGCAATGATCGCCGGAGCCTGACCGGTCCCGAAGACAAACACCGCTTGCGGATTGGCGGCGCGCGCCTTGGTGAGTTGCGGCGTCATGTCCGCATCGCGCTCCCCGTAGCTCTGGTCTTCGACGATGGTCAGTCCGAGCCGCTTGGCCGCCTTGATGGTTTCGTTGCGACCCGACTTCCCGAAGCCGCCCGTGTCGGAGAGCAGTGCGACGCGCGTGATGCCGTGCTGCTTCATGTCTTCGAGCACTTTCTCTGCCGCCATCGTGTCCGAGTGCGGGACTTTGAAGACGTAAGGCTTGACCGGATCGACGATGACCGTCGCGGCCGCCAGCGAGACCGTCGGCACCTTGTTGGCGCTCGAAAGCGGCGCCATCGCCATCGTCGAGCCCGTGGTGGACGCACCGAGAATCAGATCGACCTTGTCCTGCAGGATCAGTCGCTTCGCCATGGCATTCGCCGTGTTGGCGTCGCTGCCATCGTCATAAACCGTTAGGACAACTTGACGACCGAGAATGCCACCCGCGGCATTGATCTTCTCCACGTACTGATTCAGCGTCTTCTGCTCGGGATCGCCGAGAAACGACGCGGCGCCGGTTGCCGAGACCACAGCACCGATGCGAATCGGATCGGCAGCGTGGCTGGGGGGTGCCAGGGAAAAGGCGAGAAAGGGAACCACGGTCGCAGCAACGCGCGACGTGAAAGTCGTCAAGCGGGGCATGTTGTCTCCAGGTTGTTCTGTTTTGTGAGGCGAGTATAGAAATCGCTCGACGCACAAATCAAATCGATAATATGATTTGCAAAAATCGATGCCATCTATACGACCAAATGACGCGCGCTTCGACAGGAACGACCCGGCTGGATCTGAATTTGATTAGGGTTTTCGTTAGTATTTACGAGACGGGAAGCGTGACGGCAGCCGCCTCCCGAATGTTCGTGACGCAGCCGACGGTCAGTTACGGACTGGCGAAGTTACGCGAAGCCCTGCACGATCCGCTGTTCATTCGTACGGCCGACAAGATGGTGCCCACAGCGGTCGGCGAAGCCACGTATCGAAAATTCTCGAGTGCGCTGGTCACCATCGCCAGTGCGATCGAAGCACCGCAACAGTTCGACGCGCAGACCTCCACCCGACGCTTTCGGCTGGCGATGAGCGACATCGGCGAATTGATTTTTCTGCCGCCGATTTATGCGCGCGTCGCGTCGGCAGCGCCGCAGGTTGAAATCGAGATCGTGCAGGCGACGATCGACGAGGCGGCCAAATGGCTCGCGGCCGGCAAGGTGGATCTGGTGATCGGCAACATGCAGCTCGCCGGCGAGGGCATCCGGCGCAAGGGGCTGTTTCGCGAGCATTACGAATGCCTGCTGCGCAAGGGACATCCGGCGGCGCGGCCGAAGCTCAGTCTCACGCGCTTCGTCGAAGCGCGCCACGTCATGGTGACCTCACCGTTCTCGGGGCATTCGCTGGTCGAGCATGCGCTTCGCCAGCACAGCGTGAGCCGCCGTATCGTCATGCAGATCCTGCATTTCACGATCCTGCCGCAGTTGCTCGCGTCGAGCGATCTGATGGCGACGGTGCCGTCGCGCGTGGGACAGTATTTCGAACAGCTCGCACCGCTGCGCTCCGTGCCGCTACCCATCGAGATCGAACCGTTCGAAGTCGGCATGTACTGGCACGAATTTCAGGATGACAACCCGGCGCATGCCTGGATGCGCGATCTCGTCGACGACGCCCTCTCGCGCATCTGACCTCGACGGCCTTCGCGGGATGGTCGCAACATCCAGTCATGACGCCCCGTCACGACGGCCGTCCGCGACGGTCGGCGGCCCCGCTGAGGCCCATCACCTGAGCGTCAGACGCTGTACCTCTCGACCGCGTCTTCCTTCCAGACGAAGCCCGCGCCGGGCCTGTCGCCGATGTGAGCATGACCGTCGCGGAACGTCAGCGACGAGTCCACGACCGGCCCCGCCAGATCCATGCGTTCGAGCCAGTGACACGTTGGCGTAACCGCCAGCAGATGCGCGCTGAACTCCTGGAAGATATGGCTCGACATCGGCAGACCGTGACACTCGGCCAGCGTGCGTGCACGCAGCCAGCCGCTTACCCCGCCGATCTTCATTAAATCCGGCATGCACAGATCGCACGCCTGCGCCTTGAGTGCGAGCGACATCTCCTCGACACCGAACCAGTTCTCGCCCATCTGCACCGGCGTGGCAATCGCTTCGCGAATCTTGCGATGACCGTCGTAGTCGTGCTGTAGCGTCGGCTCCTCGATCCAGCCGAGCCCTTCGAACGCGAGCGCCCGGGAACGCTGTATCGCTTCGGGCACGCTCAGTCCCTGGTTGTAGTCGACCAGAATCTCCACGTGGTCGCCGACCGCGTGACGAATGGCGCGGATGACGTCCAGATCCTGCGCCAGACTGGCGTATCCGATTTTGGTCTTGATCGCGCGATAGCCGGCGTCGCTCGCGTCGTGCGCGCGACGCACCGCGAGGTCCACGCCGTCCATGCTGTGACTGTCGTACGCCGGAATCGGGCGCGCGCGGCCGCCGAGCACTTCGACCAGCGGGGCGTTCAGTGTCTTTGCGTAGGCGTCCCAGATCGCCATGTCGAGTCCCGCGCTGGCCATCCGGATCAGGCCCGTGTTGCCGACCAGCCGGAAACGCGCTTGCAGCAGTTGTTCGATGGTGTGGGGCGACAGCGGCTGCCCGGCCACGAGCGGAGCCAGCGCATCGATCATGGCCTGCGTCGCCTTGAGCGCCAACGGCGTGTAGGTGAACACATAGGCGTGACCGACGACACCGCTGTCCGTCTCCAGATCGATCAGCACCAATGGCGCCGTCGCCACCACACCGACCGCCGTAATCACCGGGTATTGCAGGGGTACATTGACCGCGCGCGTCCGAAGACCGGTCATCCGGATATCCGATTCCATCGATGTCGTCCCGACTGTGAAAGTGGGCTTCATCCTATGAGCCTGCGCGGCGAGAGGCAAATCGACAGATTCGCGATGGCCGGATAGATGGCGTCTATATGACGAGGGCGCCGGTCTTCGTGAGATCTCCGCGCCCCCTACCGCGTGATTACCATTGGGGGCACTTACATCTCATCGACCGCCGTCGTGGCCGTGGGCTGACCGTCTTGCTGTTCCAGCGAGAAGCGATTGCGGGTATCGACGTAGAAGCTCGCGCCAAAGCGGCCCACGGGGAAATAGTTCTGCAAACGCACTCGCCAGGTCTGCGTGTCGATCAGCTCTTCGCGTGCGTGCATACGCTCGACGCGTCCAATGAAGATATGGCGGCTCGGTGTCTCCAGCGTCTCCCACAACGTGCATTCGAACGCCACCGGCGCCTCGGCGATGCGGGGCGGCGCGACGAGACTGCTCGGTACAGGCGTGAGCCCCGCGTGCGCCAGTTCACTCTCGCTCGGCGGCAGACGCTCCCCGCACGCGTGCATGCGGGCGGTCATCGCCTCGTCCGTCAGGTGCACGACATACTCCCGGTCGCGCAGGATGTTTGTCGCCGTGTCCTTGAGCGTGTCGTCGTCGAGCCGGTTGATCGAGAGCATCACGATCGGTGGTTCTTCGCCGAGCATGTTGAACATCGAAAACGGCGCGGCGTTGACGGTGCCTCCGTCGTTGATCGTGGTGACGAGGGCGATCGGGCGCGGCACGATCAGGCTCGCCATCAGCTTGTAACGCTGATACGCCGTGATTTCACGAAAGTCGACTTCCATGCGATCTCCTCAGCCGCGCTTGCGGCCAGCGCGTTTGACCGCGGGCGTGGACGGGGACGATGAAGGGGACGAAAGCGGCATCGTGTTCGGCGTCGCCGCAACCTCCGGCAAGCCGAGCAACGACGCCAGACTCTTCTGCCCGCGCATCCGGGTCGTCTCGATACGACGCTCAAGTTCTTCGAGGTGCGACTGCATCCGGGCAATGGCACCGGGGGCGTCGCGCTGCTCGATGCACGCCACGATGGCGGTGTGTTCGTCGTGCTCGCACGGCGCGTAACCGGGCGGCTCGTACAGCCCCACGATCAGCGAGCATCGCGAGATCAGCTCGGTGAGATAGCGCAGCAACACGGCATTGCCCGCAAGCGCCGCCACACGCAGGTGAAAATCGCTCGCCAGACGCGCCCACGACGGCTGATCGAAACGGTGCATGGCTTCGTGTTCGGCGTCGAGCTGACGGCGCAGCATGGCCAGATCGTCGTCGGTCACCCGCGACACCGCCAGTTCGACCAGCGAACGTTCCAGCGCGCGCCGCGCTTCGAAAATCTCCCGCGTTTCCTCGGGCGTCGGCTCGGCGATCACAGCGCCCTTGTTCGGTCTGAGCGTGACAATGCCGTCGTGCGCCAGACGCTCCAGCACCCGCCGCACCACCGCGCGTCCGACGTCGAACAGCTGGCAAAGCTCCGGCTCGGGCAGCTTCGTGCCGGGCGTGAGGCGATGCGCGAGCACGCCGTCGACGATGGTGCGGTAGATGTGCGTCTCGATGCGCGTCTCGGCGCTCATCGCCTCATCGTTCGCGACCGGCAGGTGCAACGAGAGAAGACGGGTTTCGGTGTCACCGTCGTGGACCGTAGTGGCAGTGGTGGCAGTAGGGGCAGTGGGGGCCGCTGGGCGGCGCGCACGGGAAACAGGCTTGTCTGCTGGCATGACGGGCGTAGTGGGCAAGGACGATGAAGGCACTGAGGGCACTGAGGGCACTAAAGGAAGTAGAGACAACTTTCCACAGTCGGGACACGCCGGGCAATAGGATTTGAGTGTCACGCTGGCTCACCCCATGACGGCATCTGGCTCGGCGACACTGACGGACGCCACGTGCGCGGCGATGTCGCCCGGCGTCGCCACCCAGATCTCGCCGCGCTGCGCAGCCTGCGCGATGGGCGTGAGCACGCGTCGCAGATGCCGCAGGCGGTAAGGCTGCCCGACCAGATACGGGTGCAGCGCAATGCCCATGACCAGCGGCTGGCCTCGCGTCGGATGCTCCGCCTGAGCGTACATCTCGTCGAAATTGTCCGCGATCATGTCGGCAAACGCTGCGCCGTCCATCTGACGGCCGATGATCATCGGAATATCGTTCACCTCCTGCGGATAAGGCACCGACCACAGGGTCCCGTGCGCCGTTCGCATGCGCACCGGACGGTCGTCGTGACACCAGTTGAGCGTATAGCCATAGCCGGTGCGCACCAGCAGATCCGGCGTGTGATGCGTCTCCGATATCCACGGCGAAAGCCACCCCGACGGCGTGTAGCCCGTCGCTTCCGTCAATCGCGATCGGCAGTGTGCCAGCAGCTCTCGCTCGTGCGCGTACTCGAAATCGCTTTGCCGATGCGCATTGGTGTGACCGTGGCCAATCAGCTCATCGCCGCGCGCCACGCAGGCGTGCACGAGTTCGGGACAGTGATCGAGCAGCGACGTGTTGAGCACGACACCCGCGCGCATCGCGAGATCGCCGAACAGATCGAGGCATCGCCATGCGCCGACCCGGTTGCCGTACTCGCGCCAGCTGTAGTTGAGCACGTCGGGCTGCGGCGAGACCGGGCCGAGATTCGCGCCCAGCCCTTCCCCGAACGCGAAGTGCTCCAGATTGAAGCCGAGATAGACGGCGAGTCGCGCGCCGTTGGGCCAGCGATACGTATCGCGCGCCGTGATCGGCAGATAGTCGAAGCGATCGTGCGAACGCAGTGCGCCGAAGCGCACCTCGCGAACGTCGGGCACATCACGCACGTCGGCGGTCGCGAAATCGTCGGGTGATGAAAGCGGCAAGGTCAGAGTCATCGTGTGTCGTCTTGAAACATTCGCGCACCGCCACAGTGCGGGCGCGTTCCGAGTTGGCGCAAAACGCATCGTCAACGAACGTCATACCGAATCGTTCGCAATTTCGATGCCAGATCGTCAACACCTTGGCATGCATATCGTGTGACGCCATTCATTCGAAATGTCGACGAGGTGGCATGCCTCTTGCGTACGGCGGGGACATAGCGGGTCGTGCCCGTTGCCGGGATGCCCGACCATCCCATCCCTTCGCATCCGACGTGTCGCTTCGACATGTCACATGTCATCACGGAGATTGCTCATGCCTGCCTCTGCCCGTCACAACGCCGTCTGCGCCACCACCTCATCCATCCCCTCCACCCCCTCCCGCCGTCGCTGGCTTCGTGTCGGCGCCGTCGCGCTGGCGGCTGCGGGCATGTTCGTGAGCGCAGCGAGCTACGCCGCAGACACCATCAAGATCGGTCTCGTCACGGCGCTCTCCGGGCAATCGGCACGCGCCGGTGAAGCCCTGACGCGCGGCATGACCATCGCCATCGACGAAATCAATGCGAGCGGCGGCGTGCTCGGCGGTCGCAAGCTCGAACTGGTGCGTCGCGACGACGAAGGCAACCCCGCCAAGGGCGTGCTCGCCGCGCGCGAACTCATCTACAAGGACAAGGTGGCCGTGCTTTTCGGCGGTCTGGATACGCCGGTCTCCATGGCCATCGTGCCTATCGCCAATCAGGAGAAAGTCCCGTTCATGGGGCCGTGGGCCGCCGGCACGCCGATCACCCACAACGGCGCCAATCCGAACTATGTGTTTCGCGTGTCGGCTGTCGATGAAATCGTCGACGGCGCCATGGTGAACTACGCGCAGCAGAACTTCGGCGCGAAAAAGCTCGGCCTGATTCTCGTGAATAACCCGTGGGGCGAGTCGAACGAGAAAGGCATCGTCGCGGCACTGGCGGCCAAGGGCCTGAAACCGTCGGCCGTCGAGAAGTTCGAAGCGACCGACGTGGACGTCACGCCGCAACTCGGACGCCTGAAGGCCGCCGGGGCCGACACGCTGTTGATGGTTGGCAACGTCGGGCCGTCGGCACAGGTCGTGAAGTCGCTCGACCGCATGGGCTGGAAGGTGCCCATCGTCTCGCACTGGGGTCCGGCGGGCGGACGCTTCACCGAACTGGCCGGCCCGAACGCGAAGACCGTGCATTTCGTGCAGACGTACAGCTTCTTCGGCGCAACGTCGCCAGTCAGCACGCGTGTCGTCGCCGCGCTCAAGGCCAAGTATCCGGACATCAAGGGGCCGGACGACATCACGCCGGCCGTCGGTGTCGCCAACGCGTATGACGCCATGCGCCTCACGGCGCTGGCCATCGACCGCGCTGGCTCGACCAATGGCGACGCCATTCGCACCGGCTTCTACAAGATCGACCGCTACGAAGGCCTCATCAAGACGTACGTGAAGCCCTTCAGCGAGCAGCAGCACGACGCCCTGTCCGCGCAAGACTACGTGTGGGCGCAGTTCATCGACAACCGTATCGTGCCGGTGGCACCGACGGGCGCGAAGGTCGCCGCGAAGTAAGCAAGCCATCAGCAAGACACATCGACCGGACGAATTCGTCACACCACACCGGCAATGAACGGGCGCCACGGCGTGGCGTCCCGGAGGACATCTCATGCAATGGATCTCGGCGCTCGTCGCCGGCCTTGGGCTCGGCAGTATGTACGGCCTCATGGCGCTCGGCTTTCATCTGACGTTCGCGGTGAGCGCAACGGTCAATTTCGCGCAAGGCAGCTCGATGATGCTGGGCGCCGTGCTCGCCTACACGTTCGCGCAGACGCTCGGGTGGCCGATGCCGCTGGCCATCGTCGCGGCGCTGGCGCTTTGCGCCGTCTACGGGCTGGTGGTCGAACGGCTTGCCGTTCAGCCGTTCGTGCGGCGCGGATCGAGCGCGTGGCTCATGGCGACGGTGGCGCTGGGCATCGTGCTCGATAACGTCGTCATGCTGACGTTCGGGACGGAACCGCGCAGCCTGCCCTCGCCGCTCGCGCAAAGCTCGCTGCACATCGGCGATGCCGGTCTCGGCGTCTATCCGCTGCAATTACTGATCCCGGTGGTCGGTCTGGCGCTCGCGGCATCGCTGCATTACGTGTTGCGCCGCTCGCGCTGGGGTGTCGCCATGCTCGCCGTGGTGCAGAACCGCGACGCCGCTCGGCTCATGGGCATTCCCATCCAGCGCACGATCGCGGGCGCGTTCGCCGTCTCGACGTTGCTCGCCGGTATCGCCGGTGTGCTGATCGCGCCGCTCTTCAACGTGCAGGCGGATATGGGCACGGTCTTCGGTCTCAAGGCATTTGCAGTGGCGATTCTCGGCGGATTGTCGAGCGCCTGGGGAGTGATGATCGCCGGTCTGCTGTTCGGCGTGACAGAAGCGATGATCACGGCAACGCTCGGGTCGAGCTACACGCAAATCATCACGTTCGGTCTGGTCATCGTGTTGCTGGCGATGCGCCCCGACGGCATGTTCGGTCGCGCGGAGGTGCGTAAGGTATGAGCGATTCTTCTTTGCGGCTTGCGTCGCAATCGTCCCCGGTGCCGGCAACGACAGGACGCCGGTCGTCGCGCGACGCTCGCGACGGTCTGGCGCTCACCGCGTCACTCGCTGTCGCGCTCCTGGCGATGGCCGGTGCCGCTTGCGTGGTGAACGGGTACTTCGTCGTGGTGATCGCCGGCGTCGCGCTGCTCGCCATCTGCGGCGTGGGTCTGAATCTGTTGCTGGGCCTGACGGGGCAGGTGTCGTTCGGACACGTCGGCTTCTACGCCATCGGCGCCTACGCGGTGGCGATTCTGACCACGCAGGCGGGCTGGCCGTTCTGGCCGGCATGGCTCGCGGGGGGTGTGATCGCGGCACTCACCGGCGGTCTGCTGGCGCTCCCCGCGCTGCGTGTGCGCGGGCCGGGACTGGCCATGGTGACGATCGCCTTCGGGTTCATCGTGGAGCACGGCGCGGTCGAGTGGCGCGGTCTGACGGGCGGTCAGAACGGGTTGATGGGCGTGATGCCGCCGGGCATCTTCGGTATCGCAGGCAGCGAACGTGTCGTCGCCGTCGCAGCGCTGGCGGTGCTTGCGGTGGCGTTGCTGGTCTACGCACGCGTGTCTCGCGGTGCCTGGGGGGCCGCCATGCGCGCCGTGCGCGACAGCGAAACGGCAGCGGCGTCGATCGGGGTCAATCCCCTGGTCGTGAAGGCGGTAGCGTTCGCGTTCTCCGCCGCACTGGCGGGCCTCGCAGGCGGTCTCTTCGCGCCGTTGCAGGGCATGGTCACGCCGGGCATGTTCTCCTTCCTGCAATCGATCCTGTTCGTCCTCGTCGTGATGATCGGTGGCGCGGGCACGATTGCCGGGCCGGTCGTCGGCGCGGTGATCGTCGGACTGCTGCCCGAATTTCTCGCGAGCCTGGAGAACCTGCGTCTGCTGTGTTTCGGCGTATTGCTGCTGGTCGTGTTGTGGGGGGCGCCCAATGGCGTGATCGGTGTGCTCGGGAAATGGTGGACGTCGCGGCGCGGTGGCCCGTCGGACGACAGGGATGTCGGCGTGACGTCGGCATTGACCTTGCCTGTGCTCGCGACGTCACAACGCAAAGGCCTCGCCGCGCATGGACTGGCGATGACGTTCGGTGGCGTGAAAGCCGTTGCCGATCTCTCCTTCGAACTGCCGCCCGCACGGGTGACAAGCCTGATCGGCCCGAACGGGGCCGGCAAGTCGACCGTCCTCAATATGCTCTCGGGCTTCTATCGGCCGCTGTCGGGTACCCGCGCGCTGGGCACAGACGATCTCCCGGCCAAGGGCGCCTGCGACAGCGCACGGCACGGCGTAGCGCGCACGTATCAGACGTCGCAACTGTTCGGCGGCATGAGCGTGCTCGATAACGTGACGCTGGCGTTGAGCGCAGGGCGGCTTGGCGGGTTACTCGGCGTCGCGCGCATGCAGGGCAAGGCGCACCGCGACGAGGCACGAGCGCTGCTGCGGGCGTGCGGCTATCACGGCGACGTCGATCTGATGGCCGCCGATCTCGCGCACGTCGACCGTCGTCTCGTGGAGATCGCACGGGCGCTGGCAACGCGCCCGAGTGTATTGCTGCTCGATGAACCCGCCGCCGGGCTGTCGACGCAGGACAAGGCGCAACTGGGCAGATTGCTGCGGCAGATCGCGGAGAGCGGCGTGGCCGTCGGTCTCGTCGAACACGATATGTCGCTGGTGATGGGTGTGTCGGACGGGATCGTCGTGATCGACGCGGGGCGCTTCCTCGCGCAAGGCACGCCGACGGCGATTCGTCACGACGAGCGCGTGCGACAGGCGTATCTCGGTGCCGCCGCGACACCGGTGGCGAACGCAGCGCAGACCGACACACCGGACGAGCCGATCGAACGAAGTGCATCGGCCTCGCCCGAAGTCCTCGGCGTTGGCAAACTGACGGCGGGCTATGGCGCAGCGCCGGTACTGCACGACGTCTCGATTCAGGTGCGTGACGGTGAACTCGTCGCCCTGCTCGGCGCCAACGGCGCGGGCAAGTCGACCCTCATGCGGGCGCTGGCGGGTCTGCATCGACCGGTGAGCGGCGGCATCACGTTCAACGGGCGCGACCTGTCGCGTCTGGACGCCGCGAAGATCGCCGCATTGGGGGTCGTGCTCGTGCCCGAGGGGCGTCAGGTCTTCCCGGAGCTTTCCGTGCTCGACAACCTGCGGCTCGGCGCGTTTCCGTGCGGGCGTCTGCCACGCGAGGCGCTCGACGACCGTATCGAACAGATGTTCACACGCTATCCGCGTCTTCGTGAACGTCAGCACCAGCGGGCAGGGCTACTCTCCGGCGGCGAGCAACAAATGCTGGCGATTGCGCGGGCGTTGATGTCGTCGCCTCGCGTGCTGCTGCTCGACGAACCCTCGCTCGGCCTCGCCCCGAAGGTCATCGCCGAGTTGTTCGCGTCGCTCGATGCATTACGACGTGAATCGCTGTCGATGCTGCTCGTCGATCAGATGGCTGCCATGGCCCTGTCGATTGCCGACCGGGGATACGTGCTCGAAGAGGGGCATGTGACGGTGAGCGGCCCGGCGAGCCAGCTGGCGGGCGATGCGCGTCTCGCTGCGGCGTATCTTGGCGGCGGGCACGAAGCAGACTTCTCGGGCATGGCAGGAGCGGCGGCATGACAGCGCGCGACGAAGTCCCCACCGGGTCGACGGCATCGACGGCATCGGCGAGCGGGCGCGCCGGACTGGTGACGAGTCCGCACACGCTCGCCAGCGCCGCCGGTCGCGACGTGCTGCAACAAGGCGGCAACGCCATCGAAGCCGCGATCGCCATTGCGGCGATGCTGTGCGTGACGATGCCGCATTTCACCGGGCTGGGTGGCGACGGCTTCTGGCTGGTCGCCGACGGCACGTCGAACGCCGCAGCACCGCTCGCCATCTCCGGTATCGGGCAAGCGGCACGACATCTGCCACCGGCCTTGTGTCGGGGCGATGCAATCCCCGTGCGCGGGCCGGCTTCCACGTTGACGACGGCAGCCACGGTCGCCGCATGGGAGGCCGCGTACCGGGTGAGCCGCGAACAATGGGGCGGCACGTTGACGTGGGCCGCCCTGCTTGCACCGGCCATTGCGGCGGCCGAAGACGGCTTCCCTACCAGTCGCTCGCAGGACTTCTGGTACACGTACCGTGCCGACGAGATGCGCGACGCATCGACATGGCATGGCTTCTCGCCGACGTTCCTGCCAGACGGTCGCGCACCGGCCGTCGGAGAACGGTTTCGGCAACCCGCGTTGGCGTCGACATTACGACGACTCGCCGACGGCGGGCCGCGAGAATTCTACGAAGGTAAGTTGGCCGCGCGTCTGGCGGAAGGCTTGCAGTCGGCAGGCTCACCCCTCACGCGGGAAGACCTTGCCGCCACACGCGTGCACGTCTCGCCCGCACTCACGATGCCCTACGGCGACGGTGTGCTGGCGACACTGCCCCCGCCCACACAAGGCGTGACGACACTCCAGATCATGGGGATCGTCGCGCGTCTTGGCCTGAAAGACTGCCCGCATGGCAGCGCGACGTACTACCACCGTCTGGTCGAGGCGGTGAAACAGGCGTTCCTCGATCGCGATCGATATGTCGCCGATCCGGCATTCGTGGACGTGCCACTCACGACGATGTTGTCGGACGAACATCTTCGTGCAGCGGCCTCGCGCATCGATGATCACAAGGCACTCGAATGGCCCCATCGGTTTCGCGAAGGCGATACGGTGTACTTCGCCGCAACGGATGCGGCCGGTCGCGCCGTCAGCGTGTTGCAGACGATCTATTTCGACTGGGGCAGCGGCGTAATGGCCGGGGATACCGGTGTGCTGTGGCATAACCGAGGAGCCGCGTTCCGTCCCTCCGGCAGCACTCACCCCAATGCCCTGATACCCGGCAAGCGTCCGTTCCACACGCTCAATCCCGGCATGTACCTCAAGCACGGCCGGGCACGGTTGCTCTACGGGACGCAGGGCGCAGACGGTCAGCCGCAGACGCTGAGCGCCTTGCTCACACGACTGATCGACTACGGGATGACGCCGCACGAGGCGCTATCGCATCCCCGCTTCCTGCTGGGCAGGACGTTCTCCGACAGCCGGGACAACCTCAAGCTGGAGAGCGACGCTGGGGAGTCCGTCTTCAAGGCGCTGACTGACCTCGGGCACCTTCTGGCGCCGTTGCCCCGTCACAGCCCGCTTGCCGGTCAGGCCGGTGTCATTGCCATCGCCGACGACGGCCTCGCCACCGGCGCTCACGACCCGCGCAGCGACGGGGCCGCGATGGCGGCGTAGTCTGCGGGCGAGACGAACCTCATCGGGAACGCTGGCGGACTTCGTTCCCGTGCTGGCAGAGGCGATGGATCAAGCGGCGCAAGGCCTGATGCCCCGAATCGGCGTTGAATCGCGGATGCCACGCTTGCGAGATGGTCACTTGCGGTGTCGTCACCGGCAGGCTTCTCGAGGCCATGCCCTGCCGGGAATGCTGCGTCAGGCGATCGGCCACGGTGGCGACGAGATCCGTCTCGCGAGCAATCGCCAGCGCCTCCATGAAGGTCGGGGCGACGGCCTGCACGCGTCGGGACAAGCCATGCTTGCCGAGTTCGATATCGACGGGACCGTTCAGCAGGCCGCGGCGCGAAACCGTCACGTGGCCGAACTTGACGAAATCGTCCGGCGTCAACGCCTTGCGGCGCGCCAGCGGATGGCCTTCACGGAAGACGGCCACGAACCGATCGTTGAGCAGCGTTTGCCGGACAATCTCCGGTCCCAGATCGTCGATGACGCCAATGTCCAGATCGATCAGCCCTTCGCGCAAGGCCACGATGTCCTGCTTGCCCTGCGCCATGAAACGAATCGTCACGAGGGGCGCTTCGTCCTGAAGCGCGCGCAGCAGATCCGACCCGATGGTCGAGATTGCCCCGTCATCGGCACGGATCGTGAACGTACGGCGCAACTCCTTGAAATCGAACGATTCCGTGTGACGCAGCAAGGCGCCCGCCTGCTGGACCACATCGTGTACGCCATCGCGCAACGCCTCGGCGCGCGGGGTCGGCACCAGCCCCCGCCCGGCACGCACGAACAGCGGATCGCCCACCATTTCCCGTGCCCGGTTGAGCGTGCGGCTCATCGCCGGCACGCTCAACCCGAGACGTTCGGCAGCGCCCGTCACGCTCCCTTCCGACAGCAGCGCATCGAGCGCAATCAGCAAGTTGAGGTCGATGGATTGCATATTTTGCAACTATAAGTTGGCTTTCAGTCTATTTTCGCAAGTCTGAAAATCATCGACGATTCCTCCACCGAAAGCAAGATCGCACGTCACCGCCGGTATGGCGCATGACTTGTGATCGGACATGCCCCGTCATGTCGGCTACGAACCAGTGAAGGAACGATCATGGACCGCTTCGATGCGATGAGAGTCTTTGTCCGCGTTGTCGATGTCTCCAGCTTTACGCGTGCCGCCGATAGCCTCGATATGGCCATACCGACGGTGTCGCGGCTGGTGAGATGTCTGGAAACGCAAACGCGCGTGCGCCTGCTGAACCGGACGACGCGAAACGTCAGTCCCACCGACGAAGGCCGCGCCTACTACGACGCCTGTGTACGCGTGCTGCAACAGATCGACACGATGGATCAGCAGGCGGCGAGCGCCGGTCAGGCCCCCGAAGGGCGCGTCAAGGTCGCACTGCCGGCCGCGCTCGCGAAGCACGTGCTGATTCCGGCATTGCCGTCGCTGCTCGACAAGTATCCCAAGCTCGATGTGGATATCGTCGTGTCGACCAATCCGGCCCTGCTCGCGCAGAACGCCGTCGACTGTGCCGTGCGCATCGGCGACATCGCGCAGACCTGTGTCGTCGCCCGCGATGTGGGACGGGTGACACGGATTCTGTGCGCGTCGCCGCGATATCTGAGCCGTGTGGGGCGTTCGGGCATGGCATCGACCACACAGACGATGTCGAGCCGCGTGCAGGTCGACGATGACGAGGCACACGTGGCGTGCGCGCTGTCCGGCCTCGGGATGACGTCGGGGTACGGCTTCATGCTGCGCCCGTATCTGGAGTCGGGCGCGTTGCAGCAAGTCGTGTCCGGACATCGCGAACCGTCGGATCCCGTTCGCGTCGTCTATTACCCCAACCGGCATATGTCCGGGAAGTTGCGAACGTTCATCGACTGGCTTCGCGTGGTGCTCGAAGACGCCATCCGGGCGTCGGAGCGCCCGCTGGCTTGCGTCCGGGAACCCGCAATGACCTGACAGGCCTCCCCGTCTGCTTTTTACGCCGCAGGGCCCCTGCCCTCGCGTCGCCAACTTCACCGGAGAATCAAAATTTCTTTTCGTCACCCTACAGGGTGCGCGCGTTCGCGCGCGCGCCGGCGGGCTGCCATTGCCGTCGCCCGCACCCCCGGCAGTTCTCATCACACCCGCATACCGTGCGCGCTGCGCGCCCTGGTGAGCGGCAGCATCATCGTCGCCCTGCTCGCCGGATGTGCGAGCGGCAATGACGATTCGGCGTCGAGACAGCCGCTCGACCTGCAAACGCTGCACGCCGGAGACGATATCTCCGAAGCGCATCGCAACGCCGACGCTGTCGATGCGCCCACGGCCGCACGCGATACGTCCGCGTGGTGGCGCGCGTTCGGCGATGACCAGTTGACGTCGCTCATGGCGCTCGCCGCGCAGAGCGCGCCGTCGATACACGCCGCACAGGCGCGATTGCGGCAGGCCGAAGCGGCCGGTGCGGCGGCCGCGGCCGATCGTTATCCGCGTGTCGATGGCGCAGCGTCTGCGACGGTCGATCGATTTCCCAATCACTACACGTTCCCGTCGCCGTACGCGGGCAATTACGGCAGTCAGGGATCGCTCGGCGTCAGCCTGCAATACCACCTGGATTTCTGGGGAAAGTGGCGCGACGCGGCGCATGCCGCCGAGTGGCGAGCGCGCGCAGCCGAGTTCGAAGCGGCAGACGCACGCCTGGTGCTTCAGACCTCACTCGCCGCCGCGTATCTCCGGCTCGACGCCACCTATCGCCTGCGCGACGTCGCCGAGCAGGGACTCGCGCGGCGCAACGGCCTGATCGCCGTGCTGAGCGAGCGTCGGCGCGCCGGACTGGAGACGGACATCGGTCTCGTAGCGTCGGAAGATGCCGTTTCGCTCACGCGTGCCGAGGTCGCCCGATACGACGCACAGATTGCCGGTCATCGTCACATGATCGCCGCTCTGCTCGGCCAGTCGCCGGCGTTCGCCGACACGCTGGCGCGCCCGCATGTCCGGCCCTCGGCCGACCCCGCGCCGGTCTCGAACCTGCCTGCGGTGTTGCTGGGCTATCGCCCGGATGTGGCGGCCCGGCGCAGCGCCGCAGAAGCGGCGGCCAAAGACATCGGCGTGGCGCGTGCCGCCTTCTATCCCGACGTCGACCTGAGTGCGTTCGCCGGACTCCAGAGTCTGGGCCTCGGCTACCTGCTGCGCGCGGGCAGTACTTCTGCGCAAATCGGCCCCGCCATCACGCTGCCGATCTTCGAAGGCGGTCGCCTGCGCGCCAACCTGCGTGGCCGTGTCGCCGAATACGACGCGGCCGTCAGCGCCTACAACGCGACCGTAGTGAACGCGCTTCAGCAAGTCGCCGACGCCGTCGCCACGCTCAAAGCGGCACGCACCCGACAGGACACCGCACGCGGGTCGAACGGCCATTGGATGCGCGTCGTCGCGCTGCATCGGCTCCGTCAGCAAAGCGGCTTGTCCGACACTCGCGACCTGCTGAACGCGCAAACCGCGCTGCTGCTCAGTCAACGCCGCGAAGCCGAGGCCGATGCCGACGTTGCCGAAGCGCAGATCGCCCTCATTCGTGCACTCGGCGGTGCGTGGTCGCCCAGCGCCGCCTCCCAGACATTTACGATTTCACAACGACAATCATGACCGAAAGCAAAACCAATGCCCCCACCTCGACCGATCTCGCGGCCGACACATCCTCCACTCGCCGCAAGCGGCTCGGCATCGTCGGTGGCGTAATCGTTCTTACCGGCATCGCCTGGGGCGTGTGGCATGTCGTGCAAGGCGACGATGCCCGCACGACCGACGACGCCTACGTCAACGGACACGTCGTCGCCATCACGCCGCAAGTGGCCGGCGCCATCTCGCAAGTCTTCGTCGACAATGCCGATCGGGTGCTCGCCGGTCAGACGCTTGCCGAGATCGACGCGAGCGACGCGCACATTGCGCTCGATGCCGCACAGGCAGAGCTGGGCCAAACGGTGCGACGTGTGCGCGCCTTGTTCGCCGCCGATGCACGGGCGGCAGCCACGGTCGCACTCAGGCAGGTGGAACTCGATCGCGCCAGATCGGATCTGTCGGCCCGCCAGCAGATCGTGGCGCAAGGCGCTGTCACGCAGGAAGAAGCGCGCCACGCGGGCGATGCCGTGCGCATGGCGGAGGCCGCCTTGCAAGCGGCGGTGCAGGCGCGCGCGGAAGCGCAGGCGCACACGCAAGGAACCACGGTCGACACGCACCCCGACGTGCTCGCCGCAACCGAACGCGTTCGTGCCGCCGCCCTGGCGCTGGAGCGCACCACGATCCGCTCGCCGGTCGCGGGCATGATCGCGCAACGCACGGTGCAGCTCGGCAAGCGTGTCGGTGTCGGCGACCGGCTCATGGCCGTCGTGCCGCTCGATCAGGTCTGGGTCGACGCGAACTTCAAGGAGGTCCAGCTCGACGGCGTATGTTCAGGTCAGCCGGCGCAGGTCAAGGCCGACCTGTACGGCAGCCGCGTCACGTATCGCGGCACCGTGGACGACATCGAAGCCGGCAGCGGCGCCGCATTCTCGCTGTTGCCCGCACAGAACGCGACGGGCAACTGGATCAAGGTCGTGCAACGCGTGCCGGTCCGTATCCGCCTCAATCCCGAAGACGTTGCGCGACATCCGCTACGCATCGGCATGTCGACGGAGGTCGAGATCGACACGCGTCAGTGCGCCACCGGCAAGGGGGCATTGCGCGCCCGTGCGACCGAGAAGACTGACGTCTATGCCGCGCAAAAGGTCGCTGCGGATCGCTCGGCCACGGCTGCCGCCACTGCCGCCGCCACTGCCACCCAACACAGCCTCGGGACCTCGCAATGACACGCGCCGCCCTGGGTCCCATTACACCGATGTCGGGGCCGGCGCTCGTGCTCGCGGCCATCGCGGTGAGCCTCGCGTCGTTCATGGCGGTCGTGGACATTACGATCGCCAACGTCTCGATCCCCACCATCTCCGGCAACCTCGGCGTGAGTTCCGAGATCGGGGAGTGGGCCATTACGTTCTTCGCCATCGCGAACTCGATCTGCATTCCGCTGACCGGCTGGCTATCGCGACGCTTCGGGCAAGTGCGCCTGTTCGTCGCCGCCGTCGCCCTCTTCACCGTGGCATCGGTGATGTGCGGACTGGCGCCGACGTTCGAATCCCTGCTCGTCGCGCGCGTGTTGCAAGGCATGGTGTCGGGGCCGATCGTCCCGCTCAGTCAGGCCCTGCTCGTCGCGATTTTCCCGCCGCACAAACGCACGTTCGCCGTGGCCATGTGGGCCATGACCAACATGGCCGGGCCCGTGGCCGGGCCGGTGCTCGGCGGATGGATCACCGACGACTTCAGCTGGCCCTGGATCTTCCTCGTCAATGCACCGGTCGGCATCTTCGTCGTGGTGTTCACGATGGCGATGTTCAAGGGCAAGGACACGCCGTCGACAAAGCTGCCCGTCGACATCGTGGGGCTGCTGCTGCTCGCCGTGGCGATCGGCTGCCTGCAAATCACGCTCGATCGCGGACGCATTCTCGACTGGTTCTCGTCGCCGGTCATTTGCGCCACGGCCATCTGCTCGCTGCTGGGTTTCATCGTCCTCATCGTGTGGGAGCTTGGCGAGAAGCATCCGATCCTGGACCTCACCTTGTTCCGGCATCGCAACTTCACCATGGGCACGATCGCGGTTGCCGTTGGCTTCGGCCTGTACTTTGCCGCGCTGGTGCTCATCCCCCTGTGGTTGCAGACGGACATGGGCTACACGGCGACATGGGCCGGCTTCGTCACGGCGCCAATGGGGGTGTTCGGCATTCTGCTCGCGCCGTTGCTGGGCCGCTGGGTGCAGAAGCACGACGCCCGCATCTTCGCCAGCCTCGCGTTCGTTGCGTGGGCGCTGGTGGCCGGTTGGCGCGCAACGATGACGACCGACGTCGACGCCATGACGATTGCGCTGGCGTGTCTGGCGCAAGGCGTGGGCATCGGCCTGTTCCTGACGCCGCTCGTGGCGCTGTCGCTGGCCGGACTGGCACCGGAGCGGCTCGCGGCGGCGTCGGGCCTTCAAACCGCGATCCGCATGATGTCCGGGAGTCTGGTGGCGTCGCTCGCGCAAACGTTCTGGGATCACCGTTCGCGGGTCTACCAGAATCGTCTGGTCGATCACCTGTCGCCGTTTCGCGACGTGGTGACGCATCACGTCGATACGCTTCGCGCCGCCGGTCTGACCGACACGCAAGCCTGGGCGGTGATCTGGCGTCAGACCGTCGTTCAGGCAGACATGCTGTCGCTCAATGACTTCTTCCTCATGTCCAGTCTGGGGTTCACCTTGTCGATCGGCATCGTGCTGATGGCGCGGTCGCCCAAGCGGGCTCACTAACGCATTTGCAGGGCATCCCTCATGAATCTCGATTTTCTTCGCAGCGCGTCGCGCACACGCGTGAACGCCATTGTGCTTCGCGCCACGCTGCTCACCCCGAAAATGCGCCGGTTGGTCCTCGGTGGCCCCGAACTCGCCGCATGGCTCGAATCCGTCGACGCACACTCGGCCGCAGCGTGGATCAAGGTCTTCCCGCCCGGCAGGAGTGGCCGGGCTTACACCATCCGGCGTGTCGACGAACAGGCGCGAACGCTCGATATCGACTTCGTCCTGCATGGCGACGATCGTGACGACGGTTCGGTTTCCGCGTGGGCACGCACAGTGCAGTGCGGCGATCAGGTTGATATCGCCGGCCCACGCGACGGTGGATTTACGTTGCAGCGCGACACGAAATGGGTCTGGCTGGCGGCCGATGCGAGCGCATTGCCTGCGGCGCAATCGATACTCGAACGGCTACCGCACGGCCTGCCGGTCACAGCGCTGCTGGTGGTGGACGACGAGCAGGAGCGGCAATTGATCAGATCACCCGCGAGAATGCACGTGCAGTGGCGCTACCGGCGAACGCCACCCCTTGCCATGGCGGCGGACGACCCCGTTCTCACGGAACACCCCCGTGTGGCCGATGGCCCCGGACAAGTGTGGATGGCTGGCGAAGCGGTCTGGGTCAAGCAATGGCGCAGCTACTGGCTGGAGCGCGAGCACGTCGACCCGCAACGCGTCGCCTGTAAAGGCTACTGGAAACCGGGCGCACAGGACCACCGGGATTGAGGTTCCGGATTTGCGGCTGCCAGCGCACTCGGTGCATTCGGTGCATTCGCGTTCGGTCTCGAACGGGTGAACGCGGTTGAACGTCCCGCGTCGCTCTCGTCCCGTGCCGACGCTCCGTTCAGGCGCGATCCTTGCCGGGGCTGCCCAGGGCGGCCTTCTGGCCGAACTCCAGCAACCATTTTTCCGCGTAGCTTTGCCCGTGGGCGCGGGCATCGCTGCGCGTCGCAAACACCTGGCCGTAGAGCTCCTGGCGATGGCACGACTCTCGGGATCCAATGCGCCGCACCACCACGTCGGCACGATAACGCCCGTCTCGAAGCGGGATCGAAAAGACAGTCACGTGGAAATCGCCCGTCACATACTCATGCTCTGGCATACGTTTTCCCCCTCGAACATCGCATCTAAGAACGACTTCCCCCTACTGCGTTGCCAGCTTGACGCTGACATCCGTCCGAGCGGCGCCCCGCCCATCAGTCCCTTGACGACCTTCGATTACTCCGGATTCTAGTCAATACCGCATACAGGTCAATATTGACCGACGATCGACCGTCCTGAGCGCGCCGTCCCATCCGGATCGCTTCGTCCCCAAACGTTTCCTGCCATCGCGCCGTTGCCTGCCGATGATCCACAGATCGTGGACGATCGGTGTACACCCCGGCCGTTGTTCCTCCCCTCGCTGCGCCGTATCGTCCATCCACGGTGTTGCCCCGTCGTCTGCCCGGCAGGCACACGGCGCGCAACGGCGCTTTGGATTGACAAGGATTCGGAAGACACGAGGATTGAGCATGAAAATTGAATCGGTTGAGATCATCCCGCTCGACATGGCACTGGAGGAAGTGTTCAAGGGCGGCACGTATCAGGTGGCATCGCGCCCGACGATCGTCACACGCGTCCATCTGGAAAACGGCATCGTCGGGGAAAGCTACGGTGGCGACGAGTTCCACACGCAGACCGAGATCGTCAACGTCGTACGCGAACATCTGTCGCCCCTGCTCATCGGGCAGGACGTTCGCGACTTCCAGCGACTCTGGGAGGCGATGTTCCATGTGAACGTGGATCTGGGCAATCGCGGGCTGCACCAGTTGGACATGCATCCGCGCGGCATCCTGCTGCAGGCCGTGAGCTGTCTCGACAACGCCATGTGGGACGCCCGCGGCAAGCTTTACAACACGCCGGTCTACAAGCTGCTCGGCGGCGTGCGGGACCGCGTGCCGGTCATCTCCATCGGTGGGTACTATCCGAAGGATGGCAAGGATTCATGCGTTGCCATCGCCGAGGAAGTGGCGATGGTGCGCGAGACCGGTTGCATCGGCATCAAGATGAAAGTCGGCCGCGCGTCGCTGGAAGAGGATCTGGAGCGCGTGCGCGCAGCTCGCCGCGCCGGCGGCAAGGACTTCGTGGTGACGGTCGATGCCAATCAGGGCTGGGACCCGCTCGACGCCGTCAAATTCTGCGTCGCCATGGAGAAGGCAGACCTCGACGTGCGCTGGATGGAAGAACCCGTGAAGTGGTATGACCAGACCGACGGCCTGGCGCTTCTCGCCATGAAGACGTCGATTCCGGTCAACGTCGGTCAAGGCGAGATCACCGGCCGCGCATGCCGCGACCTCATCACCAAAGGCCACGTCTCCATCCTGAACCTCGACTGCACGCTGTGCGGCGGTGTGACCGAATGGCAGCGCGTTGCCGACATGGCCAAGCTGATGAACGTAGAGATGGCGCACCACGAAGAGCCCCAGGTCGCCGTTCACCTGATCGCGGCCAATCCGCACGCGCTGTTCGTCGAGATCTTCGCCAACAAGGTGCGCGACCCGCTGCTGTGGCAGTTGCCCGACGGTTTCCCGGAAATTCGCGACGGCTACATGACGGTACCGCAAGGTCCGGGCTTCGGTATCCGTCTCAAGCCGGAGGTGATCGAGCAATACCGAATCGATCGCTGATCTGCGCGACAGATCGACGGCCCCCCTCGACAATACGAACAAAACAACAGGGGCGCGCGCGGTTCAGGTGCGCCTCGTCAGCAGGAGACAAGCAGTATGAATTCGTCAGTTCCCAATGGGGAGGGAATCGCGCGGGAGCGCTGGTTCATCATCCTTCCGGCGACCTTCATCATGTACACGATCTCGTTCTTCGATCGTGCCAACATGGGCATGGCGCTGCCCCACATCACGCAGGAGCTTGGCCTCTCGCCGATTCAGGCGGGCTGGATCGGTGCAGCGTTCGCGTGGGGCTACGCGGTCACCCAACTTGGCGGCGGCATCATCGCGCTGCTGTTCAATCCCCGGCGACTGATCGGCGTTGCGCTGCTGCTGTTCGGGCTGGCGGCCGTCGCCACCGGGTTTGCGCGGACCTACCATGAGCTGGTCGCCTTGCGCGTGCTGCTCGGGCTGGCCGAGGGGCCCATCTACGCGGCCGTTTCGCTGTTCCTCGCGCAATGGTTCGTGAAGGCCGAGCGAGGCCGGGCGTTCGGCATCTGGAATCTCGCCATTCCTGCCGGGGGCTTTCTCGCTGGCCCGATTTCCGGCGCGATTCTCGCCCATTACGACTGGCGCGTCATGATGATCGCCGAGGGCCTGCCCGCCTGGATCTTCTGCGCGATCTGGTTCCTTGCGATCCCGCGTAGCCTCGAAAGCGCGCGCTGGCTGTCGCCAACCGATCGTCAATGGCTGCAACGTGAGCTGAACGCCGAACAGGCGTCGCACAAAAAGCCCGAAGTCGATCCGTGGTGGAGCGTGCTGACGGAACCGACGGTCTGGTTGCTGACGGCCGGCTTCGCACTGAACGGCATTCTGATGTACGGCGCGACGCTCTGGCTGCCCACGATCATGCGCACTTACGGCACGCTTGGCGACTTCTACATCGGCGTGTTTTCGGGCCTGCCGTTCATTGCCTCGATGTTCGGGATTTTCTACATCAGCCGACGCTCGGACAAACACGGGCAGGAACGTCGCTGGCATGCCGCGCTGCCGACCGCGTTCACCGGTTTCGTGATGATCGGCGCGGCGCTGGTCCCCGCCAATCTCTACTACCTGCAAATCATCCTGTTCGTGGTGCTGGGCTTCACGCTGAAGATGCTGAACCCGCTCGTGTTCGCCTGGCTCACGGAAATTCTGCCGACGCGCAAGGCGATTCCGGCAGTCGCCATCGTCAGCGGGGTGGGCAACCTCATCGGGCAGTCCGCCGGACCGCTGCTGGTGGGCTACGTGAAGTCGGTGTCGAACAGCTTCGTGCCGTCGCTGCTGGTATTGGCCGCGTGCGCCATTCTCGGCGGCGTCGCCATCGCCATGTCGGGACGCAAGGCGCCGCGAGAACCCGCCGTCGTTACGGCTTAAGCGACACAGCCCTGCTTGATCGAGATATCGACCGGGCGATCGACAAGGGCATCAACAGAGGGCCAACGGTGACGTTGGCCCTTGCCACATTCAGGCATTCAGGGCGACAGCGGCGCCGTCGTCCCGAATTCGCTCGCAAACCAGTTTTGCAGAAACTCCACGCACACGCGCACCTTGGCCGATGCGGAAAGACGCGCCGTCGTCACCGCATAGATATCGGCAGGCCAGTCATATTCCGGCAGCACACGAATCAACTGCCCCTGCTGGAGGCTCTGCGCACAATCCCACGCCGACGCGCGCATGATGCCGTGCCCGCCCAACGCCCACGTCCAGATGATGTCGTTGTTGTTGGACGACAGCGAGCCGCCGACCTTGATCGTTGCGACGTCCGCCTCCGCCTCTTTCCCTGCGGTTCTGTTTCGCAGCCGCCACGTGCCGAACGGCTGATCTCGCTCGCGGAACACGAGGCACGAATGCGTCAGCAGGTCGTCGGGCGTCTGCGGCATGCCACGGCGCGCCAGATAGTCAGCCGACGCGCACAGCACGCGCGTGCTGGCCGCCAGTTTGTGCGCAATCAGATGGGGCTCCGACACCTTGCCGATGCGGATATCCAGGTCGATCGACTCCGCGATGAGATCCACCGGCCGGTCCATCACGATCAGCGAGATGTCCAGACGCGGGTATCGGCTCGATAGCTGCGAGAGCGCGGGCGCCAGCAGATTACGCCCCAACCGGAAGCTTGAACTGATGCGCAGATCGCCGCGTGGCTCGGTTTTGATGTCCGACACCGCGTCATGCATTTCCGTCGCCGCGTCGAGCATGTAGACGGACCACTTCAGAATCGCCTCGCCGTCCTCGGTCGGCGTCACCCGTCGCGACGTGCGATGCAACAGCGTCGCCCCCATCTCGCGCTCCAGCATGTGAATGCGCTTGCTGATATACGACGTCGACGCGCCAAGCTCGGTCGCCGTCTTGGCGAAACTGCGCAGCCGACAGACCACGCTGAATATCTGCAAATCGCGAAGATCGGGGAAATTCTGCATGTTTGTCCGGGAATGCGTCGCTTGACGAATCTTTTAGCGAACCTTTTAACGAACCTCTCAACGAACCTCTTAACGAACCTTGTCGGCACGGCGCTGCACCGACGTGCCCGACGGCGCGCCGCAACTCGCACGAGACTCGAACCACGTCGGCAGACTCACCGATTCGGGCGTGCCCGGCGTTTCGATGTGCGTGAGCACCAGTTGCGCCGCGCGCGCGCCAAGTTGCTCGGCGTCACGCATGACCGTGGCAATCGGCGGTTGATGAAAACGGCACAGGGGCACGTCGTCGCAACTCACGAGCGACAGGTCCCGGCCGAGCTGAAGCCCCCGGCGGTGGATGGCCTGCAATGCGCCTTCAAGCAACTGATTGCCGCCCAGCACGATCGCGGTCGGGGGATCGTCGTCGGCGAGCATTTCCTCGATGGCCACCTCGCCGTGATCCGACGACAACGTGCCGCGATGCACGATGAGATTGCGCGGCAAACCGAGCCGGTCGTAGGCGTCTTCCATTGCCCGGACACGCTCGCGCGTCGGGCGCACATCACGCCCCACGACCAGGCCGATGCGGCGATGTCCTTTGTCGAGCAAGGCACGCGCGGCATCGCCCATGCCCTGATAGTGATCCGACAGGACATAGTGCGCGGGAATATCGGCGGGAAAGGCGCGGTCGATCAGAACGACAGGGCACTTGGTATTGCGCAGCGCGAGCAGCGTGGCCGGGTCGTCTTCGAGCGTGGGCAACACGATGAGACCGTCGACTTGCCGGTGCATCAGCACCTCGATGCGCTCGGCGTCTACGCTCGGCACGCCGCCCGAATTCGTCAGCAGCACGGAAAACCCGGCGACCGTGAGCACGCTTTCCGCGCCGCGCACAATGGACGCGATCAGCGGGTTGGTGATGTCCGATCCCACGAAACCAATGGAGCGCGTCGCGCGCCGGCGCAGCCCCTGCGCGAGCGCGTTCGGCGCGTAACCGAGCGTGCGCGCAGCTTCCAGCACCCGTTGCGTGAGTTGCGGGCTCGATCCGGGTTGCCCGGACAGCACGCGCGACACGGATGCGATTCCCACGCCAGCCAAGGCGGCCACCGCCTTGATTCCCGGCCGTCCCTTGGGATCGCCCGGCAAGTTGTCACTCATCGATCTCATCTCCTCTTGACGCGCCAGTTTACAACGATTATCTTTTGGAAACGTTTCCGGAAACGTTTCCAAAAGTGAAATGCCGGCAAACGGAATCACAGGAGGACCGCGACGACAGCTAATGCGTCGCGGCGACCGTCATGGAGAGAGACAAGTGCGCCGGCTCGCGAGCGAGCGGCGCACATGAAGGGGTCATACGTGAATACCGAAGGACAAATGACGCCGGAAGTTCGGCAAGCAATACGTAATGCGATCCTGAGCGCGATTGTGGGCACGGCGATGGAGTGGTACGACTACTACCTCTACGCCACAGCCGCCGCCACGCTCTTCAACCATCTGTTTTTCCCGTCCTACGACCATCTGACCGGCACGTTGCTCGCCTATGCGAGCTTCGCAATCGGCTTTTTCGTGCGTCCGGCCGGGAGTGTGATCTTTGGACGACTCGGTGACCGGATCGGCCGCAAGTCGGTGCTCATCATCACCTTGCTGCTCATGGGAGGGTCGACGACGTTGATGGGCCTGCTCCCGACGTATGCGTCCATCGGTGTCTGGGCGCCGATTCTGCTGTGCGTCCTGCGCGCGGCGCAGGGACTCGGGTCGGGCGCCGAATACGCCGGCGCCGTGCTCATGGTGATCGAATACGCCCCGGCGAAGCGCCGTGGGCTCTACGGTTCCCTGCCGTACATCGGGGTGGCGCTCGGGCTGTTGATGTCGCTGGCCACCTTCCATCTGTCGTCATCGATGTCCAAAGAGGGCTTCGAAGCGTGGGGCTGGCGCATTCCGTTTCTGCTGAGCGCCGTGGTCGTTGCGCTCGGCGTGCTGTTACGCAGCCAACTCAAGGAGACGCCGGTCTTCGAAGCGTTGCGCCGCAAGAACGCCGTGGTGCGCGCCCCGCTCACCGAGGTCTTCCGCCACTCGCTGCGTCCGATGCTTTGCGCCTGGGGCGCCCGCCTGGGCGACAACTCGCTCGCGTACATCTACGAATCGTTCGTCATCGTCTATGTGACGCAGCAACTGCACATGTCGCGCGACGTCATCGTCACGGCGCTGATGTGGAGCACCGCGCTTCAGTTCATTACCGTGCCGCTGTTCGGCTGGGTCTCGGACAAGGTCGGACGCAAGCCGGTGTACATGGGCGGCGCCCTGCTCTCCGGCATTGCCGTATTCCCGTTCTTCCGGATGTTGCAGACGGGCGAGGTCGTATGGATTTACGTCGGCCTGTTCCTGGTGTCGTCGATCGCGAAGACCATGATGACGTCGGCACAAAGCCCGTGGCTTGCCGAGATGTTCCCGTCACGCGTGCGCTACACCGGCTTCTCGCTCGCACGGGAGGTCACGTCGCCGATCTCGGGCGGGATTGCGCCGATGATCGCCGTGGCCCTGCTCTCGGCCGATGAGGGCTCGCCACACCTCGTGGCGTGGTACGTGGTCGCGCTCGGTGTCATCACCGCGATCTCGGTGGCGCTCGGCCCGGAAACGCGCGGCCGCTCGCTCAATGACGACATGCACGACGGCATTCACGATGACGCGCACACCGCCCCGGCACGTCCCATCGCTCATCAGTCCCGTTAATCCCATTAATCCCGGGAATGCATTGAACGCATTCCCGACATTTACACAGTCTTTCCACGAAGGAGTCACGATGAAAATCACGAAGGTCGAGCCGCTTCACGTCGGCCAGTTCATGTTCGTTCGCATTGACACGGACGAAGGCATCACCGGCTATGGCGAAGCCGGCATCTGGGGCCATATCGAAGCCGCAGGAACGGCCATCAAGCGCTTTGCCGAATATCTGGTGGGCAAGCGCGCGTTCGATATCGAGCACCACTGGAACGTGATGCATCGCTTCAGCTACTTTCAGGGGCTGGCCATCAACGCGGCGATTTCCGCCATCGACATCGCGCTGTGGGACATCAAGGGCCGCGCACTGAACGTGCCGATCTATGAGCTGCTCGGCGGGCCGGCGCGCAAGAAGGCGCGTATCTATGGCCATATCTACGAGAGCAACATCGAAAAGGTGCTGGAGGAATGCCAGCGCAAGATGGAAGCGGGTTTCAATGCTTTCGGGCACATCAATCCGTTCCTCGACGAGGGCAACGACAAGGTCTACTTCAAGACCCACATTCGCAAGATGCACGATGCGATCGACAACGTTCACCGGATGCGCGAAGTCGTGGGCGACCGCGTCGATCTGCTCATCGAACTGCACCGCCGACTGACGCCGGCGGAAGCCGTGACATTTACGAACGGCATCGAGCAGGACACGCCGATGTTCGTCGAAGATCCGATCCGCCCGGAGAATGCCGACGCCATGGCGCGCGTCGCCGACCGCATCCGCGTGCCGATCGCCACGGGCGAGCGCTTCTGCACCATCTACGAATTCCAGGCGCTGCTCGCACGTAACGCCGTGGAGTACGCGCGTATCGACGTGGCTGTCTGCGGCGGGATCACCGGCGCGAAGAAAGTCGCGGCAATGGCCGAGGCGCATCACGTTCAGGTCGTGCCGCACAACCCGCTGTCCCCGATCGGGCTGGCCGCGTGCCTGCAAGTGGCCGCAGCGATTCCGAACTTCGCTGTGCAGGAATATGCGACGGGGTTCGAAGCCGGCGTGTTCGAATCGACGGGCACCCATCTGGGCAGCGATATCGTCGACAAGGTCCCGCTGCCGGATCAGGGCTTCGTCGACATTCCCGACGGCCCGGGCCTCGGCATGGCATTGCTGCCCGATGCGCAGAAGATTCGCCCGCCGCTGGTGAAGCCGATTTCGATGCGCCCGCACTACGACGGCTTCGTGGTCGATCAGTAAACCCTTCAGCCCTGAGCGTCGAACGTCAGGGGGCGGACGTCACGCCCCCGACGACTTCGAGCAACGTGGCCGCAAAGCGCTGCGCCAGCAGACTTTGCGGCACATGTTGCGGTCGCAGCAGATGGGTGGCGAACAGCACGTCCGGCGCAAACGGCCGATAGTCTAGCCCTCTCCCGACATATGCCTGCGCCACCGCGCGGCTCACGATGCTCACGCCGAGCCCGCTGGCGACCATCGCACACACCGTCGCTTCGTAAGGCGTTTCCAGTTCCTTGTGACGCAGCTCGATGCCCGCCTCGCGAAAGCGCTGATCGATCTTCATGCGCGTGCCGTCGACCAGCGATAACGCGATGAAGGGCTCGTATTCCAGGTCGGCCGGCGTCACGACATCGAGCATCCCCAGCCGATGCCCCGTGGGAAACGCGCACACGCCCGCGATCTCGCAGATCTTTGTCGCCTCGATACCCGATACGTCCCGACTGACGTAGGACGCCACCCCCAGATCGCAAAACTGCGACGCGACCCAGTAGGCCACGCGCGGCGAATCGTTCGTCAGCAGTGAGACCGCAACCCCCGGGTGCGTTTGCCGAAACCGCCGGATCGCTTCGGGCATCTGGGTCAGCGCCATCGACGGCACGGCGCCCACACGCAGGCGCCCGGTGCCTGAGCGGCGAATCTGCTGCGCCGAATCCTCCAGACTTTTCAGACTGACGAACGCGCGCTCGACATCGCGAAACAGTTCCGCGCCTTCGTCGGTCAGTTGCAGCCGTCCGTTGATGCGCTCGAACAGCCGGAAACCGGCGCTGTCTTCCAACTGGCCGATCAATCGGCTGATGTTGGGCTGCGACGTGTGCAGCGCTTCCGCCGCCGCCGTCATCGATCCCGTCTGGATCACCGCCCGGAATGCCTCCACCTGCTTGAATTTCATCGACGCGGTCTCCTCTGGGCGGGTGGCCCCCGTTGCGCCTCGCCAAGCCATATCGTCGGGCGGGAGGGGGCATATCAAAAATGTATGGACCCGTATTGTATTGTGATTTTTAAGAATGCCCCTGCCCGGCTACAGTCGTTCGTATCCCGTCTGCGCGCCATGAGGCAAGGCACTCGCCGCCTCCCTACGCGTGGCCGCCCGAGTCCTCCATGTGCCGTTTTTCGCTTCAGGAGCCTTCGATGTCACGCCCGTCCCGTTCGTTCGTCGCCGTTCTGGCGACTGCCTCCACCGCCGCCACCGTCATTGCGCTGGCCACCCTGACGGCCCGCCCGGCCCTCGCCGCGCCGGGCGACTTGCCGCCGGTGCCTGCTGAAATCAAGGCGCAAAGCCAGTTGCGTGTGGGTGTGCGCTGCGACCAGCCGCCTTATGGCTATCAGGACAGCAGCGGCGCATTCGCCGGGGTGGAAGTCGAGATGGGACGCCAGATCGCCGAATGGGCGTTGGGCAGCAAGGACAAGGCCGTCTTCACCTGCGTGACCGCAGAGAACCGTGTGCCGCAATTGCTCGGCCGCAAAGTCGATCTGCTCATCGCGACCCTGGGGGTATCGCCCGAGCGCGCTCGCGTCATCGACTTCACGCAACCGTATCGTTGGGGGGCGAGCGACGTGGTGGTCCGTCGCGATAGCGGCATCAACTCAATCGCCGACCTCAAGGGCAAGACACTCGTCGCGTTGAAGGGCTCCGTGCAGGCCAAGTGGTTCGAAGACCACATGCCGGACGTGAAAATGCTCCGACTGAACACCGCCGCCGACGCCATGCAAACCTTCCGCCAAGGCCGCGCGGACGCTTACACGCACGACGCCGCCACGCTTGTAGTCGCCGCAGCACAAGACCCGTCGGCGAAACTGCTGGGGCAGTACTTCCAGATCTCGGACGCGGCCATCGGCGTGCGCAAGAACGAAGCGGCATGGCGCGATTACCTGTCCGCCACGATTGCCCGCATGCGCTACGAAGGCCGCTTCGTGCAGTGGGTCAAACTCAACGTTCCCGAGTCGATTCGCAGCTATTACCTGTCGGTGTTCCAGCAGGGACGTCCGAAGGAAACGCTGTAAACGGCGGCGGCTATGGATTTCGACGTCGCTTACCTTCTCGCGCAATGGCCGGCACTCTGGCGCGGCGCGCTGATGACGCTGGAAGTGTCGGTCATCGCCATCGTCTGCTCGGCGCTGATCGGCATTGCCGGTTGTGCCATTCGCCTCTTCCGCGTGCCCGTGCTCTCACCACTCGTCACCGGCTATGTGGAGCTCATGCGCAACACGCCGATTCTCGTGCAGTTGTTCTTCATCTTCTACGGATTGCCGGCGGTCGGACTCAGTCTGTCGCTGTTCACCTCTGGCGTACTGTGTCTGTCGCTGTGGGCCGGCGCGTACCAGATCGAGAACCTGCGAGGCGGCATGGCGAGCGTGGGACGCCGCATGTACGAATCGTGTCACGCGTTGTCGTTGCGCCCGTGGCATTACTTCACGCTCATCGCCCTGCCCATTGCATTGCGTCATGCGCTGCCCGGCATGCTCAATACCGCGATTTCACTACTCAAGAACTCGTCGTACTTGCAGGCCATCGGGTTGATGGAGTTGACGTTCGTCGCGGTCGACCGCATTGCAACGGACTTCCGTCCGCTGGAGATGTTCGGCGCGATCCTCGTGCTCTACCTGGGCATGGTGGCGGTCCTCTCCTTACTCGCGCATCGGCTCTCGGCCTGGATGCAACGTCCGTTCCGAACGCATTGAGGCCATCGCTCACCATGCACATCATTCTCGAAAACTGGCGGCTCATCGCCCAAGGGCTGAGCATGACGCTGGCCCTGGCGGGCGCCGTGCTGCTGTGCACGACCGTGATCTCGTTGGTGCTGGGGGTATTCGCCACCCTCCCCAACCGATGGGTCGGGGCGGCCATTCACGGCTACGTCGAACTGTTCCGCTCGATTCCGCTGATCGTCAACGTGTTCTGTGTGTTCTTCGTCGCGCCGATGTTCGGCCTCGATCTGAGCCCGTTCGTCGCCGCCACGGTCGGTTTGTCGCTGTGGGGCGGCGCCAACGGCACCGTGGTCGTGTCGGGCGGCATTCTGTCCGTGCCGCCGCATCAATGGAAGAGCGCCGCCGCGCTCGGCCTGCGTCGCTGGCAGATCTATCGCTATGTCATCGGGCCGCAGTCGGTCGGCGCGATCCTGCCCGCCTATACGGGCTTGCTGACACTGCTGGTCCAGTCCACGTCGCTTGGCGCACTCATCGGCGTGAGCGAGTTCCTCAAGGTCAATCAGAACATCATCGAGCGCGTCACCGTCATGCAGGGCCGCAATCCCGCCTTCGAGATCTACGGCCTCGTGCTCATCGTTTATTTCATCGTCTGCTCGGCGCTCAGTGCGCTGTCCCGTCACCTCGAACGCCGCCTGCAACGCGAGCCCGTTCGGTCTCTTCCCCAACAAGGTTGAACATGTCCACATCGAAAGTCAGTCGCCGGCTCACCGAAGCCGCCGCGCCGGAAGTCAACGACATCATCTTCAAACCGCGCCTCGACGGTTTCGACGAGACCTTCCTGCCGCTCGGCGACATCAACAAGGCGCACGTGGTGATGCTGGCCGAGCGCGGACTCATGCGCCGCGAACATGCGGCAGCGCTCGCGCGCGGCATTCTGGCGATGGAAGATGCCGGCCCCGACGCCGTGCCGCTCGATCCGAGCCGGGAAGATGGCTACTTCAACTATGAAGCGCATCTGATGCATCAGGTCGGCGCAGACATTGGCGGACGCATGCATACCGGGCGCAGCCGCAACGACATTCTCGCCACGCTCGACCGTCTGCGCTCACGCGCCGTGCTGCTCGATCTGATCGAGGCCTTGCTGCGTGTGCGCGAGACCGCCTTGACGCAAGCCGCCAACCACGCCGATGTCGTCATGCCCGGCTACACGCATTTGCAGCCGGCGCAGCCGATGACGTATGGGTTCTATCTGGCGGGCGTCGCGCAGGCGCTCGAACGTGACACGCGTCGCCTGATGGACACGCTCACGAACATGAACGTCTCGCCGCTCGGCGCTGCGGCGTTCGCCGGCACCCCGTTTGCGATCGATCGTCAGCGGACGGCCGATCTGCTGGGCTTCGACACGTTCGTCGACAACGCGCTCGATGCCGTGGGTTCGCGCGACTTCGTGCTCGAGAGCATTGCCGATCTGAGTCTGCTGGCCGTGCTCTGGAGCCGCGTGGCGCAGGATTACTTCGTGTGGACCACGCACGAGTTCGGACTGATCGAGTTCCCGGACAGCGTGGCCACGACCTCAAGCATCATGCCGCAGAAGAAGAACCCGGTCGTGCTGGAGTACCTGAAGGGACGCACGGGACAGATCGTCGCCGCCCTGATGGCGAGCGCCATGGCGATCAAAGGCACTAACTTCACCCACTCCGGCGACGCCAACCGCGAGGGCACGCAAGGCTTCTGGGAGACGGCGCGCGAGGCGATCCGCTGCCTGAATCTGCTGGAACTCGTGCTGCGTACGGCGCGTCCGGCGGCCGCCCGCGCCGAACGTCTGGCCGCCGAGGACTTCTCGACGGCGACTGCACTGGCGGACCACATGGTGCGCGAGCATGACCTCTCGTTCCGGGCCGCGCATCACGTCGTGGGGTCGGTCGTACGCAGCGCGATGGATCTCGGCGTGAGTGCCGACAGGATCGACGTCGCGATGGTCGAGGCCGCCGCGAGCGAGCAGCTTGGCGCGCCGCTCGGCATCGACGCCGAAGCCGTACGGGCGTGTCTGGACCCTGCGAGCAACGTTGCGGGACGCGCGTCGGCCGGTAGCCCGAACCCCGGCACGCTGCGCGCGCACTTGCAGGAAGCGAACGTGAGGCTGGGCAACACGCGCACGAGCCTTGCCGACTGGCATACCCGTCTGGCGAACGCACGCGAGTCGTTGCAAAGCGCTACGCGGGCACTGGCGGGGCTGCAATGAACGCGCTGCTTTCGATTCGCGGATTGCGAAAGCATTTTGGTGAGCATCAGGTCGTCAATGGTGTGGATCTGGATGTCTTTCCGGGCGAGGTCGTGGTGGTTATCGGGCCGAGCGGGTCAGGCAAATCGACGCTGATCCGCTGCCTGAACAGTCTCGAGACGCCGACCGACGGCACCGTCACGCTGGGCGACGACGCGACCGACGTCAAGGATCATCGGGCGATGGCCAAACTACGGGAAGACGTGGGGATGGTGTTTCAGGACTACACGTTGTTTCCCCACCTGAGCATCCTGCGCAACATCACGCTCGCCCCGGTAAAGTTGGGCCGCATGACGCAGGCCGAAGCTGAACGTACCGCACATGCCCTGCTGGAGCGTGTGGGCCTGGCGCACAAGGCGAACGCGTTTCCGGTGTCCCTGTCAGGCGGTCAACAGCAGCGCGTGGCGATTGTGCGCGCGCTGGCGATGAAGCCGAAGCTCATGCTGTTCGACGAACCGACGTCTGCGCTCGATCCGGAAACGGTCGGTGAAGTGCTCGGCGTCATGAGGGATCTGGCACGCGACGGCATGACGATGATTGTCGTAACGCACGAAATGGGCTTCGCGCGAGAGGTAGCAGATCGCGTGGTGTTCTTCGATCACGGACGCATCGTGGAAAGCGGTTCCCCCGCCGATATCTTCGGCGCGCCGAGGCAAGCGCGAACGCAGCAGTTCCTGGGGAGCGTGTTGCGCTGAGCGGCGTGGCGCCGGGCACTCGCTCGGCGGCGCGGCGAGCGAGTGCCGACACGCTTGACGCGCGCCGCGGGACCTGGCCCGCCGGGCAACGTCACGATGCCTTGCAACGTGACGCCATCGGCGACATCAGATGATCGAGCACGACCGCCGATCCGACAATTTCGCCTTACGTCGCACTACCGCAGCGACGCAGAGCAAACCGATCACCGATACCGCCGCGATGAACAACCCGGGTGCGGCGCGGTCTTTTGTCGTACTGGTGAGCAGCGATGTCGCAAGCGGCGTGAATCCCCCGAGCAGCGCGGCCGCGATGTTGTAAGACATCGCCAACCCACTGAACCGAAGGTTCGTCGGGAACAGATCCGAAGCGAGCGCGCCGAACGTTCCGGCGACGAGCGAGGCAATCACCGCCGCCAGACCGAACACCGCATACGGGTTGATCGCTCCGCTCACCAGCACGACGTAGAACGGATACCCGCCGACAGCGATCAGCAGCGCTCCCGCCATATAAATCCTCGACTTCCCGACGGCATCACTCAGCCAGCCGAAGACCACGATAAAGACCGACATCGTGGCGATGGCCAGCATCACAAGTTTGCTCGCCGCGTCGGGCGTGAACGCTGCCACCTGCGTGAGATAAGGAACCATCGCCACCGTCAGCAGCGCAATGAGCGCCTGATTGAGGCCGACGATGCCGATCGCCGCGACGACTTGCGGCCAATGACGTTGCAGGACTTCAATCGCAGGGAGCTTCGTGCGCTTCTGATGCTTGATGGCCATGAACAGCGCCGTCTCCCGCAGATCACGACGCATCAACGCCCCGAGCGCCCCAAGTCCGCCGCCGATGAGAAACGCGATGCGCCATCCGTACGTCGACATATCCGCCTCGGCTAACGTCGCATGCAATCCGATGCTCACCAGCGTCGCGAGCAGGCTCCCCGAGTTCACGCACGAGAACATCACCCCGCACGCCAGCCCGCTGCGCGAGGGCGCTGACTCGACGACATAGGCGATCGCGCCGGGCAGCTCGCCACCGATACAGGCCCCCTGGAGAAATCGCAATGCGACGAACGCAATGCTCGCCGTCAAACCGATCGATTGATAACTGGGCATGAGCGCCATACCGGCGGTGGTCAGCGTCATCAGGACGAGCGATATCTGGAATGCCGCCCGGCGACCGAACCTGTCGCCGATGTGACTGAGGACCAGCCCGCCAAGCGGTCTGGCGAGGTATCCCACCGCAAAGGCAGCGAACGTCGCCATCATCGACGTGGCGCCGTTTCCTGTCGGGAAGAACGCCTTCGCGACATAGGGCGCGAAAATGCCGTAGACGATGAAGTCGTAGAACTCCAGCCCGCCCCCTACGCTGGCGAGAAAGATCGTGCGCCAGTCGACCTGCTTTCCGGTCTCCCCCGCGTTGCTTTTTTCGCTTTCCTGCGATGCATCCGCTACCCAGTGATTTGCGCTCATCGGGCGCCTCCTGTCCGTGTCTTCGTGCGCGCTCGGAAGCGCTTGTCAGTCTCTTGTCCGGGCCGGGTCGCATCACATCGATTGCGACGCCTTCAGCACCGCCTTCAACCGATTCTCACGGCGCTGGGCGCTGGCATCTTTCAGCCGCTCCACGACGGCCAGCGGCGCGACTTCCGGCGTGCCGGCGTTAAACGGCGGTTCAGGGTCGTACTCCAGAAGCAACTGGATGCCTTGCGCGACCGTCTCGCCGACCAACTCGCCAACTACCTTCAAGGCCATGTCGATCCCTGCGGTCACGCCGCCGGACGTAAAGAAACGACCGTCGATCGTCATTCGCTGGCGACTGGGAATCGCGCCGAAGTGCGTCAGGAACTCCACCGCCTGCCAATGGCAACTGGCATGAACGCCCTTCAGGCATCCCGCGGCACCCAGCAGAAGCGAGCCGGTGCAGATGCCGAACACATAGTCGCTATGCGCCGCCTGCTCGCGAATGAACGTCACGATCTTCGGATTCAGCATCGCGTGATCTACGCCCGGGCCGCCCGGCACGACGAGCAGGTTGTACTGAGGCGCGTGAGAAAAATCCGTCGTCGGCACGAACTGAAACCCGCGCCCGCACGTCACCGGCGACAAGTCTTCGCCGACCAGATCGACCGTCCAGCCGGGCACGGCACTCAGCACTTCAAGCGGGCCGGTCATATCCAGTTGGGTCATGCCAGGGAACATCACTACGCCGACACAGAACGGTGCATCCGTCATAACATCAAGCCTCACATCGGAAATGGGTGCCCTGATTCTAGGAGGCGAGAAATGGAAAAAAACACAAACACCCCACCTTTCCCGTCACCCCTTCCACGTCGCATCGTTTTCGTCGTGTATGACGGATATCAGCCGCTCGACCTGACTGGGCCCATGCAGGTTTTTGCGCTTGCAAACCGGGACTCGCCCGCCCCGCCTTATGTGCTGACAACGGTGGCGGCCCGGCCCGGGCGTGTCCGGGCCAGCGCCGGCCCGGATATCTTTGTGGAGGAAGGTCTGGAAGCCATCTCGGCGGCGGATACGATCCTGATCCCGGGCGGTCCCGGCGTCGATGCAGCATGTGGCGATCCCGCACTCACCAACGCGATCGCCAACGCGCGCAATAAGGTGCGAAGAATTTGCTCGGTTTGCACGGGCGCGTTTCTGCTCGCCGCGGCTGGGGTTCTCGACGGGCGTCGCGCCACCACGCATTGGGGACGATGCGACGCCTTGCAGGCCGCCTATCCGAACATCACCGTCGAGACGACACCGATTTTCGTGAACGACGGCAACGTGTGGACGTCTGCCGGTGTGACCGCGGGCATCGACCTGGCGCTGGCATTGGTGGAGAGCGACGTCGACTACCCTGTCGCCGCAGCCATCGCCAGGAAGTTGGTGGTGTACCTGCGGCGGCCCGGCGGTCAGGCGCAATTCAGCGAAACGTTGTTGATGCAGGAAAGCGCGGGGGACACGGCATTCTCGTCGCTGATGACAAAGGTAGCGGCCAGCCTGCACAAGCGCTGGGGCGTGGAGGAGCTTGCCGCCGAAATGGGCCAGACGCCGCAAACCTTTCAACGACGTTTCCGTCTCGCGATGGGCTGCTCGCCCTATGCCGCCGTGCAGGAAGTCCGGATATCCCGAGCCCGCCTGATGCTGGAGACGACGACCAGCGGCCTCATGCTGATCGCCGATCGCTGTGGCTTCACGTCGGAGGAACAGATGCGTCGCCTGTTCCAGCGCAAGTTCGGCCTACCCCCCAAGGCATTTCGCAGCCATTTCGGACGTCAGCAGGACGACGCTTAAGCGCGCTCAATTTGGCGCGATCGGATTTGTGCGCCCGATCCATCGCACCTAGACTTTGAACATGTACAGCGCCGATACGTTTTCATTCTCTCCCAACCTGCTGACGAAACTCGGATTGCCGAGCATCGAGGACCTGTGTACCTACGCGGGCATCGCGGTGGCGACGACGTTCGATACGAGCGACTTTTTCCGCCTCTGGGAAGCCGCCGATGAGGTGCTGGAAGATCGTGCCGCGGGTCTGCATTTCGGCGTAAAGAGTATCGAGGGCGGCTATGCCACGGGCTCCATGGTGGCGCTGCACGCACCGTGCTTTCGAAGTGCACTCGCCAACCTCGCCCGATACAAGCGCCTGACCTGCCCTGAACGTGTCGAGGTGGAAGTTTCGGGAAACGAAGTGCGAGTGCACTATCACTGGCTGCAAGCCACTCGCTCGGTACCGCGATTGTTGGTGGATACGACGATGGCGGCCCTTCGCGAACTTGCCCGACGGGGCACGGCGGGCGGCATCGCGCCCATTCGCCTGGCGCTGGCCCGTGCGCACTCGGACCAACGTCTGCTAGCGCGCCACTTTGGCTGCCCCATCGACTTTCGGGCGACGCACGATTTCATGGTGTTCGAACGGTCCGCGCTCGACATGCCATTCGTCACTGCGCACGACGGTGCATTTCATCGTTTGATCGACGATCTGGAAACGCAGTTGCGGATCGGTGGGCAAGATTCGTCATTAGTGGCCGACGTGCGCGTCGCCATCGCGCGACAACTCAGTGAGGGGCGCGCCCCAAGCCTCGCTGCGCTAGCCAGCCGCTTGGCGCTCAGCAGTCGCACGATGCAACGCCGTCTCGACGAATCGAATACCAGTTTCCAGGCGCAATTGGGTGACGTCAGGCGAACGACCGCCCGCCGCCTGCTGCTCAACACCGAACTCGACCCGGTGGCGATCGCCATGCTGCTCGGCTTCGTGGAGCCTAATTCGTTCCTGCGTGCCTTCCGGGTGTGGGAGCAAACCACGCCACTACGCTGGCGCGATCGTCATACCCGTTCACAAGGATCCCTCTGATGTCCCAGCAGCGCGTACTCGTCACCGGTGGTTCAGGCTTCATTGCCGGACACTGCATTCTCCAACTTCTGGCGCAGGGCTATCGGGTTCGCGCCACCCTTCGGTCGCTGGAAAAGGAAGCGGCGGTGCGCGCTTCGCTGCGCGCCCGGGGAATAGTCCACGAAGACAATCTGCAATTCGTGGCTGCCGATCTGCTTCGCGACGAGGGATGGGCGAGCGCCGCCACCGATGTTGATTTCGTGTTGCATATCGCCTCGCCCGTCCAACCAGGGCACGTCGAGAATGAGGACGACGTGATCGTCCCGGCGCGCGAGGGCACCTTACGCGTATTGAAAGCCGCCCGCGATGCGGGCGTCAGACGCGTTGTGCTGACGTCGGCATTTCACGCCGTCAGTTGGGGACACCCGCACACAAGCCGCGCCTTCACCGAACTGGACCGTCCTGAACGGCCCGGGCGTTGACGCCTACGGCAAGAGCAAGACGCTTGCCGAGCGCGCCGCATGGGACTTCATCGAGAAGGAGGGCGGGACGCTACAGCTAGTCACCATGCTCCCGGTCGCCGTGATGGGGCCGATGGTGGGCAAAGACATCTCCGGCGCCAATCACATCATTCAGATGATGCTTGAACGCGCGATGCCGGCGCTGCCCGACATCTACATCCCGATCGTGGATGTGCGTGATGTCGCCCGTGCCCACCTGTTGGCCGCGGTGTCCCCTAACGCGGCAGGCGAACGCTTTCTTCTCTCCAACGGTCCGGCGCTCGCGTTGAAGGATATCGCCGCGACCATCAAGGCCTCGCTCGGCAGCGCTGCCGGCCGCGTTCCGACCCGCACCCTCCCGAGCTTCATCATCCGGATCGGCGCACGCTTCTCGAATCGATTCCAGGCCTTTGTGCACGACCTTGGATACGCGAAGCAGACCTCAAACGAAAAAGCGCGGCGAATGCTGGGATGGACGCCACGCGAACCTCGCGAAGCCATCATTGCCGCGGCACGTAGCCTCGTGGCGAGCGGCAACACCGGGCAGTAGGTTGCCCGCCCCAAAGCCGGCGGCGGCACGATTTGCGGCGAACTCACTGGAACGGCACAGTCCGGACGAAGTCGATAAACGCCTTGAGTGGCGCCGGCACCAGTTGCCGCCCCGAGTAATAGAGAAATGGCCCGGAGAAGGATTGCCACCACGATTCCAGAATCGGTTCAAGCGCACCGGTCGTGAAATGAGGGCGGAGCCAATCCTCAAACAGATAGATAACGCCAGTTCCGGCGACTGCCGCATCGACAGCCAGATCCACGGCACCGCCCACATGGACGATGAGCGGACCCTCGGGATCGACCACAATCACCTTGCCATTGCGCTCAAATTCCCATGGGTAGATGGTCCCGCTGCTGAAACGGCCACGAATGCAGGCGTGATCCAGGAGTTCTTTCGGATGTTTGGGGCGACCGCGTCGATCCAGATAGGCAGGAGCCGCGGCGGCGGCCAGACGCTGTACGCGCGGGCCTATCGGAACGGCGATCATGTCCTGCTCCAACCGTTCCTCATAACGGATGCCGGCATCGCAACCGGCGGCAATCACGTCGACGAAACTCTCGTCGGTTATCACTTCAACGCGAACATCCGGGTAGGCGGCAAGAAAGGCGGGAAGCAGTGAGGGCAAGACCAGTTTCGCGGCACTGACCGGCACATTCAGTCGCAGCGTGCCCATCGGTCGGCTACGGAACTGGTTGACCACATCGATGGCCGCCTCTACCTCCTCCAACGCCGGCGTCAATCTTTCCAGCAAACGTTGGCCCGCTTCGGTGGGCATCACGCTACGCGTGGTGCGATTGAGCAAACGCACGCCAAGTTGCGATTCGAGGCGGCGCACGGCCTCACTCAAGCTCGAAGCACTGCTCCCGCTAAGACGCGCGCCATCTCTGAATCCTTTCGCCCGCGCAACAGCCGCGAAGGCATTCAAGTCGTTCAGGTCAATTTTCATTGTTCGAAATTCCGCACAACCCGTCCAGGTTATACGGAATTGTCGCACAAGGGATTCGGCCCTACATTACCTGCACGCCTTTGGAGAACACACATGCCCAATATCGAAAAATCCGGTGCTTACCCACTCGGTAGTCGCCACGTCCATCGCCTTGGTTATGGCGCCATGCAATTGGCCGGCGCCGGTGTCTTTGGCCCGCCGAAGGATCTTCACGCGGCCGTGTCCGTGTTGCGGGAAGCTGTCGAACTCGGGGTCAACCATATCGACACCAGCGACTTCTATGGGCCGCACATCACCAACCAGATCATCCATCAAGCACTGCATCCCTATCGCGACGATCTGACGATCGTGACCAAGATTGGCGCGAAGCGTGGTTCTGATGGCGCCTGGCTGCCGGCAATGTCGAGGGACGAGCTGAGGCAGGCCGTGCATGACAACCTGCGCAATCTTGGCGTAGATGTTCTGGATGTCGTCAACCTGCGCTGCATGTTCAGCGTGCATGGCCCGGCGGAAGGCTCGATCGAAGCGCAACTGACGGTGCTGGCCGAACTACAGCAACGCGGCTTGATTCGTCATATCGGCCTGAGCAGCGTCACCAGCGCGCAGATAAAGGAGGGACAACGTATCTGCCCGATCGTTTGTGTGCAGAATCAATACAACCTTGCTCATCGGAATGACGACGCATTGATCGATTTGCTGGCGCACGAAAAAATCGCCTATGTACCGTTCTTTCCACTGGGTGGCTTCTCGCCATTGCAGTCGACCACGCTGTCCGAGGTAGCGGCACGATTGCAAGCCACACCGATGCAGGTCGCGTTGGCGTGGCTGCTGCGCCGATCCCCCAACATTCTGCTGATTCCGGGCACGTCTTCGGTAACGCACCTGCGGGAAAACATGGCAGCCGCAGAACTCGCATTGCCCGATGACGCCATCGCAGCACTTGACGGCATGGTGAGTTCAACGCATTAAGGTAAATGTGAGGCAGGACGCCCCCACGCCTGTGGGGGCGTCCGAAGCCCTAAGCCGGATCAGCCATCCCTACATTTCCCACGGCCCCGCCTTGCCCGCCTTGATTCCGTAGCGCTCGAGCACCTCTTGATGACATTCAGGCTTCACCGCCTTGATTGCGGCCGCGACGATATGATCTCGATCCACCTCAAAGTATCCTCGCAGCCGTGCGCGAGTGTCGCTTCGCCCAAAACCATCGGTCCCAAGCACCGTATATGGCGCACGGATATAGGACGCGATGAGCTGCGGGTAGGCCCGAACGTAGTCCGTCGCCGCAACGATCGGCACATCGCCGGCCAGGCACGTCTCGACATACGACGGCGGCTTCGACTCACCGCTGAACAAGCCCAACCGTTCGCACTCACGCGCGTCGCGAGCCAGCTCGGAGAAACTGGTCACACTCCAGATTTCCACGCCGATCCCCCATTGCTCGGCCAGCACTTCACCCGCGGCAATGACTTCACGTAAGATCGCGCCCGACCCCAGCAATCTCACGCGCTTGCCTGCAACGTCATTTTTCGGAGACAGTTCCCGGAAGCGATACATGCCCTTGATAACCGCCTCGTGCTGATCGTCCGCCAGGGGTGCCTGGGGGTAATTCTCGTTGCCGACGGTGATGTAGTAGAACTCGTCTGCCTGATCTTCCATCATGCGCCTGGCGCCGTAATGGACGATCACCGCAGCCTCGCCAGCGAACGCTGGATCATAGGCGCGGCAGTTAGGCACCGTCGCCGCTACGACATGGCTTGTGCCGTCCTGGTGCTGCAACCCTTCACCGGCAAGCGTCGTTTTGCCTGACGTTGCGCCAATGAGAAAGCCTCTCGCACGTTGATCGGCTGCCGCCCAGATCAGATCACCCACACGCTGGAAACCAAACATCGAGTAGTAGATGTAAAACGGCAGCATGGGCACACCGTTGACGCTGTAAGAAGTCGCAGCAGCCGTCCATGACGCAATGGCGCCGGCCTCGGTAATCCCCTCCTCCAGCAACTGCCCGTCGACAGCTTCCTTGTAGAACAGCATGGAGCCGGCGTCTTCCGGCTCGTACATCTGACCGACAGGCGAGTAGATCCCGATCTGACGAAACAGACTCGCCATGCCGAAAGTGCGCGCCTCGTCAGCAACAATCGGGACAACCCGGGGTCCGATCGTCTTGTCTTTGATCAGATTCGTGAACAACCGCACGAGGCAAGTCGTGGTGGATGTCTCACGCTCGTCCCCCGTCAACGCAAACTTCCCGAATGCATCCAGTGACGGCACCGCAACAGGCTCGGCCTGGCGGACGCGTTGCGGCAGATAGCCCCCCAGCGACGCTCGACGCGCATGCAGGTATGCAAATTCCGGCGTCGATTCGGCGGGGCAATAGAAGCGCATTTCTCCGACGGCCTGATCGTCCAGCGGAATGGAAAAGCGATTGCGAAAGGCGTACAGCGCGTCGACGTCCAGCTTCTTCTGTTGGTGTGCGGTCATCCGGGACTCGCCGGCATCCCCCATCCCGAAGCCCTTCTTCGTCTTTGCGAGAACAACGGTTGGCCGGCCTTTATGCTCAGTCGCGGCTTTGTATGCGGCGTAAAGCTTCTTGAAATCGTGGCCGCCACGGCGCAATCCGTCGATTTCCGCGGTCGTCAACTCACTCACCAGTGCCTTGAGTTCGGGATCCGTGTCGAAGAAGTGCGACAAGTTATACTCGCCGTCCTTCGCGCCGAGCGTCTGATACTCCCCATCCACCATCGTCGAGAAGCGGCGCAACAGCGCATAGTTCGTGTCGCGCGCAAACAGCGCATCCCACTCCGATCCCCAGATCACCTTGATGACGTTCCACCCGGCGCCCGAGAACAGTGCCTCCAGTTCGTTGATGACCTGGCCATTGCCGCGAACGGGGCCATCGAGCCGTTGCAGGTTGCAGTTGATGACGAAGGTCAGATTGTCGAGCTTTTCGCGCGCCGCGAGCGAGAGTGCCGCAATGGATTCCGGCTCGTCCATTTCGCCATCACCGAAAACACCCCACACTCTTCGGCTGCCGGTATCGGAAAGCTTGCGGTTTTCGAGGTAGCGCAAGAAGCGCGCCTGATAAATAGCGCTGATGGGACCAATGCCCATCGACCCCGTGGGGAATTGCCAGAAATCAGGCATCAACCAGGGATGCGGGTACGAGCAAAGCCCCTCCTTGCCGACTTCCTGGCGATAGTTCGCCAACGCGGTCTCGCTCAACCGCCCCTCCAGATAGGCGCGCGCATAGACGCCCGGCGCGGAGTGCGGCTGGAAGTACACGAGATCCCCCTTGCCCTGCGGCCCGTCGGCACGGAAAAAGTGATTGAACCCGACCTCGAACAACTCTGCCGCCGACGCGTAGCTTGCAATGTGCCCGCCCAGTTCGCCGTACGACTTGTTCGCACGCACCACCATTGCCAGCGCATTCCATCGCATGATGGACGTGAGCCGTTGCTCCAGCGCCAGGTCACCGGGATAGCGCGGCTGCTCGTCGGCAGAAATCGTATTTTGATAGGCCGAGTACGGTGCGCTACCCCGCTGGATCTTGAGGTTTCTTGCATGAGCTTCAAGTTTATCCAGCAAGAATCTGGCACGCTCCGGACCGCCGTACTTCAGCACGGAATCGAGTGAGTCCAACCACTCGCGGGTCTCCTGTTCGTCTTCGTCGTGTGGTTGTCGTGCTTCAGCCGCCTGATAACTCATTTGTCTCTCTCAATATTGAAGGATGCCGGCGTGTTGTCGCCCGATCGCATCGGGCAATCCCGCGTTGACCGGCTGGATGGAAATCAAGTCGAAGGAAATCAAGCCGAAGGAACTCAAGTCGACGGAAGCAGCATGTCTTGCAGGCCATGACCGCTACGCACCATCGGCCAGACATCCGCCGCCGGATCGACATGAAAATCCATGAAGACGGTGCGATCCTTCATCGCGATCGCCTCGCGAATCGCGCCCTCCACGTCGGCGCGCCGGTCAATCCTGAACCCGACGTGCCCGTAAGCACGCGCCAACGCGGAAAAATCGGGAAGCGCTTCCATGTAAGAGTGTGAGCGGCGTTTCCCGTACTCCACATCCTGAAGCTGCTTGACCATGCCAAGATGACCGTTATTCAGCGAGGCAATCTTGATAGGAAGATCGTATTGACGACAGGTAGAAAGCTCCTGAATGCACATCTGTATGGACCCGTCCCCTGTCACCGTGAACACGTCCTCATCGGGAAATGCGCGTTTCACCCCCATCGCGAACGGAAGACCGACGCCCATGGTCCCCAATCCACCGGAATTCACCCATCGCCGCGGTCGATCGAAGCCGAAGTACTGTGCCGTCCACATCTGGTGTTGCCCGACGTCGGCGCAGACGAATGCATTGCCTCCGGTGAGTGCAAAAATCGTCTCGATGACGAACTGTGGCTTGATGATGTCGCCGGTGTCGGCGTAAGCGAGACACTGTCGAGCACGCCACGTGGCGATTTGTGTCCACCAGGTGTCGCGCGATGCATTGGCAGCGCCGTCATGCCGCAGCACCCGGTTCAGCTCGGCAACGACACACCGCGCATCTCCCACAATTGGCACCGTAGGACGCACCCGTTTCGCGATCGACGCGGGATCGATATCGATGTGAATGATCTCGCGTGAGCGTGAGCAGAAGTCGTCTACGTTGCCGATGACCCGATCGTCGAAACGTGCACCGATGGCGATCACCACGTCGCAGGCCTGCATCGCCTGATTCGCCTCATAGGTGCCGTGCATTCCGGGCATGCCGATGAAACGGGAATCCGATGCAGGAAAAGCACCGAGTCCCATCAGCGTGCTGGTCACGGGAGCATCGAGCAGGGAGGCGAGTTCGATGACCTCACTTGCCGACTCGGACGCGATGACTCCGCCCCCTGTGTAGATCAACGGCGCTTTTGCCTCGCGCAACAGCCTCGCCGCCTGACGAATATGCCCGGAATGGCCATCCGAAGCGGGCCGATAGGAGCGCAACGCCAACCTGTCGGGATAGTGAAACTCACCGATGGCCGCTGCGACGTCCTTCGGTACGTCCACATGCACCGGGCCTGGGCGTCCCGTCCTGGCGATATGAAATGCCTTCTTCATCGTTGCCGGGATATCCTCGACTCGACGAACGAGAAAACTGTGTTTGACGACAGATCTCGTAATGCCGACGGCGTCGCACTCCTGAAAGGCATCTTGCCCAATCACCGAGAGCGGCACATTACCCGAGATGACAATGAGCGCAATGGAATCGAAATAGGCCGTCGCAATTCCTGTCACGGCGTTCGTGACCCCAGGGCCCGACGTCACGAGCGCTACGCCGACCTTGCCAGTCGCCCGGGCGTATCCATCCGCAGCGTGAACGGCTGCCTGCTCGTGACGCACGAGAATATGCTCGATCTTTTCTTGCTGCCCCAGCGCGTCGTAGAACGGCAGGACTGCGCCGCCGGGATAGCCCCAGATCGTATCGACGTCTTCCCTCGCCAGCGCTTCGAGCACCATCCTCGCACCGCTTATCCTGGTAAGGCGAGGCTGTTCACACGCACCCGCCGCGCACGCTGATTTCACGACTTCGGTCTTCATGATGACAGGCAGGTGTCGTTCATCGGCAACCGGATGTCCGCCAGGAATTTCCGGGCACGTGGGCTTTCCGGAGATCGGAAGAAGCGACTTGGCTCTGCGCGCTCCACGATGCAGCCCTGATCCATGAACAGGATGCGATCGGAAACCTCTCGTGCGAAAGACATCTCGTGCGTCACGCAAACCATCGTCATTCCATCTTTGGCCAACCCCTTCATGACCTGGAGCACTTCGTTGACCATCTCGGGATCAAGCGCGGACGTCGGCTCATCAAACAACATGACGGGAGGACGCATCGCCAGCGCCCGTGCAATCGCCACGCGCTGCTGCTGCCCGCCCGAGAGTTGCGAGGGATAAGACGCCGCTTTGCTTGGCAAGCCGACTCGTTCGAGCAGACTCATGGCGAACGCAACGGCGTCTTTCCTGCTCTGCCGACGCAGACGCATCGGGGCCATGATGCAGTTTTCCAGCACACTCAGGTGCGGAAAAAGATTGAACTGCTGAAACACGAAGCCGATGTTGCTACGCAATGCATTCACGTCGATGCCACGCTCATAGATGTTTTTTCCATCGACGTGAATCGAGCCGGACTGGATCATCTCGAGACGGTTCAACGTCCGGATCAGTGTCGATTTTCCAGAGCCCGACGGGCCGCAGATCACCACAACCTCGCCTTTGGAAATCACTTCGCTCACGTCGACAAGGGCGTGATAATCGCCATACCACTTGTTGACATTCTCAATCTTGATCATCTTTAGACCTTTGACGAAGCGGTGCGAATCGCGAGCCGCTTTTCCAGTGTGAATGCCGAGCGGGTCAACGCGAAGCACATGAGGAAGTAGCTGATTCCCAGAATCAGATAGACCTCGACAGATTTCGATACGATCTGCGCAGATATCTGACTTGCGATGAATGACAGCTCCGGCAGGCTGATGATGTAGCCGAGGGAAGTTTCCTTTATCGTCGACACCAACTGATTCAGCAGTGACGGAAGCATGTTGCGCAGCGCCTGTGGAAGGATGATTTTGAGCATCGCGTCCATGTAGCTGAATCCCAGCGATCTGGCGCTTTCCATTTGCCCGCGCGGCAAGCCCTGAATCCCCGCCCGTACGATTTCTGCGAGATATGCGCCGTCGAAGATGACAAGCGAGACAAGCATCGTGCTGAATTGGTCCGTACGATGGCCCGTCACCGACGGCAGCAGAAAATATGCCCAGAAGATCACCATCAGCAATGGCGTTCCCCTCACGGCAAAGACCAGGGCGGTGACAGGCACCCGCAGCACTGCGAATGGGCTCGTGCGACATAGCCCGAAAATCACACCGACCGGCACCGCCAGCACCAGACCGGCAGCGGCCAGTAGCAGCGTGAGCGCCAGCCCGCCGAGTGGGCCGTTGGGGTACTGACCAATGAGGTAGTACAGGCCGTAATTGCGCAAAACGTCGACCATGCTCAAACGCTCCTAACCGGAAACTTCCGCTGATACCAGACCGAGAACGCACATATCAGAATCGATACGCCGAGGTAGGCGAACGTCGCAAACGCGAACGATTCGAATCCCCGGAACGTTGCGCTCTCGACCTGCTGCGACTGATACATCAACTCCGCAACGCCGATCACGGTCGCAATGCTCGAGTTTTTCCAAAGATTCAGCGTCTGGTTGGCCAACGGCGGCACAATCACCCGAAGCGATTGAGGCAGCACGATCAGCCGCATCGAATGAAGAAACCCGAAGCCCAGCGCGCGGCTCGCTTCCAGTTGCTCCTTCGGGATGGAACGAATCCCGCTTCGGATGTCCTCCGCCATGTAAGCTGCCGTGTACATCACCAGCGCGATCAACGCACTGACGACCTCGACATTCATGCTGTAAAGCCAAACCTTGATCACGTGCGGAAGAATCTGCGGCGCCCCGAAATACCAGAACAACATGTGCGCCAGCAGCGGGATGTTGCGCACTGTTTCCACATAGCACTGGCCCACGGCCCGTAAGCCGCGAACCGGTGACAGGCGCAATAGGGCAATACCGACGGCGAGTGGCAACGCCAGACAAAAAGCCATCAGCGAAAGCAGTAACGACAGCCTGAATCCGCTGATGAGCCACTCAATGTATTGCCCGTGCAACACGGTTGAGATGTTGAAAGTCGAGTCCATTGAGCGTCGAAGTGGTTAGGAGAATTGGATCGACGCTCAGTCGTCGATCTTGTCCGTCTCGATCTTGAAGCTACGTACCGGCAGATTGATTTTCGTGCCGGTGCCGAACCACTTTTCATACGCCTTCTGTGCTTCCCCGCTCGCCTCCATGCCAATGAGGATCTTGTCCACCTTCGCTTTCAGACGCGGCTCGTTCTTGCGAATGCCAAGCGCGATGTGCTCTTTGGAGAAATACTCCGGTAGCAGAACGTAGTCCTTCGCATCGCTGCCGATCTTGGCGAGATTGCCGACAAGGCTGGTCTCGTCGTTGACATAAGCCACGCCCCTGCCCTGCTGGAGGGCAAGCAGCGCCTGTGGATTCGTATCGAACGAAATCGTCTGGGCACCCTTGAGCTTCGCTGCGATGTTGGCTTCCATCGTCGAGCCCTTGATGGTCAGTACGCGCTTTCCATCGATATCTGCGAGCTTGCGGATACCGCTGTCACGACGCACCATCGCTTTCTGGCCGGAGATGAACGTGGAAACGGAGAAGTCGATCTGCGATTCGCGCTCTTTGTTATGCGTCAGGGAAGCGGCGATCAAGTCCACCCGTCCCTGCTGCAACTCGGGGATGCGCGCTGCGGCCGAGATCTGCTTGAGCGTTGCCTTCACGCCCAGACCTCTGGCAACGGTGTTGCAGAGATCCACGTCGTAGCCGACGATCTCACGCGTACTCGGATCTTTCATGTAACTGAACGGCTCGTCGGTACCGAGCACGCCGCACACCAATTCCCCTCGTCGCATGATGTCGTCAAGCTGATCGGCCTTTGCCGTCAGCGTGGTCGCCGACAAAACGATGGCGAGCCACGACAGGTACTTCGCGCGGTTTTGATTCATCTCATTTCTCCCGGAGTATCAAGCAGTTGTTTTGTGGGTCAGGGTACGGAGCGCCCGATCGAGATCGTCCATGAGGTCGTCGACGTTCTCGAGTCCGATGTGAAGACGCACGAGCATTCCCTCGTGTGTCCATGTCGTTGCGGTGCGTGTCTCACGGGGATCGCACGGCAGCACAAGGCTTTCGAAGCCGCCCCAGCTGTAGCCCAGGCCGAACAGCGACAGCCGGTTCACCATCGACACGACGGCGGCGGCGTCATAGGTGTCGCGAAGCAACACGCCGAAAAGACCGCATGCGCCAGTGAAATCACGCCGCCAGATCTCATGACCGGCAAACGTCGGTAGGGCGGGATGCAGGACATCGGCCACTTCGGGACGGCCGTACAGCCATGACGCGACGTTGATCGCCCCTTTCTGATGGCATGCAAGACGGGCCGCCAGCGTGCGAAGTCCGCGCAGCGCCAACGCGGCATCGTCAGCCCCCACCGCCAGCCCCAGCTCGCGATAACACGCGCGAATTTTTCCGTAGACCGGCTCCGACGCCAGGATCACCCCCATGCAAAGGTCGGCATGCCCGCCGATGTACTTCGACGCGGAGTGCACCGAAATATCGACGCCATGCGCGAACGACGCAAAATGAAGCGGCGTTCCCCAGGTGTTGTCGATCATCAGCAACGCGCCATGCGAATGGGCGATCTGCGCGAGCGCGGGGATATCCTGCATCTCGAAAGTGATCGAGCCAGGCGACTCTGCGACCACCAGACGCGTATTCGGACGCATGAGCGCACCGATCTGAGCGCCGATCGTCGGCGCGTAATACGTCACTTCCACGCCCCAACGACCGAGAGTCCGATCGCAAAATTCGCGCGTGGAGCTGTACACCGAGTCGGCCACCAGAATGTGATCGCCCGGACGCAGAACCGCTGAAATGGCCGTGGTAATGGCACTCAGACCGCTCGGTGTGAGCATCGCGCCCGCCGCGCCTTCCAGCTCGCACAGGATGCGCTCGATCTGGCGGGTCGTCGGATTGCCATGCCGACCGTAAGTGAACACGGAGCCCTTGACCGCATCGAGTTCGGCTACGGTCCCGAACGTCAGCGTCGATTGCCGGTAGACGGGGGGGCTCACCGGCGTGCCTGGCTGCGCATGCGACGCATGGTGATCGTAGCTATTCCTCAGCCGGGTACTTTGCCCGACCGTATTGTCCAACCTGTCTTCCATCGCCCTGCTCCTCTCACTGATCCTGTCATTCGATGACGCCGTCAATTTCTCGCGGCAATCGCGTCGTCAGTCATGCGTGCATGACTTGCGTTAGCGGTGCGATCGGGGATGCCACGAAGATGATCGGCGCGCCATGATCGAAATGTCATTTTTGGCTCGCGGGAGGTCTATCAAGAAATTTCAGCAACGTGCGCTTGTCAGCGCAAGGAACGTGCGCCGCCTTACCTCCATTGCAAGCGATACTCAGAGGTAAAGCGAGGGTCGCCGAGCCTTGAACGGCATTAATGATTATGCGATAGTGCTTCGCACTCGATTGCCAATCGCATTGCGCCGGTCGGGCCAATTGCGCGCTGAAAAGATCCTTCCTATCAGGGTTTACGCACTCGCAATTTGCGCGTTGAGGGAATCGAGATCTATCACGAAATTTCTGGCACGTATGACTGCGGCACCGTTAATGTGGGGGTAACGCCGATGACAGCCCATGTCACGCTCGACGCACTGGCAGGACGCGTCAATGTCGAGCTTCTCCCAGCCGCGCCCTATAGTGCTGACGATCCCGTCGAATCGCAAACGCTTGGTATTTCGCTGGGTCGTCAGCGGGGCGTGCACGCCATCGACTCTGATCGAAGGACGGATTTCTCCATTCTCCCCGGCGTATTGGCCTATACACCGGCCGGTGTGCGTGTGTTCTCCGAATCCGGTTCGGGCGGCGAATACCTTGTCATGCGATGGCGTGAGCATCCGAATGAAGATACGGGCTCGGCATGCGGCCGGCGCGTTGAAGTTTCGGGACACAATGCGGCGCTCGATCTGGGATTCACCATACGCCGTGAATTGCTGGCTGAAGACAGAGATGCGTTACGTCTGGACGAGTTGCTGGTCGCCTTCAACGCATTGCGTCCCTGGCATATCCCTAGCCGTAGCGTCGTGCTTCGCGGCATTCCGGAAGCCATTCTCGACAAGATTCAAGAGGAATTCTGGCGGCCGCTCACGCTGTCCGAACTGTCGGCAGACGCGGGGCAATCCGAGCTGCAATTTCTGCGCGAATTCAGCCGGGCACTCGGTATGACACCGCATGCCTACATCATGGAAACCCGCCTCCAGGCAGCCAGGCAGATGATTGCCAGGACCGACGCCCCGCTATCGATCGTCGCGGTCGAATGCGGCTTCTCGCATCAGTCGCACATGGGACGCATGTTCCGCATGTCGCTGGGCGTTACGCCGCAACAGTATCGTCGGACTTATGTCGCGAGCGCCCCGGCCTGAGTGCCGAAGCATGCCTTCTGGTGCGATCGGACCGCTACAAAGGCGCAGGCCATGCTCTCATTGCAATTTCCACCAATCGCTTTAACGTTTCCTCAGAAGCGCCATCGCACGCCTGTGCGGACATCCCCTGGACGACTGCGCCATAAAAGCGTGCGAGCGAGTCGGTATCGGTCTTGCGATCGAGCTCACCTTCCGCAATCGCGCGATCCAGTCGAGCCTTGAGCGTTTGCAGCCCGAGTTCACGACGCGACGCCACCGCTCTCGCAACGTCCTCGCTCTTCTCCGAGTATTGAAGAAATGCGGTCGATACCATGCAACCGCGTGGCCGTCCGGGGTCCGCGAAGCGGTACGCCGCATCAAGCAGATATAACGTTACGGCCTCGCGAGCTGCCATCTTTCCTTGTAGCGCCTCAAGACCGACCTTGGTCTCACGAACGCTGGCAAAGTCGAGCGCCTGACTAAACAGCTCGTCTTTAGATCCGTACATCGCATACAGGGAGGGCGGCGGAATCCCCATGGCCGACGTCAGATCGGCAACCGAGGTTCCCTCATATCCGTGCTCCCAAAACAGTCTCGCAGCGATCTCGAGCCCCGCATCTCGATCCAACAACCTGGGTCTACCTCGCTTCCGGCCTGGCACACTCATTTTTATATCGATCCCTATAAAAATAATTGACAACTTTTTCTTCGCATCATTATTATAGCGAACGCTATTTAATTTGACCTCGAAGGAGTTCTTGATGCCCGGCAAGCTTACAGACAAAGTGGCCCTCATAACGGGTGGCTCACGCGGTATTGGTCGCGCGGTCGCTTTGGCCTTCGCGAAGGAGGGGGCGGCACTCATCGGTGTGCATTACGCAAACCATGCGGAAGCTGCGCAGGCCACAGTGCGGGAAATCGAAGCTATCGGCTCGAAAGCCGTTGCCATACAAGCCGATTTGAATGAGGGCAAAGCAGCCGCAGACAGCATTTGGGAGCAGTTCAGGAATGCAGCGATGACAACGACCGGCGAGCCTTATATCGACATTCTCGTCAACAACGCCGGCGTAGCGTCAGCAACGTCGCTGTCCGACACCGACGAATCCCTATTCGACGAGGTGATGACTGTCAATTTCAAAGCGCCGTTCTTCCTGATCAAGGCGATTGCCAATCACATCCGGGAGGACGGACGCATTATCAATATTTCCACCGGCTTCACTCGTGTTGCCGCGCCGATGCATCCGGCATACGCCGCATCGAAAGGCGCGCTCGAGACACTGACGCTCGCGTTGGCTCCCGAATTTGGCTCCCGACGTATTACGGTGAATGCCGTCATGCCGGGTGTCACGGAAACAGACATGAATGCTGCATGGATCACCATTCCGGAGGCGCGAGCCAACGCCGAGGCAATGTCGGTTTTCTCGCGGGTAGGTCAACCATCTGACGTGGCCGACGTCATTGCCTTCCTCGCCTCGCACGAGGCACGCTGGACAACGGGGCAGGTGATCGATGCAACGGGCGGCGCCAGACTCTGACGTCATTCCCGGTCCACGTCCCGCCCCCCAAGTGAAAATATTGATGAGCAAGGGTTGGCATCGATCAAGCGCCTTCCCAAACTTTGCATTGGACCAGCCCGCCTATCGTAGACATCCTCGCGCCATGATTAATGGCAACCGAGGAGGTCTGCATGAGTGGGCCGGTACACGGAAGTTTTCACTTCCTGCCGGCGCTCCTTCTGGTACAGGTTCACCGACCGATTCACAATGGTCGAGTCAGATAGACGGCTTCGCGCCCTACGATCGCTTCCTGAGTGGGCATGAAGATGGTGCAATGGTCGCAAGGCGAGCGAATCTCGTCATCGCCATCAGTCGCAATCAGCTCGCCGCGTGAGAAAACTTCGAAGCCTGTTAGCGGCCGTACAAACGAGAACTCGGTCGTCCTGACCATGCAAACCGTTAGCAGTTCGAAGCGCCTGGGAGGGGCATGCGGTTCGATCTCATCGCGAGGCGTCGTTATCAGGCCGAAATAGGCAAGGTAGTCCTTCACGACTTCTGTTGCCAGCCTCGAAGATTCAGGCTTGAAATGCTGCCCGCACTCGATGACGACACCCGTGTTGCGAGTGAAGGAATTACCATAATGGCCATATTGCGTCAGTCCTGTTGCACCCGCCGGGCTTAGCGCAGGCGACATTTCCAGATGCAGCGGCACGCGCTGGATGGCGGACGCCAGTTCGGTATTTCGTGCGAAGGGGGGATACACCCAGAACGGCGCGACATCCGCCCTCGTCGAGTGGATATCCAACAGATGGTCTGCTGCATCAAGTGCCGGACGCAACTCCCTGGCACGACATATCTCCGGACTATTCTCCTGACCGTCCAGAATCTCCGGCGTCCAGATCCGATTCAGGTTATGCACCAGTTGACGGTTGTCATACGGACGCGCTGGATCGAACGCGTTGTAAGCCTCGACATTTGCGAAGCTTAATGTCAGCGTGCCGATGGCTGGCCTCACTTCGCTGTCGAGCAAATGTTTGACGGCGACCATTCCGCAAATTTCGTTGCCGTGTGTCAGCGCATTGACCAACACATGCGGCCCGGGCCGACCCGATTCGAATCGGTGGACGTAGTCGATACCAGTATTGCCTTTCCGATAAGAGGAGAGATCGGGTTGTGAGACGTCAAGATGCATTGCTTCGTTCCTGGTGGATCAGAAAGTGTGCGTCATGCCGACGCGAGTTACGACCTGGTGGGACGTCGATGATGCCCCGATCGTGGCGATTGAGGCCACGGTATCCGATCCGCTTGCCGTTTGAAACAGCCCGGCGACATAGACGCTGGTGCGTTTCGACAAGAGGTACTTGATCCCGGCTTCGAAATCGTACCAGCGGGAATTGGCGAGGCGTTCGACCACTGCGGCGCCGCCACAGATCAGGTTGGGACGCACGGTGTAGTCACCACCAAGACGCAGCGTCTGGTCGGTGGCGGCCTCCGCTCCGAGCGTCAGTCGGGTGTTGGTATACATCGCATCTGCCTTGAATGCGCCGAACGCCCAGGAAGCGGCGAGGTCGATGATGCGTTGATTGTCCACCGTCAGGTTGGCAGACGTATTCCGAATACCCAGGAGTGTTGCCGTACCGGTTGCGCCTGCGTGAGTAATCGCGCCATTGATGTTTGTCGTGACCGCCATCGCGCTGAATGGTCCCTGGTTATATTCGACATTCAGACTATAGGCTCGGCCGAAGTTAGTGGACCCATTGGCATTTGACGCGAAAGAATACATTGCCCCCACCTTGAAGCCGTTGATATCTCTGCTGATGAAGCGCACTGAATTGTTCAGCGCCTCGCCTGCGATGCGATCCAGGTCGGCATTTTCCACGAGATATACGCCGCAATACAGGCAGGGCGTGTACCGCTGCATGAAGTCCGTAAAATCGTATTGGCGGCCCAACGTCACCTGGCCCCAGCTATTCCTGTCGAGTCCCACATAGGCCTCGTGAGAGAACATCAGACCACTGCCAAGCGTGCCGTTGTTCAGCGAGAAAGAGCCTTCCAGTTTGAAGAGCGTATGTAGTCCGCCGCCCAGGTCCTCCCGACCTATAAACCCCAATCGATTGGAACGAGCGATGCCGTCCGCGATCGATACCGAGGACTTCCCGCCTTTGTTGTTGACATAAGTCAGGCCATCGTCCAGTACACCGTACATCGTTCCTTGAAACTGGGCATATGCCGTCGCTGAAAATCCGATGAGCAGTGCCGCCAAGAACATTGATCGGAACATACAACTCTCCCCCTGTGAGTTTTGAATTTGAGATGGTTCGGGATTTTGCGAAATGCGGTCAGAACGGGTCCGACACGCGAATAGATGTCTCGTCGAACCCGTCGGCGATGCGCGATTTCCCGTCGTGAGCAGGCACGTGTAGGTGCGAGATTGGGTCCGTCTTTTGGGGCGCAGGCGGCATGGCGTCCGGGGTCGTCGCCCCTGTGTCGTTCGTGCTGTCGATCTCCTTGCCGTTATGGTCTTTCAGGCCAAACAGCCCGAGCAACGAGAGCAGAACCATCACCAGCATGTACCAGGCCGGCGCGAGCTTGCTTCCGGTCGCATGGGTGATCCAATTGCTGACGAGCGGAGAGAATCCGCCGAAGACGGCAACACTGATGCTGTACACAAGCGACATTCCGCTGACGCGCACCGACTTCGGAAACATTTCCGGCAGCATCGTTGTTCCGGGCACGCTCTGTAAGCCGAGCGCCAATATCAACGCGCCAACAACAACGAAAAGCACGATCCAGTCGGGTCTGGCGTTGAGCCAGAAAAATGCCGGATAAATCAAGAGTGCGAGCGTGATGCCGCCGCCAACGATCAATGGCTTACGCCCTACCCGATCGGACCAGATTCCTATCGGCGCGGCGGATGCGAAGGTGACTAGCCCGGCGAAGGCGGCAGAGAACAGCGCTGTCGTGGGAGAAAATCCCAGCTCGTTGATGGCATAGGTGGGTAGGTAAAACGTCACCACGTAAGCTGCCGTGGTACGTCCCATCCCACAGAGGATGGCGCACAGTATGGTCTTGCCATGCTCGGTGCAGAGAATGGTCAGGCTGCTGCGAGCATCCCTTCTGGGATGCTCAAGCGACTCATCCAGGTGACTGCGCAGGTACATGCCGACAGGTGCGATCAGCATGCCTAGCAAGAACGGCACTCGCCAACCCCAATGCGCCATCCATTGCGGCGAGCTCAGGTACGAGAGTCCGCCAACACATGCCGCAGCCAGCAGAATCCCCAACCCCTGGCTCGCGAATTGCCAGCTCGCCATGAAACTGCGTGTTGTGGGGGTTGCGTACTCCACCAGCAAGGTTGTCGCAGCGCCAACCTCCCCGCCCGCCGAGAACCCCTGAATGAGGCGTGCCAACACGATCGTCACCGAGGCGGCGACACCGATTTGTGCATAGGTCGGTGTAAAGGCGATAACGCCACAACCCAACGCCATCAGAAAAATGGTGAGCGTCATCGCCTTCTTTCTCCCGAAGCGATCGGCGTAGGCGCCAATGGCAATGCCGCCTAACGGACGCATGATGAAACCGACACCAAACGTCGCTACCGTCGACAGAACCTGTCCATAGGGCGTTAACGTGGGAAAAAAGAGTCGGCCGATTGTCAGCGTGAGAAAGCCGAATACAGTGAAGTCAAAAAACTCCAACGCATTGCCAATGGTTGTGGCCGCGATTACGGTGCCTCGACTGGGGCGGCGATCCCGATTTCTGGGTCTCATTGTGGTTTCCTTGGCACGGGTAACGCGCGGGGACCTCGTCGCTATCGATCAGGGCACGCCATCAGCGCTCTGAGCCGGCGAGCATTGATGAATCGCGACTGCTCATCGTTTTTTTATACGTCGAGATCGTCCGGGATTCGTCCGGGCTGATTGAATTGATGAGAGTGCAGTATTGAGATGCAAAAAAAATTGATCAATGACCATTCACGGGCCATCATGTTGACGTCAATGTCAACAAATCAAACGATATGAAGCTCGAAAACCGAACTCAGGGTGAAGGGACTTTCAACTATCGAAGCCTTCGCTATCTTCGAGAAATCGAGGTGCACGGCGGGGTCCGGGCAGCCGCCGATGCGCTGTCAATTAACGCATCCGTCATTAGCCGGCAGGTGGCTGCATTGGAACGGCAGCTAGGTGTTGTGCTGCTGGAACATGTCGGCAGAAAAGTCGTGCTTTCTACCATTGGCGCCAATCTGGCGCAGCACTATGTCGACGGCTCCCGACGCGATGCGGAAATGTTCGCGCAGCTGGACGACTATCGTGGCCTGAGACGTGGACGAGTGGGCATCGCCATTGGGGAAGGATGGATCGAGACGATACTGGCCGACGTCCTGAAGAGTTTCAGCCTTGAGTTTCCGAATATCGTGGTCGATTTACGCAGCGGAGCGAAGGACCAGATTGTCGCGATGGTTCGCAATGACGAGGTTGAAATTGGATTGTGTGGGGGGGTGGGAAATGATGCATTTATTCGCGCAAAATCATTTCGAACCGCTAAATTTTGTGCGATGGTGAGTCCCGATCACACATTGGCCAGACACAAGAGCATTCGATTCCGGCAACTACTCGATGAACGCCTGATTTTCATGCCAGCGCAGTTCGGCATTCAGCAGCATATTGATGCGATTATTCAAACCGAACGGATTAGCGTGACGCCGGCCTACTACTGTGATTTGTTTTCGTCGGCGCAGGCGTTAGCGGCTGCCGGGTTGGGCGTGGCGTTCATGTCTCCTCAAACGGCAAGGCGCAATATTGAAGCCGGTAGATTGGTCGCCCTGGAGGTCGACCATCCGATTGCGCGCCAATTCTCCAGTCAGGTGATCCGGCGTGTCGGAAGACGCTTCTCACCTGCGGCCGAATCCCTCTGGAAGAAACTGCTAAAGGCAATACACCAGGCATGACAGACTAATTTCCCTGCCCGGGAGGACAGGGAAGGCCAGTCAACGGACATTTGCGATAGCGCAATCAGTAGCCCGACTGCAACGGCCACGTGCTCCAGGGCAATTTGCATGTCAGCGATGCGCTTGGGTTCATCGAGCTGCCAGAACGGGCGGATACCGCCGTCTCGATATTTTTGAAGGGGATCACGCCTCAAGCTTGACCTTCAAGTTTTGACTGCCCCGGGTATTTCAAGCCAATCGGGAGCAAGATGACTTGCTCCCGATTCTCGATGGCAACAGCTCGCGAATGACGAGCCGAGCTATCTGATTACTTCTTGCCTTCTTGCGCACCGAACATGGACTTGGCGTAGAAGATGCCCAACCCGTGAGCGCCACCGTACTTCTGGGCGATTTCGGTCACGGCCTTGTAGGTATCCTTGCGTGCCCAGTCGCGCTGGTATTCGTACAGAACCTGCATCCAGGAGACCGGCTGCGCACCCGCTTGCACCATGCGTTGCACGGCGGCGTCATGCGCTTCCTTGCTCGAACCGCCCGACGCGTCCACAACGATGTAGACCTCGTAACCTTCGTCCAATGCGCTCAGCACAGGGAGTGTCAGACAGACTTCCGTCCACAGACCCGCCATCACCAGCTTTTTGCGGCCGGTCTTCTTGACGGCGCTCACCAGATTCGGATCCTCCCACGCATTCATGATGGTTCGATCGATGATCGGCGTATTCGGGAAGGTCTTGGTAATGCTCGGATCGAGCGGGCCGGCAAAACCCGCGGAGGTGATGGAAGTCAGCACCGTGGGGACATTGAACGCCTTGGCAGTTTCAGCCAACGCCGCCACGCTATTCATCAACATATGACGGTCCTGACTTTCCACGCCGAAATACATCTGCGGTTGATGATCAATCAGGATGATGGCCGAATTTTCCGGGGTCAACAGCTTGGGGCTAGCCCCGGCGGCAAATGCCGACACCGAGGAAATACCAACCGCGAGAGCGGCCAGCACTTGCATTAATTTCTTCATCTTAATCTCTGCTTTGGAAATGAAATTGGCAACGTGACACGTGTGTGCGGACCCCGCCTAAATGGGCCATCGAAAGTCCACCGGATCCGTGAAAAGACAGCGCTGAACTTTGACAGGACTCATTCTAGGGAGAGTCCTATATGTTTAAAATGGAAATTGTGGAAACTCATGGTTTCCTTTTTTTGCATCTTAAATAGTGCGAGGGGAGATGGTTCGAGCTAGGCGCACGACACTCGCCTGGAGAGCCAGGCCCCTCTTTTGGCAGCATGGTCGCGTCGGTGGCTTCCGACGGATAGGGAAGGCATGGATGCCGGCGTACGACACCGGGAGGTTTTCGCCATCCCGGTGATATCTGTCACTGACCGTGTGCCCATGGCGCATCGGTCATGCGCTCGACCAGATAGTTGATGAGCGCCTGAACCCGAGCTGGTCGCCTGCGCCCGGGTGGCGTCACGATATGCAGCGCAATAGGCTCGACCTGCCAGTCTTCCATCGCCACTTCGAGCTCGCCTGTCTGCAACTCCCGCCACACCAGGAACTCCGCCTGCAACGCAAGTCCTTGCCCTGCCAGTAGCGCTGGCGACAAGGCGTCGGCATTGTTGGCGTGCAGTTGAGCTCGCACGATCTGCGAGTACTCTCCGTGCACGGCATGGTGAAAGCGCCAGCTTTCGCCGCTGTGCGAGTTGCTGTACTGCAATGCGCGGTGATCGGCCAGATCGCGCGGATGTTCGGGACGGCCGTGATGTTCGAAATACTTCGGCGCCCCCACCAGGAGCACGCGCACCTGGCATATCCGCCTCGCCAGCAAGCTGGAGTTCTCCATGCTCGAGATGCGAAGCGCCAGATCGAAACGGCCCCCGATCAGATCGACCTTTTCATCATTGAACTGGACATCGAGGGTGACGTCGGGATGCATCTCCAGGAATTCGGGGAGCATCGGCGCCAGGCGAGAGATCCCAAATGACATCGGTGCGGCCACGCGGATCAACCCCTGCAAGCTGGTCGAGTTTTCCGCGACGGCTGCTTCCAACGCTTCGGCTTCCTCAAGAATTCGTGTCGCGCTTTCCAACGCAGACGCACCGCTCTCGGTCAGCGAGATACGCCGCGACGTACGATGGAACAACACTGTTTTCATGCGGGCCTCCAGACGCGATATCGCCTTCGATACCGTGGCCTGGGAAAGCGAAAGATCGCTGGCAGCTCGCGCAAAGGAACCGGATTCCGCTACCTTGGCGAAAATCGCCCAGGCCTCCAGATCGGGCAGCCTTTTCATACAGACTCCTTGGCAAACAATCGGAACGACAACGCGAGATAGCGCACGAGTGGTTAACGTTCCGCCTGATCGGTCTCGCCGCTTTCGAACGCCGTCAGCGAAGGCAATGCAATCGCGAGATAGTCGAGCAGCGCGCGCACGGCCGGCATGAGTCCCGTTCGATACGGGACCAGCGCTGTGATCCTGGCATCCGCCGCCATCCAGCCGGGAAGGACTCTGCGCAACGTTCCCGCCGTCAATTCCGACTGGCAGATGTAGCCGGGCAATGCCGCGATACCCAGATTCGCACACGCGGCCTCTTTCAACGAGATCAGGTTGTTGCTCTGAAATCTGGGTTCGATCGGCACGACCGCAACGAGGTCGTCGGGACCCGCCAGTTGCCACTGCTCCACGCCCTTGCCTGATAGCGCGACGATCGCGTGCCGGGACAGATCCTGCGGCACCTCTGGCGGTGGATTCTCGGTCAGATATCTGGCGCCCGCAAACAAGTACCAGGGCGCACGCGCAAGCGGGAGTTGAACGAGATTGGAATCCTGCAACTGCGAGCTATGGCCCCGGATTGCAAGATCAAAACCTTCACCCACGATATCGACCAGCCTGTCGGTGGACGTCTCGACGATCTTGACCTTGGGATGCTTTGCCAGAAAATCCGGCAGCACGTCACGTAGCAGGAACTGCGCAATCTCGGCCGCCGTCGTCATGCGAACGACACCGCTCGGCTCCGTCAGACGCTCACGCATCGCCTCCTCGGCCACTTCGGCGCTGCGCAGCAGTGCCGTGGCGTACTGGTAAAACTCCGCCCCGACCTCAGTCATCGCGAATTGCCGGGATGTGCGATTGATCAGACGAACGCCCAGCGACGCCTCCAACGCTTTGAGTCGATGACTGAGCGTCGATTTCGGCAGACGCAGTACCTCACCAGCCGAAGTGAATCCACCCCGGTCGACTACCTGCACAAAGTAATAAACGTCCTTCAGGTCGAGCATGGAAAGAGATGTTGAGAATTCGTCGTCCGGGCAGAGCCGACACCAGGGGCGTCTCGGCAGCACGATCTTACGTCATCGCAGCAACGCTCGCCTACGCCTCATTCAATCGTTCGGATTTTGCGAACCTTCCGTGCAGGTTTTGACGCCTTCTCAAGCAAATTCCGGAGATTTAGCTTATCGGCAGGGACGCCATGCGCCACCTCTTCATATCGATACATCGGAGCAGACAATGTCAATCATCAAGGGATTCCACCACCTGACGGCCGGCGTGCGGCACGCGCAGGAAGACGTGGATTTTTACGTCAAGTTGCTCGGGCAAACCCTCGTCAAAAAGACGGTGTTGCTCGACGGCGAAGACCCCATTTACCACCTCTACTACGGCAACGCGAACGGAGAACCGGGGACTTTGGTGACGTCGTTTCCGTTCCGCCAGCGCGGCGTGATGGCACGCCCTGGGTCGGGTCAGGTCAGGTTCATCAATTACTCGGTGCCGTCGAATTCCCTCGAATTCTGGCGTGAGCGCTTCACGGCCAAAGGCATCGCCTTCGCCGCTGAGATGACCGAGCGCTTTGGCGAGCGCCGACAGCGTTTCCAACACCCGTGCGGCATCGAATTCGATCTGGTCGAGACGGACCTCGACACGCGCCAGCCCTGCGTCGCCAATGACATTCCAACGAGGTATGCCATTCGTGGCGTACACAGCATCACGCTGTCGTTGCGGGAGGTGGAAGAGTCGGTGCGTTTCATGAGCGACGCCATCGGCTTCCGTCTGGCGGCACAGTCCGGCCCGTACTTCCGCTTCGAGACCCACACGGGCGGTCCCGGCACGGTGGTCGAATTCCTGCACGAGCCCGACCGCCTGCAAGGCTCGACCGTCTACGGTGAGGGCACCGTTCACCATGTCGCCTTCGCGGTCGACAACATGGACGACCAGATGGCGCTGAAAGAGAAACTCATGGCGCTCGGCTACATCGACACATCGGAATCGGTGAATCGAAACTACTTCCGTTCAATGTATTTCAAGATGCCTGGCGGGGTGATGTTCGAGGCCGCCACGACAGACATCGGCTTCGCCATCGACGAAGCGCCCGATCATCTCGGCGAAGAATTCCAGCTTCCGCCCTGGCTCGTGAATCGCAAGGACGAACTGCTCGCCCGACTTGAGCCCATCACCGTCTGACACAGTCCGACGCGCCGAAACGCACAGGTCCGGCCCGGCAGGGCCGGGCCGACGCATGCCCAAAAAATGAATAAGCCGCCCGCCGCTTCTCGTACGCGCCCGACACGACGAAAAGGTGCGGAGCACGGCAACCGGAGACTTCCATTGAACGCCCCTGAAATCCACGGCGCGACAAGCGCCCCCTCCCCTGCCATCCAAAGGAACGTCGTTGCCGCGCTCATCGGCAACGCCCTCGAATGGTACGACTTCATCATCTACGGCTTCATGGCGCAGGTCATCGCGACCGTCTTTTTTCCTTCGGACGGAAATCGCTATGTGTCGTTGTTGCTGACCACTGCCGTATTCGGCGCAGGTTTCGTCATGCGACCGGTCGGCGGCATATTGCTGGGCATTTATGCCGACAAGCGCGGCCGTAAGCCCGCGCTGCAAATGATCATGTACCTGATGAGCGCGGCCATTCTCATGATCACGTTCGCGCCGCCCTATGCGGCGATCGGCATCGGCGCCCCGGTCATCATCCTGATTGCGCGGCTGCTGCAAGGCGCCGCCACGGGGGGGGAATTCGCAAGTGCAACGTCGTTTCTGACTGAGCTGGCCCCGCCCGGCAAGAAGGGTTTTTATGCATCGTGGCAGTTCTTCGGACAGTTTCTCGCAGTCCTCGTTGGCTCTTCGATGGCCGCGCTGCTGAATCGAAGTCTCACACCCGAGAGTCTGGAGAGTTGGGGCTGGCGCGTAGCCTTTCTTGCCGGCCTTGCCATTGCCCCCGTCGCAATATGGATGCGACGGCATCTTGAGGAAACGCCCGTCTTTCTCGAAGCTGAACAGCAGGCCCCGACGCAGGCATTCACCGAGTCGCTGAAAAGCAACTATCGCGGCATCCTCGTCAGCTTCCTGCTTAACGTGCCAGGCACTGCCGTCTTCTACGTCGTGTTGGTCAACATGCCGGGCTACGTGAGCAAACAGTTCGGCATTCCTGCGGATCAAAGCTTCACCATTCAGATGATTGCGGTGCTCTGGCTGGTTATCCTGACACCGACCATCGGCTGGTTCTCCGACAAGGTCAGCAAGCGCGCCTTCCTGACTTTTGCCTATGGCGGCCTGCTTCTGAGCATCTATCCCATGATGCAATGGCTCGGCGAAAGCCCCAGTACCGCACGACTGCTCGTCATGCAGATCGTTCTGTGCACGTTCCACGCAATCGTCTGCGGCGTACTCGCGCCCGCCATGGCCGAGCAATTGCCCGTTCGCGTCCGATCTACCGGCATGACTATCGGCTACAACCTCGCGGTCATGGTCTTCGGCGGATTTGCACCGTTCACGCTGGTCTGGCTGACGCAAGCCACCGGCTCATCGTTCGCCCCGGCCTTCTATCTGATGGTCTGCGCACCGATCGGGCTGCTGGGATGCGCCTTCATGAAGGGACGCAAGCGCGACGCACACCGCTTGAGCGCCGCCAATGAGCACACCGAGTCGCAAACCAATCGTCACGCCGTATCGAAATGAAAAAAGCCTCACATCGCTCATCGGATCTGGTTCAGTTCAGTGCTCTCGAACTGTCGGCGGCCATTCACGCACGAGACGTGTCGTGCCGTGAGGTCATGACGGCCTATCTCGACCAGATCGGGCGCATCAATCCGAAGGTCAATGCCATCGTGTCGCTGCAACCGGAAGCGCAGTTGATGGCACAGGCGTTGCGCTGCGACGAACAGCTCGCCAGCGGCGAAACCGTTGGCTGGATGCACGGCTTTCCGCAGGCCATCAAAGATCTTTCGGCCACAGTCGGCATTCCCAGCACCATGGGATCGCCATTGTTTCGCGACTTTCTCCCGACCAGCGACGGCATTGCCGTCGCTCGTATGAAGCAGGCCGGCGCCATCATCATCGGCAAGACGAATGTGCCGGAATTCGGCGCGGGCTCCCAGACCTACAACCCGGTGTTCGGCTCGACCAAGTGCGCATACGACGAGACACGCACAGCCGGTGGCAGTAGTGGCGGCGCGGCCGTCGCATTAGCCACGCGGATGCAGGCGGTCGCAGACGGCAGCGACATGATGGGATCGCTGCGCAACCCGGCAGCATTCAACAATGTCTTCGGATTCCGGCCAAGCTTCGGCGTGGTGCCGATCGGCTCCCCCGAACTCTATCTCCAGCAGTTGGCAACCGACGGCCCGATGGGGCGCAACGTGCCCGACATGCTGGCGTTGTTGCGCACGCAGGCCGGCTACCACGCGAGCGTGCCGCTCTCGCGCGATCTGCCTGCCTTTGGCGACGATCTGAGCCTGAATGGCGGCGACATTCGCATCGGATGGCTCGGCAACTACCGCGACTACCTGGCGATCGATCCCGACATCCTCCGTCTGTGCGAGACCGCGCTAAGACAGCTCGAAGCGCTGGGGTGCCGGGTCGATGCCACGCACCCTGACTTCTCCATGGCCGAGCTATGGCATGGCTGGCTGACGCTTCGTCAATGGTCGGTGGCCAGCGCGCGATATGCCGACTATGAGGAGCCGGAAAGACGGGCGACGATGAAGCCGGAAATCATCTGGGAGATCAAGCGCGGATTGCAATTGTCCGCGCTGGACATCTATCAGGCCTCGGCCATACGAAGCCGTTGGTATCGCGCGGTGATGGCACTGTTCGACACCTACGACTTTCTGGTGCTGCCTTCGGCGCAAGTCTTTCCTTTCGATGCCGATCAGCATTGGCCGAGAGTCATCGGCGACCGGACCATGGACACGTATCACCGCTGGATGGAAGTCGTGATTGGTCCCACGATGGCCGGTTTGCCTGCCGTCAATGTGCCGGTGGGCTTCGGCCCGCATGGCCTGCCGATGGGCATGCAAATCATCGGACGGCCGCACGCAGACATCGAGGTACTCAAGATCGCCCACGCCTATGACGCCGTCACCGGATGGGTCGAGAAACGTCCACCGGCCTGCTGAGGGCAACGTTTGTCGGCAGACTACCGTCTGAGCATGCGGCACTCCGCACTCAGGGCGAGCAGGTTGGGATCGCGTTCGCGATTCCGAGGCAGCACCAGCACGATATTCTGGCTTCGCGCGTATCGCCCGATGAGCGGAATTAACTGCACCTTCGGGCTGAAATCTGCGACGCGTCGGGGCAGTAGCGCGTAGCCGATGCCGCCGCTCACGAGATTGATCAGTGAAAAGATGTCGCCCACCTGCATCGCGATATCGGGATCGAATCCTGCGAGGTCGAAGGCCGATTTGAAGTCGTGATACGTCGCGAATTCGTCGCCCAGCGATACGAACTTTTCATGACGTACGACCTTGAGGTCGATTGCCGCCTCTTTCGCATAGGGCGAACCCAGCGGCGCGGCGAACAGGATATCGTCCTCGAACATCGGCACGACCATCATCGCGGGGTTTTTCGGCGGTGCGCCAAGCGCAATCACGATGGCGTCCAGCAAGCCGTCATCCAGTTTGGACAGCAGGTCGCGGTTCGAGCCGAGGGTCAGGTCGATATCCAGCGCAGGCCTGCGCGTTTTCAGTCCCACCAGCAATCGCGGAATCGTTCCCACGGTCATCGAGTAGAGCCCCCCGATCTTGAGTCGCGTGGACGTGAATCCGGCCGCCTCCCGCGTTCGCTGCACCCCGGTCTCGCACTCGCTGAGTATTCGCGCCGCGTGCTCCGAGAACACGTACGCGGTTGCGAGCGGGATCAACTTCCGGCCATCCTTCTTGAACAGCGGACAGCGAAGCCCCGTCTCGAGCGAATGGAGCGCCCGGTGCACGCTCACCGTACTCTGCCCGAGCACGTCCGATACCTGCGCCATGTTGCCCAGGGCCATGAACGCCTGAAAGACTTCCAGCTTCTTCAGGGTAATGCCGTCGTCGATTGCCATGCCGGTACCTCGCTCGGATTCGATGCAGCCTCCGATCCCGGGGCCGCTGACGCCAATTATTAACCTAAAGCTAATAAACCGACACCTAGGTTGATTGAAATGAAGGGTTTTGCCGAATATGTTTGACGTTACTGACGACTCGAACCGCTGGAACCCACGACATGCAAGAGATCCCCGCAATCCCGGCCAAGTGGCGTCGCCGACGCGACGAGAAGGAGCGCCGCCTCGCTGCGGCCCGCAGGATCGCCAACGGCAAGGTCATTGACACGAGCGACATCGTTGCGGCGCTGGAGGTGCTGATCACCCCGGGCGATCGCGTCGTGCTCGAAGGCAACAACCAGAAGCAGGCGGACTTCCTCTCGCGCTCGTTGGCTCAGGTCAATCCCGACGCGGTGCACGATCTGCATATGATCATGCCCAGCGTCGGCCGGGCCGAACACCTCGACCTCTTTGAGGCCGGCATCGCCAGGAAGCTGGACTTCTCCTTCGCGGGGCCGCAGAGCCTGCGCATCAGTCAGTTGCTTGCCGACGGTCAGCTGGAAGTCGGCGCCATCCACACCTACATCGAGCTGTACGCGCGACTCGTGGTCGATCTGATCCCGAACGTTGCGCTGGTCGCCGGGTTCAAGGCCGACCGCGACGGAAACATCTACACCGGCCCGAGCACGGAAGACACGCCCGCGCTGGTCGAACCTGCGGCGTTCTCGGATGGCATCGTCATCGTGCAGGTCAACGAAATCGTCGACGACGTTGCCGAACTGCCGCGCGTCGATATCCCCGCTTCGTGGGTGGACTTCGTTGTCGTAGCGGACAAGCCGTTTTTCATCGAGCCGCTGTTCACCCGCGATCCCCGGCTGATCAAATCCGTGCATGTGCTAATGGCGATGATGGCCATTCGCGGCATTTATGAGCGGCACAACGTGCAGTCCCTCAACCACGGCATCGGCTTCAATACAGCCGCCATCGAACTGATTCTGCCGACGTACGGCGAGCGCCTCGGGCTGAAAGGCAAAATCTGCCGGAACTGGACGCTGAATCCGCACCCGACGCTGATCCCCGCGATCGAATCGGGCTGGGTCGAAAGCGTGCATTGCTTCGGCACGGAGCTTGGCATGGAGCGCTATGTCGCCGCACGTCCGGACGTTTTCTTCACTGGCCACGACGGCTCGCTACGCTCCAACCGGATGCTCTGCCAACTCGCCGGTCAGTACGCGGTCGATCTCTTCATCGGCGCCACACTGCAAATCGACGGCGACGGCCATTCGTCCACCGTGACGCGCGGGCGGCTCGCCGGCTTCGGCGGTGCGCCGAACATGGGACACGATCCGCGTGGACGGCGTCACCCCACCCCTGCCTGGCTCGACATGACGCAGCCAGACACCCTGCTGGAACGCGGCAGGAAGCTCGTGGTGCAGATGGTCGAGACGTTCCAGGAGGGCGGAAAGCCGACGTTCGTGGAGACGCTGGACGCCGTTTCCGTGGCGAAGCAAAGCGGCATGCCACTCGCCCCGGTCATGATCTACGGCGACGACGTCACCCATCTGCTCACCGAAGACGGCATCGCCTACCTCTACAAGGCGCGCTCGCTGGAAGAGCGGCGCGCGATGATCTCGGCCGTGGCCGGTGTCACCGCCATCGGGCTGAAACACGATCCGGCCGACACCGCCGCGATGCGTCGCGACGGACTCATTGCGCTGCCGGAAGACCTCGGCATTCGCCCAACGGACGCCAGTCGCGAGTTGCTGGCGGCCAAGAGCATCGGCGAACTGGTCGAATGGTCGGGCGGCCTCTACGACCCGCCTGCGCGCTTCCGGAGCTGGTAATGGACAAGGCCCTGATTCGACAGATCGAGTCGCCGTCGCAGCCCATCGAACTCGCGACGAGACTCGCCACGCTCGTCGAATTCGCATTGATCGACGAAGTGACCCTGTCCCCCAAGCCGGGGCTGGTCGACGTGCGGGGAAGCGGTTCGCATCACGATCTCACCTGGGCGTTGATGGTGCGCTCCGCCAACGTGCTTCGCCCGACCTTCGAGGCGATGGCCAGGGCAGGCGTGCTGATCGGCGACCCCATGCGCCTGCGCGAGCAAATCGGCCGTCTCGGGCGCCTCGGAGAAAAGGCCATGCTCGCGGCGAGCGGCGGCGTCAACACCCATCGCGGTGCGATCTGGGCGCTGGGTCTGCTGATCACCGCTGCCGCACAGGCGCCCAACACGCTGGGAGCGACGGCCGTCGCACGTCGCGCCTCAGCACTTGCCCGCCTGCCCGATCGCTTCGCGCCCTGCGCCACCGGCCACAAAGGGGAACGCGCCTGTCTCGACTATGGCGTCGGTGGGGCACGGGGACAAGCATGGGCCGGCTTTCCTCACGTCACGAAAGTCGCACTCCCCGCACTCAGGCGAGCTCGTGCGGCAGGGGTGCGCGAGGACCACGCCCGTGTCGACGCCCTGCTCGCCGTGATGGCGACGCTTGACGACACCTGTGTACTCGCGCGAGGCGGCCCCGACGGCCTGCATGCTGTGCAAAGCGGCGCGAGCGCCGTGCGCGCAAGCGGCGGGCTATCGACGCCGCAAGGTCGACGCCGGTTCCGACAGTTCGAGTCCGACATGCTCGCCCGCCATATCTCGCCCGGTGGTGCGGCCGACATGCTCGCGGCGGCTCTTTTCCTCGACCGGTTGTCGCGCAGCGCACGCCTTCGTCCCAATCACCGCTCTTAAGTCTTTCGGAAAGACGTCCATGGAACGACTTCAATTTCATTTCTCCGGCGGCGCACCCAGCGCGGGCCGCACGTGTGTGGGGGTCGTCGGCTCGGGCGACCTGGAAGTTCTGCTGACCCCGGGAACGTCGGGCAGCATCCACGTCGAACTCACCACATCGCTCAATGGCATGTCCGGCATCTGGCAGGCACAGCTCGATCGCATCTTTGCCTCACACACGTGGCCGGCGCTCAACATCGAAATCAACGATTTCGGCGCGACCCCGGCCGTTGTTCGCCTTCGCCTCGAACAGGCGCGCGAAGCGCTCGAATCTCTGCAATAAAGGCCAACGAGATGACGAAAACTCCGATACAACGAGACAGCTTCATCGAGCGCGACGCACGCCGCCGCGCTATCGCCTTGCTCGATGCCGGCACATTCCGCGAACTGCTCGATCCGTTCGAGCGTTTGTCCTCTCCATGGCTGCCGCGTCAGGGCATCGTCACGCAGGCAGACGACGGTGTGGTCGTCGCGCGCGGTACGCTCGACTCGCAACCGGCCGTGGTCCTTGCTATCGAAGGCGCCTTTCAGGGCGGCAGCATGGGCGAAGTCTCCGGTGCGAAAATCGCAGGCGCGCTCGAGTGCGCCATCGAGGACAACCGCAACGGGATTCCGACGCGCGCCGTCATCGTCTTCGAGACGGGTGGCGTGCGGCTTCAGGAAGCCAATCTCGGGCTCGCCGCCATCGCAGAAATTCACGCCGCGATCCACGAGCTCAGAACGTTCGGCCCCGTCATCGGCATCTCGGCGGGCGTGGTCGGCTGCTTCGGCGGCATGAGCATTGCCGCCGGCATGTGCAGCTATCTCCTTGTCACACGTGAAGCACGGCTCGGGCTCAACGGTCCGTCCGTGATCGAGCAGGAAGCGGGTGTCGAGGAGTACGACTCGCGCGACCGCCCCTTCATCTGGAGTCTGACTGGTGGAGAACAGCGCATGGCGACGGGCCTGGTCGATGCCTGCGTCGACGACGATATCGCGATCATCCGCACGCAGGTGCTGACATGGCTGCGCGATGGTGTCCCCAAGTCCACGCGCAGCGAACGGATCGGGTATTACCTCGACCGGTTGATGCAGATGGACGTCACCCATCAGCCTTCCCCGGAAGACGTGCGCGCGCTCTATGCCAGCGCACGAGCAGGAGACCTCTCATGAGCAATTCCGAACGATCCCCACGCGGCGCCGTCTGGATGCGCGCACTGACATCCGAGGCGGTACCTTGCATCGAAACCGGCGATTACGGCAACACGTTGCGGGTGGTGGACGCGTCGCTAGGCGATTCTCCGGCGCGCTTCATCGCCGTGGTACCCGACGCAAACAACCGGTTCCCGCGTGTGCGGCATGGCGAAGTCGGTCTGATCGAGGGCTGGCAACTGGCCCGCGCCGTGCGCGACGCCATGGCGCGCGACCGGAACAGCACTCGCAAGTGCGCCATCGTCGCGGTCGTGGATGTCGCCAGTCAGGCTTACGGGCGGCGCGAAGAAGCCTTCGGCATCCACCTCGCGTTGGCCGCTGCTGCCGATGCCTATGCCGCTGCGCGTCTGGCCGGGCATCCGGTGATCGCGCTCATCGTCGGACGGGCAATGTCCGGCGCGTTCCTCGCGCACGGATATCAGGCCAACCGTCTGATAGCGCTCGATGACCCGGGCGTGATGATCCACGCCATGGGAAAGCACGCCGCCGCCCGCATTACCCAGCGCTCGGTGGGTGAGCTTGAAGCGCTCGCGCAAACGATTCCCCCGATGGCATACGACATCTCCAGCTTCGCGTCGCTGGGCCTCTTGTGGCGTCTGCTGAAGGTCAGCTCCGCACAACACCCCACCCCTCACGATGTCTGCGAAGTCCGCGATGTGCTGATACAGACGCTGGCGGATATTCAGGCGGATCCGTCACGCGGTCTTGCCGGCCGGCTTGGCGCGCCATCGCGACAAGCCTCCTCGGCCGTGCGCGAAAGAATGAAGTTGATTTGGTAGCAGCCCCCCGACAACCCGGCACTTGCCATAACACCAGAAAAGCCGGGTTGGCGTTACATCCTCCAGGAGACAGCAAGTGATTATTTACGGTACGACCCTGCTCGCGATCTGCCATCTCGCGGGCATCTTCCTCGGCGATCTGCTTGGTCAGGCCATTGGCGTTAAGGCCAACGTTGGCGGCGTCGGCATTGCCATGCTGCTGTTGATTTGCGCCCGCCTTTATCTGCACCGGCGTGGCCTGATGCCGGCGGCGACCGAAGCCGGCGTGTCCTTCTGGGGCGCAATGTACATCCCCGTCGTGGTCGCGATGGCCGCCCAGCAGAACGTCGTAACGGCATTGCGTGGCGGTCCGGTCGCGCTGCTTGCTGCGATCGGCGCGGTGCTTGTCTGCGGTGTCGCCATCGCCCTGATCAACCGGACGGGCAACGCGCAACCGTTGCCGCCGCTGTCCGAGTCGGCACCAACCAACGCCTGAGAGGCAACCGCCATGCTATCCATGTTCGAGAAAGTCTTGCAGCACAACGGATTGGTCACGGCCTTCGCGCTCGTCGGCATCATCATGGGGCTTTCCATGTGGCTGTCCCGACGGCTGACTTTCGGGCGTGTTCACGGCTCGGCCATCGCCATCATGATCGGCCTAGTACTCGCCTATTGGGGCGGCGTCGCCGCAGGAGGGCAACAGGGGCTCGCGGACGTCTCCCTGTTCAGCGGCATCGGGTTGATGGGAGGTGCGATGTTGCGTGACTTCGCCATCGTTGCCACTGCGTTCGAAGTGCAGGTCGCCGAAGCCCGCAAGGCGGGACTGATCGGCGCGATCTCGCTGATTCTCGGAACCGTGCTGCCCTTTGTCGTCGGGGCGTCGCTGGCACATGCCTTCGGCTACACCGATGCCGTGAGCATGACCACCATCGGCGCGGGCGCCGTGACCTATATCGTCGGTCCCGTCACCGGTGCGGCCATCGGCGCGAGTTCCGACGTGATGGCGCTTTCGATCGCCGCCGGCCTCATCAAGGCCATCATCGTCATGGTCGGCACGCCGTTTGCCGCGCGTCTGCTCGGGCTGAACAACCCGCGCGCGGCGATGGTGTTCGGAGGATTGGCGGGTACGGTCAGCGGCGTGTCGGCGGGGCTTGCGGCAACCGATCGCCGGCTGGTGCCCTACGGTGCACTCGTCGCCACCTTCCATACAGGGCTGGGCTGTCTGCTCGGGCCCTCGCTGTTGTTTCTCGCGACGAAGGCTGTCGTGCAATGACACCTGCCATCGCCACGCATCGGCCATCATTGCGTCCGCACGATCTGCTCTGGTGCGATGAACTCGTGTTTCCGCCAGAACCGTGCGTTCCGGCGTGGGCGCACGACGCTATGACAGCCAGCGTGCCGGTCGTCGTACGAAGGGCCCCCGACGCGCAGCCCGGCCTCGTGCCGGTGGGGTTACGAGGCACGACTCGGGATCAACGTGTCGCGGCGCACGCGTCGTATCGGGCGGTGCGGCGCGTGGTCACGCCGGAGTCGCTGATCGATGGGGTGCGCGATGCGTGTAACACCGATGTACTGCCCTGTCTGACGGCGCTTCGCGAGCTTGCTCCCGCCCTGAATGCACTCGGCCTGCACTGGGGACCCACCGGAGGCGTCGGCTTTGCGCTGGCGACCGGAATGCCGGTGCTGCACACGCAAAGCGATCTCGATCTCGTGGTTCGCCTGCCCTTTCGACCAGCGGACTCGCAAGTCGATACGCTCGCGTGGATCGCCCGCGACACCGTTTGCCGGCTCGACATACAGATCGATACGGGGGGCGGTGGTTTCTCGCTTCGCGAGTGGTTGAGCTCGCCGACGCGCACCCTAGTGAAGACCCAATGGGGGCCGAAGCTCGTTGTGGACCCGTGGGACAACCCGGGAGACGCGCCGTGAGCGTCTTGTTCACCTACCCCGGTCAGGGCGGGCAGCGCATCGGCATGCTGGATTCGTTGCCCGACACGCCGGAAGTTCACAAAACGTTGGCTGAAGCGCGTGACGTCATCGGCATCGATCCGTCGGCACTTTGCACCGAATACGCGTTTCGTTCGACGACGTCCGTACAGTTGGTGCTGTTGGTGGCGGGTGTCGCGATGACACGGGCGCTCGCCGCCTTGCATGCGACGCCGGCCATCGTCGCCGGACACTCGATCGGCGCGTGGGCGGCGGCGGTCGCAGCGGGTGCCGTAAGCTTCGACGATGCGCTGCGGCTCGTTCGTTTGCGGGGACGTCTGATGGAGACCGCGTATCCGAACGGCTACGGGATGACCGCGATCACCGGGCTACCCGTTGCCACCGTGACCGCGATCGTGCATCAGGTGCACACCGCCGACACGCCTGCGTATGTGGCCAATCTGAATGCCGAGCATCAGATCGTCGTAGCGGGCAGCACGGGCGCATTGAACAGCGTTCGGCTTCTCGCATTGAAGGCGGGTGCCGCGAAAGCGGTTCGGCTTGCCATGACCGTGCCGTCCCACTGCGAGTTGCTCAACAGCCAGGCAAAGACGCTGGCGGAGGCCACCGCAAACGTTCGCGTGCAATGTCCGAGGATGACCTACATCAGTTGCACACGCGCACGTGCGCTCTTTCATCCCGACGACATCGCCGAGGATCTCGCGTGGAACATGGCGCGCCCGGTGAACTGGCAGGACACCCTTCGCCATGCCTATGAGCGCGGTGCCAGGCTTGCCGTCGAGATGCCGACGGGCGGCATCCTGACGCGACTCAGTCAGCCGGTGTTCGGCGACGGCGGCGCCATCGATAGCGATTCGATGACGCTGCCGTCGGTCTCAACGCGAATCGCTCAGATTCTGAGGGCAGATCAGTGCTGAAGAGCGCCGCGCAAGTTGGGTAAACACCGGAGTCTAGTGACGATGCTTGAGCACAACCCTTCGGCGCTCCACATTGCGCGTTGCCCGGTTTGACGCTATGCACCGATCACTGACGCCACCTGCTGTGCGATCTGTAACAGCCCGCCGTCGTCCCCCGGCTTACCGATGATTTGCATCGCCGCCGGAAGCGCGCCCGCCGTTGCCGGCAGCGGAATCGAGATCGCCGGGAAGCCGGCAAGATTGAACGGCGCCGTGTAGGTCATCAGCGCCTCGCGAAGCGTGCCCGACCAGGCGCCGATGCTGACCTCCTCGCTATGCCGTACTGGCGCGACGCATGGGCACGTCGGCAGCAACAGGTAATCGATGTCCGCCATCGCAGCATGCAACCGTGCGGCGAATTGACGTCGGCTTTGCTGAGCGTCGGCGTAAGCGGCAAGACGCATCGCGCGGGCGCGCGTCAGTCTGTCGACGGTCTGCGCGCCGTAGCTGGCGACAATGCGCGCCCAGTCGTTGCGACGGAAGTGCTCGATCCCGCCCTCGACCAGCACGATACAGGCGAAGGCGTCGCATGCGCCGTCGAACAGGCCGGACGTATCGATGGGTATGCACGGGAACGCGAGTTGAAGACGGGCCGTTGCGCTATCAAATGCCTCGCCCACGCCGGCGCTCAATGGCACCGGCGCGATCTCGCGGATCACGCCCAGCCGCAGGCTCGTGCGGACATCACTGTCGGGCGACGTGATGTCGAGCGCGGACGCAAGCAAGCGAACGTCGCTCACCTCCCTTCCCAGCCATCCGACGTGATCGCACGACGGCGCCAGCGCAAACACACCCCGCGTCGACAATCTGCCCCACGTGGGTTTGAAGCCCACGACACCGCACAGTGCGGCCGGAATGCGCACGGAACCGCCCGTGTCCGTTCCCACCCCGGCCATGACGGCACCATAGGCGATCGCTGCGGCCATGCCGCCACTGGACCCGCCGGGGATGCGAGAAGGGTCGAGCGGATTGAGCGTGTCGCCGAATGCCTCGCTCTCAGTCGTCACGCCCCAGGCGAATTCGTGCGTGGTGGTCTTGCCGATGATGACAGCCCCCTGAGCGCTCAACGCCCTCACGATATCGGCGTCGACCGTCGGCACGTTGCCACGGTAGGTCGCGGCGCCATAACAGGTCTCGACATCTTTCGTATCGATCAGGTCCTTGACGGCGATGGGAAGGCCTTCGAGAAGGCGTGCAGTACCGTTCGCGATCCGTCGATCGCTTTCCGATGCCGCAGCGAGCGCCCCGGCGTGGTCGAGTGCGGCGAATGCGTTCACGTCCCGCTTGCAGTGCTCCGCGGTCTCCAGCGCCTGTTCCGTCACCGCCACCGCGCTGATCGCGCGCATGGCCAGCATCGTCCGAAGTTCGGCTAATCCGGGGGCCCGATGTTGGTGGGTCCTGAGCGACGGCAGCACTGACATCACCACAGCCGCTCCAGAAGGGCGTCGAGTTTCTCTGCGGCGTTGTCACCGAGATCAGACACCTCCGAGGGGTAATTCTGCTTGAGCAGCGCCGCCACCTCGGGCAAATTCGCCCGGTCGAAATTCAGATCCCGAAGACGGTTGGGCAACGCCAGCGACGTGACAAGACCTGCGATTCGATCCGAGAGCTGAGCGGCGCCCGCCTCGCCACCGATACCGTTCGAGAAGATGCCGAGCTTGTCGCCGTACGAAGCGCCGGTAGCCCGAATCACCGGCGCGAGCGTGACGCAGGACGTGACACTGTGCGGCAGCCCGAACGTGCCGCCGAGAATGTGGCCGATGCGATGGCTGAGACCGTAGATGACCGAGGCCGGATAGAAATAGCACTGCCATGCGGCCAGTTGGAGATTGAGCAGATCGTCGGGCGATACATCACCGCTTGCGAGCAGAGATTGCGTTTCCCGTTGCTTCGGCCACGATTGCAAAACGCCGGCGAAGCGTTCTACGCCCTGTCTGGCCAGAATCGCGTGCGGATGGTCGACACCGACCCGGCGCATGCCCTCCACCGCATGATCGATGCCTTTGATCGCTGAGCTCAGCAACAGATGACGCGGTGTTCCGGCGATCAGCGAGGGATCGATCGCGACCAGTGCGGGAACCGTCTCTCTCACGGCATAGCTGCGCTTGAACTTCTGCGCCCCATCGGTCTCGGTCACGCCGAAGTAGTGAGAAAACTCGGCACCGGATAAGGTCGTGGGGAACGCGGCAATCGGCAGGTAGTTTCCCGTCAGTTCGAAATGCTGCCACGAGACGGCCTTTGCCGCGTCCAGCACGGATCCGCCCCCCACGGCGACGATCGATCTCGCGCCCTTGTCGACGCAGGCCTGAAGCGCCTCGCGCACAGCGAAGTCCGGCACATGCGGGGGCAAATTGACGTAGAGGCCGACTTCGTCGCGAATGCCGGGTTGCAGATGCTCGCGATGCCACGTCTCAAGGGACGAAATGGTAAATGTCATCGGCCGATGGATGCCGTAGTCCCCAAGCGATGCGGCTACGGCCTTCACGATGTCGTGCCCCCAGATCACCTCCATCTGCGGCAAGCATTTCAATTGATTCACTTCTGGCTCCATGTTCGTAGCGGGTGCGCTCAATGCCCCGATCTGACTGGAGAAGATAGGTGATCCCGCGCCCGGCGTAAGCATCCGAATGCGCAACTCAGCGTTCAGGAACGTGAACGCTGAAGGTCGGTCTTGTGTTCAATGGCGCCCGCCGGCGAGGAGACCTCGCCATTGCCTGCCCCCTTCGGCGCGACAACGGCGCGTCGATTCGCCTGAGGCAGTCAGGCAGCGGGCGGCGCCGTCGATTCGCGCACGACAAGCGTTGGCAACAGCATTCGGGTGATGGGCGTGGCGTCGGGAGAATCGATACGCTCGATAAACAGCGCCGCCGCCTGCTCGCTCATTTCCTCCAGCGCAATGCGCACGGTCGTGAGCGGCGGATTGATCAGGTCGACGAGCGGCATGTCGTTATGGCCGACGAGCGACACCTGCGCCGGCACGGCAAGCTTTCGCGCTCGCAGCACGTCGAGGGCGCCAAGCGCGAGCAAATCGTTGGCCGCGAAGATCGCCGTGAACGGCGCGCCGTCTGCCATCAATTGCTCGGTCGCCGCTCGCCCTGCTTCGCGTGTGAAAGCCAGAGACTCGACGACCGTCGACGTGGTCAGATTCAACTCGCGGGCCATTTGTTCGAATGCGACGCGGCGCGCACTGCCGGTCGACGAAGTGCCTGGTCCTGCAACATGTGCGATATGGCGATGCCCGAGCCCCGTGAGATGTTCGAGTACCTGCCGTACGCTCTCGCGATCATCGTTGACCACCGCGGCAAACTGGCGATCGCCCGAGCCACGGTTGACGAGCACCGTCGGCAAATTGCTGCGACGGGCGGCGTGCAGCAACGGATCATGATTTTCCGCCGCCAGAATCATCAACCCGCTTACCTGACGGCTCGCCAGCGCCAAGATCAGCGACTCACGCTCCTTTGGATCGCTCGGCGTCTGCACGATCAGCGACAGATGCCCGCGCGCGCGAAGCGAGCGCTCGATGCCCTGCACCATCGGCCCGAACACGGGGTTACCGAGGTCCGGCACGATGATCGCCGCAAGGTTCGACTGGCGCGTACGCAGCGACGCCGCCAGCGCATTCGGCCGATAGCCCATTTCCCGGGCAATACGCTCGATCTCCTCACGACGCCGCGCCGACACCTTGCCGGGAACGCCGCGCAGCGCCCGCGACACGGTCGCCACATTGACCCCCGCTGCCAGTGCAATGTCCGTGATCGTCGGCGAACCGTTCGATTCAGGTTTCGACGTCGAATTTTCAGGGCTAACGCGTTTCATAAAGGCCGAATTTGCAATGGTTTGCACATTCTGCCACATCTCGCACGAGAGTCACGCAACCAGGTAATTCAGAGCTCTGCCCAAAAAACCGTTTGACAGGTCACCCATCGATGTCTACGATTCAGAGCAAATGAAGGACAAACGTTTGCCTTAATTTTGCCCTTTAAAGGCACGACCCAACACGGAGACTTCACCTTGACCACGCCATCCGCATCGCCCCAGCCAGAGGCGTTGCTGGCTGCCGTACTGGCCGCCAACGAAACGACGACGAATCCGCGCCTGCGAACGATCCTGGCCGCGACCATCCGGCATCTGCACGCGCTCGCCCTCGAAGTCGAACTGACGCCTGACGAGCTGCAGACCGGCCTGGACTTCCTTGTCGCCATCGGCCAGGCGACCGGACCGCGCAAGCATGAAGGCATTCTTCTCGCCGACATCCTGGGCCTCGCGACGCTCGTGCAACTCAGCAATGCCCGCGATGCCGTCGCAGCAGGTGGCACGGAACCCGCACTGGTGGGGCCGTTCTGGCGCGCGCATCAACCGCTTCGCGCCAATGGCGCCAAGGTCTGCTCCGACGACACTCCCGGCGCGCCGTTGCAAGTGCGCGGTCGGGTGACGAGCCTTGACGGCACGCCGCTGGCAGGCGCGCGCGTGGAGACGTGGCAGGCGTCGCCCGATGGGCTTTACGAGAATCAGGACGATTCGCAACGCGACATGAATCTGCGCGCCCGCTTCGAGACCGACGCCGAGGGCCGTTTCTGGTTCGATAGCGTGCGTCCGGCCGGCTATCCGGTGCCGACCGATGGCCCCTGCGGCAAGTTGCTCGCCGCACAACGACGCAACGTCATGCGTCCGGCGCACTTGCATTTCATCGTGGCAGCCGAAGGACATAAGGTGCTCGCCACGCAGTTCTTCGACGCGGAAGACCCGCACGTGCATGAAGACGTCGTCTTCGGCGCCGTCGGCTCGCTGGTGCGCCATTTCGACTCAGATGGTCGCGGTGGCTATGTGCTGAACGTCGATCTTCGCGTGGAGCCCGGCGAAACCCATCTGCCCCACTGCCCGCTTCCTTGAGTTCTCATCGATATCGCTATGTCCCATCCACTTCTTTCCCCATTCCGGCCGCAGGATCGTCTCGACGACAAGATCGCGGTGATTACCGGCGGCAATGGCGCTATCGGAAGCGCCACGGCGCACCGCCTGGCCGCGCTTGGCGCACGCATCGTAGTGCTGCAACGCGATTGCCCGGAGACGACGAGCTCACTGCTGGCGTCGTTGCCTGGCAACGGCCATTTTGTCGTGCAGGCCTCCGTGACGTGCAGCGACGAACTCGCCGCAGCAGCGAAAACCGTGGAAGCCGCCGGCGGTGCGTCGATCCTCGTGAATGCTGCGGGCTTTACGAAACCGGTCCCGGCGTCCGATCTGAACGCGTTGTCGGACGATCTGATCGACGACATCTTTGCCGTGACGTGGCGCGGCTCCTTTGCATCAGTCCGCGCCTTTGCGCCGCAACTGGCCAGCCGCGGCGACGGGCTGGTGGTGAATGTATCGTCGATCGCCGCGTTCACCGGCATGGGCAGCAATCTGGCATATGCCGCAGCGAAAGCCGGCGTGGATGCCACTACGCGCGCACTCGCCCGAACGCTGGCGCCGTCGATTCGTGTGCTCGCCGTCTCGCCCGGCGTGGTGGACTCCGGCTTCGTGACAGGGCGCGACGCGGCGTTCAACGAGCGCGTCGGCGCCACGATCCCGTTGCAACGCGTGGGCACTGCTGACGATGTCGCTGCCGCTGTGGTGGCTTGTGCGACGTCATTGCGCTACGCCACCGGCAGCATCTTCGTCGTCGATGGCGGTCGCCATCTGAACTGAATTCACCGCACCACGACACCATGAAACCCACGATTCTGACCTGCGCCATCACGGGCAATCTGACCAAGCCCGAGCAAACCCCGCATCTGCCGATCAGTCCGACACAGATTGCCGAGGAAAGTCTTGCCGCCGCAGACGCGGGCGCCGCGAGCGTTCACCTGCACGTACGCGATCCGAAGACCGGCGCACCGTCGATGGACCTCGATCTGTACGCCAAGGCTGTCGAGATCATTCGCAGTCATCGCCCCGAACTCATCATCAACCTCACGACCGGCCCCGGCGGACGCTTCGTTCCGGGTGAAGACGACCCGCGTGTCGCCGGCCCGGGCACCACGCTGCTGCCGCCGCTCGCGCGCATCGAACACGTGGTGGCGCTGCGGCCGGACATCTGCTCGCTTGATCTGAACACCATGAATTCCGGCGATCAGGTGGTCATCAACACGCCGAAGAACGTCGCAAAGATGGCCGAGGCCATTCGCGCCGCCGGCGTCATGCCGGAACTCGAATGCTTCGACAGCGGCGACCTCGTATTAGCCCGCAAGTTGATCGACGACGGCGTACTCGATGGTCCCGGCCTGTTCAGCTTTGTGCTCGGTGTGAGCTATGCGTTGCCGTTCTCGCCGGCGTCGGTGGCATTCGCCAGATCGCTCCTGCCGGACGGCGCGCAATGGACCGCCTTTGCCATCGGACGTCACGCCTTTCCCGCCGTCGCGCAAAGCTGGCTGCTCGGCGGGCATGTGCGCGTCGGCCTGGAGGACACGATCTATCTGGAGCGCGGCGTGCTTGCACGAAGCAACGCCGAACTCGTGTCCAAGGCACGCCACCTGATCGAATCGCTGGGCGGGCGTCTCGCGACATCGAAAGAAGCGCGTGCCGAATGGAAACTGCCCGCGACGAATGCTCGCTGAGCCCCGGGAATTCCTCGTTACTTTTTACTCATCTCTATCATCATGACGACCCACACTCCCAATAGCGCCCGCAAGCTGGTCTTGCACGCCCAAGCCCGCGACGCCGAAGCGCTCGCGCCTGAAATCGTTGACGTCGGATTGCCCGTTGTTCCGCCTGACCATGCGCTGGTGGAAGTGCGCGCTGCGGCCGTCAATCCGAGCGATGTGAAGGCTGCCCTCGGCTACATGCCGAACGCCGTATGGCCGCGCACGCCAGGGCGGGATTTCTCCGGTGTCGTTATCGACGGCCCTGCCGTCTGGCTCGGCGCGGAAGTCTGGGGAACGGGCGGCGATCTCGGCGTGACGCGCGACGGCACGCACGCACGCCATCTGGTACTGCCGATTCAGGCGCTCAGCCGCAAGCCGGCCTCGGTATCGGTCTGCGCGGCTGCCACGGTCGGCGTGCCGTTCATCACCGCCAGCGAGGGTCTGCGTCGCGCGGGGCTGCGCGGCAAAGGCCAGAACGTGCTCGTATTCGGCGCGAACGGCAAAGTCGGACAGGCGGCCATTCAGATCGCCACACGCGCCGGCGCGCATGTGGTCGCCGTCGACCGCAATACGGATCGCTATCTGGGCCATGCAAGCGGCACGGTCCAGATGTTCCGCTCGGACGATCCCGATCTGGCGGCCAAGCTCAAGGAAGCGCTGGGAGGACGTGGGGCGGACATTGCTTACAACACTGTCGGCTCGCCGTACTTCTCGCTGGCGTTCGAGAGTCTCGCCATCGGGGGGACACAGATCCTGATATCGACCATCGAACGCAATGTGACGTTCGACATCCTCGTTCTCTACCGTCGCAACTTGCAGATCCTCGGCGTCGACAGCCTGAAGCTGACGGCCGTGGAATGCGCTGCCATCCTCAGCGAACTGAAACCGGGATTCGACGACGGCTCGCTGCGCGCCTTCGACGTGGACGACGCTTCGCTCCTCCCGCTCGAAGAAGCCGGCAACGCCTATCGCAAGGTGCTGGCCGGGTCGATGGATCGCGTCGTTCTGGCGCCGTGAGGCACACAGCATGCATCTCGTCCGATATCGCAATGCGCCCGGTTATGACGCCCCGGGTCACGCGAACATGGAAATGCGACGCTTGCAAGGTCGCGAGGCGGGTCCGTCCGACACGGCCTGGATCGGGACGTCGCTCATCGAACCGGGTGGAGGCACGACCGCCAGCGCGTCGGACGTCGAGAAGTTCTATGTCGTGATCGAGGGTGAACTGCTGATTCGCACAGGACTTGGCGACGACACGTCGACTGCCGTTCTCGGACCGTTGGACAGTTGCCGTATCGCCGCTGGCGAAGCGCGTGAATTGCGCAACGTATCCACACGTCCGTGCCGTGTTTTGCTGGTGATGCCCAATGCCTGACTTCGACACATTCCCACACATGGCGCACCAGCCGCGCGTCAGTGCAACGGCGTTCGTGGCGCCGGGTGCTGTCGTGGCGTACGACGTGGAAATCGCCGACAACGCATCGATCTGGTTCGGCGCCGTGCTACGCGCAGACGTGCAGGCGATTCGCGTAGGGCGCGGCAGCAACATTCAGGACCAGAGCGTGCTGCATGCGAGCACCGGAGGTGAACCTTGTATCGTGGGCGACGGTTGTACCGTCGGTCACGCCGCCGTGCTGCATTCGTGCACGCTGGAGGACTACGCGTTCGTCGGCTTCGGCGCGCGCGTGCTCGACGGCTGCCGCATCGCCACGGACGGTGTACTCGCGGCAGGCGCAGTCCTCACACCCGGCAAGCAGATCGGCTCGGGCGAGCTTTGGGCCGGCAATCCGGCACGCCTGCTTCGCACGCTCACACCGGCGGAGTCCGCAGCGTACCGAAAAATTGCCGATCGCTATGTCGCGCTCGCCGCCAGCTATCGCTCCCCCATCCGTACCTGATTCCGATGCATCGACATCATCCGACCATTTGACACACAGATTCCATCAGCTCAAGAGGAGACAAATCATGACGACACTGCGCACGGCCTACAGCACCTCGCCCACCAACGACCGCATCAAGGAGATTCAGACGAACCCGGCACGCGTGAAGGACATGCCTTACGCGCCGGCAATCCGACTCGAAGGCGTTGGCCCGGTGCTCTATATCTCGGGGGCGACGGCGTCTCCGCTGTATCACAAGCATCCGCACGAGGAGGATGAACATCACCATCACAACAGCATCCGCGAGCAGACCCGTCGCGCGATGGAAACCATCGGCGACATCCTGGCGCACGAGGGGCTGACCTGGACGGATGTCGTCAAGGTCACGAAGTACCTCACCGACATGCGCGATCAGGACGGTATGGTCGCCGTCATGAAGGAGTACTTCGGCGAATGGAAGCCCGCCAGCACCACGGTTTGCATCAACCAGTTGTCCACGCCGGGCGCGCGCGTCGAGCTGGAAATGCTGGCCGCTTATCCGGTGGCTTCCTCGCGCTAATTCGTCATTTTCATCACGTTCGCCACTTTCTACATTTCCATGGATAGCCTCGATCTCTTACGTCTCCTGCTGGCGCTCGCATTGCTTTGGGCTGCGGTGCTCAACGCCGTCGGTCCGCGATTCGTCCGGCAGGAGTATTCAGACTGGGGTTATCCGGACTGGCTGCGCCATGCGGTCGCGGTCGCAGAGGTGGTGGCGGCGGTGTTGCTGTTCAGCGCGAAGTCTTGGCTCGGCGCAGCACTTGCCCTTGCGGTACTCGCCGGCGTGTACATGTCGCTCATTCGCAGTCGCGCGTGGATGCGGCTTGAGTATCCGCTCGTGCTTGGCGCTATTGCTGCGTTTCTTTGCTTCGCACGATGACGGGCCTGGCTGCCAACGGAGTGATGTCGCGACAAACACAGCAGGCGCAGTAGGCGCGGCGCCACTTCACATTATTTGATGACTTTTCAGGCGTCGCAGAGCGCCGAATTCAGGAGACAACCATGTCCACCCAGACGGTCGATGTGCAGGCGTTCATCGACAAAAATCCCTTATCCAGAAGTCAGCGCTACCTGTTTGTGCTGTGCTTCCTCACGATGCTGATCGACGGTTTCGATACCGCGGTTATCGGCTACGCAGCCCCTTCGCTGATGCGCGAGTGGTCCCTCGACAAGCTGTCGCTAGGACCGCTGTTGAGCGCGGCCATGTTCGGCGTTGCGGCCGGATCGTTGCTAAGCGGCCCGATTGCCGATCGAATCGGACGAAAGACCGTGTTGCTGGTCGCTGTGTTCGGCATGGGCGCCCTCACGCTCATTACGGCCTGGACGACGAACATCGCCGAGATGACCGCGCTGCGCTGCCTGACCGGCCTCGCGCTCGGCACGGCGATGCCCAACGCCGTAACGCTGACCAACGAGTACTGCCCCGGTCCACGTCGCGCGTTGCTGACAAATGCCATGTTCTGCGGATTTTCCGTCGGTGCAGGGATTGGCGGGCTAGTCGCGGCATGGATGTTGCCGATCTGGGGTTGGCGGAGTTTGTTCGTCCTCGGGGGCGCTCTGCCGCTGGTGCTGACGGTGATGATGCTCAGGATTCCCGAATCCGTGCGGTTTCTCGTGTCGCGGGCGGGCGATGGCGACAATGCCACCGCGCATGAACGGATTGCTGTGGTGCTCAGGAAAATCGCGGCGCTTCCGGATGGCGCTCTGCGTTTCGCCTTGCACGAAGGGCCGAAGACGAACGTTGACGGCATTGCGCCCAAGCGTGGTCTGGCGCTCGTCTTCTCGAAGGCCTATTGGGGCGGGTCGCTGCTGCTCTGGATCACCTATTTCATGGGGCTGGTGATCTTCTACGCGATCGTGAACTGGATGCCGTTGCTGTTCAAGGACGCGGGCCTCACGCCGACGCAGGCTGTCGTGGTCGCCGCGCTCTTCCCTTTGGGCGGTCTGGGCGCAGTGGTAAGCGGATGGCTGATGGATCGCTTCAATCACGACCGGATCGTTGCGGTGGGCTTTCTTTGCACGGCAGTGTTCGTCTTCGCTATCGGACGCACGCACGGCCAGCTTGCCGCACTGGTTGTATGCGTCATGCTGGCGGGGTTGATGGCGAACACGTCACAAGCGTCGCTGCCGGGTTTGGCGGCGTGCTACTACCCCACGCTCGGACGCGCTACCGGCGTCGCGTGGATGATGGGCATCGGACGATTTGGCGGCATCGCCGGCTCGTTCCTCGTGGCAGAACTCGCACGTCGTCAGTTCACGTTCGAAGAGATGTTCATGGTGCTGGCTGTGCCGGGCGCCGTAGCCGCAGCGTCGCTTCTCGTCAAAAGCCTGATGTTCGCAGGCACCGGCGTGAGTCGTCGTGAATTGCGCGAAGATCCGGCGGCATCGATGCATTGAGCGCGTTGGTTGATTCGTTGGCATGCGGTGCTTCGCGGCATGCCAACGTTCGACGGTTTGGCGACATGCGTGAGCGGATCACGCTGTCGAAACGGCGGTAAGATGCGGCGATCCTGAATTGGCATCCGGTGGCAACATGAGCGATCTCCTCCAAAAACTCTCCTGGGATGATCTGCGCATCGTCGGGGCTATCGGTGAGAACGGCAGTCTGGTGGCTGCAGCGCAAGCGCTCGGCGTCAATCATTCGACGCTGACGCGACGGCTCGGCATCGTGGAAAAGGCACTCGGAACGCCGCTCTTCGACCGGCACCGCAGCGGGTATGTGCCTACGGTCGCGGGCGCCGACATTCTGGCGCTGGCGAGCCGCGTCGAACTCGACATCTCCGGGGTTACACGTCGGGTCTCGGGGCGTTCCCAGGGGCTCAAGGGCGATCTGCGCATCACGACTTCAGACGCCCTGCTGCTGGACTTCCTCACCCCCATCATTGGCGATTTTCAACGGCAGCATCCGGGAATCCGTGTCGAGGTCATCGTCAGCAACAAGCCGCTGAACCTCGCGCGCGGCGAATCGGATATCGCATTGCGAGCGACGATCGCACCGCCGGAAAACCTCGTGGGTCGCAAGCTGGCAACGGTGGCGTGGGCCATTTATGGACGCAGGATCGACTTCGTCGGTAGTACGCCAACGCGCGATGTACTCTTCCGTCTGCGTTGGGCAGGCTACGGCAAGGGAGTCTCCAGACTGATGGCGTATGCGTTCGTCAACGAGCACGTCTGTGCCGAGCGCATTGCGTATCGCAGTGATTCGGTGACGGTGGTGGCGTCGGCGGTAGCGGCAGGTATTGGCATCGGAATTCTGCCTTGCATGCATGCGGATCTGCTGCCGAGTCTTGTGCGAGTCAGTCCGGTCGTGACCGAGGTGTACGACGAGCTGTGGATTCTCACGCATCCGGACATTCGCAAGTCCGAGCGGGTGACGGCGTTCATGGCGCACTGCTCGCGCGTCATCGGTGAGCAGATCGACTTTCTGGAAGGACGAGAATCGAATGGACAGGGGTATGCGGGCGAGTAGCGGCCAGCGTCGATCACTGCCTGCCAACATCTGCATTTATGCAGACTCATCTCTGCAAACATGCCGATTTTCTCCGCTGCAATGGCCTCTATACTCGGAAACAGCAACGTCTCGGGATACATGCAAGGCGTTGCGACCCGCAAGGCGAGACGCTTTGCCGACATCAACGTCCGGAGTTTCGAGAGGTCCCTCGTTATGAGCATCCAAGCTGTCGCAAGACCTGCCAAATCGCTACTGAGCCCCAACGACCACGCTTTGCTCCTCATTGATCACCAATCGCAAATGGCCTTCAACACGAAGTCCATTGACGTCACCAATCTACGCGCGAATGTCGGCATTCTGGCCGACACGGCAAAAGGTTTCGGCGTCCAAACGATCATCTCGACAATCTCGAAAGACACCTTCGCGGGGCCGCTGTTTCCGGAAGTCACGGCAGCATTTCCGAACGCCGACATCGTTGACCGGACGACATCGAATGCCTGGGAGGATGAGAACTTCGTCGCACGGGTCAATCGCACGGGCAAAAGCCGCCTTGTGATCGCCGGACTGTGGACGTCGGTCTGCTGCAACGGTCCCGTACTCTGCGCGTTGGAGCAGGGTTTCGAAGTGTACGTGGTGGTCGATGCGAGCGGCGATTGCACGGAAGCGGCTCATCATGCGGCGGTACATCGTATGTTGCAGGCAGGGGCGCGCCCGATCACCTCACTGACATACTTGCTCGAACTCCAGCGCGATTGGGCTCGCACCGAGACATACGACCTCACGACCGGCATCGCCAAACATTATGGCGGCGCGTTCGGCATCGATATTCAATACGTCAAATCGATGTTCGAAGCGAAGTAAATCTTCTCAACGCGACAGTCAATCCGAAGAGGTATCGGCTCAGGCCGATACCTCTTCGCTTATCTACGCCGCATCAGCACTCCAGCAGGAACGGCCGGACGAGGAAACGTGCGCGTGCTTCAACGATCCTTGCTTTTCAAACATAGCAAAGACCTATGAGCGCCCGAGATTAATTCAATTATTGGGGTCATCGATCCTTGCTACAGTCAGACGCGCAGTCCTTGCGTCTCTCTACCCCCACAGGAGCCAGCCAATGAGCCAGTCCGACAGCAATATCGCAAAGTGCCCGTATCACAGCGCGCTTACGCCAGAACAAGGTGCGCAGCAGCAGCGTGACCTCAGTACCACGCCGACGCAAAAGCAGGGGGATGCTCCGGTCACCCCGATGACAACCGCCTTCGGCGCCCCGGTTGTGGACAATCAGAACAGCAGTACCGCCGGTCCGCGCGGTCCGCTGTTGATGGAGGATGTGTGGCTGCTGGAAAAGCTGGCCAACCTGAACCGTGAAGTCATCCCGGAGCGTCGCATGCACGCCAAGGGCTCCGGCGCGTTCGGTACCTTCACCGTGACCCACGACATCACACGCTACACTCGCGCCAAGCTGTTCGAAAAGGTCGGCAAGCAAACCGAGATGTTCGCTCGCTTCACCACTGTGGCGGGTGAGCGTGGCGCCGCCGATGCTGAGCGCGACATCCGTGGCTTCGCGCTGAAGTTCTACACCGAGGAAGGCAATTGGGACCTGGTCGGCAACAATACGCCGGTGTTCTTCCTGCGCGACCCGCGCAAGTTTCCCGACCTCAACAAGGCCGTCAAGCGCGACCCGCACACCAACCTGCGCAGTGCGCGCAACAATTGGGATTTCTGGACGCTGTTACCCGAAGCCCTGCTGCAAGTCACAGTGGTGATGAGCGACCGCGGCATTCCGCGCAGCTTCCGCCACATGAACGGCTTTGGCTCGCACACCTACAGCTTTACCAACGCGAACAGCGAGCGATTCTGGGTCAAGTTCCATTTCGTCACGCAGCAGGGTGTCGAGTCGCTGACCGATGCGCAAGCGCAGATCCTGGTCGGTCATGATCGGGAAAGCCACGGCCGCGACCTGTTCAACGCCATCGAGAACAGCGATTTCCCGAAGTGGAAGCTGTTCGTTCAGGTGATGCCGGAACTGGATGCGGAAACCTACCGCATCCACCCGTTTGACCTGACGAAAGTGTGGCCCAAGAGCGATTACCCTCTCATTGAAGTCGGTCAGTTCGAACTCAATCGCAACCCGGTCAACTGGTATCAGGACGTGGAGCAGTCCGCCTTCGCTCCCAGCAACCTGGTGCCGGGTATTGGACCGTCGCCGGACAAGATGTTGCAGGCTCGCCTGTTCGCCTATTCCGATGCACAGCGCTACCGACTGGGCGTCAACCACCATCAGATTCCGGTGAACGCTGCGCGCTGCCCGGTGCACAGCAACCATCGCGATGGCGCGATGCGCGTGGATGGCAATTACGATGGTCTGCCGCACTACGAACCGAACAGCTATGGCCAGTGGCAGGAGCAGCCTGGGTACCGCGAGCCGCCCATGAAGATCCGTGGCGATGCCGACTTCTGGAACTTCCGCGAAGACGACGCCGATTACTTTAGCCAGCCGGGTGCGCTGTTTCGCAGCTACGACAAGGCGCAGAAGGAGCGCCTGTTCGCGAACACGGCCCGCGCCCTCGGCGATGCACCGGACTTCATCAAGCAACGTCACATCGACAATTGCAGCAAGGCCGACCCGGCCTACGGCGCCGGCGTTGCGGCAGCGTTAAAGGCGCTGGCCGGCCAGGTGGCGAATCCGTTCCAGCCGGCGCAACCTGAACAGACATTCCCCTCTGCCACCCCGGGTGCGGAAGACATCGAGCTCTGATGCCCCGGTAGGGACCACGGTGCGGCGCCTCCAACCCATGAAGGCGCCGCCTTTTTGACTGCTTGTTGAAGGTAGCGGAGATGACGTTAGCGATTCTTGCCGTATTGATTGTGCTCGCCGCCCGCTGTGCAGCACTCAGATGGCGTCGAACAGGCAGAATGCTTTACGCGATCTCGATCGTCCTGTTTCTGACAATCGGCTGCGGCCTTGTTCCCGCGTGGATGCTGAACAACCTGCAATCCGCCTATGACGTGAAACCGGCAATCGAATGGAGCCAACGCAACGCGATTATTCTTCTGGGCGCAGGTACCGAGAAAGTTGCGCAAACCAACTCGGTCGAACCGGTAACGTTTTCATATGCGCGCATCGCTGAAGCCGTAGCACTCTACAACGACTGCCGGAAGACCGAATCGGATTGCAAGATTGTTGTCAGTGGCGGTGACGCGAAGAAAAACGGCGCGCCGGAAGCGACCGTCTATCGGATCGCCTTGCTCAATCTCGGCGTCAAGGCGGCTGATGTGCTTCTTGAATCTCACAGTATGAATACCTGGCAAAACGCACAATTCACGAGCGCTTTGCTTCAGCACTACGATGCTGGCCGAATGGTGCTCGTTTCGTCGGCCATCCATTTGCAACGTAGCATGCTGTATTTCTCGTACTTTGGCGTTAACGCGATACCGGTGCGCGCAGACTATTTACGTGCGATGCCGTCTGCGTTGCCGCTGTCGTATAACTTCACCGTCGCGGATTTCGCGTTGCATGAATATACCGGCATTGCCCGTTACCACGTGTACAACGCGCCAGGCTGGAATCCAGTGAGGCAGCAGCCTGGCGACGCATAGCGATCGGCCATCACTGTGCATGACCGGCGTTGCCTCGCGCATGAGGTTAAAGCAACCGTTCGGTTCCTCACGGATCGTTCTCGCCGATGCACCCCGAAGACTATCGGTGATGTAGTCCACATGGAACGTGAGCCCAGCGGCACACACCACCGATAGTTTGACGTTGCGCAGACGGCCGCTGCGACGATCAGCCCTTCCACGCGGAAGCACGAATCACGCTGCAGAAGTTTCCAGCATGGAAATGCGGCTCTTTGTCTGCGATGACGTCCGCCTTAACGTTGCCGAATGTCGTGTCAGGCTTATTTTTGATGCCGTCGTAGAAGGCCTGAATGATGTCCTCCTTGAAATTCGGCGTACGCGGATGTGCAGCGACTACAGCTTCTCGCTCAATGTCGGTGTACTGGTTGTAAGTCAATCCGAGTACGTCCATTTCGACGCCAGCCGTTACCAGCGCGATCACCGGATGCATATGCTGGGGAATGCCCGGCGTCGTGTGAAGGGCAATCGCGGTCCACACCACGTCGATATCCGCTTGCGTAATGCCTTTGCGCTTCAGGAAGTCTCTGGCGGCATTGGCGCCATCAACTTCAAATCGCTCGCAGGCACTGCTGTGTTGGTGCGTCAGCCCCATGTCGTGGAACATGCATCCGCAGTACAACAGTTCAGGATCGAACTTCAAACCACGATGCTTGCCTGCAAGTGCCGCGAAGTAAAAGACACGGCTCGAGTGATTGAACAGCAGTGGTGACTCGATGTCACGAACGATCTCCGTGATTTCGCGAGCGAACGCGCTGTCGGGAACAGCGATACCAGCAATATTTGCAGTCATTTGTGACCTCCGTGGAAAACGATTTCCATTCTCGGCGGTGATTTAGTTGACCGCTATCGACGCGCGGCGCCATATCCAGCCAGATTGGTGTGCATGCCGGCCACACCAAGCGGCTCCTCAATGAATGCGCGCCGGGTGCTCAAGTCGGCGAGAAACCTATGATGACAATAGGCATTTTGAATTGTTCATCAGTGGGGTTTACGCGCCATAGTGATGCCGAAACGAGCGCATTTCTCCCACCAAAAATCAATCACCTTCCATCAATTCATTTGGAGCTGAAGTGAGTCATTCAGAGATAAAATTTCGCAATACTAAATGTTCAGATCGTGTCATCGATATTGATCCGCCGAAAGGATTGAAATCTCTTCTGGCGATGGCGAATATTTCGATTAATGGTGAGCGTGAATGGGATATTCGCGTACGTGACCCGGACGTTTACCGAAAAGTGCTTTCAAGGTGGTCGCTTGGGCTGGGGGAATCGTACATGGATGAGCAGTGGGAGTGCGATCGCCTGGATGAGTTCTTTACCCGATTGCTTAGTGCGGACGTCGACGACGCGGCTTTGGGCATTGCAAAGCTCCATCTCGCACTGACCCACATGCGCCACCGGTGGCTCAATTTGCAGTCGATGGAACGTGCTTTCCAGGTTGGGGAGCAGCACTACGATGCGGGCAACGATATCTTTGAAGCGATGCTCGACAGCCGGATGATTTATTCGTGCGGCTACTGGCAGCGAGCCGCCAATCTGGAGGATGCCCAGTTCGACAAACTGGACATGATTTGCCGAAAACTAGGTCTGAGGGCGGGCGAGACGTTGCTGGACATTGGCTGTGGGTGGGGCGGGCTCGCGCAGTTTGCTGCGGAAAACTACGGCGCAAAAGTCACCGGCGTCACCATTTCCAAAGAACAATTGTCTTTTGCCAAGGCCAGGTGCGCGCACCTTCCTGTGACATTCCTGCTGCAGGACTACCGCGAACTGCACGGTAGCTTCGACAAGATCGTCTCCGTAGGGATGTTCGAGCACGTGGGGCCAAAGAACTATGAAACGTACTTCGACACTGTCAGTCGTCTCTTAGCCCCGAACGGACTCTTTCTTTTGCACTCGATCGGTATTGCACAGACAAGCAAAGGGACGGATCCGTGGATTGAGAAGTACATTTTCCCCAACGGCAAATTGCCCTCCGCTCGCGAGATCTCGCAAGCTGTAGAGGGACGGTTTGTCATCGAAGACTGGCATAACTTCGGGCCGGATTATGACCGAACGCTGATGGCATGGTGGGACCGATTTGAAGCCGCGTGGCCGCGCTTGCAGTCGCGCTATGACCGGCGGTTTTATCGTATGTGGAAATACTATCTGCTGAGTTGCGCGGGATTCTTTCGTTCGAGACAGGGACAACTATGGCAATTGGTCCTCACGCATCCTCAACGTATGGGGACGTATCGGTCGTTCCGGTTTGACGCTGCGCAGGCGTGAATGTCGCCGGCCCTGTGGCCCTGCCCCGGGCGCTAGATGGCGCAGAAAACAAAAAAGCCCTTGATGACTCAAGGGCTTCATTGTGTGCTTGGCGGAGAGGGTGGGATTCGAACCCACGATACGGTATAACCGTATACCGGATTTCGAGTCCGGCGCATTCGACCACTCTGCCACCTCTCCAAGCGTTCTTGCTGCTTTGGTTCGCTGCCTGAGTGGCCTCAAGCAGCGAGAAAGAGATTATAGCCGAATTTCTTTTTCGGGCAACTCTTTTTTCGAAGTTTTTTACTTCGCCGCGCGTCCTGACTCAGGCCGCCGGTTCCAGACGCTCGATGCCGCCCATGTACGGACGCAACACGTCGGGCACCGTCACCGAACCGTCCGCATTCTGATAGTTCTCGAGAACGGCCACGAGCGCACGTCCTACCGCCAGCCCCGAACCATTCAGCGTGTGTACCAGCTCCGGCTTGCCCTGCGCATTGCGAAAGCGCGCCTGCATCCGGCGTGCCTGGAAGCTCTCCATGTTCGAACACGACGAGATCTCGCGATACGTGTTCTGCGCCGGAATCCACACTTCCATGTCGTACGTCTTCGCGCTGCCGAAGCCCATGTCGCCCGTGCACAGCACCAGCGTGCGATACGGCAGGCCCAGCTTCTGGAGAATCGTCTCGGCGTGACCAACGAGCGTCTCGAGCGCGTCGTACGATTCCTCCGGGCGCACCACATGCACCAACTCGACCTTGTCGAACTGATGCTGACGAATCATGCCGCGCGTGTCCTTGCCGTAGCTGCCCGCCTCCGAACGGAAGCACGGCGTGTGCGCCACCATCTTCATCGGCAACGCATCGTTCGGCAGCAACTCGTCACGCACCAGATTCGTGAGCGACACTTCCGCCGTCGGAATCAGATAGAAGTTCTCGATGCGCTCGCCCTCGTCTCCGCCGACTTTACGCGGCACCTTGAACAGGTCGTCCTCGAACTTCGGCAACTGGCCTGTGCCGCGCATCGACGCCGCATTCACGATGTACGGCACATACGTTTCCGTATAGCCGTGCTCGCTCGTGTGCGTGTCGAGCATGAACTGCGCCAGCGCACGATGCAGACGTGCAATCCCGCCCTTCATCACCGAAAAGCGCGCGCCGGCAAGCTTCGCCGCAGCATCGAAATCCAGCCCCAGTGCAGCGCCCAGATCGACGTGATCGCGTGGCGTGAAATCGAACTCGCGCGGCGTGCCCCAGCGACGCACTTCCACGTTCTGCGTTTCGTCCGAGCCGACCGGCACGCTCTCGTGCGGCAGGTTAGGCACGCCCAGCAGCAAGTCCGACAGACGCGTCTGAATCTCTTCCAGACGCACCGACGACGACTTGAGCGTGTCCGCAATGCCGCCGACTTCGGCGATCTCGGCCGAGGCGTCCTCGCCCTTGCCCTTCTTCATGCCGACCTGCTTCGACAACGCGTTACGACGCGCCTGAAGCTCCTCGGTTTGCGTCTGAATCTGCTTGCGCTCCGCTTCGAGCGCCGCGAACGCCGCCACGTCGAGCGAGTAGCCGCGCGCCTTGAGTCGCGCGGCAACGCCGTCGAGATCCTTACGAAGAAGTTGAATGTCGAGCATGGTGGGAAATCTTTTGTGAGTGGCTCACGTCGGTGAGCCTTGAATTGGGTGTTGGCCGCTGCCTGGCAACCCCAGACAACCTTTCGTCGCGCAACGGCAATGGCGGGATTTTACCAAACGCGCAGCACGATGACGCGATTTAGCATCTCTCCCCTCGCCAGAAACGCGTAATTGCGGGATTTCCGAGGGGACGATGCCGGATGCGCGGTGTCATCGGCTCTCCCTCGACGCCATCGCGTCAAACCACGGTCGACGCCGTTGCTGCGGCGTCTACGGCTTAACTGGCGTCGTCGTCAGCAGTCGCGTCAGGAGAGGCTTTTCCGGACGCGGACGATGGGGAAGACGGGGACGATGCGGATGACGTGCTACCGGCCGCCGGTGCTTTCGCCTTCGCATCGGATGACGCATTGGGAGACGCATTGGAAGCATTACGTCCCTTGGCATTGGCGCGACGCCATTCGGCATCGAGCGACTTCAGCCAGTTGAGCTTCTCGCCGATTTTCCCCTCCAGGCCACGCGGCACCGGACGGTACCAGTTCTGCGCCCGCAGATCGTCGGGGAAATACGTTTCACCGGCAGCGTAAGCGTCCGGCTCATCGTGGGCATAACGGTATTCGTGGCCGTATCCCAGTTCCTTCATCAGCTTCGTCGGCGCATTGCGCAGATGAATCGGAACTGCGCGCGATTTGTCCTTGCCGACGAACGCCCGCGCCTGATTGTAGGCGTTGTACCCGGCATTCGACTTCGGCGCGCTCGCCAGATACAGCACCGCCTGCGCCAACGCCAACTCCCCTTCGGGCGTGCCGAGACGCTCGTAGGTCTCCGCGGCATCGAGCGCGATGCGCGCGGCGCGCGGGTCGGCCAGACCGATGTCCTCCCACGCCATGCGCACGATCCGGCGCGAGAGATACCGGGGATCCGCGCCGCCATCGAGCATGCGGCAGAACCAGTACAGCGCACCGTCCGGCGAACTGCCGCGCACCGACTTGTGGAGGGCGCTGATCTGATCGTAGAAGGCGTCGCCGCCTTTGTCGAACCGGCGCAGATTCTCGGCAAGCACGCTGGCGAGCAGCGCCTCGTCGATCGTCTCCTGGCCCTGCGATACTGCCGCCTGCGCCACGATTTCGACGTTGTTCAGCAATTTACGACCGTCGCCGTCGGCCGAATCGATCAGCCCCTGACGCGCTTCGTCCGTGAAGCCGATGTCGTCGAGCTCATGCGCGGCGCGCGTGACCATCTCGCCCAGTTCTTCGTCGTTCAGGCTCTTGAGCACGTACACCGCCGCGCGCGAGAGCAATGCGCCGTTCACCTCGAACGACGGATTCTCGGTTGTCGCACCGACAAAGATGAAAAGTCCGGATTCGACGTGCGGCAGGAAGGCATCCTGCTGCGCCTTGTTGAATCGATGGACCTCGTCGACGAACACGACCGTCTGCTTGCCCTGCGCGCGCTGGATCTGTGCCGCTTCGACCGCGTCGCGAATGTCCTTCACGCCGGAGAGCACCGCCGAGAGCGCAATGAAATATGCCTTGAAGGCATCCGCCATCAGGCGCGCCAGGGTCGTCTTGCCCACGCCCGGCGGGCCCCACAGAATCATCGAGTGCGGACGGCCGGCCTCGAACGCCACGCGCAAAGGCTTTCCCTTGCCCAGCAGGTGGCGCTGGCCAATCACGTCGTCGATGGTATGGGGGCGAAGGCGCTCGGCCAAAGGCACCGAAGCCGACAAAGGGGCGTCGTTTGGCATGTTCTCAAGCAGCGCGGCCGGGGAGTCCCCGGCCGCAGTCAGATAATCAGATGTCCCCATTATGCCAGCCCGACGACCGGCTCGCCCGTAACGCGCTCAGAGCGCCGTGGCGGGCAGGAGGGGACCGAGAAGACGCACGCGCGTCAGCGCACGCTCAGCCCTTGATCACGTCGGCCCCTTTGGGCACCGTGAATTTGAAGTTGTCGGCCGGCAGCGACGGGTTCTTCTGCATGTTGCCGAACGTGAGCAGCGTCACGTTGCCGAAGGCGTCGTACAGCTCCATCGCGGCCAGATTGCCATCGCGAAAACCGATGCCCACGCGCTGGAACTGCGTGTCCTGCGACTTCGGCCGGAGCTCCACCCAGTCGATGCCGTTCTTCACGCCGGCGTCCTTGAGCGTAAAGCTCTTTTCGATGTCGTTGCTGCCGAACAGAATCGCGGCCGGGCTGGCGCCCAGCGAGTTACCCAGCTTGCGCTCGGTGACCTGATTCAAATCCTTGTCATAGACGTACAGCGTCGTGCCGTCGGCCTGCAACAACTGGTCGTACGGCTTCGTGTAATGCCAGACGAAGCGGCCGGGGCGCGAAAACTCGAATGTGCCGGACGCCGTGTTCGTCACCTTCAACGTGCCGTCCTGCTGCCCCTGCTGCCCCTGCTGCTTTACCTGCTTCTGCTCGAAGTCGCCACGCGCCGACTTGACCTGCTCCGCGAACGCCTTGAGTTGCGCCGTCCCACTGGCGTAGGCCGGGGCGACCAGCATGGCCAGCGTCATCCCAACGGCGCCCGCCATGAGCGGCAAACTGCGCTTGAATCCCAGCATCTTCCTTATTCTCCCTCGCGATTCGGCACCAGAATTTCCCGGTTGCCGTTGCTCGCCATCGCCGACACCACGCCGGACTGTTCCATCTGTTCGAGCAGCCGCGCCGCCCGGTTGTAACCGATGCGCAAATGCCGCTGCACCAGCGAGATCGACGCGCGGCGCTGCTTGAGCACCACCGCGACCGCCTGATCGTACAGGGGATCGGACTCGCCGCCCCCCTCGCCAGTTCCGCCGGCCGCCCCATCGACGCCACCGTCTTCGCCTTCCGTCGCGCCGTCCAGAATGCCTTCGATGTAGTTCGCCTCGCCCTGCTCCTTGAGCCGCTCGACCACGCGATGCACTTCGTCATCGGCCACGAACGCCCCGTGAACCCGCAGCGGCAACCCGGTGCCCGGCGGCATGTAGAGCATGTCGCCCATGCCGAGCAGCGTCTCGGCGCCCTGCTGATCCAGAATCGTGCGCGAATCGATCTTCGACGACACCTGGAATGCCACCCGCGTCGGCACGTTCGCCTTGATCAGACCGGTAATGACGTCCACCGACGGACGCTGCGTCGCCAGAATCAGGTGAATGCCCGCCGCCCGCGCCTTCTGCGCAATCCGGGCGATCAGCTCTTCCACCTTCTTGCCCACGACCATCATGAGGTCGGCCAGTTCGTCGATCACCACCACGATGTACGGCAGACGCTGCAACGGCTCCGGTTCGTCCGGCGTCAACGAGAACGGATTCGGAATATGCTCTTCGCGCTTGGCGGCATCGTCGATTTTGTTGTTGTAGCCCGCCAGGTTGCGTACGCCCAGCTTGCTCATCAGCTTGTAGCGGCGCTCCATCTCGGCCACCACCCAGTTCAGGGCATGACCCGCCTGACGCATGTCCGTCACCACCGGGCACAACAGATGCTGGATACCCTCGTACATGCTCATTTCGAGCATCTTCGGATCGATCAGGATCAGGCGGACCTGCTCGGCCGTCGCCTTGTACAGCAGCGAGAGGATCATCGCGTTGATGCCGACCGACTTGCCTGAACCGGTCGTACCGGCGACCAGCAGGTGAGGCATCTTCGCCAGATCGGCCACGACCGGCTTGCCGCCGATGTCCTTGCCCAAGGCAAGCGTGAGCAGCGACGACGAACTGTTGTAGACCTCGGAGCCCAGAATTTCCGTCATCCGCACCGTCTGACGACGCGGATTCGGCAACTCCAGCCCCATGTAATTCTTGCCCGGAATGGTTTCGACCACGCGGATCGACACGAGCGAGAGCGAACGCGCCAGATCCTTCGCCAGATTCACGATCTGGCTGCCCTTCACGCCAGTGGCCGGTTCGATCTCATAGCGCGTAATGACGGGGCCGGGATAAGCGGCCACCACACTGACTTCGACGCCGAAATCCTTGAGCTTCTTCTCAATCAGACGCGACGTGAATTCCAGCGTTTCGCCCGATACCGTTTCCTGCGCCACCGGCGCGGCGTCGAGCAACGCCAGCGGCGGGAGGATGGAATCGGGCAGATCGGCGAACAACGGCGCCTGCTTTTCCTTCTCGACCCGCTCGCTCTTGGGTACGACCTTCACCGGCGGCACGATCTGCACCGGCTCGTGGACTTCCGCCCGCACACGGTTTTGCACCACGGCGCCCTCGCGGGCGATGGCTGCCTCCTCGCCCAGACGCCGGTCCTGGCGTGCCTCGCGGCGGCGGCGGATGACGGTGCCGGTGTCGAGAATCAGGGCGCCGAGCTTCTCGGCGGCGGACAACCAGGAGAAATGGAACAGCAGCGACAGGCCGAACGCGAAGATCAGCAACAGCGCCAGCGTGCCGCCCGTAAAGCCGAGCGCATGCTGGAAGAAGCCGCCGACGGTTTCGCCAATGACACCGCCGGACGCACGCGGTAATTGAGCCTTGAGGCGATAAAGACGCAGGGATTCGATGCCGGCGCTCGAGAGCAGGACCATCAGGGAGGAGACGATCTCGACCCAGCCGCCGCTGGCAAGACGCTCACGCAGCGGGGGCGCTTCACGGCGGGCGGAAATCCGGCGGTAGCCCGAGACCACGCGGCGCCCGATGAACACCACCAGCCAGTAGGCGGACAGGCCCAGCATGAGCAGCAGCATATCGGCGACCCACGCGCCGACGCGTCCCGCCCAGTTGGCGATACGCTCCACGTGCGCCGCATGTGTCCAGCTGGGGTCCAGGCGGCTGTACGAGAACAGCGCCATCAACAGGAACACCATCAGCGCGACCTGCGCCATCCAGCGGATTTCATGGAAAAGGTGCGTCACCCGATTGGGCAACGACGATCCGGCACCAGCAGAGTAGGAAGATTTCGTCGTCATCAAGCCATGCGGTTGGGCGGGCAGACGGGCGGCCTGCCGCGCGGCAAGGCTCCATTGTAAACAACTATTACATTCGTATTCGCATGAAAAGGTGACAAGCGGTAACGCCGGTGTTTCCGGCGTCCCCGGCGCTCCCGTCCACGGCCCGCGCCGACAGACGTGCGCCCCACAGGCTATCGCACCGATTGTGAGGCTCGATCAACGAAACGACGGCGGCCCTTTATAATGTCGGCTTGCGCTGCCCCCTGCCGTATCGGTGCAGGGTCAGGCGCCAGCCCCTTCTTTTTCCGGTGAGCAAGTCCATGTCTGCTGCCAAGCACGCCAAAGTCCTGATTCTCGGTTCCGGCCCCGCCGGCTATAGCGCCGCGGTGTACGCCGCACGCGCCAACCTCAATCCCGTGCTGATCACGGGCATCGCCCAGGGCGGTCAGTTGATGACCACCACGGACGTCGAGAACTGGCCCGGCGACCCGACCGGGGTGCAAGGCCCCGAGCTGATGGCCCGTATGCAGGCCCACGCCGAGCACTTCAACACCGAGATGATTTTCGATCACATTCATACAGTGCATCTGAACGAACGCCCGCTGCGCCTGATCGGCGACTCCGGCGAGTACACGGCCGACGCCCTGATCATCGCGACCGGCGCCTCGGCCCAGTACCTCGGCCTGCCGTCCGAAGAAGCCTTCTCGGGCCGCGGCGTCTCGGCCTGCGCCACCTGCGACGGGTTCTTCTATCGCGGCAAGGAAGTCTGCGTGGTCGGCGGCGGCAACACGGCCGTTGAGGAAGCCCTCTACCTGTCGAACATCGCCAGCAAGGTCACGGTGATCCACCGTCGCGACAAGTTCCGCGCCGAGCCGATCCTGATCGACCGTCTGCTGGAAAAGGCCAAGCAGGGCGTGGTCGAACTGAAGTACGACAGCGTGCTCGACGAAGTCACGGGCGACGACAGCGGCGTGACCGGCGTTCGTATCAAGAACACCAAGACGGGCGCGCACGAAGACATCTCGCTGCACGGCGTGTTCATCGCCATCGGCCACAAGCCGAACACCGATATCTTCGACGGCCAGCTCGAAATGAAGAACGGCTACATCGTCACGCACAGCGGCCTGAACGGCAACGCCACGGCCACCAGCGTGCCGGGCGTGTTCGCCGCCGGCGACGTGCAGGACCACATCTACCGTCAGGCCATCACCAGCGCCGGCACGGGTTGCATGGCCGCACTCGACGCCCAGCGCTACCTCGAGAACCTCGACCAGTAAGCGCGCCAGCGCCACCGGTTGCCGGCGGCGCCCTCGCTGTGTGATCTTTCATGCAGCGGGGGCGCCGTCCTCGTTTTGCCGCCCGTCTTGCCGTCCGGGAGTCGCACAGCAGCATCGACAGATGACGCCTGCGAGCCAGTCGCGTCATACGATCGGCTTGCACCTCCCGCCAGTCCCGCTATCATCGGCTCTGCCCCTCACCTTGTTCGCACGACCATGAGCAAGAAGCCCCCGAAACTCAGTCTCAGCGATCTCAACGGCCTGCGCGACACGCTCGCCAGGGAGAGCGCCGCCCGCGAAGCCGAACGTGTCGCTGCCGCCAAGCGTGCCGCGCAAGCCAAACGCGACGCCAACGTGTTCCGCGACAGCATCGGCGACATCGCGCCACTGACCGGCAAAGGCTCGGCGAATCGCGTCGAACACCCGCGTCTGCCGCCCGAGCCTGTCGCCCGTCAGACGCAGGAAGACGAAGCCGCCGTACTGCACGAATCCCTGTCCGACGAATTCGACCCCGAAGCGCTGCTCGATACGGACGACAGGCTGTCGTACCGGCGTCCCGGCATCAGCCACGACGCCGTGCTCAAGCTCCAGCGCGGCGAATGGGTCGTGCAGGCGCAGATCGATCTGCACGGCATGCGTCGCGACGAGGCCCGTGAGGCGCTCTCAGCCTTCCTGCACGACGCCGTCAAGCGTGGCCTGCGTTGCATACGCGTGATTCATGGCAAGGGCCTCGGCTCGGTCAATCGCGAACCGGTGCTCAAGGACAAGGTGCGCGGCTGGCTCGCGCAGAAGAACGAGGTGCTGGCATGGGCGCAGGCGCAAGGACGCGACGGCGGGGGCGGTGCACTGGTAGTATTGCTCCAGGCTTCGCAGCCCAGAGCTTCCCGCGCGGGTGAGTGAGGGCGCATCTGCATCGTCCGCTTTGCCGGCGTCACCTGCTTCATCTGCTTCATCTGCTTCACACGTGGATTCCACGTCACCCGTTTGTCGCCGTTTGTCGCCGTTTGTCACCCGTTTATCACCCTGATCGCCGCTGACAGGATTTGCCGATGATTAACGAGATGAGCGCCCAACTGCATACGATCCTGGCCATCATGGAGGCCATCGCCGTATTGTCGTGCGCCATCTCCGGTTTCGCGGAAGCCCGCAAGCAGCACCTCGACCCCGTCGGCGCCTTCGTGCTGGCCTTTGCAACGGCCTTCGGCGGCGGCACGCTGCGCGACATCCTGCTCGACCATCGCCCCTTCTACTGGGTCCAGCATCAGTGGTACTCGGTCATCATCCTCGTACTCTCGCTGTCCACGTCCATGGTGCTCAAGCTGGTGTCGCGCGTGGCAACCGAGCGGGTGTTGCTCATTACGGATGCCATCGGGCTGGGGTTCTTCAGCGCTTCGGGCACGTCGCTGGCGTTACAGACGGACATGTCGGCGTTCATGTCCGTGATGATGGGCGTGATCACTGGCGTGGGGGGCGGCGTGATTCGCGACATTCTCTGCAACGAGGTGCCGCTGGTGTTGCGCGACACGCGCCCTTACGCGGTGTGTGCCTTTATCGGGGGATGGATCTACATCGCGCTCACTTACGCGGATCTGGACCCTGTCTACACCCTGTCGATCAGCGCGTTTTCCGTGATTTTCGTGCGCCTGCTCACCGTCGCGTTCGATGTCCGGCTCAAGTCCTGATGCCGGTCGGCGTCACACTCTCATGACCTTCCCAGCGGTCAGCACCGTCAGCCGAAACACGCCCTGAAATGCCGAAGGGCGACGCCGCTCACGCAGCCGTCGCCCTTCGTTGTCGTACCTTGTCCTGCTCCGCCCACAGCGCCCCGGCACATCCCCGGCGCGTCGCGTGCCGCGATCAGACCGCCTGCTCGCCCTCTTCGCCCGTACGGATGCGGATCACGCGCTCGACGTCGGTGACGAAAATCTTGCCGTCGCCGATCTTGCCGGTGCGAGCTGCGCCCAAGACGGCGTCGATGACCTGTTCGGCCTGCGCTGCGCTCACCACGACTTCGATCTTGATCTTCGGCAGGAAGTCGACGACGTATTCCGCGCCACGATACAGCTCGGTGTGCCCCTTCTGACGGCCGAAACCCTTCACTTCCGTGACCGTAAGGCCCGTGACGCCGACTTCGGCCAGCGCTTCACGGACTTCGTCGAGCTTGAAGGGTTTGATGATGGCAGTTACGCGTTTCATTGTCGCCTCGATATCTTGGTTGGATTGTTCTGAGAATTCGCCGGGCTATTGTACCGGTCCGGGGACGGCACGCCGATGACAGCGCGTGCGAGCGTCCCACAAGGGCTCACGCGTGTGGATCGTCCGGCACGGTGTCCAGATCCGCGAGCCACACCACCGACTCCGAATCGCTCGGCGCACGCCAGTCGCCGCGCGGCGAGAGCGAGCCGCCCGTGCCGACCTTCGGCGCGTTCGGAATGCACGAACGCTTGAACTGGCTGGTGCGGAAGAACCGATCCAGGAAGATGCGCAGATTGCGCTTGATCGCCACCAGATCGTAGGCGTTGTGCGCCTGATGCCCCTCGTCCGGCCAACGCCCTCGAGAGGCATCGTGCCACGCGCTCCACGACAGGAACGCCACCTTGCGCGGCGCGTAGCCGAAGCGCAGCGTGTAGTAGAGGTTGAAGTCCTGCAATTCGTACGGCCCGATGAAATGCTCGGTGCGCTGCTCAGGCGCGCCGTTGGCCTTGCCGGGTACGAGTTCGGGGCTGATTTCCGTCTCGAGAATATCGATGAGGACGTTGCGACGCGCAGCGCTATCCTTGCCTGCCTTGGCGGCCTTCGCCGACGCCCCACCGCCCAGTTGCCCCGTCTCGGCCACCCAGCGCACGAGGTGCATGATGAGCGTCTTGGGCACGCTGGCGTTCACGTTGTAGTGCGACATGTGATCGCCCACGCCGTACGTGCACCAGCCCAGCGCCAGTTCGCTCAGATCGCCGGTGCCGATCACGATGGCCCCGAGATGATTCGCCAGTCGGAACAGGTGATTGGTCCGCTCGCCCGCCTGCACGTTCTCGAACGTGACGTCGTAGACTTCCTCGCCCTTCGCGAACGGATGATCGAGGTCCTTCAGCATCTGCATGCAGCTCGGACGAATATCGATCTCGCGCGCCGTGCAGCCCACGACCTCCATCAGCTCACGCGCCTGACGCAGCGTGCGCTCACTGGTGGCGAATCCCGGCATCGTGTACGCCAGAATATTCGTGCGTGGCAATCCGAGCCGATCCATGACCTTCGCGCAGACGAGCAGCGCGTGCGTCGAGTCCAGCCCGCCGGACACGCCGATCACGACCTTCTGAATCTTCGACGACGCCAGACGCTGCATCAGCGCCTGCACCTGGATGTTGTAGACCTCGTGGCAACGCTCGTCACGGCGCTGCGCGTCGGACGGCACATACGGGAATCGGCCGATGGCGCGCGCGAGCGGCAGTTCCGTGTCGCGCGGCAGCGTGACATCCACCTTGATCGTGCGAAAGCGGGCCACCTCGTCGGCATGACGGCGCACCGACACGCCGAACGTCGTCTGGTGCATGCGCTCGCGGGCGAGCCGTTCCAGATCGACGTCCGCGAAAATCAGATGCGACTCGCTGGCGAAACGCTCGGACTCGGCGAGCATGTCGCCGTTCTCATAGATGAGGGCCTGTCCGTCCCACGCGAGATCGGTGGTCGACTCGCCCTGCCCGGCGGACGTGTACAGATACGCCGCGAGGCAGCGCGCCGACTGCTGACCGACCAGTTGATGGCGATAGGCCGACTTGCCGACGACCACGTTCGAGGCCGAGAGATTGACGAGCACCGTCGCCCCGGCCAGCGCCGCGAAGGACGACGGCGGCACCGGCACCCACACGTCCTCGCAAATCTCGCAGTGAAAGCGCAGCAGCGGCTGATCGGCCGCTTCGAAGATCAGCGAACCGAACGGCACGTCTTCGCCCAGCAGCGACACGGTATCGACGCCCGCGTCGTCCGCCGCATTGAACTGACGCGCTTCGTAGAACTCGCTGTAGTTCGGCAGATAAGTCTTGGGCACGACGCCGTGAATACGGCCACGCGCCACAACGACCGCGCAATTGAACAATCGCTGCTGCACGCGCACCGGCATGCCGACGATCAGCGCCGCCCCGAGCTGGCGGCTCGCGGCCACGATCTCGGCCAGCGCGGCGTCGCAGGCATCTTGCAGCGCGCGTTGCTGGAACAGGTCTTCGCAGCTATAGGCGGGGATCCCCAATTCGGGGAAGGCAACGAGCACGGCGCCTTCGGCATCGGCCTGTCGGGCCAGTGCAATCGTCTGCGCAGCGTTGAAAGCGGGATCGGCGACGCGGCATTGCGGCACACCGACGGCCACACGCGCGAAATCGTGATTGTAGAGATTGAGGAATCGGTTGGTCATGTCGACGGCTACCAGGCATCGCCCGTGTGCCACGGCGTCGGCGTCCGGCGCGAGCGGCGGATCTGTACGACGTGCAGAACGTGAGGGACGAGAGAATCGCCAGTATATTACGCGAGCCCCCGGCGTGCCGGGGCGCGTCCGGTTCCGGACGGAAGGACACCGTCCCGCCCCAACGCATGGCTCGGACGCCGAACGGCCACCGTCATGCGCCGCTTGCGCCCGCCGGTTCAGAACGGATTCAACGGCGAGAGGGCCGAATCGGTGCCGCCCGGGCGTGTCGACAGGCGCTGCGCACCATGTCTCGCCCAAACGCCCTCCTCCGCCCGAGCGCACCGGGCGAACGCCTCCGCCAGGGGCTTGCCGTCCCATGTCCCTTCGGCAGACCCCGACGCCGGATCTCCGAACCGCCCGCTGAACAGCCGCCACTCCAGTGCGGTGACGCTGTCCGTCAGCGGGACGTCGCGCGTCGCGCGAGCCCACGCAGGCAGGCTCATCCCGACAACGTAGCGACTCCATCGGTCGGCGGCACAATACGCACGATACGCACAATACGCACGATAGCCACGATGGGCGGCCTCCGGGTCCGATGCCCGACAGGCACGCATGACCTCTGCGCGCAGCGCCCGGGCCTGCTGCGCAGGACGCGTCCGCCACGCAGCGTATCGTTGACGCAGCGCCCGCCAGGGTCCGCGAGCACGCCAGACGGTGTACGCCACGACGCTCAGCAGCGCGAGAATCGCAACACCTTCCAGCACAACGCCGACGCGCCCGTCGGCGCCATGCGCCAGCCATCCGCCCCCGGCAGGGGCCATGCCGCTCGCCGGCGCAGCGGCCGCGACGACCACACGGACCGCCGGGGCTTCCGAGTGCATACGTTGTCCGGACACCGGATCGATCCAGTCGAGCGTGATGGCCGCAAGTGTGTAGGTGCCACGGCGCTCGAAGACGTACGAGAACGTGTCGACACGCTGTCCACCCGGCACGGGGTCGCCGACGTTGGGTGATACCCCGTCGGTGAGCTTAGGATCTGCGGCGAATATCCGGACGCCGCGCAGCGCCTCAGCCTTCGGCGGCTGAATTCGCATGGCCTGTGTCGCCGGCGCGAACGTGGTGACCGTGCGGACCAGCGTGTCGCCGGCACGCAGCGCCACGCTGCCCTGCGCCGCCGCCGGTGTGAGCGACTGTGCGACAGTCAGCCTGGCAACCGGCAGCAGTCCCTGTGCACCGGCATGCGTCCCCGACGACGCAAGCATCGGGGTACCACCGGCCCCGACCCGAATGCGCGTCGCGGGCAGCGGCACTTTTGCATGTTGCGGCGTACCGTCGTCTGCGGCGTACGTCACCTCGATAGCGACCGTCGGCAACACAAAATCGCCATCCTCGCTGGCGACGAACGCATACGTCCTGCCGATGGCGGCATACGTGGTGCCATCGATGGTCTCCGTCGCATTGAGTGCGCGTGCGTCCGGCATCGTCACGACCGCACCCGGGACCTGAAACAGCGGGAAGTCAGGCGCTGCCATGAAGAAATTCGGTACGAGCACCGTGACGGTCACGGTGACCTGCTGCCCGGGGCGAATCGGTGGCGGCGTGCTCAACTCGACGCGCGCCAGCGGCTCGGCCGCCGTCGCCGCGCCTGTCAGGACGGCGAGCAGCACGACAATGCCGGCCAGCCAACGCCACCCACCAGTGCCTGCCGCGCACGCGGCCCGCCGCATGACGCGGCTCCCCCCGCTGCCCTCATAACGGTCATCGGCCAGCAAGACGCCTGACCAGCGCGATGCCACCCTCACTCGGCATGTCATGGCGCTGGCCCTCCCCGGCGCCCTTGCTCAAGCGCAAACTCGCGCTGTAACAGCGCCGTCGGGGTCGTCTGAAGGGTACGCATCCACATCTGCGTATCCTGCGATGGCCCCGGTTTCATGGCGCGCTCCTTCTCGCCTTGCGGCGCTTGCGGCTTCCGGGCGTCGTAGCGAATCTCGTCGGGGGCGACGTCAGGCGCCACCTCGTCGTCATCGGCCGACGGCTTGTCGTGCTTCGGCAATGCCGCGATCAATCGCCCCATCAGCGTGAGATTCGCCTGTGCGGCGGGCCAGTCCGGCTTGCGCCTGAGCGCCGCCCGATACCGAGCCTGCGCCCCCTTGTAGTCGCCCTGACGCGCCAAGGCATTGCCCTGATCGAAATCGCTCTGCGGCGAGTCGACGAGCGCGAAACTCTGCGCCGCCTGGGCGTATTGCCCGGCGCGATATTGCGCCACGCCGCGCCACATCGGATCGTCGAACCGCTCGGCCGCTTCGGCAAAATCCCCGCGCTCGAACGCAAGCCGCCCCTGCTGATCGCGCGTGAGCCACAGGTCGACGAATCGCCAGCGGCGAGGGGCTTGCGTCGCGTCACCTTCCGCTGACGATGCAGATGACGATGCGGATGACGCGGCGGACACCGCACGCACGAGCGTCTGTGCGGTGACCGGCGGCGCGGGCGTCGGTAACGACAGCGCCAGCAACAGGCCGATGATCCAGCGCACCGACCAGCCTTTGCGAAACCAGAGCGCCGCGAGCGCGACCAGCGGTATCGTCAGCCACCAGCCTTCGTCGCGCCAACGCGCGGCCGCCCCCGTCTGCATCTGCTCCAGATGGGACTGCACGTGACGCAGCACCCAGTCGATGTCGTCGTCGCCATCGGCCGTAAACGTCGCCACGGGTACGCCACTGTCGTCGGCAAAGCGTTTGAGCGCACGTTCGTCCAGACGCGCGAAGACACGTGCGCCATCACGCTCCACATAGCTGCCGTCCGGCATGCCGGGCGGGTGCAGCGGCCCGCCCTGTGGCGTGCCGATGGCCAGTACAACAGATTGACTGCCCGCGCCTGTGCCCACATGGGTGCCTCTGGACGCACGAAACGCCTGCGCAGCGACCTCATCGACGCCATCCGTCATGAAGAGGATCGTGCCCGGCACCGGCTCACGCCGCAGATCGTTCTCAACCACCCGCAGGACTTGCTGCATGTCGCGCCCCGGCACCGGCATGATGGTTGTCTGTAACGCGTCGACATAGGTACCCAGCAAGGCGCTGTCGTCGGTCAGCGGTAGCACCCGATGCGCAGAGCCGGAGTAGGCGTAGAGCGCCGTGCGTGCGCCTTCGCGACGGGCAAGCAGCGCCTTGACCTTGAGCTTGGCGCGCTCCAGCCGGGTCGGCGTCACGTCGACCGCATCCATCGTCGGGGACAGGTCGATGGCGATTGCCAGCGGTGCCTTGTCGTCCAGAAATGGCGGCAACTCCCGCTTCCATGACGGCCCCGCCATGCCGATTCCCCCAAGCACGAACACGAGCGCGATCAGATGCACCGGCCGCAGCCGCCCCTGTCGCTGCGACTCAATGACCAGCGCATCGAGCAGATGCGGTGCGATCGCGTTGCGCCAGCGCCGACGCACATCCGTCTGACGCTGCACGGCCCACACGATGGCGAAAGCGGCCGGCAACAGACACAACCAGAGCGGACGCAGGAAATGAAAGTGCGCGAGGCCGGTCATCGCACGCCCCCCGCCTCACGAACGGCTGCCGCTGCCGACTCGCGCGCGCCGGACGGTTCGTCCAACCCGGGCACGACGGTTTTGCGATTGACATAGGTCGCGTAACCCGCCAGCACAATCTCGTAGAGCAGCACGATCAGCAACGCCGCCCCGAGCGGCCACACGAACAGCTCGCGGCGCGGACGCCACGACAGCGTCTTGTGATCATGCGGCGTGATCCGGTCGAGTGTGTCGTAAATCGACTTGAGCGCCGTTTGATCCTCACCGAAGAAGTAGCGCCCGCCCGTGCGCGTCGCGATGCGCTGCAAGGCATCGAGATCCACGCGCACCTCGCCCTGCGCCGCCGGATCGCCGATACCGACGGTGTGGACGATCACCCCGCTGTCGTGCGCCACGCCAGCCGCCAACGCCGGTGGCAGGCGACTGGCGGTGTCGTTACCGTCGGTCAGCACGATCATCACCTTCTGCGGCGCCTCACTGCGCTCGAACATCTTCGCGCCCAGACCGATCGCGTCGCCCAGCGCGGTACTGTTGCCGGCCATGCCGGGCAGCATGTCGTCAAGCAACGTGTGAATCAGCACGTGATCGAGTGTGAATGGCGCAAGCGGATAGGCGGCGTCGCCGAAAATCACGAGGCCGATGCGATCGTCTGGTCGCTGCGTTACGAAATCGCCGACGACGGCTCTCACCGCCTGAACACGCGGGATACGCGTGCCGGTGTGATCCGGGAAATCGGGCGTATCCATCGATTGCGACAGATCCAGCGCGAGCAGGATGTCGCGCGTCGGCTGCACTTTCTCGATGGGTGCTTCGAGCATCTGCGGACGCGCCAGTGCTGCAATCAGCAGCGTCCACGCGATGGGAGCGAGCACATGCTGCACCCAGTTGCGTCTCGGCACGACAGCCCCCGCCGCCGGCTGCAATCCAGCCGCGCTCGCCACGTCCCCGAAAAACGGCAAACGCACCGACGGACTCTCCTCCCGGTACGGCGGCAATAGCCACCATAGCAAGAGGGGGAGCGGCAGCAGCGCGAAACACCACGGATAGTCAAACTGGAACATGATGGCGCTCGATCCAGACACGGCAGGCCCCCAACAGCGCTTCGACACCGCTCGTGTCCTGCCTATCCTGCTCGCCCTGCTTACCCTGCGTGCCCTGCTCATCTCGCGTATCCCGCACCTCCCATCGGTGGCTTAACGATGCGTCCGACTGATACTCCGCGTGCGCGACCAGCGCAGACAGCGCATCGAGCGCCTCCGCCTGCGCGCCTGTGCCATCGAGACTTTCCCGCAGCAACACCGCCCAGTCGTCGCCACTCAGACTCGCCACACGATGACGTGGCCAGGCGCTCAGGGCAACGCGCTTGAGCAGTTCCGCGATCTGACGTAATGCGTGTGCGCGATCGGTGTCGCGCGCGCCGGGGACACGGAGCACCGCCGCCCACTCACGCAACTGCGCCAGGGCTTCGCGTCGATACCGATTGGCCCGGTACCGGCGCCACGCCCGCCAACCGAATCCGATCAGCCCTATCGCGATCAGAGCCGCCAGAATGGGCCAACCAATGGTTTGCGGTGTCCACGACGGCGGTGTCGGCACAGCGATATCCGCCAGCGAGCGCAACGTCGGCATATCGGCCACGGGTTTCGATGCGCCGGTAGTCATCGATGACGCAGCCGATGCGGGAACCGACGACGCCACAGTCGAAAGCGTCATCGCCCCACCCCGCCTCTCGCACGGCGGTGCGCGCGCCCATCGGTCTGTGCACCGCCGAGGAATCGCCGGATCTGCCCCGCCGTCTCTTCGGCCGCGGAGAGCGGAAACATGGGGACACCAATGGCCTGATGCCAGTCGACGAGATGCTTGCCGTGCCCGGTGAAAAACTCGGCAATGCTACGGCGCATCGACATGTCGCCGAAGCTGAGTTCGACCTGCAATTCGCCATCGCTCACGACGAGACTGCCCGATTGCGGAAGGGCACTGAGGAACGGATCGTGCACCAGTACCGTGAGTACGTCGTTACGCGACGCGATGCCCAGCAACCATTGCCGCGTGGTCTTGTCATGGCCGTCGAAGTCGCTGATGACGACGACCAGACAGTCGTGCGTCGCCATGCGGGCACATCGCTCCAGCGCCAGATTCAGTTGCGCTGGCACGCGCCCGGCGCTCACGTCGGCCGGCAACTGTGCGTTGCGCCGGACCACGCCGCCCAGGAACTGTTCGACGGCCGCCCGACTGCGCTTCGGCGCAAAGGTATCCATCGCGGTGTCGTTGAAAACAATGCCGCCGACGCGGTCCCCGTCGGCCAGCACTCGCCATGCCGCGAGCGCCGCCGCTTCGGCGGCCGTCACCGACTTCATCGCGCGACGGCTGCCGAAGAACATGTTGATGCGCTGATCGACGACCAGCAGTACCGGCCGGTCCTTCTCCTCGGTATAGACCCGCACGTAGGGTTTGCCGGTGCGCGCCGTCACGCGCCAGTCCATGCTGCGGATATCGTCGCCCGCCACGTACTGACGCAACTCCTCGAAGGCCAGCCCTCGCCCGCGCACGCGAGACCCGTGTCGCCCCGCGAGCACGCTATGGACCGGCTGCCCGGGATGAAAATGGAAGTCGCGCGCTGCGCCTTCCAACGCGTTCAGGTGCGCAATGTCGACGCTCACTCCCGGTACGGCGGATGGACCGGGCGCGAGGTTGTCGAAGGCAGGCGCGGGCGGCGATGCGGGTGCGCTTTCGCCGGGGCGTTGCCCCCACTGACGAAATCGTTGAGCCAGCGCGCGAAGCATATCGGCGAGGCGCGTCAGGCGAGCGCCACGCGCTCGACGAGACGATCGATGGCGGCATCCGCGCTGACGCCTGCGGCGTGCGCCTCGTACGAGAGGATCACCCGATGCCGGAAGACATCGTGCACCACGGCCTGCACATCATCGGGAGTGACGAAGTCACGCCCGCGAAGCCAGGCCTGCGCCCTCGCCACCTTGTCCAGCCCAATGGAACCGCGCGGACTCACACCGACCTGAATCCAGCGCCCGAGGTCGTCGTCCACCCTGGCCGGGGTGCGCGTGGCCTGCACGAGCGCTACGATGTATTGCTCGACCGGCTCGCTCACATGCACGGCATGCACTTCGGTGCGAGCGCCGAGGATCACGTCCTGCGATAACCGCAGGACAGTGCCTGACGCCGGGGTCTGCCCTTCTTCGGCGCGCGCGAGTCGCACGATCTCCCGCTCGGCGTCCGCTTGCGGATAGTCGACGCTCACGTGCATCAGGAAACGATCCATCTGCGCTTCGGGCAACGCATAGGTACCCTCTTGCTCGATGGGGTTCTGCGTGGCCATGACGAGAAAGAGCGGGTCGAGCTTGTGCGTTTCACCGCCCACGGTCACTTGCCGCTCCTCCATCGCTTCGAGCAGCGCGGCCTGCACCTTGGCGGGCGAACGGTTGACTTCGTCGGCGAGTACGAGATTGGCGAAGATGGGACCGGGCTGAAAGCGGAATTCGCCCTTGCCGCCTTCGGAGAAATAGACCTCGGAGCCGGTGATGTCCGACGGCAGCAGGTCCGGTGTGAACTGGATTCTCGATAGCCTGGCTTCGAGATGACGCGCCAGCACTTTGATCGCCCGCGTCTTGGCGAGTCCCGGCAGTCCCTCGACCAGCAAATGCCCATTGGCGAGCAAGCCGAGCAACAACCGTTCGATCATCGCCTCCTGTCCCACGATGGCCTCGCTCATCGCGCGACTGAGCGCCAGCATGTCGTCGTGACGGCTCATCTCTGCCCTCCCGGCCAGGCACAGGCGACCGGCGCTGCCGGTCACCTGTGCGCGACTACAAAGTGCGACTGGCGCAACACATGCCGCTTACTTCTGCGCCTTCTTGTTCATCGCCGCTTCGATCTGCTTGTCCACCTGCTCGCGCACCTGATCGATGCTGAAGCTTGCCGGACGCTGGCTCGGCGGATACTCGACGAACGTCTGAAGGAACGCGCTGGCCTTGGCGGTACCGAGGAACGCCATGTAATCGTTCTTCGTGAGCCAGTCGTTGTACTGGTTGGAGACGATGTCCGCGCGTTCGTAGGGGTCCATGCGCAGGTTGAATATCTTCGGCACACGCAGGCAGACGAACGGTTCGCGCCAGACAGCGAACCCGCCGGGCGCCTTCATCTCGCAGTAGACGATCTTCCAGTTGTCGAAGCGCGACGCCACCAGCACACCGTCGTCGTTGAAGTAGTAGAACTCGTTGCGCGCGCCCTTGTTGGTCTGGCCGGTCAGGTACGGCAGTTGGTTGTAACCGTCCAGATGCACCTTGAACGATTGGCTGCCCACCGATGCTCCCTTGAGCAACTTGTCCTTGATGCCCGTATCGCCCGCGGCCGCGACCAGCGTCGGGAACCAGTCCATCCCCGAGAACATTTCATTGCTGACCGTCCCCGGCTTGATCCTGCCAGGCCACCTCACGATGGCCGGCACCCGGAACGCGCCCTCCCAGTTCGAGTCCTTTTCGCTGCGGAACGGGGTCGTTGCCGCATCGGGCCAGGAGAACTGATTCGGGCCGTTGTCGGTCGTGTAGACGACGATGGTGTTATCGGCAATCTTCAGATCGTCGAGCGTCTTGAGCAACTTGCCGATGTCGCCGTCGTGCTCGACCATCCCGTCGGCATACTCGTTGCCCGGCATACCGCTTTGCCCTTTCATCGAATCGCGCACGTGCGTGTACATGTGCATGCGCGTGGTGTTCATCCAGACGAAGAACGGCTTGTTCGCCTGCACCTGCTTGGTGATGAAGTTCTGCGCAGCGGCCGTCGTCTCGTCGTCGATTGTCTCCATGCGCTTGGTCGTGAGCGGCCCGGTATCTTCGATCTTGCCGTCCGCAGTCGAGTGCAGCACGCCGCGCGGGGTCATCTGTTTGACGAGCGGGTCATTCTTGTCCTTCGGCCAGTACGGACGCTGCGGCTCCTCTTCGGCGTTCAGATGGTACAGGTTGCCGAAGAACTCGTCGAAGCCGTGTTTGGTCGGCAGGTATTCGTCGCGATCGCCAAGGTGGTTCTTGCCGAACTGGCCAGTCGAATATCCCATCGACTTGAGCACTTGGGCGAGGGTCACGTCGCGCGCCTGCAATCCGACCGCTGCGCCCGGGACACCGACTTTCGACAGCCCGGTACGCAGCGGCGATTGTCCGGTGATGAACGACGAGCGCCCCGCCGTGCAACTGTTCTCGGCGTAGTAGTCGGTGAACATCATCCCTTCACGCGCAATGCGGTCGATGTTCGGTGTGCGATAGCCGACCAGGCCCATGCTGTATGCGCTGATGTTCGTCTGGCCGATGTCGTCGCCGAAGATCACGAGAATGTTCGGCTTCGCCCCGTTGTTGCTCGCGGTCGTGGCCGGGGCGGCAGCAGCGCCGTCCGACGCCGTGCCGGCGGGCGCAGGCATGTACGACTGCACCGGCGGCTGCGCAGGTGCCGTGTTCGTGGTAGATGCGCCCGAGGTATCGGTGGCCGCCGACGGGGCCGGTGTCGTCGCAGGCGCGGTAGCCGACGGCGACGCTGCCGATGGCGACGGCTTGTCGTCCGCCTTGTCGCACCCGGCCAGCGCGGCGATCGCGACCATTGCCAGCGCCACGATCGCCAGCCTCCCCGGGAACCGTGCCTCCCCGCCTGTGTTTCGCGTTGACATCCGCAGTGAAATCATTACTGCCTCCAGAGGATTTTGGACGAACGATGTCGCCATATCGGCAGGTACATCATGTTTTCGTCGCGAACCGCAAACAATCCGTAAATGGGGCAACCGGATTGCCCCTTGGGGCAACAACGCTCCCGCCGAGGCCCTGCATGCACACCCGGCATGGCCCTGATGGCAGCATTCGGCCGGGATTTGTAGCAGAATGCTCGTTCGGGCCACCGTGCCTTGCCCCTGAAAACTTCACAAAGGTTCTCCGAAGCGTGACTTCGAGCGTCGAAATCCACGTAGTCGATTCCATCGCAGACGTACCGGCCGCAGACTGGAACGCCCTTGCCGGCAGCAATCCCTTCGTTCAGCACGCGTATTTCTCGGCATTGCATGCGTCGGAATGCGCGTGTGCCAGGACCGGATGGCAGCCCCGTTTCCTGCTGATGCACCGCGAGGGTGCGCTCGTCGGCGCGATGCCCCTCTATCTGAAAAGTCACTCACGGGGGGAATACGTCTTCGACCATGTCTGGGCAGACGCTTTCGAGCGTCACGGTCTGCGCTACTACCCGAAGCTTCTGGGCGCAGTGCCCTTCACGCCGGTCACGGGCCCCCGGCTGCTGGCCCGAACGCACGACGACCGTGTACTGCTCGCGCGCGGGGCTATCCAGTTCGCGCGTCAGGCCGACGTCTCTTCGCTGCACGTACTGTTCTCGGAGCCGGACGATCTGGCGGCCATGTCCGACGCGGGCTACATGCAGCGTGAAGGGGTGCAGTTCCACTGGAAGAACGACGGTTACGCCGATTTCGATAGCTTTCTGGCGTCGATGAACCAGCAAAAGCGCAAGAAGATCCGGCAGGACCGCCGTCACGTGAGCGATGCAGGCGTGACGTTCGCCTGGCTGCGTGGCGCCGAGATCGACGACGCAGCACTCGACTTCTTCTACGGCTGCTACGAGAACACGTACCGTGAACATTGGAATCCGCCGTACCTGACGCGCGACTTCTTCGCTCAGGTGCATCGCGACATGCCCGATGCGCTGCTGCTCGTCATCGCGCAGGCCGAAGGCGAGCGCCTGGCATGCGCGCTGAATGTCGTGAGCGACGGTGTCATGTACGGACGCTACTGGGGGACCCGAAAGTTCGTGTCCGGGCTGCATTTCGAGACGTGCTACATGCAAGGCATCGAATACTGCATCGCCCATGGGCTCGACGCGTTCGAGGGTGGCGCGCAGGGCATCCACAAGATGTCGCGCGGGCTGCTGCCGACGCCCACCTGGTCCGCGCACTGGATTGCCGACGACCGCTTTGCGCAGGCCATCGGCGATTTTCTCGATCGGGAAACGGCCGCCATGGACGAGCACATCGTGGAGCTGGAGGCGCACACGCCGTTCAAGCGCCGCTCCTGACGGCACCTGACGCGTGGGATTTCCCTCGGAGCGACGTCGGCCCCGATCACAAACCATAAAAAAACCCGGCGCAGCGGCCGGGTTCTTCTGACGCCGACGAGCGACGTCGGAGACAACGGAAAATCGAACGGTAAATCGCTTACTTATTGGCGTTAGCGACACCGTCGAGAATTTCCTTGTGGGCGGCTTCGATGCCTTTCCAGCCATCGATCTTCACCCACTTGCCCTTCTCGAGCGCCTTGTAGTTCTCGAAGAAGTGCTTGATCTGGTCCTTGAGGTACTCCGGCACGTCGTCGATCGACTTCATGTGTGCCGTCATCGGGCAGATCTTGTCGACCGGCACGACGACCAGCTTGGCGTCCACGCCCGACTCGTCGGTCATGTTGAGCAGGCCGAGGGCGCGGCAGCGCACGACAGCGCCGGCGAGCAGCGGGAACGGCGTGATGACCAGCGCGTCGACGGGGTCGCCGTCGCCCGACAGCGTTTGCGGGATGAAACCGTAGTTGGCCGGGTAGCGCATGCCCGTGCCGATGAAGCGGTCAACCACCAGCAGGCCGAGTTCCTTGTCAGCCTCGTACTTCACCGGATCGCTTTGCGCCGGGATCTCGATGATGACGTTGAAATCGTTGGGAAGGTCCTTACCGGCGGGCACGTTATTGAAGCTCATGATGGCATTCCTGTGTATGAAAGAGGGCGTGCCGTCGTGCAGCGCGAACCGTCATACGTCGGTATTAGTCAGAAATGAATCCGAAATGAACCCGCCGAAGACGCCGCCGCCCGACGGCAATCGGGCGCGGAACATTATAGCGGGTTTGACCGATTTGCCCGTCCCATCACAGCGACGGCAGCTTTGCCAGCCGCTGCGGCGTGAGGTCGTCCACGCTGGCGCACCCGAGCAGTTGCAGCGTGGTGCGCAACTCGCCCAGCAGTAATTCGAGCACGCCCGCGACACCCTGCCCGCCGCGTGCGGCCACGCCGTATAACGGCGCGCGCCCGAGCAGCACCCCCTTCGCGCCGAGCGCCACGGCCTTGGCGACGTCGCCACCGCGCCGCACGCCGCCGTCGAGGAAGACGGACAAGGTCCGTCCGCCCGCGTTCACGGCATCCACGATCATCGGCAACGCCTCGACCGGTGCGAGCGTGCTGCCCAACTGGCGTCCGCCATGATTGGAGACGACGATGCCGTCTGCGCCATGGACCTGCGCCTGACGCGCGTCGTCGACCGTCAGAATGCCTTTGACGAGCACTTCACCGGGCCAGTGACGCCGCACCCAGGCGAGGTCGTCCCAGCTGAGCGACAGGTCCATCTGCCGGCTGAGCATCGCCGCGTGACGCGCCAGATCGGCCCGCTCGCCCACGCTCTTCGCGATATTGCGCAGTTGCGGCGCACCGCCCACGAGCATCTGCCAGCTCCAGTGCGGATGCCGCATGCAATCGGCCACCAGTCGCGGCGTGAAGCGCAACGGCAGCCTGAAGCCGTTGCGCGTGTCGTGATCTCGTTTGCCGTGGACCGGCGTGTCGACGGTCAGCATCAAGGTGCGAAAGCCCGCCTCGCGCGCCCGGCGCATCATGCTCTCGGCAATGCGCCGGTCCTGCTGCACATACAGTTGCAGCCACAACTCGCCGTCCGGCACGGCAGCGCGCACGTCTTCGAGCAAGGAGGTGGAGGCCGTCGAGAGCACGAACGGCAGACCGGCGTCGGCCGCCGCGCGTGCCAGCAACTCGTCGGCACGCGGCCAGAACAGGCCGTTAAGGCCCGTGGGGCCGACGACCATCGGGGCGGCGGCTTCACGCCCCCAGAAGGTCGTCTGACTCGTCGTTTGCGAGATGTCCTGCATCACGCGCGGCGCAAATCCCCATTGCCCGAACGCCTCGCGATTGCGGCGCAGGGCGTCGCCGTCCTCTGCCCCGCCTTCCAGATAATCGAACGCCAGCTTCGTCAGACGGCGGCGCGCCGCCAGACGGTAATCCTCCACGCAGGAAAACGCGTGCATTGCTCCCCCTGTCCTCATGTTCCCAATCGCGTCCATGGGCTTTCGCCGTCAGCCCTGCCGTCAGGGAAAGTTCGCTACTTGGGCACAAACAATTGCATTACAATCACAATCATTACAATCCGAACACACTCGCACACCCCATGCCGCGCTCACCCGCCGGGTCGTCGCGCTCGACGCACGACACTTCCGCCGACTCCGCCAGCCCTGCTTCCGCAGCGTCTGCGACGGCGCCGTCCCCCTCGCGTTCGTCGCTTTTCGTCGGCTCGACGGAAAAGACGTTTCAGGTGCTGCACGCCTTCGACGGCCCAGCGCGCTACATGACGCTCGGTGACATCGCGAAAGCGGCCGACCTCGACCGCAGTGCGACCCAACGGCTCGTGCATACGCTCGAAGCGCTCGGCTATCTCTTCCGGGTGCCGGAAACGCGCACCTACGGGCTGACGACAAAGGTGTTGCAGTTCTCGTACAACTACATCCGCGCGAACGAGCTGGTCGACAAAGCTTCGCCGTATCTGCTCGACATCAGCCGCCGTGTGGGCGAGACGACCAACCTCCAGGAACTCGACGGCCACGAGATCGTGTTCGTCGCGCGCTTTCCCGGTCAGCATCTCGTGAACATCGACATCGTGGTGGGCGCACGCCTGCCCGCCATGTTCACCGCCTCGGGCATTGCGATCCTGTCGCGCCTGCCGGATACGCGCGTGCGCGAAATCCTGTCGGGCACGGCACTCGAACCCATGACGCCGTACACGCTGATCGACGAAAAGAAGCTGCTCGAACGGATTCAGATGACCGCGCGTCGCGGCTACGCCATCGTCGAGAACGAGACCGTGATGGGCGACATTTCGGTTGCCGCGCCCATCACCGATCACGACGGTCATGCCGTGGCTGCCATCAACATCTCGGTGCCGACCTCACGCTGGACGCGTGAGCGCGCGGAAGCCGAACTCGCCCCGCACATTCAGGTGGCCGCCACCTCGATCTCGAAGTCGCGACTGTCGACGTTCCGACGCTAAACGTCGACACCGCCTTCGGGCGATGGCGCAACGCGCCGCCGCCCGAACAGCATCGACGTCACACCAACGTCACCAACCTGATCAACGTCCTTCGAAAATCGCCAACTGACGCTTCAGTTCCTCGCGCAACTCGGCCGACAGCGCCGGTGCCGGCGGCACCAGCGGGGCGAGCATCGCCGGGGCGTTCACGCCGATCAGATCCATCACCGACTTCATCGGGCCCGGGTTCGTCTCGGCGAACGCGAGATTCATCAGCGGAATCAGCGAGCGGTGCAGTTCCAGCGCGTCGGCCGTCTTGCCTTCCGACGCCAGCGTGAAGATGCGTTGCCATGCCGTGGGCAGCAACGACGCTGTCACCACGATCCCGCCACGTGCGCCGGCCGCGATATGCAACGGGAACAGCGTGTCTTCCCCGCTCAGCACCGCAAACGACTCGTCGACCCCCGCCACCGTGCGAAGGAAATGCCACATGTCGGTGTTGCACGCCTTCATGCCGATGATGTTCTCGTGGCGCGACAGCTCGTGCAGCACTTCCGGGGCGATCGCGATACGCGTGCGATACGGAATTTCGTAGATGAGGATCGGCAGCGGCGACTCGTCGGCGTAACGCAGGAAATAGTCGCGGATACCGGCTTGCGTCGGGTTCGTGTAGTACGGCGTGAGCACCAGCAGCCCGTCGGCACCGGCCGCGGCGAAGTCGCGACCGGCCTCGATGGCGTCGTGATACCCCGGGTCGAGCACGCCGGCGATGACCGGCACGTCGCGGCCGTGCGCCTTGACTTCCTGCGCCGTGAGTTCGGCCATGCGCACCCGCTCGGCACGCGAGAGCGCGCCGTACTCACCAGTGCCGCCCAGCGGCACCACGCCGTCGATGCCCTGCGCCAGCAAGTAGCGCATGAGCGCACGAGCGGCGTCGGTGTGAATCGTGTCGTCGGCGTTCACCGGCGTGGGGATCGCCGGGAAAATGCCCTTGAGTTGTTCTGAGCGAAGCATGAGTTAAACGTCCGTGAATCGTGAGTTCGTGGAAATCGGAGACCGCATTGGTTCAGGTAGCCAGGCTGCGACGGCGCAGACGCTCGGCCACCCAGATGAGTGCGGCGATGAAAAGGAACAGACACGTGGAGACCGCGGCGATCACCGGCGAGATCTGCATCGTGATTTCGTCCCAGAATTGCTTGGGCAACGTGGTCGACAAGCCGCCCGACGTGAACAGGGCAATCGTCAGTTCGTCGAACGACGTGGCGAACGCGAACAGGAACGACGAGAGCAGACCGGCGCCGAGAATCGGGAACGTCACACGACGCAGCGTCGCCCACGGACGCGCACCGAGGCTGTACGCCGCCAGATCGAGGCGCGTGTCGTAGTTGCGCAGCACCGCCATCATCGTGATGACGACATAGGGCACGGCCACGACGGTGTGTGCGAGCGTCAGTCCGACGCTGGAGCCGACCAGCCCGACCTTGGCGAAGAAATAGAACACGCCCACGGCCAGGATCATGCGCGGCACCACGATGGGGGCGAGCACGAAGGCGAGCATTGCCGACTTGCCGCGCATGCCGCCGCGCACCAGCAGGAACGCAGCCGGTGTGCCGATGAGCATCGACAGCAGCCCCGCGCCGATGCCCACAAGCATCGAACGCGTGACGGCCTGCATCCACAGCGGCGAATCCCAGATCTGCTGGTACCACTGGAGCGAGAAGCCCTTGGGCGGCCACGCCAGCCCCGACGCCGAATCGAACGACATCGGAATCATCAGCAACGCGGGCGCGGCGAGGAACACGACCAGCAGGAAGACGACCACGCGCAGCAACGGTCCGTCGCCCTGCTCACCCTTGTGACGCGGCAACACACGCAGCAGCAGATCAGTGGCGCTGCCGAGCGTGGCGAGCACCTTCTCGCCGAGCGAACGGCTCCAGCCGCCACGACGCTTGCCTGTCTTCGCGTCGCCCGCGCCGCCAGCCATCGTCGAGAGGCCGACCATGCGATCGTAGACGAAGAACACCACCAGCACCACGGCAAGCAGCAACACGGAAATCGCACCGGCAAAGCCCCAGTTCAGCGCCTGCATCACCTGATCGATGATGAGCTGCGTGATCATGGTTTCGTGACGTCCGCCGAGCAGCGTCGGCGTAATGAAGAAGCCGATCGCGGTGACGAACACCATCAGCGCACCGGCCGCCACGCCCGGCAGCGACAACGGGAAGTACACGCGCCAGAAGACCGTACCGGGACGCGCGCCGAGCGTCGAGGCTGCGCTCGGCAGACGACGGTCGATGTTCTCCATGACGGAGAGCATCGTGAGCACCGCCAGCGGCATGAGCGCATGCACCATCCCCAGCACGACGGCCGGGAAGCTGTAGAGCAGCGAGAGTGGCTGATCGATCAGACCGAGATCGAGCAGCGTGCGGTTGACGACCCCGTTACGGCCGAGCAGCACCACCCATGCGAACGTACGCACGAGGAAGCTCGTCCAGAACGAGAGCAGCAGCCAGAACAGCAGACGCTGCTTGCGCGCACCGGTGAGCGTGGAGAGCCGGTAGGCAATCGGATAACCCGTGAGCACCGCGAAGAAGGTCGTGTACAACGAGACCTTCAGGGTAATGAGCAGCACCTCGACATACACCGACGAGGCGAACAGCCGCTGGTACTCGGCGAAGGTGAAACCGCTCTCGCCGCGAATGCTCAGCAGCAGCAACTGGCCGACCGGGTAGATCAGCATCACCGCCAGGAGGATGACGATGGGCGCGGCCATGAACAGCGGGCGCAGGCGCGCACGCCACGGCGAGCGGCGCGGCGTCGGCGGCACCGGTTGCGAGGGTTGGGAGGACGAAGGGCGAACCACGGCGGAAGCACTCATGACTTACCCCGCGATCGCCACGGCGTCGTCGGCGTGCCAGGCGAGGCCCAGCGTCTGACCGATTTCGTAACGGCTACCCTGGCGATGCGTGGGGAAGGCCGCCACGAGCGACTTGCTCGCGTCGCCGCCCGTCACCGCCGATTGCAGATACAGCTTCGTCATACCGCCGGTGACCATGATGTCGGTGAGCTTCGCCGAAATCGTGGCCACGCCGTCGGCGCCCGAACGACCGTCGTGAATGTGCAGGTTCTGCGGACGCAGCATGAGCTTGACCGGACGGCCGCGCTCGATCTGCGCGTCGTAGACCATCGCGCCGGCACCACCGGCGGCGTCCACACCCGGCATCGCCACACGCACCTGATCGCCCGCCCGCTCGAGCACCGTGGCGTCGAGCAGGTTGGATTCACCGAGGAAGTCGGCAACGAACACGCTCTTCGGACGGAAATACAGATCGTCCGGCGTGCCCAGTTGCGCGATCTCGCCGGCGTTCATCAGGCAGATGCGATCGGACATCGTCATCGCTTCTTCCTGATCGTGCGTGACATACACGATGGTGGTGCCGAGCTCTCGGTGGATGCGCTTGATTTCGAGCTGCATGTGATCGCGCAGCTTCTTGTCGAGCGCGCCCAGCGGCTCGTCCATCAGAATGATCGACGGCCGGTAAACCATGCAGCGCGCCAGCGCAATACGTTGCTGCTGACCACCCGAGAGTTCGCGCGGATAGCGCTCTGCCACGTGCGGCAGATGCACCATTTCCAGCGCGTTCATGACCATCTTGCGAGCCTCGGCGGCATCAACGCGACGCATCTGCAACGGGAACGCGATGTTTTCCGCCACCGTCATGTGGGGGAACAGCGCGTAGTTCTGGAACACCATGCCGATGTCGCGCTCGTACGGCGCACCGTACGTGACATCGGCCCCATTGATGCGGATGGCGCCCGCATCGGGCTGCGACAGACCGGCGATGAGCGAGAGCAACGTGGTCTTGCCCGAGCCGCTAGGGCCGAGCAAGGTCAGGAATTCGCCCTGGGCGACATCGAGATCGGTCGGCGCCAGCGCTACGAAATCGCCGTAGCGTTTGGACAGGCCCGAGACTTGAAGATTGGCAACGGTCATGAGATCAGCACCCCAAAAAACATGAAACGGAACGGCAGGTGAGGATCAGGTCAGGATCCAGCGGTTGAAACGTTCGAGCGCAACGCTCTGGTTCTGCTGCCAGAACTGGGCGTTGATATGCACGCCGCTCTTCATGTTGTCCGGGAAGGTCGGGCAGTTCTTCGCGATCTCCGGCTTCACGAAGTTGAACGCTTCGGGCTGCGTCATGCCGGCGGGGAAGTACTTGACCAGTTCCGCCTGACGCTTCGGATCGCTCGCGAACTTGATGAACTCGCGGCAAGCGGCCACGTTCGGCGTGCCCTTGAGAATCGACCAGTTATCGACACCCCAGATGTTCTGGTTCCAGACGATCTCGACCGGCACGCCGTTGGCCTGTGCCGACTGCGCACGCGAGGCCCACGTGGCGACCATGTCCACTTCGCCCGAGCCGAGCATCTGCTCGACCTGTGCGCCAGTCGTCCACCACACGGCGACCTGCTTGGCGATCTTGTCCAGGCTCTTGAACGCGCGATCGAAGTCGCACGGATACACCGAGCCCGGCGCAACGCCGTCGGCGAGCAGCGCCTGCTCGATGGTGTCGAACGGATACTTGCGAATCGAGCGGCGGCCCGGGAAGTCCTTCACGTTCCACAGGTCGGCCCACGACGTCGGCGCCTTGCGGCCCTTGAACGCGTCGGTGCGATAGGCCAGTACCGTCGAGTAGACGTTGGTCCCCACGCCGAACGGCGACATGTACTGCTTCGGGATCTTGGCGATGGTCGGGTCCGACTCGAGACCGTGACGCTCCAGATACTCCTTGCCCCCGCTGGTCAGCAACAGGATCGCGGGCTGGCTGATCTTCGCCATGTCCCACGTGTAGCTGCCGGCTTCAACCATGCTCTTGATCTGCGCGGTCGGCTCGGCGTTCGCCTGCACACCGACAACTTCGATGCCCGTCGCCTTGGCGAACGGCTTGTAGTACACGGCGTCGTACGCCTTCGTGTAGATGCCGCCGTCGTCACGCACGACGATGCGCTTGGATGCCGCGCGCGAGGGCGTCCACACGAACGGGAAGGCAACGGCAGCCGCGCCGACGAGCGCCGTCTTCATGGCCGTGCGACGGCCCGGTTGTGCGAGCGACGCTGCGTTGTTGTCTACGGAATCGAGCGGGCTTGCGGAGGTCTTGCGTTTCATCATGGTCTCCGGTCTTGACTGGGAGGGTGGGCGCGGCGACGGACGCGATTTCGGCACAGCCGCCGCGCGCGCAGTTATGGCAAAACAAACAGCAAAACGTGAAAAACGAAAATGTCGTGGATGTGCCGGCCGCTCAGGGAACGAGGCGCCCCGGGTTGAGCAGCTGGTTCGGATCGAGCGCGGCCTTCACCGTGCGCATCAGGGCAAGCTCCGCCGGCGCCTTGTAGCGCTGCATCAGCGGCAGGCCCGTCTGGCCGACGCCGTGTTCCGCGCTGAACGTGCCCGACAGACGCGCCGCAACGTCGTTCACGCAGGCGCGCATCGTGTCGCCCATGGTCGCGCTGTCGGCGAGCGCCGCCCACGCGGCGAACGAGAACATCGGAATGAAGTGCACGTTGCCGTCGCCCATATGGCCGACGATGGCGATGTCCAACCCCGGCACGATGGCATGCACCGCACGCGTGGACGCTTCGATGAATTCGGGAACGCTCGACACCGGCACGGCGCAGTCGGTCGTGAGGCCGATGGCGGCCTTCTTGTTCGCCTCGCTCACGCTGTGACGCACTTCCCACAGGTCGGCGCGCTGCGTTTCGTTCGCGGCAATGACGGCGTCTTCCACCAGGCCCTTCTCGATGGCGTCGCCCAACGTTTCGGTCAGTACCGCTTCGAGCCCTTCAGCGTCGCGCGTGTCGCCCAGTTCGACAAGCACGTGCCAGGCATGCGCGCCGGTGAGCGGATTGCGGCGATTCGGCACGTTCGCCAGCACCAGATCCAGCTGGTGACGATTCATGATTTCGAACGCGGACAGACGCGAGCCGCAGGCGTTCTGGAACATGCCGAGAATCTGCTGCGCGGCAGCCGGATCGCGCGGGGCGAACCAGGCAAGCGCGTGATGCGTGGGCAGCGGGTGCAGCTTGAGCGCCGCCGCCGTGATGATGCCCAGCGTGCCCTCTGCGCCGATGAACAGATGCTTGAGATCGATGCCGGTGTTGTCCTTGCGCAGCGCGCGCAGACCGTCCCAAACCGTGCCGTCGGCCAGCACGACTTCGAGACCCAGCACGTTCTCGCGAGTGTTGCCATAGCGCAGCACGCTCGTGCCGCCCGCATTGGTCGAGAGCGTGCCGCCGATCTGGCACGACCCCTCGGCGCCGAGGCTGACCGGGTAGAGACGCCCGACGTCGGCCGCCGCATCCTGCACGGTTTTCAGAATGCACCCAGCTTCGACGACCATCGAACCGTTGGCCGCGTCGATCTGACGGATATGACGCATGCGCGCCAGATTCAGGATCACAGGGGCCGGGCCGCCGGTCGCCGGCACCGCGCCGCCGCACAGGCTCGTATTACCACCCTGTGGGAGGATCGGCACCCCGGCAGCCGCGCACAGCTTCACAATGTCGCTGACCTGCCCGGTCGACGACGGCAGCACCACGCACAGGGCTTCGCCCCGGTAGCGCCCGCGCCAGTCTTCCGTGTAACCGGCGGTGTCGGGCTCGCTCGTGAGCACGGCGTCCGCGCCCAGCGCGTCCTGCAACCGGTTCAACAGGGTCTCTTGCGTGACTGCGTCGTTCATTGCCTGCCTGCTCCTGAATGCATCGATTCGACTGCCCCGCTGCGTGCCTCGCCGTCTGCTATGACTGTACGCAACGAGCGGTGTTGCCATGCCAGACGCCCGTCTGGCGATTTGTTGTAATCAAGGATAGGCGAGAAAAAATTGCAATAAAATATCTTTAATTGCAATGCGCTCATTTTAGGTGTTTATGCGGATGTGACCCATACGGCGGTCAACGCTCTCGTGAGTTAAGTGATAATGGCTCCACCCTTCACACGAGGTGCCGTCGACATGCCCGAAGCTACACACTTCATCGGCAATCAGTGGGTTGCCCCCGCCAAACGCGCCGGGGTTTCCGCCGCTTCCGCAGGTGCCGCGAACACAGTCATTGCTGTCATCGATCCGTCCGACGGCCAGCCGTTCACCGAAATCGCCCGGGGCGACGCCGAAGACATCGATCGCGCGGTGCGCGCAGCGCGCGCCGCCTTCGACGGCGACTGGGGCCACACGGCCGCCGCCGAGCGCGGGCGCACGCTATACGCCCTGTCGACGCTGCTCGCCAGACATCAGGAAGAACTCGCGCAACTCGAAGCCCGCGATACCGGCAAGCCGCTCAAGCAGGCGCGCGCCGACGCGGCGGCCATCGTGCGCTACTTCGAGTTCTACGCCGGCGCGGCCGACAAGCTCCATGGCGAGACCATTCCCTACCAGCAGGGCTTCACCGTCTTCACGGTGCGCGAGCCGCACGGCGTGACCGGCCACATCATTCCGTGGAATTACCCGCTGCAAATCTTCGGCCGTAGCGTCGCCGCCGCCCTGGCGACCGGCAACGCGTGCGTCGTGAAACCGGCCGAAGACGCCTGCCTGTCGCTGCTGCGGGTGGCCGAACTGTCAAAGGAAGCCGGTCTGCCACCCGGCGCGCTCAACATCGTGACGGGTTACGGCGCGGAGGCCGGAGCGGCGCTCGCCCGGCACCCGGGCATCGACCACATCTCGTTCACCGGCTCGCCCGCGACCGGCACGCTGATCTCGCAGATGGCCGCCGAGCACCACACGCCCGTCACGCTCGAACTCGGCGGCAAGTCGCCGCAGATCGTTTTCGCCGATGCCGACATGGACGCCGTGTTGCCGGTCGTCGTGAACGCCATCGTGCAGAACGCGGGGCAGACATGCTCGGCAGGCAGCCGCCTGCTCGTGCAGCGCGACGCCTACGAAACCGTGCTCGCCCATCTGGCAGACGCGTTCGCACGCCTGCGCGTGGGACCGTCGCAGGACGATCTGGACCTCGGCCCGCTCATCAATGCCCGTCAGCAGCAACGCGTATGGGACTTCCTGTCCGAAGCGCAGCACGACGGCATTGCCGTCATGTCGCAGGGCGAAGTGATCGGCAGCGCACCCGAAGCCGGGTTCTATCAGGCGCCCACGCTACTGCGCGACGTGCCGGACACGCATCGTCTGGCGCGTGAAGAAGTGTTCGGGCCGGTCCTGGCGGCCATGCCATTCACCGACGAAGCGGATGCCGTGCGTCTGGCCAACGGCACGCCTTACGGGCTGGCTGCCGGGGTCTGGACGCGCGACGGCGGGCGACAGATGCGTCTGGCACGCCACATCCGCGCGGGACAGGTCTTCATCAACAACTACGGCGCAGGCGGCGGCGTGGAATTGCCCTTCGGCGGCATGAAGCACTCCGGCCACGGTCGTGAGAAAGGCTTCGAAGCGCTTTACGGATTCACAACGCTCAAGACCGTCGCCATCCGGCACGGTTGATACGCCGCCCCCGACAGCTCTCAGCATCACGCCACCTGAAACAGTCGCAACGAACCGATCGCAGTGAAGCGCCAAAGGCTCCCTGACCACCGGGCGCTTCGCGTCGAAAAATGCACATCAGGGACCTTTGGAGACAAGGCATGCGTTTGCAAGAGAAAGTGGCTATCGTGACAGGCGCCGGATCGGGATTCGGCGAAGGCATTGCCAGGACGTTCGCACGCGAAGGCGCTGCGGTCATCGTGAACGATCTGAATCGCGAAGCCGGTGAACGAGTCGCGCGCGAGATCGCCGACGCGGGCGGCCGCGCCGCGTTCGTGTACGGCGACGTTTCCCTCGAAGGCGATCACGTCACGCTGCTCGACGAAGCCGTGACGCGTTTCGGAAGTCTCGACATCGTGGTCAACAACGCGGGCACCACGCACCGCAACAAGCCGTTGCTCGAAGTCACCGAGGCCGAGTTCGACCGTGTCTATGCGGTGAACGTGAAAAGCATCTTCTGGAGTGCGCGCGCGGTCATCCCCTATTTCCAGCAGCGCGGCGGCGGCGTGATGATCAACATCGCCTCGACCGCCGGGGTGCGCCCGCGCCCGGGCCTCGTCTGGTACAACGGCAGCAAAGGCGCCGTGATCACCGCGAGCAAGGCGATGGCCGCCGAATTCGGGCCGCAGAACATTCGCGTGAACTGCGTCAATCCGGTCATCGGCGACACGGGCCTGACCGCTGAATTCATGGGCGTGCCCAACACGCCCGAGAACCGCGCCAAATTCCTCGCGGGCATTCCGCTCGGACGCTTCTCCACCCCCCAGGACATCGCCAACGCCTGCCTCTACCTCGCAAGCGACGACGCCGCCTTCATCACCGGCGTATGCCTCGAAGTCGACGGCGGGCGCTGCATCTGAGGCGCGCTGCCCGAGCTCTCCCAACATCCGTACGCCGAAGTTCATTGCGTTTCCAGCAGTCGGTAGCACCCGTAGTTGTCACACAAACATAACTAGACAACACCTCGTCAAACCGGAGGAGATTCCGTATGAACAGCGTTCCGACGCCCCCCTCGTCAATGTCCGGCGCCCCCCATGCCGACTTCGAAGCTGCCACGTACCGCAAGGTCGGCTGGCGGCTGATTCCGTTCCTGCTGCTGTGCTACGTGGTCGCGTACCTCGACCGCGTGAACGTGGGCTTCGCCAAGTTGCAGATGGTCGGCGACCTGCAATTCTCCGAGACGGTGTTCGGTCTGGGCGCCGGCATCTTCTTCATCGGCTACTTCATCTTCGAAGTGCCCAGCAACGTGATCCTGCATCGGGTGGGCGCACGCGTGTGGATCGCGCGCATCATGATCTCGTGGGGCATCATTTCCGGCGCGACGATGTATGTCACCACGCCGGCGATGTTCTACGTCATGCGATTCCTGCTCGGCGTGGCGGAAGCCGGCTTCTTCCCCGGCATCATCCTTTACATCACCTATTGGTACCCGGCCTCGCGACGCGGGCGCATGACGGCGTGGTTCATGACGGCCGTGGCGCTCTCGGGCCTGATCGGCGGACCGCTCTCTGGCTGGATTCTCAAGGACATGAGCGGCGTGAACGGTCTGGCCGGATGGCAGTGGATGTTCCTGCTCGAAGCGATTCCGTCGGTCGTCATCGGCATTGCCGTGCTGTTCGTGCTCAACGACCGGATTCGCGATGCCAAATGGCTGAACGATGACGAGAAGGCGCTGCTCGAACGCAACATCGCGAGCGACGTACTGACCAAGGAAGACCTGCCGCTGCGTCAGGTCTTCTCCAGCCCGCGCGTGTGGATGATGAGCCTCATCTACTTCTCGTTCGTAATCGGCCTGTATGGCGTGGGCTTCTGGCTGCCGACGATCATCAAGAGTACCGGCGTGACGGACCCGTTGCAGATCGGGCTGCTCACCGCGATTCCGTACTTCTTCGCGGTGATCGCGATGGTGCTCGTGGGGCGTCGCTCGGATCTGCGCGGCGAGCGTCGCTGGCACATCGCGATTCCGGCGTTCCTCGGCGCCATCGGCCTGTTCCTCTCGACGGTGTGGAGCCACAACACGCAACTCGCGATGGTCGCGCTCACGCTCGCCACGATGGGCATCATGATCGTGCTGCCGCTGTTCTGGAGCCTGCCCACAGCCTTTCTCGGCGGCACGGCGGCCGCCGCAGGCATCGCGATGATCAACTCGCTGGGCAATCTGGCCGGGTTCGTCGGCCCCTATCTCATCGGCTTTCTCAAGGACGCCACCCAAAGCACCAACAGCGGCATGTTCCTGCTCACCGTATTCATGATTCTGGGCGGGTTGCTGACGCTGGCGGTCCCGGCCCGATTGGTGAATCAGTAGCCGTGCCTGTCGGCACGACACGCAGTTCGCTTGTCGAAACGGCGTCTTGATCGTCGAGACCGAGACGCCACGGGGCGACTGGCCGGGTCGCCACGGTGGGAGTAACATGTTTGCCAGGAATCAGGCCGTCCCCGCTCGGGACGGCTTGTTTTTTGCTCCCTGAGCGATTGCCTCCCCTGCCCCCTACGCTTCGCAGATTCGCATGCCCGCCAACGACTCACAGACGACGCCGGCCGGCGTCTCGCTCACGCCCAACGAGGTCAAGTCGATCCTCACCGGCTTGCTGCTCATCATGTTTCTCGGCTCGCTCGACCAGACCATCGTCGCGCCCGCCTTGCCGACCATTGCCCGAGACCTCGGCAGCTTCGATGCCGTCTCATGGGTCGTCACCGCCTACCTGCTGTCGTCGACGGCGATTACGCCCATCGTCGGCAAACTCTCCGACCTGTTCGGGCGACGCGTCGTAATCGCCGTGAGCGTCACCGTCTTCCTCGTGGGCTCGGTGCTGTGTGCACTCGCACCCAGCATGCTCGCGCTGATCCTTGCACGCGGGGTGCAGGGGTTGGGCGGCGGCGGATTGATCGCGCTGTCGAACACGGTGATTGCGGATATCGTTTCGCCACGCGAGCGCGGCCGCTATCAGGGCTATATCTCGGGGATGTTCGCGGTCTCCGGCGTGGCCGGGCCGGTCACGGGCGGCGTGTTCGCCCAGTACCTCAACTGGACGCTCATCTTCTGGATCAACATTCCGCTCGGTCTGCTCGCCATCTATCTGAGCGACCGCGCGCTGCGACGTCTGCCGCGTCGCGAGGGCAAGCCGAGCATCGACTATCTCGGCTCGCTGCTGCTGATCGTCGCCACCGTCTGCCTGCTGCTCGCGCTCACGTGGGGCGGGCATCGGTATGCGTGGGTGTCGGCGGAAATCGGCGGATTGGTCGTGGCCGCCGTGGTGATCGGCGCCGTGTTCCTGCGGCACCAACGTACGGTGCGCGAACCGTTGTTGCCCGTCGCGCTCCTCGCCAACCCAGTGTTTCGCATGACCTCGACGATGGCCGTGCTGGTGATGATGGTCAACATCAGCATCGGCATCTATGTGCCGCTCTATCTGCAACTGCAACGTGGCGAATCGGCCAGCAGTTCCGGGCTGATGCTGATCTTGCCGCTGCTCGGTATCGTGGTCGGCGCGCTCAGCGCCGGGCATTACATGCGCAAGACGGGACACTACAAGCGGCCCCCGCAGATCGGCCTGCCCGTGGCATTTGTCGGACTCGCGGTCATCGCCGCAGGGGTGCAGTCGTTGCCGCTCACGGTGATCGGCATCTGTCTCGGGTTGGTGGGGATCGGGTTCGGCTCTGCGATGCCGGTCATGACGGTGGCCACACAGAACGCCGTGGCGCCGCGCGACATCGGCATTGCCACGGCAGCGCATGCGTTCTTCCGCGCGCTGGGCGGCATGATCGGGGTGGCGATGTTCGGCGCGCTGATCGTCGGCCTGCTGGTCTCCGGCGACGACGGTAGCGCTCCGCGCGAACTCACCGACTTCCTGCGCCCCGGCGGCGCCCCGGCCGGGATGACGGAACACCTGCGGATCGCCTTCGGCGCGTTCTTCGGCGGCAGTGCGCTGATCGCCGCGCTGGCGATCGTCGCGCTGGGCCGTCTGCCGGAAATTCCGCTGCGTCAAAGCTCCGGGAACGAAGCGACGGCGATCGAGTAAAGCACGTCGGATCGCGCCGAGGCGATCCGACAAGTCCTTCCAAGCCCTTCCCACGCGGGGATTTGCAGGTATCGCTCATCCCCGTGCCGTTCTCCGCAATTCGCCGACATTCCCCAAAGTGGTCCATCGATAGTGGCCTCACTGTGAGCACTCCTTTCCACGCATCAAGGAGTTCGTCATGGGCGGCACTGAACCACTATCGGGGGCAAAGCCTACGAATCACGTGCAGTATTCGACATTCGAACCGCAATCGACCGGACAACCATCGGCAGCGGCCGGGACGTCTCAGGCGATTCAGCGGGATCTCAACGCCGTGCGTTCCGCTTCTCACGGTTCGACCGCGTCGGGCAACTTCCTCTCCAGCATCACGCAACGTGTTTTCGGCACGAAAGCGTCCTCCCTCTGCACGCCGGACTCGTCAGCGGCGGAGAAAGCCGCAGCGCGTGCGCGCGGTGCGGCCGCATTTGCCAGGCTTCCCCCCGTCTATCAAGTACCCGCCACGGTGCCAGCATCGGCGTCCCCGGCATCCCGGCCCGCCGCAATGGGCGACTTGCTCACCGTCGCTGAGGCTAACCGCTATGAAGCATGGTTTTATCTGATCGACCGGGAAGCCGGTCCAGGCGATACCATGGCGCCCCCCAAACTGGCGGCATTCGCGAACGCCATCGACCTCTTGCAGGAGGATCATCGACCGCCCGCAGCGGAATTCGTGATCTCGTATCTGCACAACTTCTACGTCGCCATAGGCAAGCCAGGCGAGTTGGCGACGTATGTCGGCCAGATTTTCAGCGGCATGAAACAACGGGCGAGCGCTACGCCATTGATCGAGGCCTTTTTCCGGCAAACGGCGACCGTATTCGGCAACAAGCAGCATCTGGTCGCGTGGGGAATACAGCGAAATCTCACGGGCTTTAGCACGGCCGACGCTGACAAGCTTTGGCGCGCTACCGCCATCTGGAAGCTTGAATACATGCGCGCCGAGCAGCGTTACGACGGGTGGACGAAAGCCTTTGACCGGCTGGACCGCCAATCCATAGCGTCGACTACCGCCGACATCGCCCTTCACGCCAACGCGATCACGCTGATCCCCGAAGGCGAAAACCGCCACCTGGCGGCCAGTCAGTTGGCCAAGCGCCTGATCGAATCGGCGACGCCACGCGCAACGCCCGCTGCCAGAATTGCGTTCGTTCATGAGGGACTGGCGATGATCGACGACAACGCGGTCCGGGCAGTCGTTGCCGAAGGACTCATCGAGCACGCACGAGCAGACCGCTCGGCGGCTCAGGAATACGTCCATCGCGCCATCTCCGACAGATTCGACTTGTTCGATCCCGGCGCCGGATTCCATCTGCGAAGCGTGCTCAAACGCCTGAACCCGTCGGCCCAATCAGAAAAGCCCTGACACGAGCGGCAAAGTCTCACGCCGGACAACCCGGCACAGTGCGGGCTCCTTCACGATCTGTCAGGAGTCCGCATTGTTTCCTTCTTCACGTCTGATTCACACCGCATTGCCGGTCGATGCCACCGCAGCATGCAACACGACCTCGACGTCGGCCGCTTGCGTGACGACAGTGGCACCCTCAAGCCCCCCAACATCTACGACGCCCTCGCGCGCCCTTTTCCCTCACGATTTCTGGCAAGCGATTCAGGCGCCCCTCAGCCCACCTGCGGCGAGCCCCACTGACGATACACTGCCCGCAGTGCCCTCGCCTCCGCCGCTGGCGTCGCTACCGTCGTTGAGCCTTGCGGCCAGCGATTGGCGCGTCGACTTCACTGGCCTGTTCGAACTCCCGTTGTCGACCGACGACGCCACGAGCGTGACGCGCCCTGCCATCGGCAAGCGCGACTTCGCCACGGCCCTCGGTGGCGACGACGCCACCCACGCAGCGCACTGGAAGCGTCTGTCCGCCCTGCGCGAGATCCCTGCGCTCGAACCCAGGCCATCGACCTCGGGAATGGGCGATCGCCCCCGTCCGTCGGTCCCCGAGCACGTGCTACGGAAGGCCCTACTCGTGCTCGGCGACCCCGCAGCGCAGGCACCCGACTGGGTTGCCACGCTGGAGTCGAGTGCCGTCGATGCCGTGCTCGACAAGGGGCACTACGCCGATGCTCATCATCTGCTCGAAGGGCTGTTGCGACGTCTGGAGACCGATCAGGCGCTTGCACACTGGACCACGGCGTTCGAGCGCGTTGTTGCACTCACGTTGCGCTTCGAGATGCGTACGGAGCATGCCGCACGCGCGATGCTGCTCACGTGCAGCAAGACGTCAGGTGACGGTGCCCAAGCGCTCGCGCGAGCGTCGACCCATGCCAGCATCGAACATCTGGTGGCACACCGGCTCCATGCGATCGCCGATGGGCCGGCCGACAAGCGTGCGAGCGAATGGCGCGACTTGCTCGACGGCATGCGGCGCTCGGGCGCCTGCACGACGGCGCAACGTCTCGTGCCCCTCGCACGCTTCATCGGCTTGCTGAACGAGGCAGAGCAGACGCCTGCGGCCATGGCTCTCGTCGAGGCGGCATGCACGTTCGCAGGGCACGGCGGCTGGCGCGAACTGGCGTCCGAACTGCTCGGGGCGGTGCCGTCCGGCGAAATGGCGGCGATTGCACGCACCCTCACGAGCAGCGGCCGGCGTATGTTTGCCGACGACGTGAGAGCCGTCGTCGAAGCCATCTCGGAACGCATCGACCGCCTGTCCGACGACGACACGCGAGCGCTCATCGAACATCTCGAACCGATCGTCATGATGCGCGGTGATTTCGACTATCTGGTCTTCGGGCCGGACGAGTGCGCCCAGATGCTCGACGACCTGCGCACGACATGCCGCCGCCGGGGCTTCGACGATCTGACGAGTCAACTCGACACAACCCTCGAAGCGGTCTGCGACGAGTACAAGCGCACGATGATGGACTGACCGCGCTACCGTATCGTTCATCGCGACACCCGCATCGACGCGGGTGTCGATTGTGATTTCCCCTCACGCCGTTCACCCGAACGGATTGTGAAAGACGCGCCTGCGAGGTGTATCGCACAGTACACAGTTCGCCCCCATCAAGGAGAGACTTATCGTGCCGCCCCTAACCGGTCCTTCAGACGCTCGCCGGACAGCGCCCAACGTCATCGAGACGCGCCAGGCGCCAACCGACAGTCGCCCGTCGGCAAACACCCGCCCCACGTTCCCAAGCGATTTCAGCAATGCCCGCCATAGTGCCTTTGCATTGGGGCCATCCCCGGGCGCAGCGGCATCGGCAGCCGAATTGAGGGCCTTGGCGCAGCGTTCCCAGCAGAAACTCCCATAAGCACGGGACGATGCCAATGAGCGGCAATGCGACCACGATCGGCACACCGCCGAAAGCGACACCTAACGATATGTCCCAGCGCGTGAACGGCATGCGTCCTATCAACGGCGGATCGTTGACGACTGACACGCCATCGGTGCATTCGCCGTAAACGACAACACCCGCTCGCGGCGGGTGTTGTCGGTCAAACATGCAAACTCGATATTTCAAGCCGTGGCGCAGGCCCGGTAGTGACGATTGGCCTGATCCATCTGCCCCAACCCTTCGAAGAGCTGCGCCAGCGACAGATGCAGACGCTGCTGCAAATGCCGGTCGTCGGTGTGACGCAATGCGCCTTCGAGGAACGTCTGCGCCTTGCCCCACAACCGCTGGTGCTGGCACAGCTTGCCCAGCGCGTAGAGCAGATCGGGATCGTTCGGATGCCGCTGCTGCCAGGCTTCGGCCTTCTGGATGAGCGGCAGGGCGTCGCCGCCCGCGCACTCGGCATAGCGACGCAGCAAGCGCGCGTCCCAATGCTCGGCCAACGCCGCTTCGACGATATCGCGCGCTTCACGCGGACGGTCCAGCGAAATCAGCAGTTCAGCGGCGACATCCGCGATACGCGCCGACGTGCGGGCATCCGCCGGCAACTCGTGCCAGCACTTGAGCAGCGCATCCGCATCGTGACGATGGTCGCGCAGAATGCCTTCGCTGGCCGTCTGCTTGAGCTTGGCTGCCAGCGCCGGATGCAACGCTTCACGCTTTTCGAGCATCTTGAGCAGGTTCAGCACCTCGGGCCAGTGCTTGAGATGCTGATGCGCACGCAATGCCACGAGCTGCGCCTGCATGCGTCGCGCGCCCTGCGCACGCATCTCGGTCAGCGCATCGAGCGCGCCTTGTGCATCACGATTGTCGACACGCAACTCGGCCGTCTGCAACAAGCGCGCCTCTTCCAGGTTCGCGCCCTGCGCTTCGGCCAGCCACGTATCGCGACGCGCGAACTCGCGCATGCGATGCGCCGCACGCGCACCGATGATCGCGGCCACACCACGATTGTCGTCCTGCTCCGCCGCTTCGCGCGCCGCCTTTTCCGCACGCGTGTAACGTCCGGCGAAGAGGTTCGCCACCGCGTCGCGCAGCGCAATGTTCGCGCGACGGCTGCGTTGGCGATTGCGGTACGCGGCGACACGTTCCGGCATCTTGTAGATGTTGCGCAAGATCCGAATGATGACGTACAGCGCAACGAACAGGGCCAGCAGCGCCAGCACGAACAGGTTCAGCGATACGTCCACCCGGTACGGCGGCACCAGCATCACCACCTGCCCGTGATTGAACGTGGCCAGTACGGCAAAGCCGGCCGCCACCGCGAACAGGAGCGTCAACCAGATCAGTCCTCGCATGCCCGGCTCCTTACGGCTTTTCCTTGACGTCCTTGACCTGACCGATGGCGGTCAGGCTGGCGTCAAGGGTCGGCAGTTCGATGGTGCGCGAGCCTGAATCGACCTGGTCGAGCAACGTTTTGACGGCGGCGATGCGGCGCGACTTGGCGTCGAAATACTTGTCGAGCGCGGCCTGCGCGACCAGCACGTCACTATGCACCGCCGAGGCGTTGCGCGCGAGCAGCGCCAGTCGGGCGTTAAGCAGGCGCAGCTTGAGGTTCGCACGCAGGAAGGCGCCCTGCTCGGGCGCGACGAGCATCACGTCCGGATCGTCAAGACGCCGCACCTGCACCAGTTGCTTGAGGCTGCCGAGCATCTCGCCGGACAGACGGTGCCACGTGGCCGTCCAGCCGGTCTCGCCGGCACCGCTCGGGCCGCTGGCGTCCGTCTTCGGTGCAACGCGCTGTTCTTCGGCCTGCAACGGCAACGTGTCGATCATGGCGATGGCCTGATCGAGCTTGCCGGTCAGTTGCGGAAGATCGGCGGCGGGCACGGCCTTGAGGCGGTCGATGTCCTTCTTCAGGGCATCGCGCACGCCTGCGAGTTGCGGCGCGCCGGTGCGGGCCAGACGCGCATCGGCGCCTTCCAGCGCGATCAATGCCCCGCGCACGTTGCCCGTCAGTTGCAACTGTTGATTCGCACTCGTGACGATCTGCTCGGTCTCGGCGAGCACCCACTCGTCGCGGTTGTGCGCCAGTTCCTGATAGAGCTGTTCGAGCGCAGCCTGCTGACTGCGCGAGTCGGACACACGGCCTTCCAGCGCGGTGAGCCGGTTCTGGAGGTCGCGCTGGTTATCGAGCGCCTGCGCGGTGCGCACCTGCGCCTGCATCACCTGCGAGTCGCCCGCCTGCTGACGGCGCGCCATTTCCTGCTGCACGCGGTCGAGCTTCTGGTTGAGCGACCAGCCGCCGATGCCCGCGCCGGCGGACACCAGCACGAACAGCAGCCACGGCAGCGCCGCCCCCGAACCGCGACGCTTCTGCGGTGGCTCGGGCGGTTGCCATGCCGGAGGACTGCCTGCGGCACTATAGGTCGCCCCTGCGGCCGTGCCGCCGGTAGCGGGTGAATTCGCCGTCGTGCCGGTCGACACCGACGGGTTCTGGGAAGACTCTGGAACGCGATTATCTGTCGTCATGCTTGACTTGAATGGGATCCGCCCATGTTTTGAGTGCGGCCAGCAAGTTGTCGTCGCCGGGCGCGCACTGCGTAATCCTATCAAACCCCGCCGAGCGCGCGGCATCTGCGATGCGGGTATGCGAAGTAAAGCACGGTGCGGCAAGGATTTGGGCCAGCACTTGCGGGGTGCCCGGGGTATGCACGCCGTCCCGGGTACCGTAGCGCGCCGCGAGTAGCGTAGCGAGGTGCCGGACCGCTTCCGAGCTGGTCAGCACCCAGGCACACCGCTCGGCGCCATCGTGCGATGCGAGCCGGGCTTCGAGCGCGGCCCAGGCCGCCGCATCGGGCGCGGGCGCACGACGCGTGTACGCACTCACGATATCGAGCTGCGCGCCATTCGCCCGCAGCGTATCGGCCAGCAATTCGCGACCGCCGTCGCCCCGAACCAGCAGCACACGTCGCCCCGCGAGCGCCGGCAGATCGAGCGCCTCAAGCAACGCCTCGGAGTCGAAGCGCGCGTCGGGACCGCCCGGCGGCACGATGACACGATGTCCGGGCGACGCAATGCCGGCGTCGGCCAGCGCCTGCGCGCTGCCGGGGCCGACCACGGCCACGGGTAACGTTTGCGGCCAGCGCGCCCCCGCTTCACCCGCTCCCCTCTCTTCGCCCGCGTTTGTCGTACCGTCGCCGTTCGCCGGTTGCAGATACGTCAGTCGCGCGAGCGCATGCATGACAGCGTTGGGTGAGACGAATACGGCCAGCGCGTAGGACGACAGCGACGATAGCGCCGCGTCGAGCGCCGCTAGCGCTGCGGGATCGGCTTGCGCGGCAATGTGCAACAGCGGGAATTCGAGCGTATCGATCCCTTCGGCGTTCAGCGCACGGGCCAGTGTTTGGGCCTGCCCGTCCGGCCGGGTGAGGATCGCGCACGGTGCGGCGCTCACGGCCACGGTGCGCACGGACGTGGCAGGCGTACCCGCCGTAGCGGCCGTAGCGGCCGTATTGGCCGAGTTCGGCGACGCCGGTGGCAGCGGTGCGCGCGGCGTCAAACGGCGGTGTCCTTCGGCTCGGACGGCGGCACCAGCGCCAACCCGCCCGCGTCGATCAGTTCCTGCGCCACGCGCTGCCCCAGCGCTTCGGCGCCGGACACATCGCCCTGCGCCACCCGGGCGGAACCCGCCGCGCGCAGCACCGTCGCGCCGTCGGTCGAGGCGATGAACGCACGCAACGCCAGTTCCCCCTGCGGCGAGAATTCGGCGTACGCCCCCAAAGGCACCTGACACGAGCCGCCAAGGGCGCGCGACACGGCGCGCTCGGCACTCACGGCCAGCGTAGTGTTGCCATCGTGCAACGGTGCGAGCCATTGCAGGATTTCGGGACGTCCGGCCCGCACTTCGATGCCCAATGCGCCCTGACCGGCCGCCGGCAGGCTCGCATCGGTCGGAATGATCGCGCGGATGCGGCTGGCGAGCCCGAGGCGCTTGAGCCCTGCTGCGGCCAGGATGATGGCCGAGAAGTCGCCCCGGTCGAGCTTGCCCAGACGGGTGTCGAGATTGCCGCGCAACGGCGCGACCTTGAGATGGGGATAACGGGTGCGCAGGCTGACTTCCCGGCGCAGGCTCGATGTGCCCACGACGGCCCCGGCGGGCAAGGCGTCGAGGCTGTCGTAGTCGTTGCTCACGAAGGCGTCGCACGGGTCTTCGCGCTCGAGCACGGCCGCCAGCGTAAAGCCGTCCGGCAATTGCATCGGCACGTCCTTGAGCGAGTGAACGGCGAGATCGGCACGGCCGTCGGCCAGCGCCAGCTCGAGTTCCTTGACGAACAACCCCTTGCCACCGACCTTCGCAAGCGAGCGATCGAGAATTTGGTCACCGCGAGTGGTCATTCCGAGAATACTGACGTGACACTGCGGATATAATTTGTGCAGCGCGTCACGAACGTGTTCGGCTTGCCACATGGCGAGGCGGCTCTCGCGTGAAGCGATCACCAGGGTTTCAGGAGAAGCGAAGTTCATTCAGCAACCGCGTGAAGACCAAAAGAAAAAATGGTAACACGCTTGACCGGCCCGAACGGCTGGTCTCGAGAGGAGCGACATGAAGAGCAGCGCAAAGGCAAAAGCCCCGAAAGAGGGCCTGGCCAAGTCGGTCGGCAAGACGTCCCCCGCGAAGGCAGCACCCGCGGTTTCATCCCCCCCATCCCGCTCGCCACGTCCATCAGGTCAATCAAGTCCTGCCAGAACGGCGCGCACGGGTGCGACATCCGCCACAGCGGTCAAGGTCACCCCATCCACGGCAACGCCCAAGGCCCGTCGCTCGCGCGAGGACAAGGACGCCCCGCTGCGTGAGGACATCCGCTTCCTCGGCCGTCTGCTCGGCGACGTGCTGCGCGAGCAACAGGGGAGCGACGCCTTCGATCTGGTCGAGACCATCCGTCAGAACGCCGTGCGCTTTCACCGCGAAGGCGACCGCAGCGCGGCCAGGGCGCTCGACACGCTGCTCAACGGCCTGACCAACGAGAAGGCCATTCAGGTCGTGCGCGCGTTCAGCTACTTCTCGCATCTGGCCAATATTGCCGAGGATCGTCACCACAACCGCCGCCGCCGCGTGCATGCGCTCGCCGGCAGCCGTCCCCAGCCGGGCAGCCTGAGCGCCGCGCTGCAAAGCCTGAAGGACGCCGGGCGCGACGACCCCGCCACGCTGCAAGCCTTCTTTGCCAGCGCGCTCATCGTGCCGGTGCTCACCGCCCACCCGACCGAAGTTCAGCGCAAGAGCATTCTCGACGCCGAGCGCGAAATCGCACGCTTGCTCGAACATCGTGACGACGCTCTCACCGAACGCGAGTCGGCGCGCAACACGGAATCGATGCGCGCCTACGTCACCACGCTGTGGCAGACGCGCATGCTGCGTAGTTCGAGACTGACGGTGGCCGATGAAATCGAAAACGCGCTGTCGTATTACCGCAGCACGTTCCTGACGGAAATTCCCGCGCTGTATGACGACGTAGCCGCCGAGCTGCACGACGCCGTGCCGAGCGTGCGCTCCGAAGGTCTCGGGCGTTTCCTGCAAATGGGCAGCTGGATCGGCGGCGATCGCGACGGCAACCCGAACGTCACCGCACAGACGTTGCAACTGGCGATCACGCGTCAGGCCACGGAAATCTTCGCGCACTACCTCGAACAGGTGCACTTGCTCGGCGCGGAGCTTTCCGTCTCGCACCTGCTCGCCGGCGCCAGCGACGCCCTGCTCACGCTCGCCCGCCGCTCGCCGGACGACTCCCCGCACCGCACCGACGAACCCTACCGGCGCGCGCTGATCGGCGTGTACGCGCGACTGGCCGCGACCGCCCGCGAGTGGGTCGGTCACGTGCCGCATCGCGGTGCCGTCGGCAATGCCAGCCCGTACCTCGACGCCAGCGAATTCATCTCCGATCTGAACACGGTCGTCGCATCGCTCATGGCGCATCACGGCAGCGCGCTGATCTCTCAGCGCCTCGGACCGCTGGTGCGTGCTGCCGAAGTGTTCGGCTTCCATCTCGCGAGCATCGACCTGCGTCAAAGTTCGGACGTTCACGAAGCGGTCATTGCGGAGTTGTTCGCAAAGGCCGGCGTCGAAGCGAACTACGCGAAGCTCGACGAGAACGAGAAACTCGCCCTGCTGCTGCGTGAACTACGCGAAGCGCGCCCGCTCTTTTCGCCGTACCTCGAATATTCGCAACGCACCCGCGACGAACTGGCCGTGTTCTCCGCCGCGCGCGACATCCGTGCCCGGTTCGGCGCGCGCGCCGTACGCAACTACATCATTTCGCACACGGAAACCGTGAGCGATCTGGTGGAAGTCATGTTGCTGCAAAAGGAGACGGGCCTCTTTCAGGGCGCACTCGGCAGCGACGGCGCGAAGCCGGTCGAGCCGAAGGTCGGCGCGATGGTCATCCCGCTGTTCGAGACGATCGCCGACTTGCGCAACGCGCCGGTCATCATGCGCGAGTTCTTCGACATTCCGGGCATGCCGGCGGTCGTCACGCAACAAGGCGGCGAGCAGGAAGTCATGCTCGGCTACTCCGACAGCAACAAGGACGGCGGCTTCCTCACGTCCAACTGGGAACTCTATAAGGCCGAACTGGCGCTGGTGCGGCTGTTCGAGGAGAAAGGCATCCGCCTGCGGCTGTTCCACGGCCGGGGCGGTACGGTCGGTCGCGGCGGCGGCCCGACCTATCAGGCCATCCTGTCGCAGCCGCCGGGCACGGTGAACGGGCAGATCCGTCTGACGGAGCAAGGCGAGATCATCGCCAGCAAGTTCGCGAACCCGGAGATCGGACGCCGCAATCTGGAGACCATCGTCGCCGCGACGCTCGAAGCCACCCTGCTGCCGAGCCGCAATCAGCCGCCGCGTCTGGCCGCGTTCGAGGCGGTCATGCAGACGCTCTCCGATACGGCGTTCGCCGCGTATCGCGATCTGGTGTACGAGACGCCCGGCTTTACCGACTACTTCTTCTCGGCCACGCCGATTGCGGAGATCGCCGAACTGAACATCGGCTCGCGTCCCGCGTCGCGCAAGTTCTCCGATCCGAAGCATCGCCGCATCGAAGACCTGCGCGCCATTCCGTGGGGATTCTCGTGGGGCCAATGCCGTCTGCTGCTTACCGGCTGGTACGGCTTCGGCAGCGCGGTGAGCGCCTATCTCGACGGCGATGGCGGCAAGTCCGGCAAGCCCGCGAAGGCCAGCCAGGAAGACAAGGCGGGGCGCGACAAGCGTCTCGACACGCTGCGTCAGATGGTCAAGCGCTGGCCGTTCTTTGCGAACCTGCTCTCGAACATGGACATGGTGCTCTCCAAAACGGATCTGGCCGTGGCATCGCGTTACGCCGAGCTGGTGCCGGATGAGAAGCTGCGCAAGCGCGTGTTCAACCGCATCGTCGCCGAGTGGCAGAGCACGTCGCAGGCGCTCGCGCTCATTACCGGGCACGAGGAGCGTCTGGCGGACAACCCGATGCTCGCGCGCTCGATCAAGAACCGCTTCCCGTATCTCGATCCGCTCAATCACTTGCAGGTCGAGTTGCTGCGCCGGCATCGCGCAGGGGAATCGGACGAGCGGGCGCGTCGCGGCATTCACCTGTCCATCAACGGGATTGCCGCCGGGCTGCGCAATACCGGCTGACGTCCGAAAAAGCTGTCCGGTTCTGCTCCGTGCCGACGCTGGCGCGGAGCAGGCACACCGGATGGATGGCGACGGGATACCTAAAGGTGGCTCATGCGCCCTTGGGAATCTCCTCAACGACAGCCCATGGATAGCGCGGTATATTTCGACGCATTCGACTCGATGGCTGCCGGGGGGCCAATCCATCATGCATTCCGATCATTTCCTTAATGCACACCGGGCGCATCCGGTGCATCCGGCGCCGACGCGACCTGCGCACGCAACCTTGACACGGCGGGCAGCCTGGCTCGCGGCGTGCGTCGCGACCGCAGCGTCCGCCGCATTTGCCGTCTGCACCAGCGCGTATGCCGCACCCGCCACCAGCGCCGCGCCAGAGCAGAGCGTCCGGGCGTCTGCCCTCTCGTCTTATGCCATTGCGACCGCACCGCACGGCGTGCGCGGATTCGCGGCGCGTGTCGTCTCGCAAACGCTCGCCGCATCCCCGTCGGAGCCGTCGAAGCCCCGGCCCGTCGTCGACCCGGTGCTGGATCCGTTGATGAACGGCATTCTCGCGCGCCTTGCGATCAGCGAAGCGGTCGCCAGAAACAAATACGCCTCGGGCAAGCCGGTGCAGGACACGCCGCGCGAGCAGGCGCTGCTCGACAGCGTAGGCGAGCGCGCCAGCCAGTTCGGGCTGACGCCTGCGCAGGCGCGCACCTTCTTCCGCCTGCAAATCGAAGCGGGCAAGCTCGTGCAGACGGCCTTGCTGGCCCGCTGGGCCCGCGACGGCAGTGCACCGGGCGAGCCGGTCGACCTGAGCACCCGGCTGCGGCCGGCGCTCGACAAGCTCGGCACCGCTTTGATGCACGACCTGGGACGCCTTTGCGCCCTGCCCGACGATCCGACGCGAATGGCCCGCATCCATCAGGCCCGCGAGCGCATCGCCAAAGCGGCGAAACTCGAAGCCCTGCAACGGGCGGCGTTCGACGAAGCGACCTCCGGCCTGTGCCTGTCGGCGCCGCCGCGCGTCTGGACGTTATCGATGGCGAACTGAGCCGTAACGCGGCCGGCCCCCGTCCCGGGGTCGCCGCTGGCCGCCTTCCCGGCGCTGGGCTGTCGTAGCAAGGGCCCCAGGGCTGTATAATCGCGGTTTGCCGTGCTTTGCCACGGTTTGCGCCCACGGGCCTGAACGGGCCCACGATTAGCCACGCTACGACAATGACCTCCCAACTCCACAAGAAAGGCGAAGCCTGGTCGGCACGCTTTTCCGAACCCGTTTCCGATCTCGTCAAGCGCTATACCGCGTCGGTGTTCTTCGACAAGCGACTCGCGCTGTTCGACATCGAAGGTTCGCTCGCTCACGCCGACATGCTGGCTGCGCAAGGCATCATCAGCGCGCAGGATCTGGCCGACATCCAGCGAGGCATGACGCAGATTCGCAGCGAGATCGAAGGCGGTCAGTTCGAGTGGCAACTGGATCTCGAAGACGTCCACCTCAACATCGAAGCCCGTCTCACCGCGCTGATCGGCGACGCCGGCAAGCGCCTGCACACCGGCCGTTCGCGTAACGATCAGGTCGCCACCGACATCCGCCTGTGGCTGCGCAGCGAGATCGACAGCATCGGCAAGCACCTCGGCGACCTGCGCCGTGCGCTGCTGGATCTGGCCGAGCAGCACAGCGCCACGATCCTGCCGGGCTTTACGCACCTGCAGGTGGCACAGCCGGTGACGTTCGGTCACCACCTGATGGCTTACTTCGAGATGTTCAGCCGCGATGCCGAGCGCATGGTCGACGTGCGCCGCCGCGTGAACCGTCTGCCGCTGGGCGCCGCGGCGCTGGCCGGCACGAGCTACCCGATCGATCGCGAGCGCGTTGCCGCGACGCTCGGCTTCGAAGAAGTGTGCACGAATTCCCTCGACGCGGTATCGGATCGTGACTTCGCCATCGAATTCACCGCCGCCGCAGCGCTGGTAATGACGCACGTCTCGCGCTTCTCGGAAGAACTGGTGCTGTGGATGAGCCCGCGCGTGGGCTTCATCGATCTGGCCGACCGTTTCTGCACGGGCAGCTCGATCATGCCGCAGAAGAAGAACCCGGACGTGCCCGAACTTGCCCGCGGCAAGACCGGTCGCGTGAATGGCCACCTGATGGCGTTGCTGACGCTGATGAAGGGCCAGCCGCTGGCGTACAACAAAGACAATCAGGAAGACAAGGAACCGCTGTTCGACACGGTCGATACCGTGATCGACACGCTGCGAATCTTTGCCGACATGGTGCCGGGCATCAAGGTGCGCGAAGCCAACATGCGCAACGCTGCGCTGCAAGGCTTCTCGACGGCGACCGATCTGGCCGATTACCTCGTGAAGAAGGGTCTGCCGTTCCGCGACGCGCATGAAATCGTCGCCCATGCCGTGAAGATCTGCTCGGACCGCGATATCGATCTGGCGGACCTGTCGCTCGCCGAGTTGCAGAAGTTCTCGCCGCTCGTCGGTGAAGACGTCTTCGAATACCTCACGCTCGAAGGCTCGGTCGCCAGCCGTAACCACATCGGCGGCACGGCGCCGGCGCAGGTGCAGCGCGCCATCGCGGCCGCCCGCGCGAAACTGGCGAAGTAAAGGCCTTGGTCCACGCGTCCTCGGCGCCAACGAAAAATGCCACCCTCGGGTGACATGCTGTTCAGTTAAGACGAAAATGCCACTTCGACGCGAATCGAAGTGGCATTTTTAATGGCGTTTCGTGAGCGCTTCTGGCGACCGCCGCGTACGAATCGCGCTTAACTGAACGGCATTACACCCTCGGGTGGCGTTTTTTATGCTGACTTCCGGGCGGCAAGTAGCTGCCGAAGGGTATCCAGCGCGAGCATTCCGTTTGCCGTCATCAAACCGTCGGCAGCTATGCGGATTTCAATCCGGTTCGGAATGCGCTCGAGATCGTCCTTGAGGTGACGGTACCGGTCGGTCAGAAAATGGAAACGTTGATTCGTCGATCCGACCCACGGCCGCGCTGTATCGGGTTTCGTGGCGACATAAGGGCCGTCGATCAGCAGATCCGTGACCGCAAGCAACTCCTCAGTCCCCGGAAGCCCCATCTTTTCAAGCTTGTCGAGCGTATAGCCCGAGAACGTCATGATCGACAGGCCGCGCTCGCGCAGTCGGCGCCCTAGTTCGGCCAGTTCCACGGCTTGCTCGAACGGCTCCCCTCCGAGAAAAGTCACGCCTTCGATAGACGTGATCCCGGAGATAGTGGATGCCAACGCCTCGACCGACACCTCACGGCCGAGTGAAGCGTCCCAAGTATGGGGCTGCGAGCAGCCGGCGCACTGAATCGAGCATCCTTGCACCCACAGACACGCACGCGCTCCCGGACCTTCCGCCAGCGTCTCCCCGATGAAATGATGAAGCCGCATGACGATCAGTAGTCGACCACTCGCTGTCTGGTGGTAATTGCAGGGCCTTGCGCAGGCCTGACGTAAAGACTCTCCTGCAGCTTTGCGACGAGATGCGGCGGTATGTTGAGGACTTCGCAGAAGTGCTCGACGCTGCGGAATGTGCCGCCAGATTCGCGATAGGACAAAATCTTCCGCGTAAGAATCGGCCCGATCAGCGAATGCGCTTCGAACTCAGCCTGGATCGCGGCGTTGACATCCAGACGCTTGCCACCGCGTACAGGCGCCGTGACGGGCATGGCCTGCGCAGCCGGCGAGAACACACGCTGCACCTCATCCGTAACCTGATGCTTCTGCTTCGGTGACCTCGTTGATACCGCGTATTCCGGCATCGACTTCGTCTTCAAGCTGTTGGCCTGCATTCCATTACGCTTCAACCCGGCGAACTCCTCACGCGCCTGTTGTCGCACCAACGCGTCGGCGTAGGTATCGTTCTCCCGGCCCTCGTATTCCGCTTCCGCTCGGTGCATGAGCACCTGGCTACGCTGACGGAATGCATGCACCACGGAAAATGGCCACAGAACAAACGACCACAACATGACAAGCCATCCGTAGACGAGGTATAGAACGGGCGCCTCCGTTTTGGATTTTCCTCCGTAGAAAAACACAGCAGCAAATACTACGAGGTTCGCCATGAAATAGAGCGTCGCGTATGTCGCCCAGCGTCGATTACGGCAAATTCTCGCCGCGAGCGCAAACGGCACCCAATTCCCGAACGGCATCAATAGCCAGAACAAATAAAGCGACTTCCGCCACTCCCACAGTCGGCCCCTATGTGTAATCGCCATATTCACTCCCTAGCGCTGAAGGTAATTCCAATGTTTTGTCTTCAAGACAACGGACCGCACGCCCCGCGCTGAAACGCCACGCATGATTCGTAAGATCGTTGCCGGAATGGCATCCCAACAATCAGTAGTCGACGACCCGCTGCTTGTTCGCAAATGCAGGCGCGCGCGGCGCTTTGAACTCGACACTGTCTCTCAGCCTTGCCACGAGATGCGGCTGGATATTGAGGACTTCACAGAAATGTTCAACGCTACGGAACGTGCCGCCCGATTCACGGTAGACCGTCATCTTTTTGGCGAGAATCGGACCCACCAGCGGATGCCGACCTAACGCTTCCTCTGTCACCGAGTTGATGTCGAGTTTTTCGACATTGTCGACAACAGGCTTCTGCGTGGCGTCCACCTGTCGCTTCGCCCTGGGTTGCCGATCCGCATTGGGTTTTGACGGTGCTTCCTGCCCGGTGTGCGCGCTTCGCCCAAACTCTGCCATGGGATCGGCTGCATTTTTACCGCGACGTTTCCCCGGCTTGGCATTCGGCCCGCCGTCGCGCGTTTCGCTACGGTTGGCGCTCGCCTGCATCTCGCGTACTCGGCGGCGCTGCGCCATCGCTTCGTACGCTTCCGTGCGTGCTATCGCATCGCTGGCCTCTTCAGCTCGAATCAGAACGTCTCTACGAATTCTGATCGCGTGCGCAAGCGAAATTGGCCATAGCGCGAGCATGTCAATAACGAAGACGAAAATCCCTGCTTTGTTCAGGACCGGATAAAGATCCTTCTTCCCGCCAACGACTACCGCGATAGAAAACAGCAAGACATGCGGCACAAGATAAAGGATGGCGTAACCGGCCCATCGCCGCTTCCGGGCGACCTGTGCCGCGATCGCAAACGCGAAGAAATTCAGGAACGGTACGCACACGAAAACCAAATAAAGCGATCGACTCCACTCCCACAACCGCCCCTTTTGCGTTATCGCCATCACATCACCTCAACCACATTATTTTTCGTTGCTGCCTCGTACCGCCACTCATCGGGAATGAGCCCACACTGCGCGCCCGCTCTTCTGCGAAGGTTTCGCAAAGGCAGCGTGTTCCGACTGATTGCGTTCAAAACGCATTCTTGACGCTGACCGAATCAAGTTGCACATCGTCGGCGACGATCTGCTGCTCGAAATACTCGGCAGTTCTTTGTGACTCGATAACATTAGCGTTAAGCAACGTTTCGAGCGTCGCGATCAACGCCAGACAGCTTTCCCCTTTGACGCCATGCGTCTCAGACGTAATTTTTCCGTCAGGGGCGATCTTGATGGAAATCCGTTCAGCCATTTTTTTGTGTCACCAGGAAAGTCAGGCTGATCGAGTTATCTTCCTCGACCGTTTCGGATTCGAGTGTCAACCCGTGCTTCTTCGCTTCTTTCAATAGGGACACGTACGTTTCGACCTGCACGAGACGTGTGTACTCCGCATAAATCGCTTCGAAAGCGCGTTTCGTCACGGTTTCCGGTACGTTTTTGTCTACCACGCCGTCGAACGTCCCAGCTTCGTTACCTTCGAACAACAGGAACATCTCGCCATGCTTCGCCGAAAGCCCTTCGTTCAGATTGTCCGTGCGATAGCCGAGATTCGACAGGGTTTGCTCCAGCAAATCGCGACGATTGAGGTGAGTCTGATAGACGAGCGTGTTCGCACGCTTGCCGTGTTTCACCATCAGGCCGACGGTCATGCCCGCAATGGTCGAACCGACCACAGCGACACCTGTAAACGCCGAAGCGCCGGCTACCGCACCGACACCCACGGCCGCAGTCGTTCCCGAAGCCCCCAGCAGCGTAATCGCCGCCGGCACCATAATCAGAAAGACACTCATGATCGCAAACTCAGAAGTCGATGGTCCGGCCGCCGCGCGTGGCGAGCAAGGGAGCGGACTGTCCAGCCGCGCCTGAATAGGCTTCGCGATCCTCTTGGGCAGTAGCCGCCACCGCTCGCTCGTTGGCCCATGCCCGAAGCGCGATGATCTGCTCGGCCTGTGTCTTCGACAGCGGCACCGTGTTCGTGATCGACGTGACCAGATCGGCCTCCGTCAACGCCCGCTCTGAGGAATAGGCGTCGAAAAGTGCCGCAATGACCACCTGCTCGATTTCGGCCCCGACATAGCCTTCCGTCAGCTTGGCGAGCGTATCGAGCAAGGACTCCGTGATCTGAAAATCCCCCACGGCGACAGCATCCGTAAGACGTCGCGCAAGGTGCAGCTTGAAAATTGCGGCCCGCTCCTTGTGCGTCGGAATGTCGACGAAGAAAATCTCGTCGAAGCGTCCTTTACGCAGCATTTCCGCCGGCAATTGCTGGATGTTATTGGCCGTTGCCACAACGAACACCGGCTTCTTCTTTTCCTGCATCCAGGTAAGGAACGACGCGAAAACGCGACTGCTCGTGCCCGAGTCACCTGCACCGCCGACATTCCCGAACCCTTTCTCGATCTCGTCGATCCACATGACCGAGGGCGCGATCGCTTCCGCCGTGGCAATCGCGCGGCGCAAGTTCTCTTCGCTGCTGCCGACGATACCGCTAAAGACCCGCCCCACGTCAAGACGCAACAACGGCAACTGCCAGCCGCTGCTGATAGCCTTGGCGATCAGACTCTTGCCGCAACCGGGCACGCCCGTGAGCAACACGCCATTGGGCGGCGGAAGACCATAACGCTTCGCTTCAGCGCTCCACGATCGGTCCCGCTTCTTCAGCCAACGCTTGAGGTTCTCGAGCCCCGCGACATCGCTCATCCCTTTGTCGCGCGGGATGAATTCCAGAATGCCGCCCTTGCGAATGACCTGTTTCTTTTCGTCGATAATCACTTCGACGTCATCGCGACACAACCGACCGTCCTTTACCATCGCCAGCGCGAATGCGTTCTCCGCCTCTTGCATGGTCAGGCCCAGCGCGGCGTTCGCCAGCGCCTCTTCGCCGTCCGGCGACAAATCGATGGTGATGCGCCCGCTTGCTCGATTGGCCTCCATCATCGAGCCGAGCAACGCGCGCAGTTCGGCAGATGTCGGCAAAGGAAAATCCAGGACGATGATGTCTTTCTGCAACTCGACCGGCAGCTCCATCACGGGCGACAGAAGCACGACGTTCTTGGGCTTCGGACTCAGCTTGAGTAGCGAAATCAGATCCCTGAGCTTACGGCAAACGGTTGCGTCGACAAGGCGCGCGACGCCGTTGCCACCGCTGCTGCCGAAGAAAATGTGGAAGTCCTTGAGTACGAAGACGGCCGGCTCAGGGAAGGCAGCGATCTCGTCGAGCACGCGCAGCGCAGCCTGTGTCGGCGTCAGTTGTCCGCTGGCGCCCTTGTCGATCTTCTCGCCATCGATGCCCATCAAGCCTGACGCGAGACTCCAATGCAGCACGGCCCGCTCGGTTCTGATCCAGTCCCGGTTCGACGCGACCTGCTGAATCGACTCCAACGCCCGATCTTCTTCCCAGGTCGTCAGATAAATGAACGGAAACCTTGCCTTAAAGTAATTCGATAAGTCGATCTGGAACTGATTTTCGCTCAATTTCGATTTTCGCTCTAAACGATTGCAGGCGCCGCTCGCGCCTCTCCCCGAATAACGTTAAGTCTTCGTTATCCAATCTTTTCGTAACGCGAAATAAATATTGATATTTCCGCAGCCGCATTATGACGCAGACAACGGTGTTCAGCGTGAAAGGCCGCGAAAATTACTCATTGACATCGGCGCTCAAGCGCCGAGTTGAGGAGCGGAAAAGTATCCGTGATCGGATCTCACCGCACTTGCGGCGCCGGTTGGCGCCGCTGGAATGGAGGCCCGATAAGTATCGGTATCCCTGACAGGCGCAGCGGCCGTTTCGTACCTTCGCGCTGATGGTTATGGGCTGAATGCGCGAAGTGCGACGAATCCGGCCGCGGGACGTTGATTTAGAACACTGGCAACGACAGGAATCCCTTGATGACGAGGGCGTTGAGAATGTCGATGAAGAACGCGCCGACCATCGGCACGATCAGGAAGGCGATGTGCGACGGACCGAAGCGCTCCGTCACCGCCTGCATGTTGGCAATGGCCGTCGGCGTCGCGCCAAGACCGAAGCCACAGTGGCCCGCAGCCAGCACCGCTGCATCGTAATTTCGCCCCATGGCGCGGAACGTGACGAAGATCGCAAACGCCGCCATCGCCACGGCCTGCACGACCAGAATCACGATCATCGGCAGCGCCAGCGTCGAAAGGTCCCACAGGCGCAGCGACATCAGCGCCATCGCCAGAAACAACGACAGGCTGACGTTGCCCAGCACCGACAGCGAACGCTCGAAGACCTCATATCCCACGAGCGACAACACGTTGCGCACCACCACACCGGTGAACAGCACGCACACGAAGGTCGGCAACTCGAAGGCAGACCCCGACAGCCAACGTGCGACGACCTCCCCGCCCAACAGGCAGATGGCGATCATCGCCACCGTCTCGATCAGCGCCTGCGCCGTAATCAGTCGCACCGTATGCGGTTGCTCGAAGCCCTCCGGGGCGGCGTCCTTCGCGGCATCGACCCCGGGCACGCTCACGCCCGCACGGCCGAGCCGCCCGACCAGGTAGCGCGCCACCGGACCGCCCAGCAGGCCGCCCAGCACCAACCCGAAGGTCGCGCAGGCCATCGCGATTTCCAGCGCCGACTGCACGCCATAGCCCGTGGTGAGCGTCTCGCCCCATGCCGCGCCCGTCCCATGTCCGCCCGCAAGCGTGATCGAACCACCCAGCAGCCCGACACCCGGCGGCAAGCCCATCGACATCGCCAGCCCCACGCCAATGGCGTTCTGCATGACGAGCATCGCCGCCACGATCCCCAGAAACAGCACCAGACGCTTGCCGCCCGCACGAAGGCTGGCCAGATTCGCCGACAACCCGATGGTCGCGAAGAACGCCAGCATCAGCGGCCCTTGCAAGGCCGTATCGAACTTCAGTTCGACGTCACCGACCTCGCGCAGCGTCAGCGTGCCGAGCGCGACGAGTAACCCTGCGGCCACTGGCTCGGGAATGCTGTAAGTCCGCAACGGTCCGATCCACCCGACGAGCTTGCGTCCGAGTAACAGGACCAACGTGGCGCAAACCAGCGTGCCATATGTGCCGAACGCCAATTCCCTGGTGATTTCCATGCATTTCCCCGCGACAAAAAGTGCGACGAGTTTAGCAATCGACACCGCGCGAATTGATGGGAAACATCCCAAAAACAACGAGGTCGAGTCGGGCCACAAAACTCGGGTTTTGTGCCGCATCACATCGACTTGCGGAAATTTAGCGTGATTTCACTGCCGCTTGTCCCGATTTTCGGCGCGTACGTTCGACCGCGCTATTGACGCACGAGCACTGGACGCAAGCTGTCACATTGAAAACGGCGTATGGCGCACAGCACCAACGACACGCCTCGTGCCGGACACGGCGCCCCAAACAAAACGGCCCCGCGCTTTTCGCGTGGGGCCGCATTGCCGTTGTCTGCGCGGTGAGCACTGTCACCGGACGTCGCTTATTGACGCACGCAGTCCACGAAGTACTCGGGACGTCCGTCCACGTCCTCGACCACCAGACCGTGGATATCGGTATGGAAGCCCGGGAAGCGCTCGTTGAAGTCGCGCGCGAAACGCAGGTACTCGATGATGGCCGCGTTGAAACGCTCGCCCGGAATCAGCAGCGGAATACCCGGCGGATACGGCGTGAGCAGCACGCTCGTGACGCGACCTTCCAGTTCGTCGATAGGCACCCGGTCGATCTGGCGGTGAGCCAGCTTCGAGAAGGCGTCCGTCGGCTTCATGGCCGGCTGCATGTCCGAGAGATACATTTCGGTGGTCACGCGCGCAACGTCGTTCGCCTTGTACACGCTGTGGATCTGATCGCACAGATCGCGCAGACCGATACGTTCATAGCGCGGGAACTGCGCCACGAACTCCGGTAGCACGCGCCACAGCGGACGGTTGTGATCGTAGTCGTCCTTGAACTGCTGCAACTCGGTCACCATCGAGTTCCAGCGACCCTTCGTGATACCGATCGTGAACATGATGAAGAACGAATACAGACCGGTCTTCTCGACGATGATGCCGTGCTCGGCCAGATACTTGGTGACGATGGCCGCCGGAATGCCGCTTTCGCCGAACTCGCCGTCCACGTCCAGCCCCGGCGTGATGATCGTCGCCTTGATCGGGTCGAGCATGTTAAAGCCATCGGCCAGATCGCCGAAGCCGTGCCAGCGGTCGTTCGCGCGCAGCACCCAGTCGTCGCGCTGAATCGTGCCCTCGTCGCCCAGATTCTCCGGGCCCCACACCGAGAACCACCACGAATCGCCGTACTCCTGATCCACCTTGCGCATGGCGCGACGGAAGTCGAGCGCCTCGACGATCGATTCTTCGACCAGCGCCGTGCCGCCCGGCGGCTCCATCATGGCCGCCGCCACGTCGCACGACGCGATGATCGCGTACTGCGGCGAGGTCGACGTGTGCATCAGGTACGCCTCGTTGAAGCGGTACGTATCGAACGTGCGCGCATCCGAATCCTGCACCACGATCTGCGACGCCTGCGAAATGCCGGCGAGCAGCTTGTGCGTGGAGTGGGTGGCGTAAATCGTCGCTTCCGACGAACGCGGACGGCCTTCGCCGATGGCGTGCATGTCGCGATAGAACTCGTGGAACGCGGCGTGCGGCAGCCAGGCTTCGTCGAAGTGCAGCGTGTCGATGTTGTTGCCCAGCACGTCTTTGATCATTTCGACGTTGTAGATCACGCCGTCGTACGTGCTTTGCGTGATCGTCAGGATACGCGGCTTGGCGTTCGGGTCACGCTCCAGCACTTCGCGGGCGAACGGGTTCGCTTCGATCTTGGCGCGAATGACTTCCGGCTCGAATTCCGACTTCGGAATCGGGCCGATGATGCCGAGGTGGTTGCGCGTGGGCGTGAGGAACACCGGCACGGCGCCCGTCATGGTGATCGCGTGCAGGATCGACTTGTGGCAGTTACGGTCGACGACCACGATGTCGCCCGGCGCCACGGTGGCGTGCCAGACGATCTTGTTCGACGTCGACGTGCCGTTCGTCACGAAGAAGAGGTGGTCGGCATTGAAGATGCGTGCCGCATTACGCTCCGACGCCCCCACCGGGCCGTTGTGATCAAGCAGTTGGCCGAGTTCTTCCACGGCGTTGCAGACGTCTGCACGCAGCATGTTCTCGCCGAAGAACTGGTGGAACATCTGCCCCACCGGGCTCTTGAGGAACGCCACGCCGCCCGAGTGCCCCGGGCAGTGCCATGAGTAGGAACCGTCGGCCGCGTAGTGCGTGAGCGAGCGGAAGAACGGCGGCGGCAGCGAATCGAGATACGACTTGGCTTCACGGATGATGTGACGCGCCACGAACTCCGGCGTGTCTTCGAACATGTGAATGAAGCCGTGCAGCTCGCGCAGGATGTCGTTCGGGATGTGGCGCGAGGTGCGCGTCTCGCCGTACAGGAAAATCGGAATATCCGGATTGCGACGGCGCACTTCCTGCACGAACGCACGCAGGTTGATGATGGCCAGCGCCAGTTCGCCCTCGCCTTCGCCGCCCGCTTCGCTCGAGAACGTGCCGAACTCGTCGTCGTCGATGGACAGGATGAAGCTCGACGCGCGGCTGGCCTGCTGCGCGAACGAGGTCAGGTCACCGTAGCTGGTGAGACCGTTGACTTCCATGCCCTCGGCCTCGATGGCCTCCGCCAAGGAGCGAATCCCGGATCCGGAAATGTTCTCGGAGCGGAAGTCCTCGTCAATGATGACGATCGGAAAACGGAATTTCATTGGCGTTCCTTCGACAAAAGAACGAGCCACGGTCCGACATGGCCGTGGCTCTGGGGCATTGCGATATTGAGGATGCTCACCGGCGGCGAGTGTCTAGCGTATCAGGCTAGGTTTTCGGCAGCGTGACACCACGCTGTCCCTGATACTTGCCGCCGCGATCCTTATACGAGGTCTCGCAGACTTCGTCGGATTCGAAGAACAGCACCTGAGCCACGCCTTCGTTGGCGTAGATCTTGGCCGGCAGCGGCGTCGTGTTCGAGAACTCCAGGGTCACGTAGCCCTCCCATTCGGGTTCGAACGGCGTCACGTTCACGATGATGCCGCAGCGCGCATACGTCGACTTGCCGAGGCACACGGTCAGCACGCTGCGCGGAATACGGAAGTATTCGACGGTGCGGGCGAGCGCGAACGAGTTCGGCGGAATGATGCAGACATCGCTCTCGACATCGACAAAGGACTTCTCGTCGAAGTTCTTCGGGTCGACGATCGTCGAGTTGATGTTCGTGAAGACCTTGAATTCAGGCGCACAGCGGATGTCGTAGCCGTAGCTCGACGTGCCGTAGCTGACGATCTTTTGCCCGTCCTGGGAATACCGGATCTGGGACGGTTCGAAGGGCTCGATCATGCCGTGCTCTTCGGCCATACGCCGGATCCATTTGTCGGACTTGATGCTCATGTCTGGGCCTGAATTGGGGTGGTACGTAAAAAGTGGGCGTATTTTACGCGATTGTTGCGGTGCGGTGAGGTTTTCACGCGCACCGCCCCGCGCGGGGCCGCCCGGCCCCGGCAGCGCCGTCCTTACGTGTTCTGCACCACGATGGACGGGAACTTGCTGGTCATGTCCTTCTGCTTGGCCGCGATCTTGACTGCGACCTTGCGGGCGATGGCCTTGTACAGCTCGGCCACGCGACCGTCCGGATCCGCCACCACGCTCGGCATGCCGGCGTCGGCATGCACGCGAATGCTCATCTCCAGCGGCAGTTTGCCCAGCAGGTCGACGTCGAAATCGTGGCTCATGCGCTCGCCGCCGCCCACGCCGAAGATCGGCTCTTCGTGACCGCAGTTCGAGCAGATGTGCAGGCTCATGTTCTCGATCAGCCCCAGAATCGGCACGCCGACCTTTTCGAACATCTTGAGACCCTTGCGCGCGTCGAGCAGCGCCAGATCCTGCGGCGTCGTGACGATGACCGCGCCCGTGACGGGCACCTTCTGCGCGAGCGTGAGCTGGATGTCGCCCGTGCCCGGCGGCATGTCGACGATCAGGTAGTCGAGGTTTTTCCAGTTCGTCTGGTTGAGCAGTTGCTCAAGCGCCTGCGTGACCATCGGGCCGCGCCAGACCATGGGATTGTCCGGCTCGATGAGAAAGCCGATGGAGCTGGCTTGCAGGCCGTGGCCGACCATCGGTTCGAGCGTCTTGCCGTCCGTCGACGCCGGCTTGCCGTGAATGCCCAGCAGCGTCGGCAACGACGGGCCGTAGATATCGGCGTCGAGAACGCCGACCGTGGCGCCTTCGGCGGCGAGCGCCAGGGCGAGGTTCACCGCCGTGGTGCTCTTGCCCACGCCGCCCTTGCCGGAGGCCACGGCGACGATGTTCTTGACATTGGGAAGGAGCTTCACCCCGCGTTGAACGGCGTGCGATACGATCTTCTGGTCAATGTGCACGGCAACGCGCTCCACCCCGGGCAGCTTGCCGACGGCGTCGGTAATGCGGGCGCGCATCGCTTCGAACTGGCTTTTGGCGGGATAGCCGAACTCGATATCGATACCGACGTGACCGTGCCCGGCATCGACCTGTTTCACATACTTTCCGGCGATCAGGTCCAGGCCCGTATCCGGGTCGACGATGCCACGCAGCACTTCATTGATTTGGGCGACTTCCATATGGGTCTCTCGCTCTGTTGAGGCGCCCCGGGCGTGCCCGGCATGGCGCTAACAACTTGTAACAACCGTGGCGCACGCTCTCGACTAGCATTCGAGGCGCGCGTGTTATGGGGAACCAGCCGTCGCGGCAATTTGTCCTTGCCTGCGGTTGAAGCTCAGCGCTATTGTAAAAGACGTCGCGCCGACAGGTTTAAAACCCCTGCGGCGCGCGCGTGCTTCGACGAAGTGCTTACGCGTGTTTCATCACAGCTAGCTAATCGATAAGGAGCCTCAAATGAACAAGAACACTCTGCGCGCTTCCGCGCTCGTACTGGTCGCAGCCGCCATGCTCGCCGGGTGCCAGACGCAGCAGGGCACGAACACGGCAGTCGGTACCGGTGTCGGTGCGGCCGTCGGGGCGGGTCTTGGCAACCTCATCGGTGGCAATACCACGGGCACCCTGATCGGTGCTGCGGTCGGCGCGGCCGCCGGCGGCGCCACGGGCTACAACTGGCAATCGATCAAGAACACGCTGGGCGGCCATACGGCCGGCACCGGCACGCAGATCTCCGAGCGTCCGGACGGGCAGCTCCAGGTCAACGTGCCGAGCGACGTGACGTTCGACACCAACCAGTACGCCATCAAGCCGAACTTCGCGGCAGTGCTCACCGACCTGGCCAACTCGATGAACCAGAACCCGGGCATCACCGCACGCGTGATCGGGCATACGGACAGCACGGGCGGCGACCGGATCAACATTCCGCTGTCGCAAAACCGCGCCAACAGCGTCATTCAGTTCCTGACTTCCCGTGGTGTGGCCGCAAACCGCCTGCAAGGCGTTGGCGTCGGGTCGAGCCAGCCGGTCGCCTCCGATGCGACAGCCGAAGGCCGTGCCCAGAACCGTCGCGTCGAAATCCTGCTGCAAGCTCCGCAACAACAGCAAGCGCCGCGCGGCTAATCCCGCCGACCTTCCCGAGTCACCCGTTCAAACGCCTGCCCGCCGCGCCGGGCGGGCGTTTGACGGCTCCTCCGCCACACGCATGCTGCGACGCAGCATCGAAAGTCGGCACGCTGGTTGAACTAATCCCCTGCCCTACCGCTCAGACCCTTCGGAAGTGCCTACCGTGGGCGCTTTCATCTCCTCTTTGTTATTGACGTTACGTGTGCCTAGTTATGCCGGAACCTGGTTCCGGCTTTTTTTTGGCCGCTCGCTTTGTCCCGTGCGCCGCGCGCGGACGAATTCGTCATCCGGCGCGCCCGTTTGGGCGTCAACTCGCCCCGCCTGCTAGAATCGTCCTTTCCTGCATCCCTCAACCCACCACAGTCAATCCACATGTCCCGCCGCATTCTCGTTACATCCGCACTGCCGTACGCCAATGGCCAGATCCACATCGGTCACCTGGTGGAATACATCCAGACCGACATCTGGGTACGGTTCATGCGAATGCAGGGCCATGAGGTGTACTACGTCGGGGCAGACGACACGCACGGCACGCCCGTCATGCTGCGTGCCGAGAAGGAAGGCCTCACGCCGAAGCAACTGATCGATCGCGTCTGGACGGAACACAAGCGCGACTTCGACAGCTTCAACATCTCGTTCGATAACTATTACTCGACGGATTCCGAAGAGAACCGCGTATTGTCCGAAAGCGTCTATCTCGCCCTCAAGGAGCAGGGCCTGATCGAAGCGCGCGACATCGAGCAGGCGTACGACCCGGTCAAGGAAATGTTCCTGCCGGATCGTTTCATCAAGGGCGAATGCCCGAAGTGCGGCGCGAAGGATCAGTACGGCGATTCGTGCGAAGTCTGCGGCTCGACCTACGCGCCGACGGACCTGCTCAATCCGTACTCGGTCGTCTCGGGCGCCACGCCGGTGCGCAAGACGTCCACGCATTACTTCTTCAAGCTCTCGGACAAGCGTTGCGAGCAGTTCCTGCGCAAGTGGGTGTCGGGTCTCGCCCAGCCGGAAGCCGCCAACAAGATGAAGGAATGGCTCGGTGAAGACGGCGAATCGACGCTGGCCGACTGGGACATCTCGCGCGATGCCCCCTACTTCGGCTTCGAAATTCCGGGCGCGCCGGGCAAGTACTTCTATGTGTGGCTCGACGCACCGGTCGGTTACTACGCCAGCTTCAAGAACCTGTGCGACAAGCGCGGCCTGAACTTCGACGAATGGGTGAAGCCCGGCTCGACCACCGAGCAGTACCACTTCATCGGGAAGGACATCATGTACTTCCACACGCTGTTCTGGCCGGCGATGCTCGAATTCTCGGGCCATCGCACGCCGACCAACGTGTTCGCCCACGGCTTCCTTACCGTGGACGGCCAGAAGATGTCGAAGTCGCGCGGCACGTTCATTACGGCCCAGAGCTTCATCGACACCGGGCTGAATCCGGAATGGCTGCGCTATTACATCGGCGCCAAGCTGGGCAACACGATGGAAGACCTCGACCTGAACCTCGATGACTTCATCGCGCGCGTGAACAGCGATCTGGTCGGCAAATACGTCAACATCGCCAGCCGCGCTGCGGGCTTCCTCATCAAGCGTTTCGACGGCCGCGTGTCGGCAGACGCCATGAAGGCCCCGCTGCTCGAACAGGTCCGCGCCGCTGCGCCGCAAATCGCCGCCTATTACGAAGGGCGCGAGTTCGGCAAGGCGCTGCGTCTGGTGATGGAGCAGGCCGACGCCATCAACGGCTACGTCGACACCGTCAAGCCGTGGGATCTGGCGAAGGATCCGGCGCAGGCTGCCGCACTGCACGAAGCATGCTCGGTGTGTCTGGAGGCGTTCCGTCTGCTCACGCTGTATCTCAAGCCGGTGCTGCCGACCACGTCGCAAGCCGTCGAGCAATTCCTGAACATCGCGCCGCAAACGTGGCAGGACGTCGATCGTCCGCTCACCGGCGATGCCGCCATCACGGCTTACAAGCACCTGATGACGCGCGTCGAAGGCAAGCAGGTCGAAGCGCTGCTCGCGGCCAACCGCGACTCGCTGCAAGCGACCGCCCCCACGACCGAAGCGGCTGCCGCGAAGGGTAAGGACAAGTCGGCCAAGGCAGACAAGTCGGCACCGGCGACCGAGAAGGCAGACGACGGCATCATCACCATCGACGACTTCGCCAAGATCGATTTGCGCATTGCGCGCATCGTCGATTGCAAGGCGGTCGACGGTTCCGACAAGCTGCTGCAACTCACGCTGGACGTGGGCGAAGCGCAAACGCGCAACGTCTTCTCCGGCATCAAGTCCGCTTACCCGCAGCCGGAAGTGCTGGTCGGCAAGCTAACGGTGATGGTCGCCAACCTGGCCCCGCGCAAGATGAAGTTCGGGATGTCGGAAGGCATGGTGCTGGCTGCGTCGGCTGCCGACGAGAAGGCGGAACCGGGTATCTACATCCTTGAGCCGCACGATGGCGCAAAGCCCGGCATGCGCGTGAAGTAAGTCTCACGTTCGTCCTGCAAGACACCCCGAGTGCCGGTTCGCCGGCCTCGGGGTGTTTTGTTTTCTGGCTCAGCGCAGGTGATCCACCGGCAACGCCGTGGTGAACTTCACGGTTTCCATCGAGAAGCTTGCGCTGATGTCCTGAAGATCGGCCACGCGAATGAGCTTCTTGTAGAAACGGTCGTACGCCGCGATGTCCGGCAGATAGACCTTGAGCAGATAGTCGATGTCGCCGGCCATGCGGTGGATCTCGACAATTTCGGGCAATTCCCGTGCGCCGGATACGAAGCGGACCATCCAGTCCTCGCTGTGCGTCGCCGCCTTGATGAACACGAACGCCGTGACGCGCAGATCCAGTTGCTGCGGATCGCACAGCGTCACCTGCCCGGTAATCACGCCGTTTTCCCGCAGACGCTGCACCCGGCGCCAGCAGGGGGTTGGCGAAAGATGCACGGCTTCGGCCAGTTCGCCTAGCGAGCGCGAGGCATCGCTTTGCAGATTTTCAAGAATCGCGAGATCGGTTTTGTCCATGGCAGCCACCCGGGAGGAAAATTTTTCCAAATCCTACCCGATTCGGCAGGATATTTGAAAGCCTTTACCTCAGACGCGCCATTAGACTTCAGAAACATTCTTAGAAGCGCGATCGCCATGAAAATCTTCACTCAACATCCGGCATCCGTCGGCGAAAACTATCTCCAGCACATGGGGTCGGCACTCTCGTTTGCGCTGCCGTTGCTGGGGGCCTTCTTCGCGTGCCTCGTCCACGCCATCTTGCCGTTCGCATTCGAGAAAACCGGGAGCAGGATCATCGTGCGGCTGCACGAGCGCATGGTGACGAACCGGCATCGGCACGCGACGCAGCAGGCATCCACCGAACCGACCGGTCAGGTAACCCCGCAATAAACGGATCGGTGGGCGGCGATCACGGTCGCTCGGACGCCGGATCCGGCGAGCGCGACGTCACCGTGACCCGGCCGTCCGCCCCGAAGTGGGCGTTGAACATGCCGGGCGAATTCACGCCGTCTTCGAGCCAGCGCCAGCTCCACACCGTCTCCTTCTTCAAACGATACTCGGCAACCGTCGTGGGTTTGCCAAGCAGACGCCGCACGTCGTCCTGTGACATTCCCGGCTGTACCTGCCCGAAGTTCTCGGCCGAGAGCGCTTGCGTCACGCGCGTGAGCTTGCCATTCGCATCGATGTCGACCATGTACGTCTTGAGCCCGCCCGGTGCACGCGGATATTCCAGGCGACGCGAACCGTCGTTGTTCTCCCAGACGATCTCCGGCTTGCCCATCTGATCGCGCACCTGCGCTTCGGTCGTCTCCCCCGGTTTGAGGTCGCGCAGCAGCATGTCGTCCGGCTTGACGGCGTTGAATGTGTCGCGCGCCTTTTCACGCACTTTGTCGATCTGCTGCTGGTCGCAACCGAACAGTCCCAACAGACTCGCGAGCAATCCCATAGCGACTCCCCAACGAAGGCCCCGGCGCATACCCGGTGCGCCATGATCGAAATCGATCGACGTTTTCATCGTGACTTCTCCTCTTCACGTTAGTCGGGCGCGACTGTCGTGCACGCCCGACGCGACGCCATTAATCGAAGCGACGGTTGAACAGCACATCGAACCCCGACAGCGATCCGGTGCGCAAGGCGAGTTGCCAGCGACGCGACACCTGCCACGTGATTTTCACGATACTCGCTGCACTGGTCAGACTTTGCTCGTATCCCAACGAGAAGTTGTCGGAGATCGCCTTGCCGACCTTGACGACCTGTTCGTCGTCGGAGAGCCCCGAATCGCTGGTGCCGATGCTGAACTCGTCGATCCCCAGATCCTTGATGATGCGCCGGCCGCCCGTCGCCCCTAACAGCGCGGTGGCCGCACCTGCCATCGCCTGACGCTGACCCAGCCCTGCGCCGTCGGGGCCGTGGCCGAACATCAGCCACGAGAGCTTCTCTTCATCCGACACGTTCGGCTCGGAGACGAGCGTGACGCGTGGCTGACGCACCGTGCCCGTCACCAGCACACCGGCGGCGACTTCCTGATTGCGACGCATCGCCTGAATGTAGAGATCGGGGTTGTCCAGCGGACCGACGAAGTTGATCTGGCCGCGATCAATGGAAAGCTTGCGATCGAACGCCTCGTAGGTGCCCTCGGCAACGGTGATCGTGCCGGTCGCGCGCATCGGCGTGAGGGGATCGCTTTGCACGCGCATGCTGCCGCGCAACAGCAGATCCGCGCCCGCACCAACGAAGCGGAAGTCGCGTCCCAGATTGACCTCCACGTTGATGTGCGGCGAGAAGCGGCTCGTCGGTTGCGCGCCGATTCGTGCCGCTTCCTCCTTCGGATCGAGTGGCTTGGCCCGCGCCTGGGCGCCGCCACGCACGACCACGACATCGTCGCCCAGTCTGGGCGCGCTGGTCGGCGGTAAGGCGAACCGGGCGCGATCGACGGTGAACTTGCCGTTCAGCGCCATGGCGTCGCCACTGCCGGTGGCCTTGGCCTCGCCCGTGAGCGACAACTGCCGGTCCGGGGCCGCAAACAATTGCAGTTTGTCGGCCGCGAGCGTGATGCCGAGCGTTGGCTCGGGCGTGTCGAGACGGATGTTGCCGGTCGCACGCGCCGTGCCGCCACCGCCGCCGGTCATGACGACGTCGCGCAACACGATCTCGGTCGGCGTCAGGGCAATGCGCACGCGGCCGTCCTTCACGCTCACGCCCGTGTCGAACATCTGAACAGAGAGATCGTCTGCCGTCAGTTCCCCTGTGGGACGCGGCTTCGCCACGGTGCCCGCCAGCGTCATCTGTAGATTCGCACGGCCCCGGAACGAGAACTGGGCGCCCGCGAGGTCTTCGAACCGCGAGAGGTTCGGAATCGCGACGGCCATGCGACCGGTAAGCGGAGCGTCGTCGGGCACCGTCGGGATACCGTCCTGCACACGCAGACCGGTCTGGACGTCGGCATCGAGCGTGCCGACCAGCGACGAAACCGCCTTCACCGTGGTGCGTGCGGTCTGTCCCGACAGATCGATGCGTGCATGCATCTCCGAGATACCGAGCGGCACGCGCGCGCCCACCCCGCCCTTCCCGCCATTTTCGGCGCTCAGGCCGGGAATGCCCGTGATCGTCACCCTGACGCTCTCGTTCACCCCGCCGCGCCGCAACGTGACGTCGCCACTGCGGCGTACGACGTCGACGAAACCATCGGCACGCTGTCCGGCGCTCACATTCCATTTGCCGTCGAGCACCATGTCGCTCGCCACCGACAACGGCTCGCCCGTGAACGACTGCACCACGCGCAGCACCTGCGCGATATCGAGCGTGTCGATCGTGCCTGCCGTCTTCAACTGGCCATCGCCATAATCGAAGTTCGTGAGCGACAACGTACCCGCCGCTGCGACCAGCCGGGCAGCGCCCAGATGCACGCGCGCCGCGCTCGCCTCGACCTGCCACGGCGACGCCAGACTGAGCTTCGGCACGCCCCGGTTTTCCAGCGCCTGAATCGTGCCCTTCCAGCCCGGCTTGCCGCGCGTGTCCGTGATGGCGCCTGCGGCGTCGAGATTCATGTCGAGCGGCGCTTCGCGCAACTTGCCGCTCGTCTTGAGATGCAACGTATGCGCGCCACGCGTGCCGGCCAATGCCACCGAGAGTTTGTCGAGCCGCGCAACATCGCTGACGAAACCCTGAGCGTCGAGCGTCACGTTCAGACGGTCGCTCGCCGCGCCGGGCAAGCCACCGCTCACGTCCACCTTACCGGCCAGATGTTCAAGCTTCTGCGCGCCGAACACGAGCTTGTCTGCCGCGAGTGTCGCCACCACGACCGGACGCTCCATCGTCCCCGACACCTGACCGTCCAGTTGCAGACGGCCGGCGAGACCGAAGCCGAGTTTGTCCAGCGACGGGGCATCGACGTTGACCGCCATCCGGTCGCCCGGCGCGCCGAAGTTGCCGCGCAGCAGCACCTTGTTGCCCGCGACGAGCAGGTTCGCATCGCTGGGCAGCAATCGCGTGCCCGCCAGCCTCACCGTGCCAGCACCGCTCATCGGCAAATCAGCGTAGACGCTGTCCTGCAAGGCGAATTTCAACGCCAGTCCGAATGCCGGACGCAACGCGCCCTGCGCATCGAACTGCCCGGTCACGCTGGCCGTGGGTGGCTTCGTGCCACGTTTTTGCGGACCCTGCTTTTGCGAACCATAAAGGTCATACCAGGCGGCGGGATCGAAGCGCGTGAGCCTGATCTGCGCCTGATACGCGCCGGTGTCGCCGTTCTCCAGCACGCCGGTCGCGGCGACGCGGCTGTTGCCTGCCTCCAGCGACAGTGCGTGAATCGTCGTGCCCTTGGCGTCGAGACCGACGTCGGCGAGCACGCGCCGGGCCGCATCGCGCCAGTCGAGCACGATGCGCTGCCCCTTCGCGTCGAGTTTGACGTCGAGCGGGCCGCCGAGCTTCGTGGCCGGCAGCTTGCCGTACAACGCGCGCAGATCGAGGTCGCGCAGGGTCAGCGCGAAGCCGCCGACAGTGGCTTCGGTATCCGCTGCGGTGGCCGTTGGCGTGGTCGGTGCGCTCGGTGAGCTCGCCCCGCTCGCAGGCACCGCCACGGGTGCGCTGGCCTTCGCCACATCCGCCAGTGGCGCGACCTTCTCACGACGCAGTTCGCCGCTGCCGGTCAGCACCGCGCGCCCTGCCAGTTTCAGTTCGATACCGGTCAACGCCTGACGCGTCGCGTCGAGCAGCACCTGCGTGCGCAGGCTCTCGACCGGCAGCCCGCCCGCATCGATCGCCCCCGGTTTCGCGTTGGTCACCGACACCGGCCCCAGTACGCGGAATGTCTTCGCGCCGGGCTCCGGGCGCAGATCGGCCTGGACGGCGAGATCGGCTTGCGGCGCCCCCGCTGCGAAATCGCGCGGATTGAGGTGATCGAGCGCAATCTGCGCCCGAGACAGAGGCACCGCACCGAACGGTGACGCCGCAATATGCGCCGTCCCGTTGAGCTTCTCACCGCTGGCCGTCAGATCGACGATGAGCGCATCCAGCGATCCGGACAGATCCGCTTTCAGTGAGACGGGAATATCGCCCGCCTTCGCCTGCAAGCCGACGTTGCCCCCCAGTGCAAACGGACGTTGGCCGTTCAACTGGAGATTCGCCTGCGCCTCGCCGTAAGGCGTACCGAGATGCGCCAGTTGCACCGTATGCTGCGTGCCATCGCTGCGTGCCGTCACCTGAATGTCTTCGAGCACCAGCGCCGGCGCGTGCATGGTGAGCTTCGCGACGCGCACATCGTTGAGTGTCAGGCCAAGCGGCAGACGCAGGCTGGCGGGCATCGTCGTTGGCGTATTCGACGGTGGCGACGGCGCGAAGGCCAGATCCACTTCGCCCGCGTGCAACTTGTCCACCGTGAAATGCAGCGGACGCCAGGAAAGGTCCCAACGGCTTTCGAGCCTGCTGACGGTAATGCGCGTCGCACCGTCGACGTATTTCACGTCGTTCACCGTGAAGCCGTGCAGCACACTGCCGCTGCGCCACTCACCCGAGAGCTTGCCGCCGAGCGTGGAGACGGCCGTCTGCCAGAGCCAGCGGCTGCCGCGCTCGCTGGACATCGCCCAGACCAGCGCGCCAATGGCCAGCACGACGATGAGCAGGAGCGCCAGCACCACGCCGACCAGCGTGCGGCCCCACCGGCGAGGGCGTGGCGGCGGAGGCGTCGTGTTGTCCGACGGTGGCGGATTGCCGCCGCTACCCCCACGACTGGTCGAACTCACAGCACCGGTGTGCGACGGTGACGTCGACGTCAAGGTCGGTTCTCGCGCATCACTGGGGGTGCCAGCACTCATGGCGGTCGTATCGGTCGTATCGAGAGATGCCGTCGTCATCAGAACGCCACCCCCAGCGAGATCGACGGACGGAAGCGGCGATCATGCACGCCGTAGCCGAGGTCGAGGTTGACGGGGCCCACCGGACTGCGCCAGCGCACGCCCAGACCCACGCCGTGGTACAGCGGCGTGGGATGCCGATAGTCGTCGGTGGCCGTGCCCACGTCCCAGAACGCGGCACCGCCCCAGTCGCGCGTGAACCAGCGCTGATATTCGAGGCTGGCGGTGGTGAGGTATTTCGTCGGGAATGTCGTGCCGTTTTGCTGACGCCCGATGCTCTGATACGTATAGCCGCGAATCGACGAGGTGCCCCCCGCGAAGAACAGCAGCGACGACGGAATCCGGTTGCTGTTGCCGTTGGTCAGCACCGCCCCGAGCTCCAGACGCGCCAGAATGAGATCGCGCTCGCCGACCGGGAAATACTGACGAATACGACCGTACAGACGCACGAAGCTCTGATCGGTGAGCACCGGCTTGGCCGCGAAACCAACCTGCGTGTTGATGATGTTGCCCTTGCGCGGGAAGATGAGATCGTCCACGTCGCGACGGTTCCACGAGAAGGCGGGCACGAGTGCCTTGTTCTGAAAGCGCTCACCGCCATCGGGCCGCTCGTCCGTGCGGTAGAAGTCCAGCGTATAGGCCCAGTCATAGCGCTCGCGTGAACGGGCGCGTTTGATGCCGATCTGCGCGGAGCGCTGGTCGAGACCGTTCAGATACGTGCGGTCGAACGAGCCGCGCAGGCTATTGGTATACCCGCTCGTATCCGGTGGCATGCCGATTTCGGCGTAACCGCCCTGACGATACTGTTCGAGGCGCGCCTGCGTATCAAACGTCCACGCCTTGCCGAACAGGTTGTAGTACGAGTAGCGTCCGTTGACGCTGGCGCCCGTATCCGTCGTGTAACCCACGCCGCTCTGCACGCGCTGTTCGGGGAATTCACGCACCTTCACTTCGATCGGGGCGTTATCCGCCTTCGCCGGATCTTCCGTCACGGAAATGATGACGTTCGAGAAATAGGGCGTGGCCTGAATCTGACGTTGCAGCTCTTGCAGGCGGTCGGCGTCGAACGGCTCGCCCTCGGACAGCGGATTGACGTTGCGGATGATCTGCTCGGGATAGCGCCGCGTGCCCGAGATGATGAGCGGACCCAACGTGAACGGCGGACCGCTCTCATAGGTCGCAGCGAGCGAGGCGGCGTTGGCGTCGGCGTCGATCACGGCGCGCGAGAACGTCATCTTTGCCGCGTGATAGCGCTTCTGCCCCAGTTGAAACAGCGTGTCGTTCTTGGCCTTGTCCCAATCCGACTGGCGAAACGGCGCATCCACCGGCAACTCCCAGGCGTTGCGCAATTGCGCCACCCGCTCAGGGTTCTGTTCTACGACCGGCCCCGTGAATTTCAGGTCGACGTCCTTGATATGCGTGCGCGTGCCGGCGTCCACCTTGATATCGACGTCGCGCTTGCCGTTGATGGTCGCGACATCCACATAGGTGACGGGCGAAAAGTAGCCCTGTGTGGACGTGAGTTCCTGGACCTGCTCGCCGACCGTCGCGATGATGTGCTCGAATTGCGCGTCACCGATGTCGTCGCGCTCGGCAAAGCGCACGACATCGAGGTTGTCTTTCAGGAGTTTGGCGATGTCGCCGGGCGCGTCGACGCGAACCCGGTAGTCCGCCTGGGCGAAACCGGGCAGCCACAGGCCACAGGCCAATGCGCTCAGGACGAACAGCCGGATCGGCGCACGACATGATGGGTGCCATGACGGGCGCCACCGCGGACACCATGAGGGGCGGCGCAAAAGGCGCACACCGAAGCGACGGCCAGCGTCGTGTCCGGATTTGATCTGCGAGACGGTCAAAACCTTCCTTGAAATGATCGCCGCCGGTGGTCCGGCGTGCCGTAGTTCGTGCTCAAGCACGCGATGCCCGTCAGCATGGCACAACTGGACACCGCGTATTGCGTATGTGAATCGTATTTGAACATATCCGTTCGACGGGTTCACCCGTGTGGCCCCAAATCGGGCAAATCGCCCAAAACGCCAAAAACCGGCAAAACGTCGAATGGGGACGGGTTTGCGGTAGAATCTGCGTCGATTGGCGCTGTCTGGATGGCGCCGCTTTTGCCTATTTTTCAAGCAATCGACCATGTACGAGTCCGACATCACCCAATTCATCAAGCAACTCAAGTCCGAGAAGCCGACGCTGGAAGCGGAGCAACGCAAGGGCCGTTCCCTGCTGTGGGACAAGCAACCGATCGATCTGGACGAGCGTAGCCGCGCCCAGCAATCGCGTGTGGCCCAGCAGCCGTACGTCTACCAAAGCGAGTAAGCGCGTCATTCGCGTCGCCCACCGAGTTCTGCATTGAACCCGAGTTCTCCCGACGATCCGTCGGTCTCCCCCGCCTCGCCCGACCCGATCCCCGAGATCGCGCCGGTGCCTGAGCACGTCATTGCGGGGATGACTGAAGTCGCAGCAAGCGCAGGGCACGCGGCGGACGATGGCCGGAACGACGAAATTCGTGACGATTCGGCCGAAGTACCGGAAGCGAAGGAAGCGAAGGAAGCGCCGGAAGTGACGGCGAACGCCGCGGACACGCCCGGCGCTCCCGACGGCGCAACGCCATCGGCGCCACCGGAGCCTTCGTCCGGCGACGCCGAAGCGGCGGCCGAGTCTACGGGATCGGCCGCTTCGGGGGCATCGTCACGCCCCGCCGGTGCGGGCGGCAATGCCACGGAACTCCCGGCGCCGAACGAAGGGCAGGATTCGACACCCGACACCGTCGATGGCGTCGCGCGAGCCCGACTGTATGGCGAGCCGCTGTTTGCGCTGCCGAACGACCTCTACATTCCGCCGGATGCCCTCGAAATCTTCCTCGAAGCTTTCGAAGGTCCGCTCGACTTGTTGTTGTATCTGATTCGCAAGCAGAACTTCAACGTGCTCGACATTCCGATGGCGCAAGTCACGAAGCAGTATCTGCTGTACGTCGAACAGATCCGCCGGACCAATCTGGAACTCGCGTCCGAGTATCTGCTCATGGCCGCGATGCTCATCGAGATCAAGTCGCGCATGCTGCTGCCGGTCAAGAAGGCCGACACCGGCGAGGAAGCCGAAGATCCGCGCGCCGAACTGGTGCGCCGTCTGCTCGAGTACGAGCAGATGAAGCTCGCCGCGCAGAAGCTCGACACGCTGCCGGTACTGGGCCGTGACTTCCTGCGCTCGCAGGTCTACATCGAGCAAAGCCTTCAGCCGCGCTTTCCCGACGTCGACGCCGAAGATCTGCGCGCCGCGTGGGCCGAAGTGCTGCGTCGGGCCAAGCTCGTACAACACCACAAGATCTCCCGCGAAGAACTGTCCGTGCGCGAGCACATGAGCCAGATTCTGCGACGCCTGCAAGGCGCGCGATTCATGGAGTTCACCGAGCTCTTCGACGTCACGCGTGGCGTGCCGGTCGTCGTGGTCAACTTCATCGCCATGCTCGAACTCACGCGCGAGTCGCTGCTGGAAATCACGCAGGCCGAACCGTTTGCGCCGATTTACGTTCGCCTGACTTACACCCCAAACTGAGCGCCCCATGAAAGTCATCCCCTCGATTCACGAACTGCGCGACCAGTTGCGCGGCCAGAATCGCGTCGCCTTCGTGCCCACGATGGGCAATCTGCACGAAGGTCACCTGTCGCTGATGCGCCTCGCGCGTCAGCACGGCGACCCGGTCGTCGCCAGCATTTTCGTGAATCGTCTGCAATTCGGGCCGAACGAGGACTTCGACAAGTACCCGCGCACGATGCTCGATGACATCGAAAAGCTCACTGGCGAAAACGTCTACGTGCTGTTCGCGCCGGACGAGAAGGAGATGTATCCGGAGCCGCAGGAATACCGCGTCGAGCCGCCGCACGATCTGGGCGACATTCTCGAAGGCGAGTTCCGCCCGGGCTTCTTCAAAGGCGTGTGTACGGTCGTCACCAAGTTGTTCTCCTGCGTGCAGCCGCGTGTGGCCGTGTTCGGCAAGAAGGATTACCAGCAACTGATGATCGTGCGCAGCATGTGCCGTCAGTTCGCGCTGCCCATCGAGATCATCGCGGCCGAGACGGTGCGCGCCGAAGACGGTCTCGCACTGTCCTCGCGCAATCGTTATCTGTCGGATGCCGAGCGCGCCGAAGCCCCGCAGTTGTACCGTCTGCTGGGCGAGATCCGCGACGCCGTGAACAGCGGCAACACCGATTACGCAGCCCTCGAAGCCGCCGCCATGAAGACGCTCACGGAGCGCGGCTGGAAGCCGGACTACGTGTCGATTCGCCAACGGGCGAATCTGCGCGTGCCCGCCACCGGTGCAGCGCCGGCCGAGAGTCTGGTGGTGCTCGCCGCCGCCAAACTCGGGGCCACGCGTCTGATCGACAATCTCGAAATCTGAGCGCCGGGTGCGCCGCACGCGGTCGATTCACCGGTGCGGCACGCCTGAAGCGCCACGCTGCGCGCGTGTCGGCCGTCTGCCGATTGCGCACGCATTCTTTCTTCGCGCTGCGCGCGACACCGCAACACAAGAGGCACGCCATGTACCGCACCATGCTCAAGTCGAAGATCCACCGCGCCACCGTAACGCATTGCGAATTGCATTACGAAGGCTCGTGCGCGATCGACGAAAACCTGCTCGAAGCCTCGGGCCTTGTCGAAAATGAGCAGATCGACATCTTCAACGTCAACAACGGCGAGCGTTTCACGACCTACGCCATTCGCGGAGAGCGTGGCAGCGGCATGATCTCGCTCAACGGCGCCGCCGCGCGTCGCGCGCAACTGGGTGACGTGGTCATCATCGTGTCGTATGCACAGGTCGAGGAAGCGGCCGTGCTGGCCGGCTTCAAGCCCAAGCTGGTGTTCGTCGACGAGAAGAACGTGCAGAAGGGCGAGCGCGACCACGTGCCGCTTCAGGCATGGGAAGAAACGCGCGCCTTCGAAGCGGCAAGCGCAGCGAAGTAATACAGCCGTAGTCCGCCGTCTCGGGGCGGCGCGCTACGCGAATGCGCGCGTCGCTGACTAGCGGCGCAATGCAAAAGGGACCCCTTCGGGTCCCTTTGCCATTGGATCGACGCGATTTGTTCGTCTTCGTGTGCCTTCATGCGTGATGTCGACGTCGTCCGTACGTCCACCGCCTCACTTCGCTATGAACGCCGTGATCCCATCCCACTGCGGCAGATCGCGCTCGACGCGTCCCGGCGCCACATCCCACAGCGTGAGGCCGTGCGCTGCGAGTTGCACGTAGTTCTGCGTGTTGCGCAGCATGCCGAGCACGGGCAGCCCCGCTTCCTCGCAGTAGCGCGAGAGCTGGTCCGCGGCGCGAGTACGCGCGTCCACGCGCATTCCGACGACACCGATGCGCACGTCGCCCTGACGCACCGCCTTTTCCTCGCCGAGCTTCTGGAGGAAATCGCGCGTCGCGAGAATATCGAAGATCGACGGCTGCAACGGCACCAGAATGTGGTCGGCAAGCTTCAGAATCGAGTCCAGACGCTTGCCATGCAGACCCGCCGGGGTATCGAGCACGGCGTGCGTCGTGCCTCTGGGCGGCCGGGCGACCTCGTTGTGATCGACGTCCCAGGTCGCGATCGGACGCAGCGCCGGCGGACGCAATCCCAGCCAGGCGCGCGATGACTGCTGACGGTCCGTATCGCCCAGCATGACGGCATGGCCCTGAGCCGCCAGATAGCCCGCCAGATTCGTCGCCAGCGTGCTCTTACCCACGCCGCCCTTTGGATTCGCCACCACAATCACCGGCATTGCAGACTCCCCGAGGTCGATTTTCCGCACATCTTACAACGGCTGGATGACGGTCCGGATGCCCACGGGTCCGTGGGGATGATCCGGCGGACACCGGCCAATGCTCATCGAAGTCAGCGCAGGCACGCCCACACACGCGGCAAGTCCAGATGCTCAGCGAACGAATCGGCCAACCGATCGAGCGAGGCTTCGCGCAGCGCGTTGTAATCCTGCCGTTCGAGATCACGCGCCCCCGCCCATGTCAGCAAGGCATGCAACGCTTCAGGCGTATCGAACAGGCCGTGCAGATAGGTCCCCATGACCTGATCGTCCGCCGAGCGCGCCCCGTCGGCGACGTCGCCATCCAGCCAGACGGCCGGACGCGCAAGCGCCGCCCCGCGTGTCACGCCCATGTGAATCTCATAGCCCTTCACCGGCGCGTCACCGGCGGTCAGGCGTCCTGACACGACACGCAACTGCTTGTGCGTCTGCATCGTGGTTTCGACCTCCAGCCACCCGAGCCCGGCCGTCGTGCCGGCGTCGCCCTCCAGGCCCATCGGATCGTGAATCGCCGCGCCCAGCATCTGAAGACCGCCACAGATCCCCAGCACCTTGCCGCCATAGCGCAGATGCCGTGCAATGGCCGGCTCCCAACCCTGCGCCCGCAGCCACGCCAGATCAGCCCGTACGTGCTTGCTGCCGGGCAGGATCACCAGATCGCTCGCCGGCCATGCTTCGCCCGGCCCCACGTACCGGAAATCGACCTGCGGATGGGCCCGCAGCGCGTCGAAGTCCGTGTGATTGCTGATACGGGGCAGGACCGGCACGGCCACGCGCAGGCGCGTCTCGGCGCCCGCCGTCGCGTGACGCTCGCGCGGCAGCATATCCTCGCCGTCGAGATGCAGGCCGTGCAGATACGGCAGCACGCCCAGCACCGGAATGCCGGTCTTCTCCTCCAGCCATTCCAGACCGCTCGTGAGTAACGACGGATCGCCGCGAAACCGGTTGATGATGAAGCCCTTGATGCGCGCGCGTTCGCTATCCGACAGACACGCGAGCGTGCCGATCATCTGCGCGAAGACCCCGCCACGGTCGATGTCTGCGACGAGCAGCACCGGGGCGTCGACCGCCTCGGCAAAGCCCATGTTGGCAATGTCGCGCGAGCGCAGGTTCACTTCGGCGGGGCTGCCCGCGCCTTCGACGATGACTGCGTCATACCCCGTGCGCAGACGCTCGTAAGCCGCCAGCACCGCCGCCATCGCACGCGGCTTGTACTCGTGATACGCCCGCGCATCGAGGTCGGCCATGACCTTGCCCCCGATGATGACCTGCGCGCCACGGTCGCTGCTCGGCTTGAGCAGCACGGGATTGAAGTCGGTATGTGGCGCGATGCCCGCGGCCTGCGCCTGGAGCGCCTGCGCGCGGCCGATCTCGCCGCCGTCGGCCGTCACGGCGCTGTTGAGCGCCATGTTCTGCGGCTTGAAGGGGGCCACGCGCACGGCTTCGCGATGCAGCAGACGGCACAGACCGGCGACGACCGTGCTCTTGCCCGCGTCGGACGTCGTCCCCTGAATCATCAGGGTGCCGCGATAGCGGGGATGATCCGCATGATCGGCGTGATCCACGCTGGCGGACGCTTCGAAATTGACAGGGATTTCACTCATGACGCGGATTATCGCACCGGGCGCTCGTACAATATCGCCCATGACCGATCTCGTTCCGACCTCCCCTGACCTGACCTTCGTATTGGGCGGCGCGCGCTCCGGAAAGAGTGCCTTCGCCGAGAGGCTCGCCTCACAGAGCGGCCTTCCCGTCACCTATCTCGCCACCGCCGCCGTGAGCGACGAGCCCGAAATGCGTGCCCGCATCGCGCATCACCGGGCGAGCCGCCCCGCGCATTGGGAGACGGTGGAAGTCGACCGCGATCTCGCCGGGGCGCTACGCGATACTGCGCGCGAGGGGCATTGCGTACTCGTGGATTGCCTGCCGTTGTGGCTTGCCGGATGGCTATGCCCGCCGGACGATCATCCCGACGGCGCGGCCGACGATGCGCAGTGGCAGGGCGTGGTCGATACGCTGGCGGCGACACTCGTGTCGCTGCCGGGCAAGATCGTCGTCGTCAGCAATGAAATCGGATTGGGCGTGATTCCGATGGGCTCGGTCACGCGCCGCTACGTCGACGAACTCGGACGCCTCAACCAGCGTGTGGCCACGCTGGCACCACAAGTGCGTTTCGTGGTCGCGGGCCTGCCGATGGCGGTGAAGGGCTGAGTCGGCAAGCATCGCAGCAGGATTCGCCCGTCGGGGCAGAACACAAGCACAGCACACAAAGATAGATAAAGGATAAGCGCCGATGCTCACCGGACTCGCTCCCGAATCGCTCTGGCTCGCCGCATTGATCGGTGTGCTGCTCGACGCCTGGCTTGGCGAGCCACGCCGCTGGCATCCGCTCGTCGGCTTCGGATATGTCGCCAACGGTGTCGAGGCATGGCTCAACGATCCGGCCGTGCGCGACAAGCCGTTCAGTGCCATGACGCGCGGCGCGTGGGCCTGGTCGATCATGCTGGTAATTCCGGTGCTGATCGCCTGGGCGCTGACGTTCCTGCCCGGCTGGGGCGGCATTCTCTGGCAGGCGCTCGCGTTGTACGCCGCACTCGGCGCGCGCAGCCTGCGCGAGCATGTCATGCCCATCGCACGCGCCCTGCGCGACGGTGACGTCTCTCGAGCGCGTGCACTGACGGCACGCATCGTCTCGCGCGATACAGAGGACGCGAGTGCGTCCGACCTCGCTCGCGCCACCGTGGAGTCGACGCTGGAGAACGGCAACGACGCCATCTTCGGTGCACTCTTCTGGTTCGCCATCGCTGGCGCACCGGGCGTGGTCCTCTTCCGTCTGGCCAATACGCTCGACGCGATGTGGGGCTATCGCACCGACAAGTTTCTGTATTTCGGCCGCCCTGCCGCGCGAATCGACGATGTCCTCAACTGGATTCCGGCACGGCTGACGGCAGCGAGTTATGCGATGTTCGGCGACGTCGCCCGTGCGATCGACTGCTGGCGCACGCAGGCCGGCGCCTGGTCCAGCCCCAACGCCGGCCCAGTGATGGCCGCAGGCGCAGGCAGCCTCAACGTCCAGTTGGGCGGGCCGGCGCGGTACCACGGCGAGTGGGAATCGCGTCCCCCGCTGGGCTGCGGCATGGAGCCGTCTGCGCAACACATCAAGGCCGCCTGGCGGCTCATCTCCCGTTCCATGTGGATGTGGCTGATCGTCAGCGGTGCGCTCGCGCTGTTCGCTGCCTCACAGGCCGACGCCATGCCCACCACGCTGCTTTGACCCTCATGTCTGCTTCATCGGCTTCGGCTGCCTCGTCCGCTTCATCCACTTCCGTCGATTCGTCAGCGTCGTCCACGTCCTGCGCGCCGCGCCACGGCGGCAATCTCGGTGAGGCGATCCGTCAGTACGGCCGTGCGCGCGAGGACTGGCTCGACCTGTCGACCGGCATCAACCCCATCGGCTATCCCGTACCGATGCCGCCCGCGAGCGCGTGGCGCGACCTGCCCGATGCGTTCGACGAGTTACGCGATGTCGCCGCGCAATACTACGGCGTGCCCGTCGACACCGTTGTGCCATGCGCCGGCTCGCAGGCCGTCATTCGCGCATTGCCCGAGCTGCTTCGCCCGGGACGTGTGGCCGTCGCCACGCTCACCTACAGCGAGTACGCCCCCGCCTTCGCACGCGCCGGGCATACGCTCGTGCCGTGGCTCGGCCCGGAGGCCGGCCTGCCCGACGTCGACTACCTCGTGTGGGTGAATCCGGACAATCCGACGACACGGCACGTCGATCGCGAAACGCTCGCGCAATGGCGCGCGGCGCTGGCAGCGCGCGGCGGCATGTTGATCGTGGACGAAGCGTTTGCGGATGTCTCGCCTCACGCATCGATGACACCACACGTGGGCGCAGATGGCCTCGTCGTGCTGCGCTCCGTCGGCAAGTTCTTCGGACTCGCAGGTATTCGCGCCGGGTTTGCCTTGTGCCCGGCGTCGCTCTGCGCGTCACTCACGACGCGTCTCGGTGCATGGACCGTCAGCGGACCGGCACGATTCGCCGTGCGCACGGCGTTACGCGACACGGCGTGGCAAAACGCCGCACGCGAACGTTTGTTGCAAGACGGTGAACGACTGTTGTCGCTGCTGCACGCGCAGGGCTGGCCTTCCGTCGGCACTCCGCTGTTTGCGTGGACACCTCACCTTTCGGCACCGCAATGGCATGAACGGCTCGCGCAGGAAGGTGTCTGGACGCGGTTGTTCGAGCCCCGTCTCATCAGCCGAACCGACGGAGCAACGCAGCCGCTCCCGAGCCTGCGGCTGGGCTTGCCGTCGACCGAGGAGGCGTGGCGGCGCTTGGAATCGGCACTGCGCGTGGCAAGCGTTGCCTGACGATAAGCCAACAAGCGGCCAACAGCCAGCCAACACCCGCAGCGACTTTCGTTCACCGCCACCGATTTGTCCCGGATTCCGTCCCAAATGCGCTTTACGGGAACTGCCGGGGGCCGGTGCCATCCAATTTTCTCGTTATGCTTCAGAACGGGCGCACGCTGCCCGACGTCACTCGGCACTGACGCTCTGCCACCGCTTACGCGGTATTCCTTGACGGGCGTTCCCGACGTTTTCGTTACAAATTGAAGCATTTCTGCAACAAATGCACACAGTCATCGCCGAAGGGCGCCGCTAGACTGAAGGTTCTTTCGCAAGGGCTTTCCCCAATTAAAAGGACGACCAAATGAAAAAACTGCCGCTGTTGCTCGCCACGCTTCTGACCGCCACCATCGTGACGGTGGGTTGCTCGAAGAAGGAAGATCAATCGGCCGCTCCGGCTGCCGACACGACCGCATCGGCCCCGGCCGCTGCGCCGGCAGATAACTCGGCTCCGGCCAGCGATGCAGGCGCCGCAATGAGCGCGCCGGCATCGGACGCAGGTGCGGCTGCCCCGGCACCGGCATCGAACTAACGCCGCATGACGGACACGCCGCTGCCAAGGACGCCGATCCTCCCGGCAGCGTGCGAATCCGCCACGTGTCGCCGTACGCTCCAGTAACGTTCGACACTGCGACACTGCATGATGCCGCATGTAACACCGCGCCCCCTGAACTCTCACGAGTCAGGGGGCGCGGTCATATGGGCATGGCGACTCACTTCAGGCCCACGACAGACTCACTTCACAATCGTCACGCCGCCGTCGATGACGCCGTAGGCCTCGACCTTGCCGGTGCCGCTCGCGCGCGAGGCCGATCCCGCCCCGCCGTCAGGTGCCGCACACGCCCCCAGCATCGTCACGACGAACAGCGCCAGCGCGCTCACAATTCCGATATTTCGCTTCACAACGTCACTCCTTGAATCCAGCACGTCTTGCGTGGGTTGGCTATCGACGCCTTCCAACACGTCATACGACATTCCGTCACACATCGTTCGACCTACCTTGCGTGACATCGGTTCGCCGGTTTCCCCCGCTCACCCGGTCCCCCCGTCCCTTCGGCCGCTTGCCCCGACGTCACAACCCACCGAGAATGGCGGACGCGTGGCGAAAATGATCTCACGTTGTGAATCCTCCCGAATATCCAACGTCATCTTCGGGATCTCGCCAATCCTTCCCTCTCATCTCGATGTGACCGCTCCGGCCATGTTCCAACGCTATCGCCCATTGATCCCTCTGGTGCAACGTCATCGTCTGGCCCATGCCCTGGTCGCAGGATGCCTCGTCGTCGCCTCGTCCCTGAGCACGTCGCCGGGGTATGCCGCCGTCTCCGTGAAAGACGATACCGGCGCGACGGTCACGCTCGCAGCACCCGCACGGCGCGTGGTGAGTCTGGCACCGCACGCGACGGAATTGCTCTTTGCCGCCGGGGCCGGTGACAAGGTCGTGGGCGTGGTGAAGTACTCCGATTATCCGGAAGCGGCGCAGCGCCTGCCACGTGTCGGGGACAACAGCGCACTCGATCTCGAACGCATTCTTGCGCTCAAGCCCGATCTGCTCGTCGTGTGGATGCACGGCAATTCGCAACGGCAGGTCGAAGCGTTACGTCAGTTGAAGCTGCCGGTGTTCTACTCGGAGCCGAAGCATCTGAGCGACCTGCCTGCTGCCATCGAAACACTTGGCACGCTGATGGGAACGCCAGCGAAAGCGCAGGCGTCTGCCGACGCGTTTCGTGCCCGTTACGAAGCACTGCGCAAGCAATACGCGTCGCGCTCGCCCGTGCCGGTGTTCTATCAGGTGTGGACGCAACCGCTGATGACGCTCAACGGCACGCATATGGTGAGCGACGTGATTCGCCTGTGCGGCGGGGTGAACGTCTTCGCCGGTGAAGCGCCGCTGGTGCCGCGCGTCTCCGTCGAAGCGGTACTCGCGAAGGCGCCGGAAGCGATGTTCACGGCCACGCAGGGGGCAACGAAATCAGACAAGCCGCTGGCGACGCTCGACAGTTGGCGCAAGTGGCCGCAACTGCCTGCGGTGGCGCGCGACAATCTGTTCGGCATCGACGGCGATCTCATCAATCGCCCCAGCCCGCGCATTCTCGACGGCGCCACCACGATGTGCGAAGACCTCGATCTGGCGCGCTCGCGTCGTCCGTCAACCGGGAAGTGAGCGGCAGCCGAAGGGGGACAACGACGCAATCACAGTGAGGGCGTCGCCCGTCAAGCGTTCCAGCGAATCAGGCGTGCCTGCCCGTCGTCGGCGATGTCGAGGTGACAGAGATGGCCGAAATCCAGCGTCCACGACAGACAAGCGGTGGTTGGCAGGCGCAGCGCGGTTGCCGTATGCAGACGAATCGGACCCGCGTGGGCGACGACGACATGCACTTCGTCTTCGCCGGTGGCTTGTGAGCGCAAGGCTCGCGCCCACGCGTCCATGCGACGCACGACATCGCGCGCGCTTTCGCCATCCGGTGGCGCATAACCGCAGACATCCGCCGCCCACGCGTCGAGTGCCTTGCGATCGATGTTGTCCCAACGGCACATCTCCCACGCCCCGAAATCCATTTCGGCGAGCCGCGCATCGACCTGTAGCCGAAGGCCGAGGTGCCCCGCCATCTCCTGCGCGACACGTTGCGCGCGGCGCAGCGGACTGCTGTGAATCGAAGTCACGCGACGGCCGTCGAGTGCATCGCCCAGGCGCGTGAGCATCGTGCTGAGCGCTGACGGCAGGATGGTGTCGACGGGCGGCACGTCTGCCCGACCGTAGCAAATTCCTGGCGCGATGTCGGGCGGCGGGTGCCGCATCAATATCAGATCCATGCGCACACCGTGAGATACAACGCGAGTTCGCCGAGTTGCTGGGCGAAGCCAAGCGTGTCGCCGGTATAACCGCCGAGACGCCGACGCAGATAACGAATGAATCCGGCACGCAATGCGATGAGCACCAACGCGCCCGTCCCCCCCGCGCGCCAATCCGGCCACATCCACCACGGCGCGCTGCACGCCACGCCAAACATCAACCCGCCCACGCTCAGCCGATGCGCCACCGGTTTGGCCTTGCCTTCCGGACGCACATAGTCGAGCGCGCGCAGCAGACTGATCGCCATGCTGCGACTCGCGGCATGCGCCCCGATCAGCACGACGGCAAAACCACTCCACCCCACCGACGCCTGAATGTCGACAAGCGCCTGCCACTTGACGGCCAGCGCCAGCCACAGCGCGACCGCCCCATACGTGCCGATCCGCGAGTCGTGCATGATCGCCAGCACGCGTTCACGCTCAAATGCCCCGCCAAACGCATCGACCGAATCGGCAAGGCCGTCTTCATGAAAAGCGCCGGTGAGCAGCACGCTCACGCCGAGTCCCAGTGCGATGGCGAGAGGCGGCGACCACAGGTGCCCCATCGCCACCGTCAGCAAGGCCACGCACGCGCCGACGAACACCCCGACGAGCGGGAAGTATCGCGTCGCCGCGTTTAACTGTTCGGGGGAATAGCCGACCCATTGCGGAATTGGCACGCGTGTGAAGAATCCGAGCGCCGTCAGGAACAGTCGCCAGTGCCCCCGGAATCCTCCGAACGACGCCGTCGGGCAAGGCGGCGCGACGAGATCGCGCGAGCCGTTGCCGTTGTCCGCGTCATCGTTGCGCTGCGAAGGATCGGGGACGGACGCCGTCATGCGCTGGCCGCCTCGCGATCGCTCACGCCCGCGCCTTCGAACGTCGCCATCTCGCGCAGGAAGGCGGCCGCCGCCTGAATCAGTGGCATCGCGAGCGCCGCCCCCGTGCCCTCGCCAAGGCGCAAGCCGAGTTGCAGCAACGGCTCGGCACCGAGCGTGTCGAGCATCGCCCGATGGCCGGTTTCGTCGGACGCGTGCGCGAACACGCAGTAGTCGAGCACGGCAGGCGACACGCGCGACGCGACCAGCAGCGCCGCCGTGCTGATGAAGCCATCCACCACGATCACAAGACCGAGTTTCGCCGCGGCGAGATACGCGCCCGTCATCATCGCGATCTCGAAGCCGCCGAAGGTCGCGAGCGTGTCCAGTGGGTCCGGGTTGTCGCCCGCGACCGGATGCGCCGCCAGCGCGCGCTCCAGAATGGACGTCTTGCGGGCGAGCCCCGCATCGTCGACACCCGTGCCACGACCGACGCACGCTGTGAGCGGCAATCCCGTCAGACGCTGCATCAGACAGGCTGCGGCCGACGTGTTGCCGATCCCCATTTCACCGAAGCCGATCATGCGGGTGCCGCGCGAGGCATGCGTCACCACGCGCGCCGCTCCGGCGGTAAGTGCGGCCTCCAGTTGCTCGCGCGTCATCGCGGGCGCTTCGAGGAAGTTCCGGGTGCCGGGCGCCACGGGAATGTCGACGAGCGATGCGTGCGACGGGAAGTCCGCCGCCACGCCCGCGTTGATCACTTCCATTTCAATGCCATTGGCACGGCAAAATACGTTGATCGCGGCACCGCCACGCAGGAAGTTGAGCACCATCTGCGCCGTGACGGCCTGCGGATACGGGCTCACGCCAGCCGCCACAATCCCGTGATCGCCCGCGAACACGAGCATGGCGGGACGCGTCAACGCCGGCGTCGCGCTCTGCTGAATGCGACCGATGCGGTGCGCCACCCGTTCAAGGACGCCGAGGCTGCCGGGCGGCTTCGTCTTGATGTCGATGGCGTGTTGCAACGAGGCGTCCATCGCGGCGGAAGGCGAGGCGATGTCGAAGAGTTCGGCGAGCAGCGGGCTGAAAGCGGTCATGCGCAGACGTCCTGAAACGGTAATACGGGAGTGACTACCAGAGTGACAATAGCGCGCGGCACCGCGTACGGCCCCACGCGCGGATGTGAGTGTACGCCGGCTTGTGTGCCCATCGCGAATCCCCTTCGGCGCGGCGTCACGAGCACGCTCATCAGCGTCGAACCGGCACGAGCGCTTCGTCGTCGCCGTCGCGAATCAGACGCAACGGATAACCGAACGCGTCGCTGCACGACTCGGCCGACAGCACCTCGCGCACCGGCCCGGCGCGCCAGCCGCCACGACCGTCGAGCAGCAGGCCGTGCGTGGCGAAGCGTCGCGCCAGATTGAGATCGTGGCACGAGAAGATGACGGCCGCGCCCTTGCGCTCGGCGTGCGCCGCGAGCAATTCGAGCGCGTCGATCTGATGATGCAGATCGAGGTGCGACACCGGTTCGTCGAGCAACAACAACGGCGTGGCCTGCGCGATCACCGCCGCGAGCGACACGCGCTGGCGCTCGCCGCCTGAGAGCGTCGTGACGTCGCGCGATGCAAAGTCTTCAAGGCCGACCTGCGCGAGGGCGGCGCTGGCGATGGCGACATCGTCGTCGGACTCCCATGCCCCCCAACGTCCCGGCGCGAGATACGGGTGTCGACCCGCCAGCACGACTTCGAGCGCGGTCGCGGCGAACGCGTCGCGTATCTGTTGCGGCATCAGTGCCCTCACCCGTGCCAGCGGTTCGGGACGCCACTCTGCCAGCATCTTGCCGCCGATCGCGACGCGTCCGCTTGCGGTAATCGCCGCATCGCGGGCCGAGGTCTCCGCGATGGGACGAAGACCCGCGAGCGTGTCGAGCAATGTCGTCTTGCCCGCGCCGTTCGGCCCGGCGAGACACCAGCATTCGCCCGGCGCCACCGCGAGATCCAGCCAGTCGACGAGCATGCGCTCACCCGCGCGCAACGTCAGCGCATGGGTTTGCAGCAGCGGCTCGCGGGTCGATGCCGTGCTCGGCAAGGACGTCGAAAGATTCCGCGGCGAACTCATCGGATCACCCTCCGGGACAGCAGCCACAGGAAGACGGGCACGCCGATCATCGCCGTGATGACACCGACCGGCAATTGCGTCGGCGCGATCACGGTGCGTGCGACCAGATCCGCGAGCATCAGCAACGCACCGCCGCCGAGGGCCGCCGCCGGCAGCAGCATGCGCTGATCGTTGCCGAAACGCAGGCGCAGGATATGCGGCACGACGAGACCGACGAAGCCGATGCTGCCCGCCGTGGTCACGGCAACGGCGGTGGCGAGCGACGCCGCCAGATAGATCCGCGCGCGCAGCGGGCCGACGGCCACGCCCACGGCCTGCGCGACGGCTTCGCCGCGCAGCAGCACATTCAGACGATGCGCGACCGGGCACACGATGAGCAGTGTCACGGCGAGTGTGGACAGGGGCAGCGAAGCGCGATCGACGCCGTTCAGGTCGCCCGTCAGCCAGAACAGCATGCCCCGCAGGCTGGCATCGGGCGCGAGCGTGAGAATCAGTGTGGCGATGGCGCCAAAGCCGGCCGCCATCATCACGCCGGTGAGCAGCAGTTTGGTGCTGCTGTCCCGATCGCCCGGACGCAGGAAGCTACGGTGCGACAGGCCCATCACAATGACGATGGCCGCCAGCGCTCCCGCGAAGGCGCTCGTCTGCACCCAGAAAAACGGCAGCGTGAGCGCCAGCGCGGCCAGTGCTGCGACGCCTGCGCCGCCGGAGATGCCCAGCACGTACGGATCGGCCAGCGGATTGCGCAATAACGTTTGCATGAGGGTACCGGCGACGGCGAGCAGGCCACCGCAGGCGAACGCGGCCAGCGAACGCGGCAAACGCAGACGCCAGATCACGTCGCCCGCGAGGCCCACGTCATGTCCCAGCACCAGCGCACCGATCTCGCGCAACGAAACCGGCACGCTCCCGAGCATGAGCGACGCGACGAGCACGGCCAGCGCAATGCCGGCCAGCCCCGCCCAGATCGTGAGGGCGCGACGTAACGTCATGCGTCAGCGCGCGCCACCAGGACGCCGTCGGATGCGCGACCGGTCATGCGCAGGTCAGAACTGTTTCCAGCCGAGCGAGACGTAAATCGCACGCCCGAGGGTGTTGTAGCCATAGACCGTCTGGTAGTTCTTGTTGAAGACGTTGTCCAGATGCGCCGAAACGTACAAGGATTTGTCGATGTTGTAGCGCGCCTGAAGATTCACGAGCGTGTAGGCACCAAGATGCTGGCCTCCCGTATCGTAACGCTCGCCGCTGTAGAAGACATCGCCGCCGACGCTGAATTTGCTGAAAAGCGTCTGCGTCACGCCGAACGAGCCATACTGCTTCGCGCGACGTGCGAGGACCTTGTCGGCGTCCAGATCGGTCGGGTTCTGACGCGTGAACGACGCTCGCACGTCCGTGCCCGTCCACTGAATCTTGCCCTGATAGGTCAATTCGAGCCCTTCCACGCGCGCCTTCGCCACATTCGCCGCCGTGTATGGGAATACGGTCAGCGACTGAATCAGGTTCGTGTAGTTGGTGCGGAACAGCGCGAGTTTGGCCAGACCAAAGCGCTCGTCGAAGAACTGCACCGCGACCTCTTTCGAAATCGAGCGCTCCGGTTGCAGGTTCGGATTGCCGAAGCCGGGATAGAACAGCTCGTTGAAGGTCGGCGCGCGGAACCCGTCGGACGCGTTGGCCATCAGCTTCCACTGGTCGGTCAACCGGTAACCGTAGCCGACCCAGTAGCTGTTCGCGCCACCGAAGTCCGAATACATGTCGCGCCGCACGGTCGCCTGCACCTCGTGCTTCTGCGCGATCACGCCCTCGTAACCGACGTAGAACGAATCGAGATGGCGGTTGTTACGGTCGTAGTTCGTGTTGCTGTCGACCGTCTGCTCCAGCCGCGAGTAGCCGGCGATGAGCTTCTGATCCGGCAGGAAGACGTATTCGTTGGCCCAGTCGATCTGATTGCTCGACGTGTGGAAGTTACCGTTCCCGTTGCCGTTCAGATAGTTGTAGCTGTAATCGTCGCCCTGGGTGACGGTGAAGCGCGTGCTCCACTTGTCGGTGACGTTGCCCTTCGCGTAGGCCGAGACCTGACGCACGCGGGCGTCGACATCGTTCAGATCCGTCGGCTTGCCGAATGCGCTGTCGTAGCTGCTGCTGCCGTCGCTCTGAAACAGACGGGCGCCGACTTCCCACGTATCGCCGAACTTGCGCGAGAGCGTGGCCGTCACGCTCGTGTTGTCGTCGCCGTTGCGGTTCGGATTGGCCTTGGGCGCGAAACGCGGGTCCTGTGCCGAGATGCCATTCGTGTGAAAGCGCGAGACGTCGAGCGAGAAGCGCGTCTTGCCGTCATCGAACGACCCGGCGATACCGGCATTGGCCTGCGTGGTGTTGTTCGTCCCGTAGCCGATTTCGGCGTGAGCCTTCGGCGGTCCGCCGCCGCCCTTGCGCGTGAATATCTGGATCACGCCCCCCACGGCTTGCGAGCCGTACAGCGCCGAGACGTTGCCGCGCACGATTTCGATGTGATCGATCTGCGACACCGGAATCTGCGCGATGTTGGTCGTACCGGTCGTAGCGGAGTTGACGGGCACGCCGTCGATGAGCACGAGCGACGAATTCGACGCAGCGCCGCGCATGAAGAGGCTCGCGGAAGTGCCGAAGCCGCCGTTCTGCACGATCTCGACACCGGCCTGACCGCGAAGCAACGATGGCAGGTCCTGCGCCTGACTGGCTTCGATCTGCGCGCGCGTGATGACCGATGTGGACGCCAGCGTATCCGCGAGCTTCTGCTCCGTGCGCGAGGCCGTCACCACGGTCGTGTTGAGCGTGGCATCGGTCAATTGCGCCTGTGCGGCGGCACTGACGGCCAGCAAGGCGGCGGCCAGCGCTACGCGATGAGGCGAGAAGATCGAGGCAGCACGCGTGTGAGCGAGCGGGCTGGCGGGCGGTATGAAGCGCGAAGCAAAGGCAGGCGCGTGCAGCGCCATTGCGCGAACGTGGGAGCGCATGGTGTGGTGTGACTTCCGTAGTTTTCTTGTTGCCTTGACCCGTTCCCCCGCAGGTCGCCGACGAAAGGGGCGTATCGGGAGCGCCGGTGACACATCGGCATGCGAACACATGCGAATACGACGGGTGGCATCGGCACTTGAAAACGACAACATGCCACCAGCGGCTTGCGCCGGGCGGCATGATGGAATCCCCACTCACTTGGGCCGGTATCCGGGCTGGTCATCGTCGCGCCTGACCGGCCTTCCCGCATGCAGATGGCACACAGTGGCGATAGAGGCGAAGCGCGTTTTCGGAAACCTTTCGGGTCGAAAGAATGACTTACCGTTGCGGGGGCAGCACAGGTTAGCCAGCCCGTGTAGGGACGCGGCTCCCTGTTTCCCGTTTAACTGCGCATGCCGGGGGGCGTGCGCGAGCACCGAAGTGCCGCAAGTGTAGGGGCCAATCGAACGAGCGTCAATGCTCGTTCGTCGGGCATTGGCCGCCGATTCCGTTAGAATGTAGGGCAATCAAGAGGACGCAGCCCGATGCTCACCGATCTCGACAATCTCACCGATAAAATGGAACAGTTGGTTGTGATCAGCCAACGTTTTCACCAACACAATCAAGCGCTGCTCGCGGAACTCGACCGTGCGCGCGCCGAATGCGACGAAACCCGCGCCGCCATCGAGCAATTGCGCACCGAACGCGACGCCTTGCGTTTGCAACGCGATCAGCTTGCCGCCAAGATCGACGAGGCCCAGGTTCGCCTGAACGCGATCCTCGAAAAGCTTCCCACGCAAAACCCCGCTGAGGGTCAGATGGATCTGCTCGGCACCCCCGGTGGAGAAAACGCATGACGATCAAGCAGCTCGAAGTTCATATTCTTGAACAGTCGTACCGCCTCGCCTGCCCGCCCGAACACGAGGCCGACCTGCTCGCCTCCGTCTCGCGCGTGGATGCCGAAATGAGCAAGGTCCGCGCGCAAAGCAGCGTGCGCGGCACCGACCGCATTGCCGTCATGGCAGCGTTGAGCCTGGCATCCGAATTGCTTGCGTTGGAAAAAAGCATTGCTGCTGGACAAGCATTCCCTGCCGAAGAAATTCAGCGTAGAATGCAAGCCATGGACGAACGACTGAGTGCCGTCATCGATCAGTATCAAAGCTGAAAGACATCGGTAACTGTCTGGTCCGAAAGGTTAGTTTTCCCTGCCTGGTTCGCGAAAGTCATAGATTCCTTGAACCAATGATCTGTTGCAGGTTGCGGAAGTTTGTAGTGCTGGCGTGAGCGTCACTCTGTCTGATGAACCCAAAGCGCTACTAACCGCGACCACCTTGAACCTCACGGTTCAGGATGCCGGCTTAGCGGCTGAGGCGGGGACCCAATGCACGGCACTGCGTGATGACATTCACGCAGTGCCGTTTTTTTTCGTCCGGCGGTTTTGTTCCGGTTTGATGCTTGCCTCGGACCGATAGTGGGTATTGGCGCCGACGTACCGCACAAAAAAAGCGACCCGCAGGTCGCTTTCATTTGCCGTCAGGCGATCAGAACTGCGCTTCGTTAAGCGACAGCGCCGAGTCGGCCCCCTCGGTGATCGACTGCGCAAGGCCCGGAGCCTGCGTGAGGATGTGATCCGCGAAGAAACGCGCAGTGCCGATCTTGGCGTCGTAGAACGACGGATCGGTATCGCGCAGTTTCTGCGCCGCCAACAACGCACGCCCCATCTGCCAGCCGCCGAGCACAATGCCCGCGAGCTTCAGATACGGCACGCTGCCAGCGAACACCGCATTGGCGTTGTCCTGCGTATTCGCCAGCACGTAGTCCACCACGATGGCCAGCGCTTCGCGTCCCTTGGCAAGACGCTCGGCCACCGGCGCGGCCACACCACCCGCCGCGCGCAGTTCATTCTCCGTCGCCTCGACCTGCTCACACAGCGCGCGGGCCACGGCGCCACGATCGCGCAGCGTCTTGCGACCGATCAGATCGTTCGCCTGAATCGCCGTCGTGCCTTCGTAGATCGGCAGAATACGCGCATCGCGATAGTACTGAGCCGCGCCCGTCTCTTCGATGAAGCCCATACCGCCATGCACCTGTACGCCGAGGCTCGTCACCTCCAGCGACATCTCCGTGCTCCAGCCCTTCACGATCGGCACGAGGAATTCGTAGACGGCCTGCGCGCGCTTGCCTGCCTCGGCATCGGCCGCGTGATGTGCGATGTCGGCCTGACCCGCCGCCACGTACGCGAGTGCGCGCGCCCCTTCCGTCAGGGCACGCATCGTCATGAGCATGCGCTTGACGTCGGGGTGATGAATGATCGACACCGCGTCGCGCGACGAGCCATCCACCGGACGGCTTTGCAGCCGGTCACGCGCATACGCCACGGCATGCTGATACGAACGCTCGGCGACGGCCACGCCTTGCATGCCGACGGCGAAACGCGCCGCGTTCATCATGATGAACATGTATTCGAGGCCACGGTTCTCTTCGCCGACGAGGTACCCCGTCGCGCCACCGTTGTCACCAAATTGCAGCACCGCCGTGGGGCTCGCCTTGATGCCGAGCTTGTGTTCGATGGACACGCAATGCACATCGTTGCGCGCACCGAGCTTACCCTCGGCGTCGACATTGAACTTCGGCACGATGAACAGTGAAATGCCCTTGACGCCTGGGGGCGCATCGGGCGTGCGGGCGAGCACGAGGTGAACGATGTTCTCCGCCATGTCGTGTTCGCCGAACGTGATGAAAATCTTCGTGCCGAAAATGCGATAGGTGCCGTCGGCCTCGCGCTCCGCACGGGTGCGCACCATCGCGAGATCCGACCCGGCCTGCGGCTCCGTGAGGTTCATGGTGCCAGTCCACTCGCCCGAGAGCAGCTTGGGGACGTAGAGTGCACGTTGGGCGTCGGTGCCTGCGGTGAGCAGCGCTTCGACGGCGCCGTCGGTGAGCAGCGGGCACAGCGCGAACGACAGGTTCGCCGCGTTGAGCATTTCCGTGCAGGGCGTAGCGACGAGTTTGGGCAAGCCCTGCCCGCCGAACTCCTGCGGATGCAGCACGCCCTGCCATCCCGCTTCGGAAAACTGACGGAACGCTTCCTTGAATCCCGGCGTAGTGGTGACCACACCGTCCTTCCACGTACTCGGTTGCTGGTCGCCGATGACGTTCAGCGGCGCGAGCACTTCCTGATTGAAGCGGGCCGCTTCTTCGAGCACGGCCTGTGCGACGTCGGGCGAGGCATCCTCATAACCCGGCAACGCAGCGATGCGCGTCAGGTCCGCGAGTTCGTTCATGACGAACTGCATGTCCTTGATCGGGGCCTGATAACTCATGTCGTTCCTCCTGGGGATTTCGATTGCCTTCGGATGGTGGCGAATGCCAGATGCTTATTGTTTTATTTTTGCTGTTCGACCGATTCGGATGAAGACGCTCGCGACTCTCACGACGTCTGGCCGCATCCCCATACGAATCGACGGAAACAAGCTGCGGGCGCGAGGCCCGCAGCCGTACTGCCTTACAACGATGTCGTGCTAACCGGCGCAGCGCTTACAGCGCGCCCGTGAGTTCCGGCACGACGGTGAACAGATCGCCCACCAGACCGTAGTCGGCCACCGAGAAGATCGGCGCTTCCGGATCCTTGTTGATCGCCACGATCACCTTCGAATCCTTCATCCCGGCCAGGTGCTGAATCGCCCCCGAGATGCCCACCGCCACGTACAGTTGCGGGGCCACGATCTTGCCCGTCTGACCCAC
>NZ_PTPY01000040.1:0-141943 GCF_022696215.1 Pandoraea sp. LA3 | reverse complement strand
CTCAAGCAAGCCGTCAAAATGGTGAGACAGTCCGTGCACATCTACAATCACGAACGACCTCATGCGGCCCTGAAATACAAAACGCCCGATGCGGTGCATCGGGCGTTTTGAATGACTTTTTCTGTCAACCTATTTCAGGACTTGACACGCTGATCGGATCGGCGAGTCGGGCATTGCGGTATTTGATCTGCTCGACCGAGTCACGAAAGGCGGGGATGGCGCCGCTATGCGCCCGTGTGTGGCTAGGTGAGTGACGACGTCCCGGCATCTCCCGTCGCGTCACGATCTTCCATCAGCATGCTCCTCAACCGTGCCCGCCGACGCTCCAGATCGGCAATCTGCTGCTCCAGCGCGGCCAGCCGCTTGCGTTGCGTCTCCGAGATTTCCTTGCAGGCCTTTGCCCCTTCGATCAGCCGCATGCAATCGGGAAAGCTGCGAATCTCCTCCAGACTGAAGCCGGTCGCGATCAGGCGCTGAATCTGCCTGACCTGCGTGATCGCAACCGGCTGAAACGCGCGATAGCCATTCCCGGAGCGGGTCGATGTCAGTAGCCCATGGTCGTCGTAATGGCGGATGGCGCGGATGCTGACGCCCGTCGCTCGTGCGAGTTCGCCGATTTTGAGGGGCGTGGGAGGCGCGGGATGTGTCATGTGATCGAGCTTAGCAGTTTTGCTTGACTCTCACATTGGTGTGAGGGTTGAGACTGTCGATCCGTCCACATCGAAGTCTTTCAATCATGTTCAGTTTCAACCTTTTCAATGGCCTACGTCGTTGGTTGACGGTGCTGGCCTTGTCCGCTGCCGCCACGCTCGCGCAAGCTGCCCCGGTCTCGTACACCGTCACCGCGCCGGATGGCGTCTCGATTGCGGTGCAGGAATCCGGCAATCCGGATGGCCCAGCCATCGTCTTCGTCCACGGATTGCTGGGCAGCCATCTGAGCTGGGATGCGCAGACGAGCAGCCCGCTCCTGCAACGTTACCGTCTGATCACGTTCGACCTGCGTGGGCATGGACAGTCGGGTAAGCCGGAACGTGCAGACGCCTATACCGATGGTCGCCGTTGGGCGGACGATCTGGCCGCTGTGATCGCAGGGTCGGGAGCGAGGCAGCCTGTCATTGTAGGATGGTCGCTCGGTGCGGCGGTGGCCACGAACTATCTGGCGGCGTATGGGGACACGCGAATCGCTGGCGCGATCTACGTCGGTGGGGTGATCGAGCTGAAGCCGGATCAGATCGTGCCGCATCCCGAAATCTACCGGGACATGACATCCGCCGATCTCAGAACTCATCTAGACGCCGAGAAGGCCTTCCTCAAGCTGTGTTTCGAGACTCAGCCGGACACCATGACATTCGACCGCCTCTTGGCGAATGCCGCTCTGGCATCGTTCGACATGCAGCGCGTGGTGCACCGGATGACGGTGGACGCGCCGACAGGGCTCGGGGCAATGCATAAGCCGTTGCTGCTGATCTACGGGGAGCGTGATGCGCTCGTCAAAGCGGGGTCGTCCGCGCAGCGAGCCAAGGCATTGGACCCGGCGGCCAACGTCAGCGTCTATCCTGGCGCGGGGCACGCCCCGTTTGTCGAATCGCCGGACCGCTTCAACCGCGATCTGGCGGCGTTTATGGATGCTGTGGCGTCGTATTGAACCCGGATCGGGGATCCCATTGAGATGACAAATCGCCTTCATCGGGATAATCAATTTCAATAGTTAATTGCAATTGATTATCATTTGTCCATAGTGTTTTATCGGGCAACGAAGGAGGCGAATATGACCACATTGATCCAGGCTTTGCGCAACCGTCCCCTTGGCGTGTTGATGGGCGCAGCGATCAACATCGGCGGGGCGGCAACCTTGCTTGCGCACCTGCGCTGATCCGGCCCGGCCGGCGGGATGTCTCCCATCGGGCGGGCGGTTTTACATCGAGCTGTTGGCGAAGCGGGCGATGGGATCGTCGTCCTGTGCCGGCGGGGAGGCGAGTCCGGCGGTGTTGCTGGGGGTCTCCAGCGGCGACGGCGTGGCTGCCGTCAGCGGACGATTCGGTGTCGTATCCAGCGGCACGTTCGGCAGCGGGGCGACAGCAGGCGTTTGTGCCACCGTTGCCGGTGCCGTGCGATTGACATAGGTCGTGTTGCCTGCCGGCGCCTTGTTGGCGGCGACGCGTCGCACGCCATCAATGCGCTTCGCCCAATACGGGATAAAGATACTCTCCAGACGCACCGTGCCACCCGAGTTCGGGGCGTGCACGAATTTCCCCTGACCGACGTAGATGCCCACATGCGAATGCGCGCGTCCCGTCGTATTGAAGAAGATCAGATCGCCCGAAGCGAGATCGTCGCGTTCGAGCACCGTGCCCACGCCACTCATGTCGGCGGTGGTGCGTGGCAGATTGACGCCCGCGGCACGTGCCACGACATAGCGCACCAGTCCACTGCAATCGAAACCTGAGTCGGGGGTATTGCCGCCGTAGCGGTAAGGAATGCCAACGAGGCTCATCGCTTCGAGCGTGATTTCCTCTTGTCCCGCGCTGCGCTCGGGGCCGACTGTGCGGTTGCCGTAGTTCGCGTTCCCCCCTTGCCGGACTGACGGGCCGGACGAACACGCGGCCACGAGCAGCGTGACGGCGAGCACGCCGGCGCTTCGCCACGGCAAGCGCGCCAGCGTTGTCGACGTCACCGACAATGTCGTGGATCGGGCCATCAGGCGAGTCAGAGAGCGATGCATGCTCAGAGGGCGCTGGGTTCGCATGCGCAGAGTTTACGACGCTTACCGCCCGAATGCATCGCAAAAGTACCGGAATCCGTGCGTTTTGTGGCATCGACGTCACAAATTCGCGGCTTGCCGGGCGATATCGTTATCCGGTCGCCATGTGTGTTGATGGACGACCTCGACGCCGGACCTTCATGCGAAGCCAATAAAAACGGCGCCCGAAGGCGCCGTCTTGTCGTGCATCGAAGCCCTCGATGGGGGCGGACGTCAGAGAATTTCCGCGGCGTAATCCGCCAGACGCGAACGTTCGCCGCGCGCGAGCGTGACGTGCCCGCTGTGTCCCCAGCCCTTGAAGCGATCCACCACGTAAGTGAGGCCCGAGCTGCCTTCGGTGAGGTAAGGCGTATCGATCTGCGCGATGTTGCCCAGGCAGATCAGCTTGGTACCGGGGCCGGCGCGCGTGACGAGCGTCTTCATCTGCTTCGGCGTCAGGTTCTGCGCCTCGTCGATGATGACGAACTTGTTCACGAACGTACGACCGCGCATGAAGTTCATGCTCTTGACCTTGAGTCGCGAGCGAATCAGTTCCTGCGTGGCCGCACGGCCCCATTCACCGGCGGAGTCGTCGGTCTTTTGCAGCACTTCGAGGTTGTCGTCGAATGCGCCCATCCACGGTTGCATCTTCTCTTCCTCGGTGCCCGGCAGGAAGCCGATATCTTCACCGACGGGCACGGTTGCGCGCGTGATGATGATCTCGTTGTAGCGCTTCTCGTCGAGCGTCTGCGCCAGACCGGCGGCGAGCGCCAGCAGCGTCTTGCCGGTGCCGGCCTGACCGAGCAACGTGATGAAGTCCACTTCGGGATTCATCAGCAGGTTCAACGCGAAGTTCTGCTCGCGGTTGCGCGCCGTGATGCCCCACACATTGTTCTTGTGATGGCCGTAGTCACGCAGCGTTTGCAGCAGCGCCGTCTTGCCGTTGATTTCCCGAACCTGCGCGTAGAAGGGCGCCTCGCCGTTGTTCGTCTCCAGATAGACGAACTGATTGATCAGGAAACTCGCGCAGAGCGGCCCGGTGATGCGATAGAACGTGGTGCCGGTACGGTTATCCTGCCAGCTTTCCATGCCCTTGCCGTGCTTCGTCCAGAAGTCCGGCGGCAGGGCCATCACACCCGAGTAGAGCAGATCGCTGTCCTCGAGCACCTTGTCGTTGAAGTAGTCCTCCGCAGGCAGGCCGAGCGCATGCGCCTTGACGCGCATGTTGATGTCCTTCGACACCAGCACGACCTGACGATCGCGGAACTTGTCCTGCAACGCGCGCACGACGCCCAGAATCTGGTTGTCGGCCTTGCCTTGCGGCAGACCTTCGAGCGGCGGCACGTCGGGCAGGTCGGTCTGGAAGTACAGACGCCCGGTGGCGTCCTTGTTGCCGAGTCGCGAGAGCGGAATGCCCTCCGCCATCGACTTCGTGCCGCTTTCCGCGACCAGCCCGTCGAGCGTGCGGCTCACCTGACGCGCATTGCGCGCCACTTCCGACATGCCCTTCTTGTGATTGTCGAGCTCTTCCAACGTCATCATGGGCAGATAGACGTCGTGCTCTTCGAAGCGGAACAGGCTGCTCGGGTCGTGCATTAGCACGTTCGTGTCGAGCACGAAGAGCTTGGCCGGCTCCTGATCCTTGCCGCGTGTACGTTTCGAACCGGGCCCGGTCGAGGGCGATTTGACCGCCTTGAGCGAGGCGCCGGCGCCGGTCGAGTCGGCCTTCGGAGGCGACTGGGGCGACTGGGGCGAACGCGCGACAGGCGACGGCTGTGAAGCAGTCTGCGTCGCCGGAGCGGGTTTGGGGACGACCTTCAATTCGGTCGCGCTGGCAGCACCGGCGGCACCGGACGTTTCGCCCAGTGCATGTTGTTCAGACGAGGGAATCGGTTTCTTGGCCTCCGTGCGCGAAGGTTTGAGGCGAGTGGGGAATTGTTCCGGGGCAAGCAGCGAGCCCGGTTTGGTCGGCGCCGATGGCAATGGCATAGATTTCCCGTTCAAGAAAACACAACACTACTCGGCCGGGACAAACGGCAATACATCACGTCCCGGCAACAAAAAAGCCGCCTGCCCGGACGCACCGGAGAGGCGGCTTGGCTGAAGGCGCCGCCGTGGCGACGCCTGCAATAGTCTCGTTCAATGCGCTTGATCATTACGGCCGACTATAACGTCTCTTGCCGTGCTTGTATAGCGTCGGATGCCCTCACTGGCGGTCGCATCGACCGGAATGCAACAGCCCGCCGAATAGCGCTCGCGCGCATGCCCGATGACCGCCGTGGCGGACGTCGTGCACGCGAGATTCGCTCAGAGCGCCTGCACTGCGGCGAGCACTTCCGACACGTGATCCGGCACGCGCACGCCGCGCCATTCCTTGCGCAACACACCCTTGGCGTCGATCAGGAACGTGCTGCGTTCAATGCCAAGATGTTCTTTGCCATACAGTTTTTTCAGCTTGATGACACCGAACAGTTGGCATACCGCTTCGTCGCCGTCCGAGATCAGCGGGAAGGGGAGCTCCAGCTTGTTCTTGAAGTTCTCATGCGAGCGCAGGCTGTCGCGCGACACGCCGACGATCTGGGCGCCGGCGGCCTGAAACTGGTCGTAGCTGTCGCGGAAATTCATGCCTTCCGTGGTGCAGCCCGGCGTGTTGTCCTTCGGGTAAAAGTAGATCACCACCTTCTGGCCGCGATGGGCCTTGAGCGAAAAATCGCCGCCGGTGGCAGGTGCGGTGAAATCGGGCACGGGAGTGTCGATGGCTACCGTCACTATGGTCTCCTTGGGTGGCCTTGCCAGGCCGGTTCGGGAAAAGGTTGTCGAATTCGGGGTCTTGCGAAATCCGGTGCGCGGGTCAGGACGCGTCGATCGCCCCGGCGTCAGGCAGCCGCCTGGCCTTCGAGAATCAGGTCGCCCGAGCGACCCGGTATCTCGCCCCACACTACCGGGTGTGCCGGCAATGCGTTGAGATCGAGCGTCTCGTAATACTGACCCATCGTGATCAGATCGTGGCCCTGACGACGCCATCCGGCCAGCAACTGACGGAACAGCGGCGCCAGCTTCTGCCCTTCGAGTTCTGCGTGAAGCGTGAACACGTGATCTTGCGCCGGATCGCGAGTCAGGGCAAGCAGGTGTTCGGCAACACCATTGATGTCGCGGCCGTCGATGCCGAGCAGTTCGTCGACCGTCGGCAATGTCGTCGGCATCTGCACGTGCTTCAGACGCACGCCGTCCACGATCGGGTAGTGAGGGGCGTTGCCGCGTCCGTCGGACGAATACTTCATGCCCCAGGCGTCGATCTGGCGAAATGCGTGATTGTTCATCTGCCAGCCGGCAGCGCCGTGGGTCAGCGGCGGGGCGCCGAAAATCTGTGCGAAGCGGGCGTGGGCCTGCGACATCTGATGCTGCGTCCAGGCGGCGTCGCGCGTGCGCACATTGTCCTGCCAGTACGTGTGGTCCCAGGTGTGGATGCCGGTCTCATGCCCGGCGCTCTGCACGGTGCGCATGACGTCGGCCGCGCGCTTGCCGATGTCCGGCCCGGGCAGCAGGGTGCCGTACATGAGCGTCTTGAAGCCGTAGTGTTCGACTACCGAGGTGCGAGAGACTTTCTTCAGGAAGCCGGGGCGGAAGACTCGCTTGAGTGCCCATCCGGTGTGGTCCGGACCGAGGCTGAACAGAAACGTCGCCTGTGCCGCGTGCTCGGCCAGCGCCGCGAGCAGGTTGGGAACGCCTTCGCGTGTGCCGCGCAGCGTGTCGACGTCGATCTTCAGGACAATCTTGGCCATAGCCGCCCTTGAGGAGTGGTGCATCGAAGACATGGCCCGCGTGGCGCGCGATGTCTCGAATGTCGAATCAGTTGACTGGATGCATTTCCGACGTCCGAAGCCGAGGCCGAAGCCGAAGCCGAGGCAGCGACAGCGGTCGAAATAGCGTCAAAAACGTGAAGTCAAACGCGTGGAGTCAAAAACGCCCGATGCGCCGAGGGCGCACCGGGCGTGTCGTGCGACGTCCGGACAATGCCACGACCTCGATGCCGTGGTACGCCGGGCCGGGGCACAGGCGTTATTCGCCTTCGACCAGACGACGCGCTTCGGCGACGTGACCGCGATACGCTTCGAAAATCTTGCGCAGTGCGTCGTCCATCGACGTGGTCGGCTTCCAGTCGAGCTCCTGCATGGTGTTGTCGATCTTCGGCACGCGGTTCTGCACGTCCTGATAGCCGTTGCCGTAGTAAGCGCCCGACGAGGTTTCGACCAGTTGCACCTTCTTGGCCGTCTCTGCGTATTCCGGGAATTCGCTCGCCAGCTTGAGCATCATGTTGGCCAGTTCACGCACCGAGAAGTTGTTCGTCGGGTTGCCGATGTTGTAGATCTTGCCGCTGGCGACGTTGTTCTTGTTGTCGATGATGCGAACCAGTGCATCGATACCGTCGTCGATGTCGGTAAAGGCGCGCTTCTGGTTACCACCGTCGACCAGGCTGATGTTCTCGCCGCGAGCGATGTGGCCGAGGAACTGCGTGACCACGCGCGACGAGCCTTCCTTCGGCGTGTAGATCGAGTCGAGACCGGCGCCGATCCAGTTGAACGGACGGAACAGCGAGAAGTTCAGGCCTTCCTGCATGCCGTAACCCCAGATCACACGATCCATCAATTGCTTCGAGCAGGCGTAGATCCAGCGCGGCTTGTTGATCGGGCCGTAGATCAGCGGCGAGTTTTCCGGATCGAATTCACCGTCGGTGCACATGCCGTAGACCTCGGAGGTCGACGGGAACACCAGATGCTTGCCGTACTTCACGGCCGAGCGCACGATCGGCAGGTTGGCTTCGAAGTCGAGCTCGAACACGCGCAGCGGGGCCTTCACGTAGGTGGCAGGCGTGGCGATAGCGACCAGCGGGAGGATCACGTCGCACTTGCGAATGTGGTACTCGACCCATTCCTTGTTGATCGTGATGTCGCCTTCGAAGAAGTGCATGCGCTCATGGTTAACCAGATCGCCGAGGCGGTCGGTCTGCATGTCCATGCCATAAACTTCCCAGTCGGTCGTCTCCAGGATGCGCTTCGACAGATGGTGGCCGATGAACCCGTTGACACCGAGAATCAGGACTTTTTTCATATTACGGTCAGTGATTGAGCTGGGAAAACTGTTCCGGCGTGACAAGCTTGCCGTCCAGCGTTAGTTCATGAATGACGATGGCATTTCCGTCGCCGCAAATGCCGAGGAGCGCATTATCCACTACTTGCAGTCCACAGGGCAAACCGGCGGGGGCGGGCGAGCGTGACAGGCGAGCTTGCGTGACCACCCAGCGACGATCCGCCACGTCGGTAAATGCGCCGGGATACGGGGGCGCAACGGCGCGAATCAGGTTGTAGACATCCTGCGCCGGCCGATGCCAGTCGATGCGACCATCTTCGGGCTTGCGTCCACCGAAGTAGCTGCCGGCGACGAGGTCGTTCGTGTGACGCGGGGCCGTACCCGCGAGCAGACCCGGCAGGCAGCGCCAGAGCGTCTGTTCCGCGGCGACCGTCACTTTCTCGAAAACCTCGCCAGCCGTGTCGTCCGGGAGGATCGGTACCGACGTCTGGTCGATGATCGCCCCGGCGTCCGGCTTCAGCGCCATTTCATGCAGCGTGGCGCCCGTTTCGGTTTCGCCTCGCAAAACCGCCCAGTTCACCGGCACACGGCCGCGATACTTCGGCAGCAGCGAACCGTGCATGTTGAACGCGCCTTGCGGTGCGATTTCCAGCACGGCCACCGGGATCATGTGGCGGTAGTAGAACGAGAAAATAAAGTCCGGCGCCACGGCGTGGATGCGTTCGGCGAGCGCGGGATCCGCAGGATCGTCGGGGGTGACGACCGGGATGCCATGCTCGGCCGCGACACCGGCGACGCTACCAAACCAGATGTTCTCGTTCGGATTGTCCTGATGAGTCACCACGAGAGCGACGTCGACGCCGCGAGCGAGCAGCACTTGCAGGCAACGAACGCCGACGTTGTGATACGCAAAGACGACGGCTTTGGCAGACGTTGCGCTCATGACGTGTGCGATCCCAGTTCGGTCGCCCCCGTGCTCAGCGTAGCGCTTTGCCCGCCGACGGCTGCGTGTTCCGTGTGACCGGTGGCCTGCGCTTCGAGCACCGCTTGTACCAGATAACGCGGACGCTGGCGGACTTGCTGATAGATGCGGCCGATGTACTCACCGAGCAGGCCCATGCCGAACAGAATCACACCGAGCAGGCAGAATGTCACGGCGAACAGCGTGAATACCCCCTGGACTTCCGAGCCGAACAGGAAGCGTCGCGCGATCAGCACGATGAACAGCAACCCCGACGCGGCGGACAGCGAGATGCCCACGCCCGAGAGCCATTGCAGCGGCACGACCGAGAAGCCGGTCACGAGGTCGAAATTCAGACGAATCAGCGAGTACAACGAGTACTTCGATTCACCGGCGAAGCGTTCCTCGTGCGCGACATCCACTTCCGTCGGATTTTGCGCAAAGGTAAAGGCCAATGCCGGGATGAACGTGTTGATTTCGCGGCACTGATTGACCGTATCGACGATGTGGCGGCTGTAGCCGCGCAACATGCAGCCTTGATCGGTCATGCGGATGCGCGTGATGCGCTCACGAAGACGGTTCATGGCGCGCGAGGCGTTGCGGCGGAACCACGTGTCCTGACGGTTCATACGCACCGTGCCCACGTAATCGTGCCCGGCGGCCAGTTGTGCCACCAGTTTGCCGATCTCTTCCGGCGGGTTCTGGAGGTCGGCGTCGAGCGTGATGACCCATTCGCCGCGCGTGTGCTCGAAGCCGGCGAGAATGGCCATGTGCTGGCCGTAGTTGCCGTTGAACAGCACGACGCGCGTCACATCCGGGCGCGCGCGATATTGCTCGGCAAGCAGAGCAGCCGAGCGGTCCCGGCTGCCATCGTTGACGAACACCACTTCATAGGTCACGCCCAGCTTGTCGAGCGCCGGGTACAGCCGGTCGAAGAGCGCGCCGAGGCCAGCCTCTTCGTTGTATACCGGGATGACGACAGAGAGTTGTGGTCGATTCATTTTTTGTGATCAGCGCAAATAGCATTCACGGCTTCGCAGACGCGCGCAACGTCGGCATCCGTCATGGCAGGGAACAGCGGCAGGGTCAGGATTGCACGGCCCAGACGTTCCGCATGCGGGAACTGGCCGTCCTTGAAGCCCAACGCACGATACATTGTAAACAGGTGGATGGCCGGGTAGTGGACGCCGCTGCCGATGCCGCGCGCCTTCAACTGCTCCATGAAGCCAGCCCGATCGATGCTCAGGCGCTCCAGCGGCAGTTCGATCTGGAACATATGCCAGTTCGAATTCGTGAAATCGGCATGGGGCAGGCCGACGCCCAACTGGACGGCGGCGCCGCCCGCGAGCGTATCGAAATACAGACGTGCCAGTTCCGTACGGCGGGCGTTGAAGGCCGCCAGATGCGGCATCTGCCCCAAGCCTACGCGTGCGGCCACGTCGGTGAGATTGTACTTGCCGCCGAGCACGTCCACGTCCATACCGTCGAGGCCGAAGCGGGTCACGCCCTGGAGGCGGTATTTCTCGGCCAGACGCGCTTCGTCGTCGGTATTGAACACCAGCGCGCCGCCCTCGATGGACGTGAGGTTCTTGTTCGGATGGAAGCTGAACGACACGAGGTCGCCGAACGAGCCGATACGCTTGCCGTTCCAGCCCGATCCCATGGCCTGTGCGGCGTCTTCGACGACACGCAGGTTATGACGGCGAGCAATGTCGTACAGCCGGTCCATATCCACCGGCAGGCCGGCGAGATAAACGGGGATGATGGCCCGGGTCTTGGGCGTGATCGCCTTTTCGAGCAGGTCGAGGTCGATATTGCGCGTGGCCGGATCGACGTCGACGAACACCGGCGTGGCGCCGACTTCCAGAATGACGTTGGACGTTGCGACCCACGACAGCGGCGTGGTGATGACTTCGTCGCCGCTTTGCACGCCGGCAATACGCAGGCCGATTTCGAGCGTAGCGGTGCCCGAATTGAAGACGCGCACCGGACGACCGCCGAAATATTCGGACAGTGCCTTTTCAAAGGCCTGCACTTGCGGGCCCGAGGTGATCCAGCCCGAACGCAGCACTTCGGACACGCCGTTGATGGTCGCGTCGTCGAGCGTCGGGCGCGTGAACGGGAGGAACGGTTGATTCGGTTGGGAGGTTGCCGAGTCGCTCATGATGTATGACTAACCCTCAAAGTAGCTCGAATATGCAGGGGAAGCTGCATGAGATGCGCGCCAGCCCACGGGATCGCCAGGATCGACGGGGGCGGCGCATCCGGTGATTGCGCCGGACGGGCAGACTTAGCTGCGCGCCAGGATATAAACACCCACAAGAATGATGCCGATTGCCAGGATCCGCTGCATCGACAGGGTCTCGCCGAACAGATACCAGGCGGCGAACGCATTGACGACGTAGCCCAGCGACAGCATCGGATAGGCAATCGAGACTTCGACGCGCGAGAGCGCCAGAATCCAGACGACCACGCTGATGGCATAGCAGACGAGCCCGCCCATGATCGGCAACTGTGTGGCCAGTTTGATGCCGATCGGGACGATGTTGGCACGCGTGAACTCAAGTGCGCCGATGGTATTGGCGCCCGCCTTGAGCAACAACTGAGCGCACGCGTTGAGCAGCACGCCCGTGAGAATAAGGGAAAACGTCGCGAGATTCATGGAACGTTTGTGAACGTTTGTGAATAATTATGGATGCCGTCATCGGGCCGGGAAAACCCAGGCGGCGTTATTTTACGTTGTCTTCGGGCCAAGGCTTGGAGATTACGACCCGCCTCGCATCGCGCGCGATGATGCGCATCGGCAGATGCTCGGCTTCCAGCTTGCCGAACGTGTCCGGATCGACCAGCGCGAGCGCCTTCGGATCGGCCCGCCAGCGGGCGTAAAAGGCGTCGAGCGTCGGCAACCACTTCTGCGGCTCCTGCTTCACGCCGAACTCCAGCTCATCCGGGTGCTGCACCATGATCATCGTGTGCTCGAGGTAGTAGGGCATGGTGTGATCGAGCACATTCACCGAATAGAACGGCACGTCGGGGCCGAGGCGTTGCATTTCCGCCTTGATGGCTGGCACGAGCAGCACCCCCGTGCTCTGACGGCCGAACACTTCGTGACCCATGCCGCCGATCGTCACGAGCACCAGCATGCCGCCGGCGAACGTCAACAGGGCGCGGCGTGCGCTGTGACGTGCGAGACGCCACGCGACAAGCGTACCGATCAACCCTGCGCCGAGCGCAAAGTACAACCAGACCTGGAACGCCTTGTACAACTCGTTCGGGTTGCGCACGCTGCCGGCACGTCCGACGAAGATGGCGACCATCACCAGCGCGGCGATCAGGAAGATCGCGTAGCCGGCCATGTGCACACGTACGGTATCCCGACGCAACTGCGCCAGATACAAGCCGAAGAGCAGGGCCATCGCCGGGGCGATCGGCAGCAGGTACGAAATCAGCTTCGAGTGCGACGCGCTGAAGAACACGAAGATGAAGGCCGACCACACCCACAGCATCACGGCCGGGGCGAAGCCGTTGGGCTGACGCGGCATGCGCCACGTTGCGCGTAGGGTTCCGGGCAGCACAGACAGCCACGGCAGGAAGCCCACCAGGAACACCGGCACGAAGTACCACGGTGCGCCATCCCGGTTATGGCCTTCCATCGCAAAGCGGCGGAAATGTTCGTTGATGAAGAAGAAGTCGAAGAACTCCGGGTTGCGCATCTGGACGAGCACGAACCAGGGCGTGGCGATCGCGAAGAAGACGATCAGGCCGCTGCCGAGGTAGAGCCGGCGCCACAGGGCCCAGTCGCGGGAGATCACGGTGTAGAGCACCAGCACGGCGCCGGGCAGCACGATGCCGACGAGCCCCTTGCTCAGTACGGCGAGCGCCATGGCGGCCCAGCACAGCCACATCCAGCCGCGCACGGCTGGGCGCCCGATACCGGGGCGTTGCGCCAGCAGCAGCGCGCACAGCGACAGACCCATGAAGAACGACAGGCCCATGTCGAGCACGTTGAAGTGCCCGAGCAGCGACCACAGCGGCGCGGCGGCCAGCGCAGCGGCCGCGAACAGGCCGACGCGGGCATTGAACACGCGGCGTCCCGTAAAGCCGACCATCAGCACGCCGGCAAAGCCGGTCAGGGCGGTCCAGAACCGCGCCTGCCATTCGCCGAGGCCGAAGGCCGCGAACGTAAGCGCGTTCATCCAGGTTTGCAGCGGCGGCTTTTCGAAATACTTGTAACCGTTGTAGCGCGGCGTGATCCAGTCGCCGGTCGTCCACATCTCGCGCGCCATCTCGGCGTAACGGCCTTCGTCGCTGGCAATCAGGTGGCGATAGTCGAGCACGCCGAACCAGACGAGTGCGAACGCGAGGAGCAGCAGCCAGAAGGCGGCAGGCGAGAGCGGGTAGGCCGCTTCCGGCGTGCCGGTGCTGCCGGTGGCGACAGAAGGAAAGGGCGCGGGCGGCGCGAGAGGGTCGGCGGCCGATGGGCCGGAACTGAGCGGGCGGCGGCTCACTCAGTCGCCTCAGTCTCGATGAGCACGGCCAGGACGACGCGGCGTCCCTCGCTCATCAGGATGTTGTACGTGCGGCAGGCGGCTTGCGTGTCCATCGAGTCGACGCCGATGCGCTGGCTGGTCAGCGCCGTGGTCAGGCGCGGATGGGCGAAACGCAGGCGGGCGCCGCTGCCGAAGATGACGACTTCGGGGTCGAGGGCGCGCAGCGCTTCGAAGTGCGAGGCGTCGAGCGCGTCGAAGCGGGACACCGGCCAGGGCAGGACGTCTCCCTCCGGTGCAATGATCACGCTTTCGTCGTAACGAACCTTGTTGACCTCGACATAGCCCGGGCCATAGCCGGTGACCGTGTTCAATGCTGCTTGCGACGGGTCTTGATGCAGTTTCACTTTCGGAGATTCCCTACCCAGTGGTTACCCAGTGGTGGCTGAGCGATCGACAGATCGTCATGGATGCGGCGGGTGACGGACTCGCTAACGGGCGGGCATCTTGCCTTGCATGCCGCAAACCGTCAATGATGCATTGCCGAACTCTGTCATAATTGGCTAAATTATAGCTTTTTGCCGTACGCAGCACGGCAAAACCGTTGCAGTGCGGCATTTTTCACTTCATCCCGCCTGCAACTTCAGCGGATTCCCGGCCTGTCCGGATTCCTGCGTCGCCCGTCAAGACCACAACCGCCGTGAAACCGATCCTCAAATCGCAGAAATTGCAGAATGTCTGCTACGACATTCGTGGGCCCGTGCTCGAACATGCCAAGCGCATGGAAGACGAAGGTCATCGCATCATCAAGCTGAACATCGGCAATCTGGCGCCGTTCGGCTTCGAGCCGCCTGACGAGATTGTCCAGGACATGATCCGCAATCTGCCGAATTCGGCAGGTTACTCCGATTCCCGGGGCGTGTTCGCGGCGCGCAAGGCGATCATGCACTACTGCCAGCAAAAGCGCATCAAGGACGTTCAGCTCGACGACATCTACCTCGGCAACGGGGCGTCCGAGCTGATCGTGATGGCCATGCAGGCACTGCTCAACGACGGCGACGAAGTGCTCGTCCCCGCGCCCGACTATCCGCTCTGGACGGCGGCGGTCAGTCTGTCCGGCGGTACGCCGGTGCATTACATCTGCGACGAGCAGGCCGACTGGCAGCCGGATCTGGCCGACATCCGCAAGAAGATCACGCCGAACACGCGCGCGATCGTCATCATCAACCCGAACAATCCGACCGGCGCGCTCTACTCGGACGAACTCCTCAAGGACATCGTCGCGCTCGCCCGTGAGCACAAGCTCATCATTTACGCCGACGAGATCTACGACAAGATCATTTACGACGGTGAAGAGCACACGTCGATCGGCTCGCTGTCTGAAGACGTCCTCACGATCACCTTCAACGGTCTGTCCAAGAGCTATCGCGCGTGCGGTTACCGCGCGGGCTGGATGGTGGTGTCCGGCGACAAGCGCCCGGCGCGCGACTATATCGAAGGGCTGAACATCCTCGCCTCGATGCGCCTGTGTCCGAACGTGCCGGGCCAGTACGCCATTCAGACAGCGCTGGGCGGCTATCAGAGCATCAAGGACCTGATCGTGCCGGGCGGCCGTCTGTATGAGCAGCGCGAGATCGCGTTCAATATGCTCACTGCCATTCCGGGCGTCACGTGCGTGAAGCCGAAGGCGGCGCTCTATCTGTTCCCGCGTCTGGATCCGGCGGTGTACCCCATCGCCAACGATCAGGACTTCATTCTCCAGCTGCTGCTCGAAGAGAAGGTCCTGCTGGTGCAGGGCAGTGGTTTCAACTGGATGCATCCCGACCATTTCCGCGTAGTGTTCCTGCCTCACGAGGGCGACCTGGAAGACGCCATCAGTCGCATTGCCCGCTTCCTTGACGGTTATCGCCGTCGCCACGGCAAGTGATGCGCGCAACCGATTTCGACTTTTGAGTAAAACTGCATGAAACCGATCAAATTGGGCCTGCTCGGCCTCGGCACGGTAGGCTACGGCGCCTTCCAGGTACTGGCTCGCAACCAGGAAGAAATTCAACGTCGCGCCGGCCGGGGGATCGAGATTACGAAGGTCGCGGTTCGTAACGTCGAACGCGCCAAGGGCCTCGTGGGCCACGCCGCCGTGGTGACCGGCGATCCGTTCGAGGTCGTGAACGACCCCGCCATCGATGTCGTCGTCGAGACCATCGGCGGCTATGACCTTACGAAGGAGCTGGTGCTCAAGGCCATCGAGAACGGCAAGCACGTGGTTACCGCCAACAAGGCGCTGCTGGCCGTGTACGGCAACGAAATCTTCGCTGCCGCGCGCAAGGCCAACGTGATGGTCGCGTTCGAAGCCGCCGTGGCCGGCGGTATTCCCATCATCAAGGCGCTGCGCGAAGGTCTCACGGCCAACCGCATTCAGTGGATCGCCGGCATCATCAATGGCACCACGAACTTCATCCTGTCGGAGATGCGCGACAAGGGCATCGATTTCGACGTCGCACTGGCCGACGCGCAGCGTCTGGGCTACGCGGAAGCCGATCCGACCTTCGACATCGAAGGCGTCGACGCCGCGCACAAGCTCACGCTCATGAGCGCCATCGCGTTCGGCGTGCCGGTGCAGTTCGACCGCGCCTACGTCGAAGGCATCACCAAGCTCGCCGCGCTCGATATCAAGTACGCGGAAGAACTCGGCTATCGCATCAAGCTGCTGGGCATTACGCGTCGTGCGGAAGCCGGCATCGAGCTGCGCGTGCATCCGACGCTGATTCCGGCCAAGCGCCTGATCGCCAACGTGGAAGGCGCCATGAATGCCGTGCTGGTGCAGGGCGACGCCGTGGGCGCCACGCTGTACTACGGCAAGGGCGCGGGCGCCGAGCCGACGGCCTCGGCCGTGGTGGCTGACATCGTGGACGTTACCCGTCTGCAGACGGCTGACCCGGAGCACCGCGTGCCCCATCTGGCGTTCCAGCACGACTCGCTGTCGGACACCCCGGTGCTGCCCATCGACGAAGTCACCACGAGCTACTACCTGCGTCTGCGCGTGGTCGACCGCGCCGGTGTGATGGCGGAACTCACGCGTATTCTGGCCGATCTGGACATCTCCATCGACGCGCTGCTGCAGAAGGAATCGCGCGAAGGCGAGCACCAGACCGACATCATCATCCTGACGCACCAGACGCTGGAAAAGCACATCAATGCGGCCATCGCGAAGATCGAAGCGATGGATACGGTGCTCTCGAAGGTCACGCGTATTCGTATGGAAGCGCTGAGCTGATCTCCACGCCGAGCTGAGCGGGCCCGGAAATCGGGCGCCGCTCGCAAGAACCGATACGACAGGACACGATTCCCATGAAATACATCTCCACGCGCGGTGCGGGCCTGACTTCGGGCGAGCCGCAATCGTTCTCCAGCATTCTGCTCGGCGGCCTGGCCCCGGACGGGGGTCTCTATCTGCCGACGGCATACCCGCAGGTGACGGCCGACGAACTGCGCGCCTGGCGTCAGTTGTCGTACGCCGAACTGGCGGCCCAAGTGCTGACGAAGTTTGCAGGAGACATCCCGGCGGAAGTGCTGGCCGACCTGACGAAGCGCACGTACACCGCCGAGGTGTACCGCAACGTGCGTCCGGGCGAAGACGCTGCGGACATCACGCCGCTGCTGCCGCTGGGCATCGAGAAGGACACGCAGCTCTCGCTGCTGGCGCTCTCGAACGGCCCCACGCTGGCGTTCAAGGACATGGCCATGCAGTTGCTCGGCAATCTGTTCGAGTACGCACTGGCGCAGCATGGCGATGCGCTCAACATTCTGGGGGCGACGTCCGGCGATACGGGGAGCGCGGCCGAGTACGCCATGCGCGGCAAGGAAGGCATTCGCGTCTTCATGCTGTCGCCGGCGGGCAAGATGAGTGCCTTCCAGACCGCACAGATGTACAGTCTGCAAGATCCGAACATCTTCAACCTGGCGGTGGAAGGCGTGTTCGACGATGCGCAGGACATCGTCAAGGCGGTCTCCAACGATCACGCCTACAAGGCGCGCTACAAGATCGGTACCGTCAATTCGATCAACTGGGCGCGCGTCGTGGCGCAGGTCGTTTATTACTTCAAGGGCTACTTCGCAGCCACGGGCGGCAAGTCGGGACAGGACGGCGAAGTGTCGTTCACCGTGCCGTCGGGCAATTTCGGCAACGTCTGCGCTGGTCACATCGCGCGCATGATGGGCCTGCCGATCCGCAAGCTGGTCGTGGCGACCAACGAAAACGACGTGCTCGACGAGTTCTTCCGCACGGGTCGTTACCGCGTGCGCAAGTCGGCCGAAACGTTCCATACCAGCAGCCCGAGCATGGACATCTCGAAGGCATCGAACTTCGAGCGCTTCCTGTTCGATCTGCTGGGCCGCGACGCCACCGCGACGGCCGACCTGCTCTCGAAGGTCGAGCGCGAGGGCGGCTTCGATCTGTCGGGCAGTGAGGCGTTCGCTCGCGTGACCCAGTTCGGCTTTGTGTCCGGACGCAGCACGCACGCGGACCGTCTGGCGACGATTCAGGACGTGGCCAAGCGCTACGACATCGTGATCGATACCCACACGGCCGACGGCGTGAAGGTCGCGCGCGAAGCGCTCGAACCCGGCGTGCCGATGGTCGTGCTGGAGACGGCACAGCCGGCGAAGTTCGCCGAGACGATTCGCGAGGCGTTGCACCGCGAGCCGCCGCGTCCGGCAGGTTTCGAGCAACTCGAGTCGCTGCCGCAGCGTTTCGATACGGTGCCGAACGATGCCGAGCGCGTGAAGGCCTACATCGCGGAGCACACCGGCCTGTGAGCCGTCGTTCCATGAATCGGGCGCCTTATTACGCTTGTTACGCTTTGCGTGCCTTAGCGTTAGGGCGCCCCATGACTTCCGGGCCATTTGCATGCTGAGTACTCAAGAAGCTCTCGACGCGGTGTTGGCCGCGGCGCGTCCGCTCGATTCGCGCGAGACGGTCGATACGCTCGCGGCGAACGGCCGCGTGCTGGCGGCCGATGTCGTCGCCACGCTCGATGTCCCGCCGATGGACACGAGCGCGATGGACGGTTACGCCGTGCGTGTGGCCGATCTGCGCGGCGCCGAGACGGTGTTGCCCGTCTCGCAGCGCATTCCCGCCGGGCACGCTCCGCAGCCGCTCGCCAGCGGCACCGCGGCGCGCATTTTCACGGGAGCGCCGGTGCCGCCGGGCGCGGATGCCGTCGTGATGCAGGAGCAGTGCGAAGCGCGTGACGATGGCTCGGTCGTCATCCGTCATACGCCGCTCGCGGGTGAGTTCGTCAACCGACAGGGCGCCGACATTCGCCGTGACAGCGTGGTGCTGGCAGCCGGTACCCGGTTGCGCGCGCCAGCGCTGGGTCTGGCGGCGTCGGTGGGCATCGCGAAGCTTCAGGTCGCCCGGCGTCTGCGCGTGGCCGTGTTCTTCACCGGCGACGAACTGACGATGCCCGGCGAGCCGTTGCGCGCCGGCAGCATCTACAACTCCAATCGTTTCGTGTTGCGCAGCCTGCTGGAAAATCTGGGCTGCGAGATGACCGATTACGGCATCGTGCCTGACAATCTGGCGGCCACCCGCGCGATCTTGCGCGACGCGGCGCGCGGCAACGACCTGATCATCACGTCAGGCGGTGTCTCGGTCGGCGAGGAAGATCACGTCAAGCCGGCGGTGGAAGCGGAGGGGCGTCTCAATCTGTGGCAGATCGCGCTCAAGCCGGGCAAGCCGCTCGCGTATGGCGAGGTCAACCGGGCGAACGGCGAGACGGCGCATTTCATTGGCCTGCCGGGCAATCCGGTGTCGAGCTTCGTGACCTTCCTGCTGTTCGTGCGCCCGTTTATCCTGCGTTTGCAGGGTGCGGCGAACGTCACGCCGCGCCGCATTGCGATGCGCGCCGATTTCACGCAGAAGAAGGCGGACCGCCGCAACGAGTTCGTGCGCGCCCGCATCAACGATCAGGGCGGCCTCGACGCCTTCCCGAATCAGAGTTCGGCGGTGCTGACCTCGACCGTCTGGGGCGATGGTCTCATCGACAATCCGCCGGAGCACCGCATCGAAGCGGGGCAGACGGTGGCGTTCCTGCCGTTCTCCGACCTTCTATATTGAGAGACAGGGGTGCAGCCCGCAAACCCGGGCGGCACGCCGGACAGACTATGCAGATCGATCTTCGCTTTTTCGCCAGTGTCCGCGAGGCGCTGAATGTCGCTGAGGAACATGTGGACGCGGTGCCCGCAGGGGTTGCCACGGTGGGAGACGTGCGCGAATGGCTGTGCACGCGTGGCCCGGTCTGGGCCGAGACGCTCGGGCCGCAACGCTCGTTGCGCATGGCGTTGAACCACACGATGGTGCCGGCGTCCACCCGCCTGACCGAGGGTTGCGAAGTCGCATTCTTCCCGCCGGTGACCGGCGGTTGAGCTAGAGGGAACGAGATTCCATGCCGATTCGTGTTCAGACTGAAGATTTCGACCTGTCGGAGGAAATCCGGCGTTTGCGGGCGGACGATCTGCGCGTGGGCGCTGTGGCGACCTTCGTGGGTACCGTGCGCGACCTGAACGACGGCAAGGATGTCTCGCGCATGACGCTCGAACACTACCCGGGCATGACGGAAAAGGCGCTGGAGGCCATCGTCGTGCAGGCGCGCGAACGCTGGCGTCTGTTCGATGCGCTGGTGATCCACCGTTATGGCGAACTGGGGCCGGGCGATCAGATCGTACTGGTGGCCGTGACCTCGGCGCATCGCGGAGATGCGTTTGCCGCGTGCGAATTCATCATGGACTATCTGAAGACCGAAGCGCCGTTCTGGAAGAAGGAATCGACGCCGCAGGGCGAACGCTGGGTCGACGCCCGCGAGACCGATACCGCCGCCCGTGAGCGCTGGGTGAGTGGCGAGAAGTCCTGAGACGACTTTGAGCGCCCTTTAGCGTCCCTTAACGGTTCCTAAACCGTCAACCGTCCCTTGGCCGCAGGTCACTCATGTGGCCGTGCCGGCCGCCGCTGCTTGATGCTGTCGAGCAGCGCCCGTTGCGCCGGCGGCAGCGTGTATTCCCATCCGAACAGGTTCAACTGAAGGCTTTCCGCGATCCGGATCGCCGGTTCCGCGAAGGCGAAGGCGGCCTGCGGTTCGAACAGCTTGTCCAGCGTGTCGAAGAAGAGGGCGAGCCAGCGGCTGAAGTGCTCGCCGCTCAGATGACCGAAGGGCTGATGGGCCTGCGTCACATTGCCGCGGTAGCGTTTGGCCCCGAGCACAATGCTTGACCAGAACGCCACCATTTTCTCCAGATGCATGTCCCAGCGACCTTCGAGCGCCTGCCGAAAGACGGGGCCGAGCAGGTCGTCGTCACGAATGCGCCCGTAGAACGTATGGACGAGCAGGCGCACGGCGTCTTCGTCGATTTCGGACAGGCGGGCCGCAGGCCATTCGAGGGGGGGCGGGGCGCCCGGATCGTTGGCTTCGGCGGTGATTTGGCGGGAAATCTGGGTAGACATGTCGACGGACAGCCGAGCCCGCCGTGACGGGAATCCGGGCTTCCGGCCGTCAGGAGGACGCATGGTGCGGTGTGCTGAAAGTGGCTATTATGAGCCTCAAACCCGGGCGTGTCCTGCGGTTGCCTCAAGGCATGCGCCCAGCGCACGCGCCCGACGCAGCCAACGCACCGAGAGGGCGCCATGCCCTCGCAACAAGCCCTGAAGCCGGCCCTCGTCCGGCATTGCGCGAAATGTCAAATGTCGCGCTGTAATGCCCCTTGAAACCACAGGGGATTGTCCGCACATCCGATCCAGAGAGATTTCTTACCGGAGCACTAGATGCGACAAGACAAATTCACCACGCAGTTCCTGGAAGCGCTGGCTGATGCCCAAAGCATGGCAGTCGGTCGCGACCAGCAATACATCGAGCCGCTGCACCTCCTCGCCGCGCTGATCGCACAACCCGAGGGCGCCGCGCGCTCGCTGCTGCAACGCGCAGGCGTTCAGGTTCAGCCGCTGGCGCATGACATCGAGACGGCGCTGGCCAAGCTGCCGCAGGTGCAGGGCACCGACGGCAATGTGCAGGTTAGCCGCGACCTCGCAGGCCTGCTCAATCAGGCCGACAAAGAAGCGCAGAAGCATGGCGACAGCTATATCGCCAGCGAAATGTTCCTGCTCGCGCTCGCCGACGACAAGGGCGAGACGGGCAAGCTGGCTCGCGCACGCGGCCTGACCCGCAAATCGCTGGAAGCCGCCATCGAAGGCGTGCGCGGCGGCGCTTCCGTCGATAGTCAGGATGCCGAAGGGCAGCGCGAAGCGCTCAAGAAATACACGCTTGACCTGACCGAGCGCGCGGCTGCCGGCAAGCTCGATCCGGTGATCGGCCGCGACGACGAAATTCGTCGCACGATCCAGATCCTGCAACGCCGCACGAAGAACAACCCGGTGCTCATCGGCGAGCCGGGCGTGGGCAAGACGGCCATTGTGGAAGGCCTTGCCCAGCGTATCGTCAACGGCGAAGTGCCGGAGTCGCTCAAGAACAAGCGCGTGCTCGCGCTCGACATGGCCGGGTTGCTGGCCGGCGCGAAGTTCCGCGGCGAGTTCGAAGAGCGTCTGAAGAGCGTGCTGAACGACATTGCCAAGGACGAAGGCCGCACGATCCTTTTCATCGACGAAATTCATACGATGGTCGGTGCAGGCAAGGCCGAAGGCGCGATGGATGCGGGCAACATGCTCAAGCCGGCGCTCGCGCGCGGCGAGCTGCATTGCATCGGCGCGACCACGCTGGACGAATATCGGAAGTACATCGAGAAGGATGCCGCGCTGGAGCGCCGTTTCCAGAAGGTGCTCGTCGAAGAGCCGAGCGTCGAGGCGACCATCGCCATCTTGCGTGGCTTGCAGGAAAAATACGAACTGCACCACGGCGTGGAGATCACCGACCCGGCCATCGTGGCAGCGGCGGAGCTGAGCCAGCGCTACATCACCGATCGCTTCCTGCCGGACAAGGCCATCGACCTGATCGATGAGGCGGCGTCGAAGATCAAGATGGAAATCGATTCAAAGCCGGAAGTGATGGACAAGCTCGACCGTCGTCTCATCCAGTTGAAGATCGAACGCGAAGCCGTCAAGAAGGAAACGGACGAAGCCTCGCAGAAGCGTCTGGCGTTGATCGAGGAAGAGATTTCGCGTCTGGAGCGCGAATACGCCGATCTCGAAGAGGTGTGGACGGCCGAGAAGGCCGCCGTGCAGGGCAGCGCGCAGGTCAAGGAAGAGATCGACCGTGTGCGTGCCGAGATCGCAAAGCTGCAACGCGAAGGCAAGCTCGACAAGGTCGCTGAGCTGCAATACGGCAAGCTGCCGCAACTCGAAGCCCAGTTGAAGGATGCCGACGCCGCCGAAGCCGCGGGACAGCAGTCGCAGCCGCGTCTGTTGCGCACGCAGGTGGGCACGGAAGAAATCGCCGAGGTCATCTCGCGTGCCACGGGCATTCCTGTGTCGAAGATGATGCAGGGCGAGCGCGAAAAGCTGCTCAACATGGAAGTCAAGCTGCACGAGCGTGTGGTGGGGCAGGACGAGGCGATTACCGCCGTGGCCGACGCCATCCGCCGTTCGCGCGCCGGGTTGTCGGATCCGAACCGTCCGTATGGTTCGTTCCTGTTCCTGGGGCCGACCGGTGTGGGCAAGACCGAGCTGTGCAAGGCGCTCGCCATGTTCCTGTTCGATTCGGAGGATCACCTCATTCGCATCGACATGAGCGAGTTCATGGAGAAGCACAGCGTGGCGCGTCTGATCGGGGCGCCGCCGGGCTACGTCGGCTATGAGGAAGGCGGTTATCTGACGGAAGCCGTGCGTCGCAAGCCGTACAGCGTGATCCTGCTCGACGAGGTCGAAAAGGCGCACCCGGATGTCTTCAACGTGCTGTTGCAAGTGCTCGACGATGGCCGGATGACCGATGGTCAGGGGCGCACCGTGGACTTCAAGAACACGGTGATCGTGATGACGTCGAACCTCGGGTCGTCGATGATTCAGTCGATGGTCGGCGAGCCGCAGGAACGGATCAAGGACGCGGTGTGGACGGAGATCAAGGATCACTTCCGTCCCGAGTTCCTGAACCGGATCGACGAAGTCGTGGTGTTCCACGGACTCGACCAGAAGCACATCGAGTCGATTGCCACGATCCAGATCGAGATTCTGCGTCGACGTCTGGCGAAGCTCGACATGAATCTCGAAGTCACCAAGGCGGCGCTCACGCATGTGGCGCGAGAGGGCTTCGATCCGGTGTTCGGGGCGCGTCCGCTCAAGCGGGCGATTCAGCAGGAGATCGAGAACCCGGTCGCCAAGCTGGTGCTCGCGGGCAAGTTCGGGCCGAAGGACACGATCCCGGTCGACTGGCGTAATGGTCGCTTCACTTTCGAGGGCGAATCCGCCGCGAAGGTGAGCGAGCAGACCGAAGCCGCCGCCGAGTAAGGCGTCGGCCGGCGTTATCGCCGGAAATGCAGGTCGTCATCCCCGCGCTTCGCAAGGAGCGCGGGGATTTTTTTCACCGCGTTGCGATAGCTGACAGCCCAGTCGGTCCCTCGCCGGACGGTCGGCGGCTCGCGTGCATCGTCATGTCACAATCCTCGGCGAAAATGCGCGACCGCTGCGGTCCTTGCGGTTGCTGCCACTGCCGTCACCATCGGATAGTGGCCGGACGCCATGGGTGCCGCCGGAACGACCGCTGTCATTCGCGCCATCCGGCAACCGTTGGCGAGGATCGCCGTCCGTTCGTCGCAAGCCGGGTGTGCCGGGTGCGCCCGCGTCCTATCGTCACGCCATGAATCAACCTGACGAGGACATCATGGCGACGATAGTGGCGATGCATCTGGGGGCGGCGGTGACGGCGTTGCTGGTGGGGGCAGGCATTCTGCTCATGCCGCGAGGCACACCGCGACATCGGTGGCTGGGGCGTCTGTGGGTCGTGGCGATGGCCGCGACTGCCGCGACGAGCTTCGGTATTCGCGAACTGGAGAAGGGCCATTTTTCGTGGCTGCACGCGCTCGCCATGTACGTGCTGGTGAGTCTGGTGTTTGCCGTGAGGGCGATCCGGCAGCACCACGTCGCCGCGCATCGCCGACAGATGCTCGGCCTGTACGCCGGGCTGGCGATTGCGGGCATTGCGGCCGTCGTGGTGCCGGGGCGCACGCTCAGCATCGCGCTCGCCCAAGTGTGGCAACATGACGTACCGCCGGGGGGATCTCCCGCGCCGGGGCACACCGATGCCCGGCATGGCGGCGATAGCGATAAGCAGGCAGGTGCATTAAAACAGACGCAAATTACGCCGCATAAACCAACGCAAACCCTCATGACGTCCGCATCGACGGTTGAGAACGACGCAGCCGCTGCGACGTGGATCGCGGCAGCGGGAGGGGCAGGGCAATGAGTTCGACGATGAAATCTCCCTCATCCGTACAGACTGAGCATGCCGGCGCTCTCGGGACGTCGCACGGCCACGGGCATCGCTTCGTTCGCGAGCTGGCCGGCGTCCTGCTGTTCAATACGGTCGTGGCGTTCCTGCTGTGGGTGATCGGCTTCGGCGGCACGTTCTGGCAGAACCTTGTCTTCAGTCAGTGCATCGGCATTGCCATCACACTGTTCATCGACGGTGGCCGCCGGGTGATCTGGGGCGACGCCCGACCATCGATGCCGTGGTTCCTGACGCTCGTCGTCGGCGGCTGTTTCGCCGGCCTGGTATTGGGCATTGCGACGGGCACGGCGTTGCTGGGACTGCCGCTGTCGATGTGGCGGCCCGTGAACGGTCATGCGTTGCCGCTGGCGCTGCTGGTTGCGCTGATCGCCTCGGCGATCGGCAGTTATCACGGCTGGTCGCGGGCGCGTATCGCACAGTTGCGGGAAGCGGCGGCGCAGCAGACATTGCGTGAGGCGGCGGCCGACAGGCAATTGGCGCATGCCCGCCTTCAGACACTGCAAGCGCAACTGGAACCTCACTTTCTGTTCAATGTGCTCGCGAATCTCGACTCGCTCATCGCGAGCGATCCGGCGCGGGCGCGCGTGCTGCTTGGGCATCTCAACCGGTTCCTGCGTGCCTCGCTTGCGGCGACCCGTGCCGATGCGACGACACTCGCCGACGAGTTTGCGCTGCTCGACGCCTTACTGGCGATTCAGCAGGTACGTTTCGGCGAGCGTTTGCGTTATACGTTCGATCTGCCGGACGAATGTCGCGCGGTGAGTCTTCCGCCGCTGCTCGTGCAGCCGCTGGTCGAGAACGCAGTCAAACATGGTGTGGAACCGCTGTCCACGGGCGCGACGGTGACCGTGAGCGCCCGGCTGGAGCGTGCTGGGAGCGGTGAAGCATCTGGCATGACGTCCGGCGTGGCATCCGGCATAAGGTCCGATGTGACGTATGTCGTGCTTCGCGTAGCAGACGACGGCGCAGGTTTCGCCGTCGACACGGCCATGGCGTCTGGCGGAATCGATACCGACCGTTCTGCACGTACCGCTGGTATCGGTCTGACGAATATTCGGGAGCGCTTGCGGGTGCTCTATGGCGACGAGGCGCGCCTCACGCTCAGTGAAGGCGTGCCGCAGGGTGTCGTCGCAACGCTGCGTTTGCCGGTGAGGGCGTCCGTAGGTGCGGACGCCGTCGGCAGTGCAAGCGGTACCCAGGTTTCTAGTCGCAGAGAGTGGAGTGCATGACATCCCCCGTCGCCCTGATTGCCGAAGACGAACCGTTGCTCGCCGACGCGCTGCGCGCCATGCTCGCGCAGGCGTGGCCGGAGTTGCAAGTGCTGCCCGACGCGTCGGACGGCACGTCGGCGATTGCCGCCATTGCGCAAGCGCGTCCGGATGTCGTGTTTCTCGACATCTCGATGCCCGGGGCAACCGGCATCGACGTCGCCCGCGCTTGCGCCCGCCTGACCCATCCGCCGCAAATCGTGTTCGTGACGGCTTTCGACCGCTACGCGCTCGATGCCTTCGACGCCGCTGCCATCGACTATCTGCTCAAGCCAGTCGAGCCGGAGCGACTCGCGCGGACGGTGGCACGTGTACGCGAGCGCCTGGCTGCTCCAACCGGTGACACGCTTTCCCAACTGCTGACCACGCTGCGCGCGCATCTGGAGACCGTGCCGTCAGCGACGGCTACGATAATCGGCGCGCCGGGGGCGAAGGGTGAGAATGATGCGCATGACCGTCATGGGGCCAGCGGTGCGAATCGTGTGCGAGGCACGAAGCCGACGGATGGCGCCACTGGCGAACTCCGGGCGCCGACGATGCCACAAGCCCCTCGCGAGTACCTGCAATTCGTGCGGGCTTCCGTGCGCGACGAGATCCGCATCGTGCCGGTCGAGGAAATCTGCTTTTTCGAAGCGGCGGATAAATACGTCGTCGTGGCAACGGTCGATGGCGATCTGCTGATTCGCACGAGTCTGCGCGAACTGCTGCCGCAGCTCGATCCGTCGCGTTTCTGGCAAGTGCATCGCAGTACCGTGGTCAATGTGGGCGAGGTCGTCAGCGCGCAGCACACGCCGCTCGGTCGTCTGACCCTCAAGCTCAAGCGACGAAAAGACCGCGTGGCCGTCAGTCGTCAGTACGCTCACCTGTTCCGCCAGATGTGATGTCCGGCGGCGTGGCGAAGAAATCGGTCGGGGTGCGTCCGAAGGTGCGTTTGAACATCGCGGAAAACGCGCTCTGACTCCGATAGCCCAGTTCGCGGGCGATGCGAGCCAGCGGGTAGCCCTTCGAGGCAAGCGGAATCGCCTGCGCCAGGACAGCCTGCTGGCGCCACTGCACGAAGCTCATATTCAGTTCCTGCCGGAACAGGCGTCCGATGGTGCGCGGGCTCGCACCGGCATATCGTGCCCATTGATCGAGCGTCCAGGCGCGCGCCGGGTCGGCGAGCATCGCGTTGCAAAGCGTGAGCAGCCGTTTGTCGCGCGGCAGAGGCACCTCCAGCGGTAGCGGCGACGCGCGGCGTAATTCGTCCAGAATCAAACCGCCGAGCATTTGCTCGCGTGGCGTGTCGAGGTCCTCGTCGGGGACGTCGATGGCGGCGATGAGTTCGCGCAGCAACGGCGAGACTTCCACCACACGACAGTGATCGAGGCCCGAAGGAATGACCTCGGGATGCACGTAAAGCGTTCGCAGATACGACGGCTCATTGACCTGAAGGCTGTGCTCGATATCGGGCGGAATCCAGATGGCGCGCGACGGCGGGACGATCCACGCGGCGTCTGCAACGGCGATCTGGATGACGCCGCGCGGCGTGTAGGCGACCTGCGCCCAGGCGTGTCGATGGTTGGGCACGCGAATGCCGTCGCTCAACGGCCGCGCACGCAAGCGTACCGGGCGCGCTCGCGTCGGCGCGAAGGCTTCGGGCACGACATAGCTGTCGAACTCGCTTTGGATGGCGGTGGGCGGCTCGGCATCCATCGGACCGGATGGCTCGGGCGCAAGATTCGGCATGGCGTGATCGCGACAATTGGGATTTTTGTAAGTGTAAACTCGTTGCCTGTCACTTTCGATCCGGACCCCCGACATGACGAATGCCTCGCCCGATACCTCGACGCCTTCTCCCGCGACCGATCCGCAGGGCGACGCCGTGCACGTTTTCGTCTATGGCACGCTGCGTGCGGGCGAGATCAACGACATGATGCGTGCGGCGGCGCGCCACGGGATTGCGGCGCCGGTGTTCGTCGGCACTTCCACGCTTGGCGGACGCCTCTACGATTTCGGCCACTACCCGGGCATGGTGCTGGACGGGATGACGTCCGGACAGGCGGAGCGGGTCACCGGCGACGTCTATCGTATTTCCCCGGCGCTGATTCCGGTACTCGACGAAATCGAAGCCGTCTACCCGGGCGAAGCGGGGTTGTTCGTGCGCGAGATGCAAGACGTGACGTGCAGCGGTACGGCATACGCGTGCATCGTCTACCCCGTGGGCGAGTCGGCGGTGAGCCAACTTCCACAGATCGTCGGCGGCGACTGGGTCGCCTATCGCCGCGCACGGGATACTAGCGCGGCATGAGTGTCGTGGGCGGTGTCTGACGCTTGCTATCGGTCTGAGGTCTCTCAAGCAAAGGGGCCATCAGCCAAGGTGTTCCGACCCAACGGCGCCATGTCCGATTATGACCAGCGCTGCCGATGCCGTTGTGGGACGATTCAGGCATCCCGATTCTTTCCGGGCGGCCATGCGTGCCGTCTGTCCGACCATGCGTTCATCCGATATCGCCCGCTTGCTGACGCTCTCTGCCATCTGGGGCGCGAGCTTTCTTTTCATGCGCATCATCGTACCCGCGCTCGGGCCGCTACCCACCGCGTTTTTCCGCGTCACGCTGGGTGCCGTCGGTCTGGCCGTGATCTTGCTGGCACTGCGCGTTCGTTGGGAGTTCAAAGGATTGCTGGGGGCGTCGATGCTGCTCGGCGTCATCAATTCCGGCATCCCGTTCGTGATGTACTGCCTCGCCGCACGTGTGCTGCCCGCCGGATACTCCGCCATCCTGAACGCCACCACGCCGATGATGGGCGTGGTAATCGGCACGCTGTTTTTCCGCGAGCGTCTGACCGGGGCGAAGAGCTGGGGCGTGGTGCTCGGGCTGATCGGTGTGGCGGTGCTGACACGCACGGGCCCGGTCACGATGTCGGGGCCGGTCCTGATGGGGGCGCTCGCCTGTCTGGTCGCCACGTCCTGCTATGGGCTCGCGGGTTATCTCACCAAACGCTGGATCACTGAAAAAGGTGGCCTCGACGCCAAACTCGTCGCGTTCGGCAGCCAACTGGGGGCCGCGGTGGTGCTGCTGCCGTTCTTCGGGTACGTGAGCGCAACGTCCGGTATGCCGGGGCCGACGACCGCCGGCGTCTGGGCTGCGATGGCCGCGCTCGGCTTCCTGTGCAGCGCCGTCGCCTATATGTTGTTCTTCCGTCTGATTGCCGATCTCGGGCCGCTGCGCTCGCTGACCGTCACGTTCCTGATCCCGCCGTTCGGCGTGCTGTGGGGGGCACTGTTTCTGGGCGAAGCCGTCACGATGGCTCACTTCTTCGGCGGCTGCTTCATCGCCGTGGCTGTCTGGCTGGTATGCAAGCCGCCCAAGACGGTTCCGTCCACAAGCCGAGCCGCGTCCTAGAGCATGCGTAGCGCGGCCTCGACGCGCGCGCAGAACGTCTCCAGTCACTTACCCGCGGGACGATAGCGTCCCTGGCGAGGCAAATCCTCCAAAGCCGATGACCTGTGTCATCGGCTTTTTTCATGATGTGGAATGCCTTTGCGGTGCGTAAAAATTTGCGCTGCTTGGCACAACTCGGTCATTTCAGGAAGGAAAATAACGTTTCGTATTGAGAAATTATTTATTCAAGTATTTGATTTTTATAAACAAAAAATCTTCTTCGAGGCGCTAATTCGTTCTGTTGCGTTGCATGAGAAATCCCTAAACTCTTATACAAGACCTGCCGATCTGGACACGCCGAAAGCGGTCAACCGCAGTCGCGGCGATCACCGGGCAGCAACGGATTACCCCCTTTATATCTGTATCGAGAAACCAGGAGAGATCATCATGACGACGCGCCAAGAGCAAGTGAAGCAACTCGAACAAGACTGGGCAACCAACCCGCGCTGGAAGGGTATCAAGCGGGGTTATTCGGCCGAAGACGTGGTGCGTCTGCGCGGCTCGATTCAGCCGGAACAAACGCTGGCGCGTCGCGGCGCCGAGCGCCTGTGGAGCATGATCAACGACGAGCCGTTCGTGAACGCCCTCGGCGCGCTCACCGGCAATCAGGCCATGCAGCAGGTGAAGGCTGGTCTCAAGGCCATCTACCTGTCGGGCTGGCAAGTTGCAGGCGACGCCAACGTTGCCGGTGAAATGTACCCGGATCAGTCGCTGTACCCGGCGAACTCGGTGCCGCAGGTCGTGCGCCGTATCAACAACACCTTCACGCGCGCCGATCAGATCCAGTGGTCGGAAGGCAAGAATCCGGGCGACGAAGGCTATATCGATTACTTCGCCCCGATCGTGGCCGACGCGGAAGCCGGTTTCGGTGGCGTGCTCAACGCCTTCGAACTGATGAAGGCGATGATCGAAGCGGGCGCCGGCGGCGTGCACTTCGAAGATCAGCTCGCTTCGGTCAAGAAGTGCGGCCACATGGGCGGCAAGGTGCTCGTGCCGACGCGCGAAGCCGTGGCAAAGCTGGTGGCGGCGCGTCTGGCTGCCGACGTGCTGGGCGTGCCGACGGTGCTCATCGCCCGTACCGATGCCGAAGCGGCCGACCTGATTACCGCCGACGTGGATCCGCTCGATCAGCCGTTCTGCACCGGCGAGCGCACGGTCGAAGGCTTCTACCGCACGCGTAACGGTCTGGATCAGGCCATTGCTCGCGGTCTTGCCTACGCACCGTACGTCGACCTGGTGTGGTGCGAAACCGGCAAGCCGGATCTCGAGTTCGCCAAGCAGTTCGCGGAAGGCATCCACAAGCACTTCCCGGGCAAGATGCTTTCGTACAACTGCTCGCCGTCGTTCAACTGGAAGAAGAACCTCGACGACGCCACCATCGCCAAGTTCCAGAAGGAACTCGGTGCGATGGGCTACAAGTTCCAGTTCATCACGCTGGCCGGCTTCCACAGCCTGAACTACTCGATGTTCAACCTGGCTCACGGCTATGCCCGCCGTCAGATGAGCGCCTTCGTGGAGTTGCAGGAAGCCGAATTCGCCGCAGCCGACAAGGGCTTCACGGCAGTCAAGCACCAGCGCGAGGTGGGTACGGGCTACTTCGATGCCGTCACGCAAACGATCGAGCGCGACGCATCGACCACGGCCCTGAAGGGTTCGACGGAGGACGAACAGTTCTTCGACGAAAAGAAGGCGCAGGTCAAGGCAGCCTGACCGGGCTGAGGGAGGGCGCGATGCGCCCGCAGGACGGCGATGCGCGTGGGGGCGCATCGTCGGCCAGTGGGATGTATCGCGTCGAGACGATCGCGCGTCCGGCTTATCCGGCCGGGGCAGACCTGACGGCGTTCCCGTCGCGGTGAGGGCTGCAAGCACGCCTGAACGAGAGAAGGCTCGTGAGCTTATCCGGCTCACGGGCCTTTTTTCATTGCTGCTTCAGATCGATGACCCGGTTGTCGGGAAGGCATCGCGCCCGGTAAGCCGGGTCGGCCACGACCCGGGGCGTTCGGCATCACACGAGTGCCGCACTCCCGGACGTGCGTTGAATCGCTTGCGGCGGTTGCCCGAACGCGCGCAAGAATGCCTGACGCATGCGTTCCCGGTCGCCGAATCCTGTCTCGCGCGCAATGATTTCGATGGGATGACGCGTGGTCTCCATCATCAGTCGCGCCGCTTCGACGCGCAGCCGCTCGACAGCCTTCGCGGGCGACCGGCCGGTCTCCTCACGAAAGACGCGACTGAACTGGCGTGGGCTCAGTCGAGCCACGTCCGCCAGCGTCTCGACCGACAGCGGAGCGCTCAGATTTTCCCTGGCGTACGTGAGCGCCATCTGCACCCGGTCGGACTTGGCGTCGAGTTCGAGCAACGCCGAGAACTGCGACTGCCCGCCGCCGCGGCGCTGGTACACGACCAGCTTGCGGGCAATCTGTCGCGTCGTCTCCAACCCGAGATCCTTCTCCGCAATGGCCAGTGCAAGGTCGATGCCCGCCGTCATGCCGGCAGACGTCCATAGCTGTCCATCCACCACGAAGATGCGATCTTCGTCGAGCAGAACATCGGGGTAAAGCTGACGGAATTCCTGCGCGTGAAACCAGTGCGTGGTCGCGCGTTTCCCGTCGAGCAACCCGGCAGCGGCCAACACGAAAGACCCGGTGCAGATGGAGGCGATGCGCCGGCTTTCGTTCGGCGCGTTGCGCAGGTAGGCGAGCAGGCCGGGCGACGGCAGTTGGCCGTCGTTGCCGCCGGCGACGATCAGGGTGTCGTAAGTCGAGTCCCGAAGCCGGTCGGTGTTGACGGAAAAGCTCTGCGAGGTCATCACCGGGCCGCCGTCCTCGGACACCAGCCGGAACTGATAGATGCGCTCGTCTCGCAAGACGTTGGCGTACTCGAAGACGCTCGCCACGGAGAGACTCATCGCCTGGAATCCGGGGTAGACGACGAGGCCGACGGTATGCATGATCGTTGCTCCAGAGAATGTCCTGATTTTTGGAATATACAGGATTCAAGTCGTATCAATGGATTTTCAGGTCCTTTTTAATGACCTGAATCATTGCATCTACGTCATTGAGGATGTTTTGCGTCGGTACCAGAATGACTGTCATCCCGGCAGCCCGCCGGAGCCATTTTCCGAACGAGAAACCAATCATGACGACGATTGAACAATCCCCGAACCCCGTTTCCACCGTATCGTCGGTGCCGACCACGAAGGGCACGGCGCTGATCACGGGCGCCTCCGCAGGGATCGGTGCGGTATATGCCGACCGTCTGGCGCGACGCGGCTACGACCTGATCCTCGTCGCCCGCAACGCCGCACGTCTGACGGCACTTGCCGAGCGGCTGATCGCGGCAACCGGGCGCTCGGTGAAGACGCTTGCCATCGACCTCAACGACAAAGCCGAACTCGCGACCCTCGAAAACGTGCTGCGCGACGACCCGAGCATCACGCTCCTCGTGAACAATGCCGGCGTGGGATCGGTGGCGTCGGTACTCGATAGCGACGTCGACGAGATGACCGCGATGATCGACCTCAACATCACGGCACTCACGCGTCTGACCTACGCGGTCGCGCCCGTCTTTGCCGCGAAAGGCGCCGGCACGATCATCAACATCGCGTCCGTCGTCGGCATCGCGGTCGAGGCACTCAATGGTGTCTACAGTGCATCGAAGTCCTACGTGCTGAGTTTCGGTCATGCCCTCCAGCGCGATCTCGCGAACAAGGGGGTGCGCGTTCAGACCGTGCTGCCGGCCGCGACGGCGACCGAGTTCTGGGATGTCGCGGGATACGCGAAGCAAAAGGAAGCGGCGAGCACGATGAGCGCCGAGGATCTGGTCGATGCAGCGCTGGCGGGATTGGACCAGGGAGAAACGGTCACGATCCCGACGTTGCAGGACGGCGACGATTGGGCGCGATGGGAAGCCGACCGGCGCTTGCTCGCCCCCAAGTTTTCGAACGCGAAGCCGGCCCCGCGCTACCGTCTCGACAATGTGATATCGAAAGCGGTCTGACGGTCCGCAAGTCGGGCAAACAGAAGCAGGACGGCAGGACGCCACCCGCGTTCACGCGGGTGGCCTGATGGCCCTGATACGAGCTGTGCTCAGTGCCGGATCAACGGTAGACGAGTACCGGGATCTTGGAGTGCACGAGCACACGTTGCGTCTCACTGCCGAGCAGCAGGCTCGTGAGACCGCGCCGACCATGCGATGCCATCAGAATGACGTCGCACCCGTGACGTTCCGCGGCGTCGATGATGCCCAGATAGGGCGCTGGAAACGTGGAACTATCGCGCTCGAACGGCACGCCTGCGGCGGCCGCCGCTTGCGCCAGACCGTCGAGATGCGCGCACGCTTCTTCGGCGATCCGTTCACTGAACGTTGCCGGGGCTTCGAGCACGTATTCGCTGAAGGGAGAGTAGGGATACTCGGCGAGACAACAATAGCCGGTGACTTTGGCGTTGAGGGCTCGTGCCAGTTCGAGCCCGCCGGTGACGGCTTTTTCGGATAGCTCCGAGCCGTCGGTAGGAATGAGGATATGGGTAAATAACATATGGCCTCCTGCGCATCGTCAGCGGAACCTTCGATTCGATTCTATGGCTTTGGCGCGTTGCAGCAACGGGGGCAAACCCGGTGGTCATGCATGGTGTCGATAATTGAGACGCTTATTACGTAGTAAACGTTCCGTCGCATGGTGGCGTCGGATCGACGCACGTCTCGGTACGCACCGCCCGGCACTCACCGTGCGAAGCCCCATGCTCAGCGTTGGTGCAATTCTCCTGACGCCATGCCGCCCGGCAGCGGTTCATCTTGCCAGTATGCCGAACTGCTGTAGTGATGCTTGAGATGGTCGATGAACAGACGCACGCGTAACGGCAGGTGACGGCGTTGCGGGAACACGGCGTGAATGCCGATAGGCGGCGCGGCAAATTCGTCGAGCACCGTGACGAGCCGACCGGCGCGGATATCGTCACCGACTTCCCACCACGAGCGCCAGGCGAGCCCGTAGCCCTCCAGACACCAGTCATGCAGCACGGCACCGTCGGTGCATTCCATCGTCCCGTTCACGCGGATGGTGACGACCTTGCCGTCTTGCGAGAAGGTCCAGCCGCGTTGCTGGTTGGCAGTGGCGCCGAACGCCAGGCAGTTGTGACGGGCGAGCGCCTCCAGTGATTCGGGGCGGCCGTGCCGCGCGAGATAGGCGGGCGCTGCCACGCACACGCGCCGGTTCTCGCCGAGTCGCAGCGACACGAGACTGGAATCGGCCAGTTCGCCCAACCGGATCGCGCAATCGAAGCCTTCGTTCACCAGATCCACCAGCCGGTCGGAGAGATCGAGCGTGACGGTGACGTCCGGATGCGCGTCGATGAACACCGGCAGCAGCGGGGCCACGTGCCGACGGCCGAAGCCGGCCGGCGCCGAGAGACGCAGATGGCCGCTCGCTTTCACGCCTCCCGCAGACACGGCGGCTTCAGCGTTGTGCATTTCGTTGAGAATGCGCTGGCAGTCTTCGAGAAAGGCGGAGCCCTCGAAGGTGAGCGTGACGCGTCGAGTCGTGCGCACGAGCAATTTCACGCCCAGGCGATATTCAAGCGCGTCGATACGGCGCCCGATCACGGCCGGGGCCACACCTTCGAGCGTCGCGGCGGCAGACAGACTTCCCTTGGCGGCCACGGCAACGAACGTTTCGATTTGTTTGAAGCGATCCATGGCGTGGATTATGTACTAAAAAGTCATAGATAAAGTGATTTCAATGCATATTTATGATGATTGGCTTCAATAATAAAATCGACGGTCAATGCTGACGGGCCGCGTGGCTCGCGGCATTGACGGAGATGCGTGCCTTACCAGCCCAACGAGGCGGAAGGCCCCGCGCAAAGCCCCTGATGTTCCCCCTTGCGGCGCACCTCTTACATAAATCGAGCTGTTGGAGATCCCTGATGCCCCTGAGCCTGCCCCCCGGCATGCAACTGCATGTCGACGCCACCGATATCCGTCCCGAGTACGAAGCCATTCTGACGCCCGAAGCGCTGGCCTTCGTCGCCAAGCTGCATCGCGCGTTCGAATCGCAACGTCAGACGCTGCTTGCCGCACGCGAAGCGCGTGTCGCCCGGCTCGACGCCGGTGAAGTGCCCGACTTCCTGCCCGAGACGCAGGCGATTCGCGACGGCGACTGGCGCATCGCGCCGCTGCCGGCGGCGCTGCAATGCCGTCGCGTGGAAATCACCGGTCCGGTCGAGCGCAAGATGATCATCAACGCGCTGAACGCCGGCGCGGACAGCTACATGACCGACTTCGAGGATTCGAACACCCCGAACTGGCACAACCAGCTGCAAGGTCAGATCAACGTGCGCGACGCCGTGAGCGGCACCATCAGCCTCGAACAGAATGGCAAGCGCTATCAGCTGAACGACAAGGTGGCCACGCTGATCGTGCGTCCGCGCGGCTGGCATCTGGACGAAAAGCACGTGAGCGTGGACGGCGTGCGCGTGTCGGGCAGCCTGTTCGACTTCGGTCTGCATTTCTTCCATAACGCCAGGACGTCGCTCGCGCGCGGCTTCGGTCCTTACTACTATCTGCCGAAGCTGGAGAGCCATCTCGAAGCGCGCCTGTGGAACGATGTCTTCGTGCTCGCGCAGAACGAGTTGGGCGTGGCGCAGGGCACCATCAAGGCGACGGTGCTTGTCGAGACCATCCTCGCGGCGTTCGAAATGGACGAGATCCTGTACGAACTGCGCGAACATAGCTCGGGCCTGAACGCCGGTCGTTGGGACTACATCTTCTCGTGCATCAAGAAGTTCAAGGTCGACGCCGATTTCTGTCTGGCCGATCGCAGCCGCATCAACATGACGGTGCCGTTCATGCGTGCTTATGCGTTGCTGTTGCTCAAGACGTGCCATCGCCGCAATGCACCGGCCATCGGCGGCATGAGTGCGCTGATTCCGATCAAGGGTGATCCGGAAGCGAACGAGAAGGCGATGGCGGGCATCCGTAGCGACAAGGCCCGCGATGCGACGGACGGTTACGACGGTGGCTGGGTCGCGCACCCGGGACTCGTGCCGGTCGCCATGGAAGAGTTCGTGAAGGTGCTGGGTGAGCGCCCGAACCAGATCGACAAGCAGCGCGACGACGTGAGCGTCAAGGGCCGCGATCTGCTGGAGTTCAAGCCCGAAGCGCCGATCACCGAAGCGGGGCTGCGTAACAACATCAACGTCGGCATCCATTATCTGGGCGCTTGGCTTGCCGGCAACGGTTGCGTGCCCATCCACAACCTGATGGAAGATGCGGCCACCGCCGAGATCTCGCGCTCGCAAGTGTGGCAATGGATTCGCTCGCCCAAGGGCAAGCTCGAAGATGGTCGCAAGGTCACTGCCGAACTGGTGCGCGAGCTCATTGCGCAGGAACTCGTCAACGTCAAGGAACTCGTGGGGCAGGTCGCGCCGACGTACGATCGCGCCGCCGTGATCTTCGAGCAGATGAGCACGAGCGAGGACTTCGTCGACTTCCTCACGCTGCCGCTGTACGAAGAGGTCTGATGCGTCAGACGCTGGCCCACTGACGGTATGTGAGGGCAGTTGCCGAACTCGCGCGGTATGGAGCTGTATCGCGTGAAAGTCGGCAGATAACGCAACACGATGGGACGATGGCGACATCGTCCCATTTTGTTTTCGCGCTGCTTTGTCTTGTTTGAGGCACCGCGCTACACTGAACTTTGATGTATTGGTCCTCGTCCTACTCGTCCGCGCTCGCATCGTCGGCGTGCGTCGGCTGATTGTCCGTCGCGCCTGGCGTTGCGTTCCACCGAGTCACGCTTTGATCATCGTTCACGTGAGGATGCCGATGCCACCCGATATTCCCGAGGTTCCGGACACCGTTTCCAGCGCACAACCCAAGCGCGTATCGCAGCGCGCGTTGCGCGGTCCGGGCAAGGTCGTCGAGACTATTCCGACGTCGCCACGCGGTTTGTACCCGCCCATCGAACCGTTCGAAAGCGGCATGCTCGACGTCGGTAACGGGCACCAGATCTACTGGGAGCGGTGCGGTAATCCGAAAGGCAAACCTGCCGTGTTCCTGCACGGTGGCCCCGGTGGCGGATGTTCGCCGGAGCATCGCCGGTTGTTCGATCCCGCGAAATACTGCATCACGCTGTTCGACCAGCGGGGTTGCGGCCGCTCGTTGCCGCACGCGAGCCTCGACTACAACACGACGTGGGATCTGGTCGACGACATCGAAGCGCTTCGCACGAGATTCGGCTATGCACAATGGCTCGTATTCGGCGGGTCATGGGGTAGCACGCTGGCGTTGGCGTACGCGCAGGCGCACGTCGACCGGGTCAGCGAGCTGGTAGTGCGAGGCATTTTCACGGTGCGACGCGAGGAGTTGCATTGGTACTACCAGAAGGGCGCGTCGTGGCTGTTCCCCGACCGTTGGGAGAAGTTTCTCGCGCCGATCCCGCTCGAAGAGCGCGGCGATCTGATGCGTGCCTATCAGAAGCGTCTCACGCATCCCGACGAGGCCCTGCGCATCGAAGCGGCACGCGCGTGGAGCATGTGGGAGGGCGGCACGATCACACTGTTGCCGGACGATCAGCTTGCGGAAGCCTTCGGTGATCCGCATTACGCGATTGCCTTCGCGCGCATCGAAAACCATTATTTCGTGCACGACGGCTTCCTCAAGCCGAACCAGTTGATCGGTGGCGCGCAGGTGCTGCGCGACGTCCCCGGCGTGATCGTGCAGGGGCGCTACGACATGGCGACGCCTGCGCGAACGGCGTGGGATCTTCACAAAGCGTGGCCCGAGGCAGATTTCTATTGGGCCCCCGATGCCGGGCACGCCTTTAGCGAACCGAACATCCTGCACTGGCTGATCGAGGCGACGGACCGGTTCGCGGCGAGCTAGGGGTAAGGCGGACGAGGGGCAGGATCGTCGGTTTCTGCAATCGTCGGCAGGAACGGGGTGAGAGGGTGACGTGGTTATCTTCTCAGGACGACCACTGCCATGCTACCGCCCCTCGGCCCCTCGTCTGTTGCGTTGCAACCTGCCGAAGTGTCGGGCGCCTGCCCGACGCCTCACGACAAAAGTCATGCGTTGATCGCCGCGCTGGAGGCGAAGATACGATCTCCCGATGGCGCCGGTGTTGCGGACTTCGAGGCGTTCCTGGCGGACATCGAAACCATTGACGACATGTCGGACGCGGGGCTGCGTTGGGCGCAGGGTAAGGGTGCGCACGACCTGGGCGAGCTACGCAAGGCGCTCGCATTCTGCCAGCTTTCGGCATACCCGGACGGGCGGCAATATCTCGTAGATCGGGCGAATCACTATCCCATCGAAACCGGAGAGTGCAGCCTTCGGGTATTCAGGCGTCTTTCGCCGGAACTGCGGGCCGAGATGCTTTTTCAGACCGAGGTCCCGTGGTGTCGATTCGAAGATGCAGTAAAAGTCTTCAACGATGGCCTGATTGCGGTGAGAATTCCGCGGACTTCGTGGTTCGTGCCCATTCTGCCAACTGGGGTGAATAACGCTGAAGGCCGTATTACGGCAGGCGAGATGTTGACGTTCCTCAGAAAACGCTTCACCTTTGGCCCGACGATCGGTGAGTCGATAGCCCCGGCGAGAACTGGCCTGACCCGGGATGCGGGGCAGGCACTCGCGGATTGGCATCTCAAAATTGCCGGGGCCTATGAAACGGCGGGGCAGCCGTCCTCCGCAGCAATGGAATATGTCTCTGCGTGTGAGGTCGCCCTGAGCGTCGATGTATTTCCCTACCTCTTGTGCGGGGTCGCCGGGGCGGTGCGCGCTTTGGAAAATTGTCGCTCGGTGGGCGTCATCTACCAACAAGGGCGTCGTCTTCTGGGGTTGCTGGACGTTCGCGGTCTTCGATTGATGTCTGCCGAGGTGGCACTGCTGGTCGCAAGCAGGCTTGACCACCTGGAGGCGTCGCCGTTGAACAAGGCGCTGCGCGAGAATGCATCTCCTTGTTTCGAGCGTTTGGGGTTGCCGGTGGGTCCGGGTCTGAGCGTGGCAGTGCTGGCACCGGCGATTCGCAGTGCCATTGCGCGGCGCAGCGAGGCGTTTGTCGGTGATGCACTGCGTTTCGGGGCGTACAGGATCCGGTTTGTTGATATGGGAGATCCGCACGCAGGTATTGATTTTCGCGAGGACGCGGAGCAATCCTGGATGCTACTGGCGAGGCGTCATCCAACACCTGGGTGTGACGGAGTCTTCGATGTTGTGGCCTCGGAGACGGGGAACAGGGTGAAGGAGACTCACGTCCATCCGCAGACGAAGATGCGGGTGGTGGAGGGGGAGCTATTTCAGGGTATGTTGGTTCTCGACATGCTACAGGCCGCTGGCGGTGACGTTCCCGAATTGAATTGGCTTGAAGTTCTTGCTCAGGCTTTCCGGGAGCGCGCCGGGCCTGCCTCGCAATCTCCCGCAGCCGTGTCGCCACCTGTCATGCTGGACGAGCGTCTTGACGTTGATGTATCGAGCAAGGCTGCGCAGTCCACCTTGGGATTGCGTCGACGCCACGTGCGCTGATTCGGCGGTGCGTCGAGTTGACATCAATCGTCCGCACAAACGAAAACCCCGGCATCGACGACGTGCGTCGATGCCGGGGTTTTGTGTCGATCCATGCGAAACCGGTTCTCACCGGTCTCACCGACAAAAGCGTTGCTTAGTCGCCGCGACGCTTGTTGAAGCCACCGCCGTTGCCACGATTGCCATAGCCGCGATCCTGACGTTGGCCGTCGAAGCTGCGGTTGCCGCGGTCTTGACGATAGCCGCCGCCTTCGAACGAGCGGGTGCCACGGTCCTGACGGCTGTCGTCGAACGGGCGCGGCGAACGACGCTCGAAGCGGTCCGTGGACGCGCCGTTCGAGAAGCCATTACCGCCACCGTTACCACCATTGCCGCTGCCAGCCTGCTGGTAGCCGCCCTGATAGCCGCTGCTTTCGCGACGCTCGAACGGTGCACCGGCCGGCTTGTTGCCGCCGAAGCGCTGGCCGCCCTGATAGCCGCCGCTGCCGCCGTTACCACCGCCGTAACCGCTGTTGCCACCGCTGCTGCCGTGACGCGGGCCGCTGTTGCTCCAACGGCCGCCGCCGTTACCCTGACCATGACGCGGACCGCCACGGCCCGGACCCGGGCGCTTGCCGCCGGCGCCAGCCTTCGGCGGCGAGCGGCGCGGCTCGAAGCCGGCCACGACGTTCACCGGCAGCGGTTGACGCGTGTAACGTTCGATACGGCGCACAGCACCGATTTCGGCGTGCGCGGCAAGGCTCACGGCCACGCCACGACGACCGGCACGGCCCGTGCGGCCGATACGGTGGACGTAGTCTTCCGCGAACTTCGGCAGGTCGTAGTTGAACACGTGCGTGATGCCCGGCACGTCGATGCCGCGTGCGGCGACGTCGGTGGCCACCAGCACGCGCACACGACGCTCGCGCAGTGCGCGCAGCGTGCGGTTACGCACGCCTTGCGGCATGTCGCCATGCAGTGCAGCGCTGTCGAAACCGGCTTGTTCGAGTTGATCGGCCAGCAGGTCGGCGTCGCGCTTGGTCGACGTGAACACGATGGCCTGGTCGAGCGAATCGTTACCGAGCAGGTGCGTGAGCAGGCGATCCTTGTGGGCGCGATCGTCCACATAGTGCAGCGTTTGCTCGATGTTCGCGTTGGTACGTTGCTCGCTGCCACGCGTGATCTCGATCGTTTCCGGATCGCGCAGCAGACGGCGGGTGATTTCACCCATGCGGCCGTCGATGGTGGCCGAGAACAGCAGCGTCTGGCGCGTTTCCGGCGTGGCGTCGACGATGGCCTGAATGTCATCGATGAAGCCCATGTCGAGCATGCGGTCGGCTTCGTCGAGCACGAGCATCATCAGTTGCGACAGATCGATCTTGCCGCTGGAGATGTGATCGAGCAGACGGCCCGGCGTGGCCACGATGATCTCGGGCTGCTTGGCCAGCATTTCGAGCTGACGCGGGTAGGGCATGCCGCCCAGAATGCTGACCGTGCGCAGACGGCGCAGTTGCTTGCCGTACGTATCGGCAGCGGTCGAGACCTGTTGAGCGAGTTCACGCGTGGGCGTGAGCACGAGCAGCAGCGGCTGAGCGGCAACGCGACGCACGCGCTGGCCCTTGCGGGGCTTCTCGCCGGGGGCTGCCGGCTGGTTGCGCGGATGCGCGGCCGGGGCGCGGTTGTTCAACTCGCCGGCCGCTTGCATTTCGGCGAAGCGGTGAATGGCCGGCAGCATGAAGGCGGCCGTCTTGCCCGAACCCGTCGGGCTCGACACCAGCAGGTCGCGGCCCGCCAGCGCAGCCGGAATGGCGCGCTGTTGCACGGGCGTCGGGTGGGTGTAACCGGCGGTGGTCAGTGCCGAGAGAATGGCTTCGTTCAGGCCGAGTTCGGCGAACGTGGGCTTGCCGTCTTCGTCGCTGGCGACCTCAATGGCAGGCTTTTCGTTTTCTTCGGACGACGGGAAATACGTCTGCGCGATGGCAGACAGCTTGGAATGCTGTTCCATGAATCCTCTTGCGGATTGTAAGGTTATGTCGGGGCGTTGGCGCCAATCGGCAAACCCAATTCGTCGCAAGCAGGAAGCAAATCGCGGATGGGGCAGAAAGCGGATCGAAATCCGTATCGTAAGCCAGGGGACGGTGGCGGGTCGTTCTTAAGAACGCCAGTACCGGCAAGAACTACAGCGGCTTATCACAGGATTGGGGCAAAACGCAGTTATCGTCACCAGGCGGGGAATCACATAAGGCCCTGCGAGGCGAAGCGCGCATTATATACCTGTTTTAAAAATAATGCACGTTCGGATTTGCACGGAGTGGTGAGGCCCCGGCGGCGGGGTGCTCCGGCGCCTCCGATCCGTCGCCAGTCCGAATGCCAACCGGCACTCAACCGGCCCTCAACGGTAAACCGCTGCCTGGACCGATTCGCTCGCCATGCCGGTGGCCTAGGTCCGGAGATGTCGAGGATCGGCGTGATCTCGCTAGATTGCGCGGCGTGCGCCCGATTACAATAGCGCCATGTCTTCGATTACGCTTCTCGCCCTCGATACCTCGACCGAGTTCTGTTCGGTCGCCGTGTATCGTCACGATGCCGCCACTGGCGCACCGGCCCTCGTGGTCGAGCGTCATCTCGATACCGGCCCCGTCTCCAGTACCCACATTCTTCCCGCTGCCCGCGACGTGCTGCGCGAAGCCGGCGTGACGCTGGCCGAGTGCGATGCCATTGCCTTCGGCGCGGGCCCCGGTTCGTTCACCGGATTACGTACGGCCTGTGGCGTCGCGCAGGGACTGGCCTTCGGCGCCGGATTGCCGGTGGTGCCTGTCGGTACGTTGCTCGCCTGTGCGGAAGCTGCGCGCGCCATGCGCGTGGGTACGCAGCGGGTGCTCGTGGCGCTCGACGCACGAATGAACGAGGCCTATTGGGCTGATTACGTATGGGACGACGCGTCCGGCGACTGGCGCGAAATGCAGGCGCCGTCGCTCGATGCGGCCGAGCAAGTCCGCGCGCCGGACACCGATTTCGTCGTCGCGGGTAACGCCGTGACGGCATTCGGCGAGCGTCTGCAAGCCAGCGTTCAGGCGCAGGCCGTGCTCGCCGACGCCATGCCGCGTGCCCGTTACGTCGCCGAACTGGCGGCGCGGGCGTTCGCGCGTGGTGAGGCGATTCCCGCCGATCGGGCCATGCCCGTCTACATCCGCAACAAGGTGGCACAGACGACCGCTGAGCGTGAAGCGATCAAGCAGGCGGCAAGTCAGGTCGACGGCAAGGGGGCTTCCTGATGCGTCAGGCCGGGCCCAACCATTATTCGCCGATGACGCTGGCCGATCTCGACGAGGTCATTGCGATTGAAGTGCGCGCTTATCCGTTTCCCTGGACGCGTCAGAACTTCGCGGATTCGCTCGAAGCCGGGCACCGCGGCGTGTGTCTGCGAGCTGTCGACGGCACGCTGCTGGGTTACTTCCTGCTGATGCCGGTCGTCGACGAATCGCATTTGCTCAACGTGTGCGTGACGCCCGAGATGCAGGGTAACGGCCTGGGCGTGCAGTTGCTGCAAGAAGTCGTGCGGGTTTCGCGCGAGTTGGGGATGGGCGGCGTGCTGCTGGAAGTGCGTCCGTCGAACATGCGTGCATTGCGCATTTATGAGCGTTTCGGTTTCGAGCAGATCGGCCGACGCAAGGGATATTATCCGGCGAGCGGGCGTCGTGAAGACGCTATCGTGATGCGCCTGTCGTGGGAGACCGATCGTGCCGTGGCCTAAAGCGATTCTGGAAGAGTTCGGGCTGTGGCCGGTGTGGATGTCGAACGACGCCGTGGCGAACGCAGCGGCATCCGCCGTCACTGCGGACGAAGGGGATGTCGCGACGCTTGAGGCGTCTCCCATGCAAGTCGCCGAGATTTCGCCGACAGTGGTGCCGGGCGAGGAGCCGCCCCCATGGGATATGCCGTCTGCGGTGCCGTCGGCCGGGATGGCGCGGCCCGCGATGCGCGCTCCCGCGCTCGGCGACGCCCCCGCCGCACCCGTACGACGCGAAGTTGCGCCTGCCCCCGTCGCGCGCGAATCGAACCGCCGCGCCGCTGACATCCCGCCCGACGACGTACCGATGTGGCTCGACAGCGATGGTTTCGGTGATGGCGATGCCGCTGCCGATGCTGCGCTGTGGTCGATCGTGCGCGATGGCGGTGAAGACACGCCGTCGCGACCGAAGTTGCCGGGCGTCGAAACGCTGGATTGGGATGCGCTGACGGAGCGGGTATCGAATTGCCGCCTCTGCGGGCTGTGCGAAAAGCGTACGCAGACGGTGTTCGGCGTGGGCGATCGCGAGGCCGACTGGCTGCTCGTAGGCGAAGCGCCGGGGCAGCAGGAGGACTTGCAGGGCGAGCCGTTCGTCGGTCAGGCGGGCAAGTTGCTCGACAACATGCTGCGTGCGTCAGCGTTGCAGCGTGGCGAGAACGTCTATATCGCGAACGTGCTGAAATGCCGTCCGCCCAACAATCGTGATCCCGAGCCGGATGAGGTCGCGAGTTGCGAGCCGTATCTGAAGCGTCAGGTCGCGTTGCTCAAGCCGCGCGTGATCGTGGTGATGGGGCGCTTCGCTGCGCAGAGCATCTTGCGCACGCAGGCGAGTATCGCCAGCCTGCGTGGACGAGTCCACGAATACGAAGGGGTGCCGGTGATCGTGACGTACCATCCGGCCTATCTGTTGCGCAGTCTGCCCGACAAGGCCAAAGCCTGGACGGATTGGTGCCTGGCGCGGGCTACCTACGAGGCGGTGTGCGAAACGACTCCGGACGACAAACCTACGGCGAACTGATCGAAACGCTGCGCGAGGCGCCTGTGCGCGACCTCGCGTGGTTATTGTTGTCTGCCGATCTGCTCAGCGCCGCGCGGTTCCCGGCGGCGCTGGCGCATTTTCAGGAGGCTGACGCTGCATCGGTGCGTGCACCCGCAGATGGGGATGCGCATCACGCGGCGACTGTCGCGCAATCCGATGGGGCCGACGTGCATGCGTCTCTCGTTGATGCATCCGCGGCCTCCGCTGTCGCCGCAACCTCCGCAATCTCCAGAACTTCCGCAACCACAACGACCTCCACGACCTCGCCGTCTCGTGCCCTGCGAGACTGGTTGCTGGCCTGCGACGCTGATCCCGAACCGCTGCGCGAAATGCTCGCGCGAGGCGAAAGTCATCGCCTCGGGCGTTACGCGGAGCAACTGCTGCACTTCGCGCTCCTTCACAGTCCGGATTTCGACTTGCTGGCGGCAGGCCTGCAAGTGCGCGATGCCCGGCGCGGCAACATGACGCTGGGCGAGTGCGATTTCCTGCTCTCCCGACAGGCCGATCGCCGGTTGCTGCATTGGGAACTTGCGGTGAAGTTGTACCTGTATGTGCCACCCGAGACATCGTCGCCGCCGCTCGATGAGCGCGCTGTCCAGTTTCGTTGGCTGGGGCCGAATCTCGCGGATAGCTTTGCCGACAAGGTGGCGCGACTGTTGGGGCACCAACTGCGGTTGACCACGTTCGACGCCGTACGCAGCGCGCTGCCCGCACCCGGACCGTGGTTGCCGCAGGTGTATCTCAAGGGCTGGCTCTTTCATCCGCTGGGCCAAGACGGACGGTTGCCGCGGGTGGCGTCAGACGGGCACGGCAGAGGGTGGTGGGCGACGCTCGACGAGTGGTGGTCGCATGCGGAATCGACGCAATCGGCGCAGCAGGCGCAGCGGTGGGCGATGCTCCCGCGTGCCCGTTGGCTCGCCCCGGCGCGCGTGGACGCATCGGCGGCGCTATCGCTGGACGCCATGCGTGCGCGGATCGAAGCGCACTGGCACGAACGTGGCGTGGCCGAGCCGTTGCTGATCGTCTCGTTGCGCAGGCGGGCTGAGGGCGGGAGTGAGGCGGGGGACCACCGCGATGCGTCTTCCAGCGGCACATCAGACTGGTTCGAGCACGCGCGTGGATTCATCGTGCCGGATTTCTGGGCGCCGCGCGCCCGTCATCGTATCGAGGAGTTGAGCGAACGTGCCGAAGCGGCCGCCCGCAAGGTCATTGCACAGTCCGCCGATGATGGTGCGCCGTCGATCTGACCTTTTCGATCTGAGTGGCGTCGATGCCGACGGGCGTGGATGACGTCAATCGGAAGCGATGCGGGTGGCCGTTATTCGTCACCCGGAATGCGATGACCGTTAAGCGATGACGTAGGCGACGACGCGGGCGACGACGGCCCGCCGATAAACGAGGCTCAGCCCTTCGGCCAGACCGCGTGGAAGTGGTGCACCGGCCCGATGCCTTTGCCGATGCTGAGGTCGTCGCTCGCTGCGAGGGCGCCGTTGAGGTAGGCCTTGGCGTCGCGCACGGTGTCCGACCAGCCGTCGCGGCGCGGACGCAGTGCCGCAAGCGCCGCTGACAGCGTGCAGCCTGTGCCGTGGGTGTTGTGGGCGGCGATGCGCGGCGCGGTGAAGCGCTCGACGCCAGCCTCGCTCACGAGCCAGTCCGGACTCAGATCGCCGGCCAGATGCCCGCCTTTGACCAGCACGTTGCGCGCGCCGAGCGCACGCAGGGCTTGTGCCTGACGCTCCATCTCGCGTTCATCCGTCGCCGCGTCCACACCCAGCAACGCTGCCGCCTCGGGCAGGTTCGGCGTAATCAGGTCGGCCAGCGGCAGGAGTTCGTCGCGCAGGGCAGCTACGGCATCCGGCTGCAACAACGCATGACCGCTCTTCGAAATCATGACGGTGTCGAGCACCACGAAACGCGGCTTGTACTGACGCAAACCGGCGGCGACCGCGCGCACCACATCAGCGTTGGCCAGCATGCCGAGCTTCACGGCGTCTACGTCGAGATCCTGGAAGACTGCATCCATCTGCGCCGTGACGAAGCTCGCCGGCGGCGTGTGAATGCCCGTCACCCCTTGTGTGTTCTGTGCGGTGAGCGCCGTGATCACGCTGGCGCCGTAAGCGCCGAGCGCGGAAAACGTCTTGAGGTCGGCCTGAATGCCTGCGCCACCGCCGGAATCGGAGCCGGCGATGGTGAGGGCGATGGGGACGGACGATTGGCGCGTCGCGTGACGCGAGGAAGGCGATTGCGAATTCATATCAATGCTTGACTTCGCCGATGAGCGCGACGGAATCGAACTCGCGCTGATTGGCCTGGTGACGCTTCATGACGAGGTACATCGTGCCCGACACGAACACACCGAACAGAACGATGACGACCCCGACCGGCACGTTGAACCAGATCAGCAGGGCGTACAGGCACAGCATGATCAGCACCGACAGATTCTCGTTGAAGTTCTGGACGGCAATCGAATGCCCGGCAGAGAGCAGCACGTGACCCCGGTGCTGGAGCAGGGCGTTCATCGGTACGACGAAGAAGCCCGCGAGTGCGCCGACGATGATGAGGAAGATGTACGAGACGATCAGGTACAGCGGCACCTTCCATTCGGTGCCCCACGGCAGCAGGTCCTTCGAGAAGAACGCCATGGCCATCACGGCGATCCCCATCGCGATGCCGACCGGCAGCACGGACAGCGATCGCTTGAGCGGAATGCGCGAGGCGGCCACGATGGCGCCAATGGCCACACCCACGGCCGACACGGCTTGCAGAATCGCGCCTTCCGAGAGCGTCATGCCGAGCGCTTTTTCCGCCCAGCGCAGCACGATGAATTGCAGCGTTGCACCTGCGCCCCAGAACAGCGTGGTGACCGCAAGCGAGATCTGGCCCAGCTTGTCGCGCCAAAGGGTGACGAAACAATCGGCGAAATCGGAAACGAGCTTGATCGGATTGCGTTCCTGACGCGCATAACGTGCGCCAGTATCAGGAATACGCAGGTTGAACAGGGCGGCGATGACGTAGATCCCCATAATGACGACCATCGAGGCCATCGCGGGCGAATTGATCACCTCGGGCGTGTGGTGCAGTACCCAGGCCGATATGTGCGGACTGATGAGCGCGCCGCCGAGCACGGTGCCGAGAATGATCGAACTGACCGTGAGCCCTTCGATCCACCCGTTTGCGGCAACCAGTCTCTCGGCCGGCAGGAGTTCCGTGAGAATGCCGTACTTCGCGGGGGAGTACGCGGCCGCGCCGAACCCGACAACACCATACGCAATCAGCGGGTGTGAGCCGAACAGCATCATCAGACAGCCCGCGACCTTGATCGAGTTGCTGATGAACATCACCTTGCCCTTGGGCATCGAGTCGGCGAACGCACCGACGTAGGCGGCGAGAATGACGTACGAGAGAACGAAGAAGAGTTTGAGCAGCGGCGTCATCCACTGCGGAGAATGCAGATCCTTCAGGAGGGCAATTGCAGCAATCAGCAATGCATTGTCGGCCAGCGACGAAAAAAACTGCGCGGCCATGATGGTGTAAAAGCCTTTCTTCATCGGTACTTGAGTCGATCCCGTGCGGCGTAAAACTTGCGTGTCTCGGTTGTCGGAATCCGCGGCATCCCCGAGGGATATCCATACGGGAAGAAACCGGGCTTAAACACAGGGGTATCTGCGCTGATCAAGCGTGCAAATGACGTCAATGGACCGTATGTTCGGCCTTGAAGCCCCCGTGTCGGGCGCCCGGTCGCCCTCGGTCTGAGACCGATATTGTTATCGGGATAAAGATTTCGGCAAAACAAGTTGTGCGCACGGCTTTATAACACGAAAATATGCCGATGCGTTATGCCGCCGGCCTGTGCCGGCGAGCTTCTCCTGAGATTCGATCCTCGCCATGCCCCGTCCAATCAAAGTTTCGATTCATACCGCAGCACTTGCCCACAATCTCGATGTCGCCCGCCGTCACGCGCCCAACGCCAAGGTATGGGCCGTAGTGAAGGCCAACGCCTACGGACACGGCATCGAAAACGCTTATCCCGGATTGCGCGACGCCGACGGTTTCGGCCTGCTCGACCTCGACGAGGCCGTGCGTTTGCGCGAACTCGGGTGGGCCGGTCCCATCCTGCTGCTCGAAGGTTTCTTCAAGCCGGAAGACCTGGCCGTCATCGATAAATACGGTTTGACGACGACCGTGCATAGCGACGAGCAACTGCGCATGCTCGAAACCGCGCGGCTGAGCAAGCCGCTCAACATCCAGCTCAAGATGAACTCCGGCATGAACCGTCTCGGTTTCGCGCCCGAGCGTTTTCGCGCTGCGTGGGAACGTGCCCGCGCGATTGCCGGCGTCAGCCAGATCGTACTGATGACGCACTTTTCGGACGCAGATGGCGATCGCGGCATTGCCTATCAGATGGAGACATTCGAGCGCGGTGCGTGCGACGTGCCCGGCGAGCGCAGTCTCTCCAACTCCGCCGCGACGTTGTTCCATCCGAGTGCGCATGGTGCGTGGGTGCGTCCCGGCATCATGCTGTACGGTTCGTCGCCGAAGGGGCTCGAAGTGACGGCGGCGCAACTCGATCTGCAACCCACGATGACGCTCGAAGCGGAATTGATCGGCATTCAGGACGTCCCGGCCGGTGGCACGGTGGGCTACGGCAGCGTGTTCAAGGCGGAGGCGCCGATGCGTGTGGGCACCGTGGCGTGCGGCTATGCCGACGGCTATCCGCGTGTGGCGCCGACCGGCACGCCGATTCTGGTCGACGGAGTGCGCACGCGCACGATCGGCCGCGTGTCGATGGATATGCTGTCCGTCGATCTGACGCCGGTGCCGCAGGCGCGTGTGGGTACGCCGGTCACGTTGTGGGGGCGCGGTCTTTGCATCGACGAGGTGGCGGCTTCGGCCGGCACGCTCGGCTACGAATTGATGTGTGCGGTGGCGCGTCGCGTGCCGCTTCACGCTTTCTGAGCGTCACCACAGGAATTGCTGCATGGCTAAAGCCAAGACCGTCTACATCTGTACCGAATGCGGTGGTCAAACCCCCAAGTGGGCGGGGCAATGCCCCAACTGCAACGGCTGGAACACGCTCGTCGAATCGGTGGCGGAAGCGTCCACCGGGCATCGTTACCAGTCGCTCGCCAAGAGTACGCCGGTGCGCAAGCTGGCGGAAATCGAAGCCTCTGACGTTCCGCGCTTTTCCAGCGGTGTGAGTGAATTCGACCGCGTGCTGGGCGGCGGTCTGGTGGCGGGCGGTGTCGTGCTGATCGGGGGGGACCCCGGGATCGGCAAGTCGACGTTGCTGCTGCAATCGCTCGCGCATCTCGCGCGTGAACGACGCGCGTTGTACGTGAGCGGCGAAGAGTCGGGGGCGCAGATTGCGCTGCGAGCGCAGCGCCTCGGCCTCGGTGCCGCAGGTGAGGGCGGGGGTGAGCTGGATCTGCTGGCGGAAATCCAGCTGGAGAAGATTCTCGGCGCGATCGAATCCGAGAAGCCCGACGTGGTCGTCATCGACTCGATTCAGACGATCTACTCGGAAGCGCTGACGTCTGCCCCCGGATCGGTAGCGCAGGTTCGCGAGTGCGCGGCGCAACTGACCCGCACGGCCAAGCAGAGCGGCGTGACGGTCATCATGGTCGGTCACGTGACGAAAGAAGGCAGCCTCGCCGGGCCTCGCGTGCTGGAACACATCGTCGATACGGTGCTGTATTTCGAAGGGGATACGCATTCGTCGTACCGTCTGGTCCGGGCGTTCAAGAACCGCTTCGGTGCGGTGAATGAGCTGGGCGTGTTCGCGATGACGGAGAAGGGGCTGCGCGGCGTGGCCAATCCGTCGGCGCTGTTCCTCTCGCAGCACGAGCAGAGCGTGCCCGGGTCGTGTGTGCTCGTGACGCAGGAGGGGACGCGTCCGCTGCTCGTCGAAGTGCAGGCGTTGGTCGATACGGCGCAGGTGCCGAATCCGCGGCGTCTCGCCGTCGGGCTGGAACAGAACCGACTGGCGATGTTGCTGGCGGTGATGCATCGGCACGCGGGCATTGCGTGCTTCGATCAGGACGTGTTTCTGAACGCCGTCGGCGGCGTGAAGATCACGGAGCCGGCGGCGGACCTGGCCGTGTTGCTTGCGATTCACTCGTCGCTGCGTAACAAGCCGCTGCCGCGTGGCATCGTCGCGTTCGGCGAAGTTGGCCTCGCCGGGGAGATCCGGCCGAGCCCGCGCGGCCAGGATCGTCTCAAGGAAGCCGCCAAGCTTGGCTTTTCGATTGCGATCATTCCGAAAGCGAATGCGCCGAAACAACCGATCGATGGGCTGGAAGTGCACGCCGTCGACCGTCTGGAACAGGCGATATCGGTCGTGGCCGGTTTGTGAAGCCACAGACATGAATGAAAAAGCCGCTTCGATGCGACATCGAAGCGGCTTTTTTTACACCGGGATTGATGCGGCGGCGTCGCGTGTCGGAGAATTCCCGGCATCGGACGTGTCTGCCCGTGCTCCCTTGCTGTCTGGGTGAACTCGTCAGACGATCTGCTCGATGGCTTCCTGCGCTTCGAGCCACTCGGCTTCCACATCCGCGAGCTTGGCCGTGACCTCGGCTTGTTGTTTGAGGCTGTCGGTCAGAAGCGTCTTCTTCTCCGCCTCATACGTGCCGCTGTCGGCAAGAATCGCGTCCAGCTTCGCTTTCTCATCCGAGAGCTTGCTCATCGTCTGCTCCAGCTTCTCGATCTTGCGCTGCAACGGCTTGCGCAATTGCGACAGACGCTGACGCTCCTGTGCCTCCGCGCGTTTCTGATCCTTGCGATTGACGCCGTCGTCACCCGCGTTATCGCTGCCACCGCTGCTGGCTTCCCGCGCTGCCGCGCGTTGATCTGCTGCGTGTTGCAGCAGCCAGTCGCGATAGTCGTCGAGATCGCCATCGAACGCTTTCACTTCGCCGCCCGCGACCAGCAGGAACTGATCGGTCGTGGCACGCAACAGGTGCCGATCGTGTGAGACGAGAATCAACGTGCCGTCGAACTGGGCGAGGGCCATCGTCAGTGCATGACGCGTTTCGAGGTCCAGGTGGTTGGTCGGTTCGTCGAGCAGAAGCAGATTCGGCTTTTGCCAGATGATCAGCGCCAATGCGAGGCGTGCCTTTTCGCCGCCGGAGAACGGGGCAATCGATGCCGTCGCCATGTCGCCCCGGAAGTTGAAGCCACCGAGGAAGTCGCGCAACTCCTGCTCACGCGTGTCTGGCGCGAGACGCTGCAAGTGCTGCAACGGCGAATCGTCATGACGCAGCGTCTCGACCTGATGCTGCGCGAAGTAGCCGATCTGAAGGCCCTTGCCGGTCTTGACCGTACCGGCGAGTGGGGCAAGCGTGCCGGCCAAGGTCTTGATGAGGGTCGACTTCCCCTGACCGTTGGCGCCGAGCAGGCCAATGCGTTGCTCGTTCTGCACCGACATCGTGACGTGCGGCAGGATGATCTTGTCGCTGCCGTCGTCGAGCGCATAACCGCATCGCACGGCTTCGAGCACGAGCATGGGATTCGGGGCGCTGTCGGCCGGACGGAACTCGAATGTGAACGGCGACGCCACATGCGCGGGCGCAATGCGCTCCATCTTCTCCAGCGCCTTCATCCGGCTTTGTGCCTGTCGGGCCTTCGACGCCTTGGCTTTGAAGCGCGTGATGAACGATTCCAGATGGGCAATCGTCTTCTTCTGCTTCTCGAATGCGCTTTGTTGCAGCGTCAGTTGCTGGCCGCGCAGGATTTCAAACTGGCTGTAGTTGCCGCCGTAACGCTTGATCTGCTGGTTCTCGATGTGCAGGGTGACGTTACAGACTTCATCCAGAAATTCGCGGTCGTGGGAAATCACGATCAGCGTGCCCGGATAGCGCTTGAGCCAGTCTTCGAGCCAGACGATGGCATCGAGGTCCAGGTGGTTGGTCGGTTCGTCGAGCAGCAGCAGATCTGACGGGCACATCAGCGCTTGCGCCAGATTCAGACGCATGCGCCATCCGCCGGAGAAGCTGGCGACGGGTAACTGGGTTTGCGCGAGCGTGAAGCCGAGGCCGAGCAGCAGGGCTTCGCCACGCGCCGGGGCGGTGTAGCCGTCGGCGTCGGCGAAGGCGGCGTGCGCTTCGGCCTGGGTGTGGCCGTCATGTGCGGCTTCGGCGGCGGCAATGGCCGCTTCGATCTCGCGCAGGCGCGTATCCCCGTCGAGGACGTAGTCGAGCGCCGTGCGTTCGACCGCGGGCGTTTCCTGCATCACATGCGCGACGCGCCAGCCGCTGGGGACGAAAACGTCGCCGCCATCAGCGTGCAGTTGTCCGCGCAGCAGGGCGAACAATGTGGATTTGCCCGCGCCGTTGGCGCCGACGAGGCCGACGCGCTCGCCCGGGTTGAGCGTCACGGAGGTGTCCTCGAAGAGCGGCTTCGTGCCGCGCGCGAGGCTGAGGTGTTCGAATCGGATCACAGCGGGAACGGCAGCGCGGGCGAGCACGAGAGTGCCGGCGGGCCGCCGTGTTGAGCGGAAAAACGCGTATTTTACCGACTGTGGGTGAATTGTCTGCGGAAATCGTCGAGTGGCATCGCGGCGTGTGCCGCAGGCGCAGCTTGCTAATGGCGACGGAGCCCTTGTGAAAGCCGTTTGTCAGTGTGGTGAAACATTTGACGAGGCAAACCGAAAGCCGTTTGCCTCGCGCAGGTCACGCGCGCGGGACGCAGCGCGCGCTACAAAATCGGGGCGAACAGTCGTGACACGCGCATCACGATCTGACGCCATTTCGGAATCTTCCGAAAGTCGTCCTTGTTCAGGAGCGTGGCGTGTTCGAAGTCGTTGGTCAGCATATAGGCGACGTCGTCCGCAAACGCCCGGTCGACGGTCAGCAGCATGAGCTCGAAGTTCAGGCGGAACGACCGGTTATCGAGGTTCGCGCTACCCACTGCGGCTGCGCTGTCGTCGATCAGCACGACCTTCTGATGAATGAAGCCGTGGTGGTAGCGATAGACATTGATGCCGCTGCGGGCGGCTTCGTAAGCGTACGAGGTCGTCGCTTCGAACACCACGTAGTGATCGGGCCTGTCGGGGATCAGTATGCGGACGTCGACACCGCGCAGCACCGCCAGACGCAGCGCCGAGAATACCGCTTCGTCCGGCACGAAGTAGGGGGTGGTGAGCCACACGCGCTGTTGCGCGGCGTTGATCGCGGTGACGAAGAACAGCGACGATGTCTCCAGACGGTCGGCCGGGCCGCTCGGTACGACCTGGCAGTGCATGTCCTCGCCGGACGCGACAGGTTGCCGGTTCAGTTCCGGTACCGTACCCGTGCACCAATGCCAGTCTTCGGCAAAGGCTCGCTGGATACCGACGACTGCGGGCCCGCGCACCGAAATATGCGTGTCGCGCCACGGCGCGAGCGGTGGCTTTTCCCCGAGGTACTCGACACCGACGTTGTGCCCGCCGATGAATGCCTCATTGCCGTCGATCACCACGATCTTGCGGTGATTGCGGAAGTTCAGCTGGAAGCGGTTGACGAAGATGCCGCGCTTCCTGGCAGCGAATTCATGCACCTGCACGCCGCCCTGACGCAGCTTTTCGCAGTAGCTGCGCGGCAGATCATGACTGCCGATGCTGTCGTAAAGGAAATAGACCTTCACGCCGGTCGCGGCACGGGCCAGCAAGTGTGCGGAAAGTGCGCGACCGAGGGCATCGTCCTTGACGATGAAGAACTGCACGATGATGTAGTCGCGTGCCCGGTCGATGGCGGCGAAGATCGCGTCGAACGTGGCGCGGCCGTTGACCAGCAGCCGAACACGGTTGCCCGCGACGAAGGACATGCCGGTCATCGCGGTCAGCGAAGCGAACTCCGGATGGGCTTCCATCGCGACGGGCGGCTCGCCGCTCCATTGCGTTTCCCCCATGCGCGATTGCAACGCTTCATTGCGTGCGCGACGCGCCTCCACATAACCGACGAATTTCGAGCGGCCGAGGAACAGATAAGGGATGAGCGTGAGATAAGGCATCGTCACGAGCGATACGGCCCATGCCACGGCGCCTTGTGAGGTACGAACCGTCAGGACCGCATGGATCGCAGCGGCGATCCCAAGGGCATGCAGACAGGCGACGGCAAAGCCGACGTCGAGCCAGTTGAGCACCATGACGGACTACCTTCCTCCATGCCGTGAGTCGCGTGGACCCGGGAACCCGAGTGTAACCGGGGTGCGTGAACTTAGGCGAGGGGGAATCGGCGGACATGCCGGGACATCGATGTCCGCCGGTGTTGCCGTGGATTCAGGGAAGATCCGCGGCTTGTACCAGAAAGACCATGTCGTCGCCGGCGCTGGTTGCCAGCCACGTGATCGGCAGGTCAGGGAATGCCGCTTCGACGAACTCGCGCTCGTTGCCGATTTCCACGACGAGCACGCCATCGTCCGTCAGATGTTCGCGAGCGCCTGCAATGATGCGACGCACGACATCCATGCCGTCGTCGCCACCCGCCAGCGCCAGGCGCGGTTCGTGAAGATACTCAGCCGGCAGCATCTGCATCGAACCTTCGTTCACGTACGGCGGATTGGTGATGATGACTTCGTAGCGCTTGCCTTCGTGCAGCGGGGCGTACAAATCGCCCAGGTGAAGCGCGACGCGATCTTCGAGGCCGTAGTCCGCCACGTTGATCCTGGCGACGTCCAGCGCATCCGGCGAAATGTCGACGGCATCGATCTGAGCCGCCGGGAATGTCTCCGCCGCGAGAATGGCAAGGCAGCCCGAGCCGGTGCAGAGTTCGAGGACATCTGCAACGTTTTCGGCATGGTTGACCCACGGCTGCAACGCATCTTCGAGCAGTTCGCCGACGAACGAGCGCGGCACGATGACGCGCTCATCGACGTAGAACCGATGGCCGTGCATCCATGCTTCGTTCGTAATGTACGACGCCGGTACACGCTCGCCGGCGCGGCGATTGATCACCGACAGCGCGCGCGTGATTTCCTCGGGCAACAAACGTGCGTCGAGAAACGGATCGAGCGTATCGATGGGCAGATGGAGCGTGTGCAGCAGCAGGTAGGCGGCTTCGTCGTAGGCAGACGCCGAGCCGTGACCGAACGCAAGCTCGGCTTCGGTAAAGCGCGACACTGCGTAGCGCAGCAGGTCGCGCAGCGTCTGGAAAGGGTGAGGGGTCTGGGTCGTCATGATGATGGATTCGCCTCGAACACCTTACGCGACCAGGCGTTTCAGCACGCCACGATAGACGTTCTTGAGCGGCTCGATGTCAGCCACGGCAATGTGTTCGTCGATCTTGTGGATGCTGGCGTTGCACGGGCCGAATTCGATCACCTGCGGGCAGATGCGCGCAATGAAGCGGCCATCCGACGTGCCGCCGGTCGTCGACAGTTCGGTCTCAAGCCCCGTTTCCTCGCGAATGGCGCTCGACAGCGCGTCCGACAGATCGCCGCGCGGCGTGAGGAATGGTTGACCGCTGATCGACCAGTCGATGGTGTAGGTCAGACCGTGACGGTCGAGCAGTTCATGCACGCGTTGCTGGAGCCCGTCAGACGTGCTGGCCGTCGAGAAGCGGAAGTTGAACATCACCATCAATTCGCCCGGAATGACGTTGGTCGCGCCGGTGCCTGCGTGGATGTTCGAAATCTGCCAGGTCGTCGGCGGGAAGTATTCGTTGCCGTTGTCCCACACGGTCTGCGTCAGCTCGGCGAGCGCCGGGGCGAACACGTGCGTCGGGTTCTTGGCGAGATGCGGGTAGGCAATATGACCTTGCACGCCCTTGACAATGAGCTTGCCGGACATCGAGCCACGACGGCCATTCTTGACCATGTCGCCCAGGCGTTGACTGGACGTCGGTTCGCCGACGACGCAATAGTCCAGACGCTCACCGCGGGCCTGCAACGCTTCGACGACCTTCACGGTGCCGTCGGTGGCGGGGCCTTCCTCGTCGCTCGTCAGCAAAAAGCCGATGGCGCCGGCGTGGTCCGGATGCTGGGCGACGAATTCCTCCGAGGCGACGACGAAGGCGGCGAGCGACGTTTTCATGTCGGCAGCACCACGTCCGTAAAGCATGCCGTCGCGATGCGTCGGTGCGAACGGGTCGGAATGCCATTGCTCGACCGGGCCCGTCGGTACGACGTCGGTGTGGCCTGCGAAGACGAGCAGCTTGCCGTCGGTGCCGCGCGTGCCGCGCTTGACGGCCCACAGGTTGGTCACGCCGTTCGAGGCGATGGTCTCGCAAGCGAAGCCGATCGCCGTGAGGCGGCGCGCCAGAATGGCCTGACAGTCGCGATCTTCGGGCGTCACCGAGTGACGGGCGATCAGTTGCTCGGTAAGCGCCAGCGTGGCGCCTTGGGAGGAAGTCATGAAATCAGAATCGTGAAGCGTAGCTGTCGGGCGTGAAGCCCACGGAAACCTTGCCGTCGGCCACCAGCACAGGGCGCTTGATGAGCGACGGGTTTTCGATCATCAGGGTACGGGCGACCGATTCATCGGCCGCCGCAGCCTGTTGCTCCGGCGTGAGCTTGCGCCACGTGGTGCCCTTGCGGTTGAGCAACGTGGCGAGCGGCACCTGAGCGAGCCAGGTACCCAGCAGTGCGTCGTTCACGCCCGCCTTCTTGAAGTCGTGAAAGTCGTACGCCACGTCATGCTCGTCGAGCCACGTGCGCGCCTTCTTCACGGTATCGCAGTTGGGAATGCCGTACAGCACCGCTGTCATTGCCTGAACTCCTGATGTCGCAATTGCAGAAACAAGGCGCGAGGCAGACACGTCGCATCGCGCCGTGGTCGGCGCTACGACACCCGCCTCGCAATACCGCGCTGGCTTATTCGCCGCGCAGCAGATCGTTGATGGCCGTCTTGGCGCGCGTTTGCGCGTCGACCTTCTTCACGATCACGGCGCAATACAGGCTGTACTTGCCATCCTTCGACGGCAGGTTGCCCGGCACGACGACCGAACCGGCCGGCACGCGGCCGTAATGCACTTCGCCCGTTTCACGGTCGTAGATCTTGGTCGACTGGCCGAGGTACACGCCCATCGAGATCACCGAGTTTTCTTCGACGATCACGCCTTCCACGACTTCCGAGCGGGCGCCGATGAAGCAGTTGTCTTCGATGATGACCGGGTTGGCTTGCAGCGGTTCGAGCACGCCGCCGATGCCCACGCCACCCGACAGGTGAACGTTCTTGCCGATCTGGGCGCACGAACCGACGGTAGCCCACGTGTCGACCATGGTGCCTTCATCGACGTAAGCGCCGATATTGGTGTACGACGGCATCAGCACGACGTTCTTGCCGATGAACGAGCCGCGACGGGCCACGGCCGGGGGCACCACGCGGAAGCCGCCGCGTGCGAAGTCTTCGGCGGTGTAGTCGGCAAACTTGCTCGGCACCTTGTCGTAGAACTGGCTGAAGCCGCCGGCGGGCATCACGGCGTTATCTTCGAGGCGGAACGACAGCAGCACGGCCTTCTTGATCCACTGGTTCACGATCCACTGGCCGTCTTGCTTCTGGGCGACGCGCAGTGCGCCGGCGTCCAGTTCGGCGATGACGTGCGAGACAGCTTCGCGGACTTCGGCGGGGGCGGACTTGGCCGAGATCTCGGCGCGGTTTTCCCAGGCTTGGTCGATGATGGTTTGCAGTTGTTGCGACATGGCGAGAATCGTTTGCAGTGAGGATTAAAGGGATTGGCAGAATTGCACGATGCGCTGTGCGCCTTCGGTGCATTCGTCCACATCGGCCACGAGGGCGATGCGCACATAGTTTTCGGCCGGGTTGGCGCCGTGCGCCGCGCGTCCCAGATAGGATCCGGGCAGTACGGCTACATTGTATTGCGCCAGCAACTGGCGCGTGAATTCCGTATCGGACAGGCCGGTCTTCGCATCGACCTTCGCCCACAGGTAGAACCCGGCGTCCGGCAGGCGTACGTCGAGCACCTCGGCGAGCATCGGCGTGACCGTCTGGAATTTCTTCAGATACTTGCTGCGGTTCAGACGCACGTGGGCTTCGTCGTTCCACGCGGCAATGCTCGCGGCCTGCACGGCCGGGCTCATCGCGCAGCCATGGTAGGTACGGTAGAGCAGGAATTTCTTGAGGATGGCGGCGTCGCCAGCAACGAACCCCGAGCGCATGCCCGGCACGTTCGAGCGCTTGGACAGGCTGGAGAACACGACCAGACGCTCGAAACCACGGCCCAGTTGGTGCGCCGCAGCGAGACCACCCAGCGGCGGACGCTCTTCGTCAAAGTAGATCTCGGAATAGCACTCGTCCGAAGCGATCACGAAGCCATACTGGTCGGACAGTTCGAACAGGCGCTTCCAGTCTGCCAGCCCCAGTACGGCGCCAGTCGGATTGCCCGGCGAGCACAGGTAGACGAGCTGGACGTCGCGCCAGACGTCGGCGGGCACCGCGTCGTAGTCCGGTGCGAAGTTGCGTGCGGGGTCGCTGTCCGCGTAATAAGGCGTAGCGCCGGCGAGCAGCGTCGCGCCTTCGTAGATTTGATAGAACGGGTTCGGGCACAGTACCCGGGCGCCCGGCTTGCCACCGTCGACGACGGCCTGGGCAAACGAGAACAGGGCTTCGCGGGAGCCGGTGACGGGCAGCACTTCCGTCGCCGGATTGACATTGGGCAACGCGTACCGGCGTTCGAGCCAGTGGGCGATGGCCGAGCGCAGCGGCTCGCCGCCTGCCGTGGCGGGATAGTTCGAGAGACCGCCCAGCCCTTCGATCAGGGCTTCCTTGATGAACTGCGGCGTGGGGTGCTTGGGCTCCCCGATGCCGAAGCTGATGGCCTTGTACGCGCTCGCGGGCGTGACGTCCGCGACGAGCGACTTCAGGCGTTCAAAGGGGTAGGGCTGGAGCTTGTCGAGTAATGGGTTCACTTGGATTCAAACAGACTCAGGGCTAGGGGTCGCAACGCCATTCATGGCGTCGACGAGCAAATTCGGGGCCACCCGGGGCCGCACAGGGCGACTGGGCGAGATCTGGGGCGCGTCGGTGCGCAATGCGACACCGTACCTTTCAGGCGGCAGATCCGGCGCACGGCAAGCCGGATATCGACCTGCGCTTATCCGTTTCATCACGCGAAAGGGGTTCCCGGACGCGTTCAAGAATGGCAAGATCGGTAAAGCGAAAATTATACCGTCACGGCGCCCACAAAGCGCGATCACCGCGTAATTCAGCACATTCCGAGGCGCCAATAGGGCAAGTCTGCGGAGTATCTCAGGTTTTTCAGGAGTCAACAGCATGACCGTAGCCGGTAACGGCGCGCGTGGACCGGCGTCGGCTGGGTCCGGCGCCGCCAGCACCTCTTTGGGCGCACGAGCCGCGCCCGCTCTGGCCATTCTCATCGGATCGTCCGTATGGGGGCTGGCCTGGTTTCCCTATCGGATGCTTGCCCAATGGGGCGTAGCGGCCGTACCCGCGCAGATATGCACCGCCTCCGTGGCCATCCTGCTGCTCACGGTGGTCTATCGCCGCTCGCTCGGCACGCTGCGATGGTCCTGGCTGCTCGTCGGCGTGGCGTTCGCCGGCGGCACGACCAATGTCGCGTTCGTCTGGGGCACGACCCACGGGCATGTCATGCGGGTGTTGCTGCTGTTCTATCTAACCCCCGTGTGGACGGCGTTGTTTGCTCACTGGCTGCTGGGTGAGCGCGTGGGGCTGCGCGGCGTGGGGCTGATCGCGCTCGCGCTGGGTGGCGCCGGGCTGATGCTCTGGTCGCCTGAACTTGGCTGGCCTGTGCCGAACAACCCTGGCGAGTGGGCGGGGGCGATTGCTGGTGCGGCGTTCGCGATGAACAACGTGTTGCTGCGGCGCGTCAGCCAGTCGCTGCCGGATGTGCGCGGCGAAATGCGCAGCTGGACGCTATATCTTGGCTGCGTGGTCGGCGGTCTGCTGGTGCTGCCGTTCGACGGCGGCGTGCAGAGCGGGCAGGCCGCCGTCTCGGCGCTGACCTCGAGCGCTGCGACCGCAGCGGTTGCGCTGGCGCTGGGGTGCACTATCGCGCTGACCAACGTCATCGTTCAGTTCGGGCTGGCGAGGGTGCCGGCCAATCAGGCCGCGCTCATCATGCTTTTCGAAATCGTCGTGGCGGCGATCTCGTCGTGGTGGCTGGCCAGCGAGGGGCTGGGGGCGCGGGAAATCGCGGGCGGGTTGTGCATCGTGGCAGCCGGCGTGCTCTCCGGAATTTTGCCCGATTCGCGGCGTTGTAAATCCGCGACGGCGGGGGATGCGATGGTATGATGCGTACCGTCGCTGTATCGCCGTAAGCAAGGCGGAAAGCAGCAAGAAATTTGCAGTAATGCGGCCTGCCCACGCCAGCGTGCGCAGGCCCGACAGGACCAGCTAGCGCGTCTGCGTCTTTCCCATCATTCAATGACCGATAAAGCGAACCTGCCGTGCGTCTGACTTCCATCAAACTCGCTGGCTTCAAATCCTTCGTCGACCCGACGAACTTCGCGGTGCCTGGCCAACTGGTCGGGATCGTCGGCCCGAACGGGTGCGGCAAATCCAACATCATCGACGCCGTGCGCTGGGTGCTCGGCGAGTCGCGCGCCTCGGAGCTGCGCGGCGAATCGATGCAGGACGTGATCTTCAACGGGTCGACTGCCCGCAAGCAGGCGAGCCGCGCCAGCGTCGAACTGGTGTTCGACAACAGCGCCGGGCGCGCCGCCGGGCAGTGGAGCCAGTACGCCGAAATCGCCGTCAAGCGCGTGCTCACGCGCGATGGCACCTCCAGCTACTACATCAATAACCTGCCGGCCCGCCGCCGTGACATTCAGGACATCTTCCTGGGGACCGGTCTCGGGCCGCGTGCCTACGCCATCATCGGGCAGGGGATGATTTCCCGGATCATCGAGGCCAAGCCGGAAGAACTGCGTGTATTCCTTGAGGAAGCCGCGGGCGTTTCCAAATATAAGGAACGTCGTCGCGAGACCGAGAACCGGTTGCAGGACACGCGAGAAAACCTCACGCGCGTGGAGGACATTCTTCGCGAACTCGGCACGAACCTCGAAAAGCTCGAATCGCAGGCGGTCGTCGCCAATCGATTCAAGGACTTGCAGCGCGATGGGGAGGAGAAGCAGCAACTGCTTTGGCTGCTTCGGAAGAACGAAGCGCAGAACGAGCAGGAGCGTCAGCAACGCGCCATCGAATCGGCGCAGGTCGATCTCGAAGCGCAGATGGCGCGCTTGCGCGGCTCGGAGTCGGACCTTGAGACACTGCGCGCGGCGCACTACACGGCCACCGATGCCGTGCAGGCCGCACAAGGCGCCATGTACGAGGCGAACTCGGAAGTCAGCCGTCTCGAAGCCGAAATTCGTTATGTCGTCGAGTCGCGTAATCGCGTGCAGGCCCAACTGGCGGCGCTGACGTCGCAGCGCGAGCAGTGGCAGGCCCGTTCGGCCCAGTCCGAAGAGGAACTGGCACTCGCCGAAGAAGAACTCATCATTGCGGAAGAGCGTGCTGCGACCGCACAGGATCAGGCCGCCGAGCAGAATGAGGCGCTGCCTGCGCTGGAATCCGGTTGGCGCGACGCGCAGAACCTCCTCAACGAACAACGTAGCGAGATCGCGCAGGTTGAGCAGAGTCTGAAACTCGAAGCCGCGCATCAACGTAATGCCGATCAGGCATTGCAGCAGTTGCAACAGCGTCAGGAGCGTTTGCAGGGCGAAGCCCGCGGGCTCGACAAGCCCGATGAGGCCGAGCTGGAGATGCAGCGCGGCGATCTGGCCGAACATCAGGCGATGCTCGAAGATGCGCAGGCCGAACTGGCCGACGCACAGGAGCGTCTGCCGCGCCTCGAAGCCGAGCGTGCCGAAGCGCAGGCACGGGTCCAGTCCGAGGCGGCGACGATTGCGCAGCTTGAGGCGCGTCTGACGGCGCTCAAGCAACTCCAGGAAAGTGTGCAGACGGAAGGCAAGGTGCAGCCGTGGCTCGACAAGCACGAGCTGGCACAACTGCCGCGTCTGTGGAAGAAGCTGCATATCGAGCCGGGCTGGGAAAACGCGCTCGAATCGGTGCTGCGCGAGCGTCTGGCTGCGCTGGAAATCAGCAACCTCGACTGGGTGAAGGCCTTCGCGAGCGATGCGCCGCCGGCCAAGCTGGCGTTCTATTCGCCGCCGCCTGCTGCGCATCCCCAAGAAGCGCCGGCGTCGCTGCGCCCGTTGTTGGCGTTGTTGCGTATCGACGATCCGGGCCTGCGCGCGGTCTTGCAGGAATGGCTCGGCCATGTGTTCGTCGCCGATGATCTGGCGCAAGCCATGACCGTGCGGGCGCAACTGCCCGAGGGCGCGTCGATTGTCGTCAAGGCGGGCCATCAGGTGACGCGTGTCGGCGTGCAGTTGTATGCCGCGGACTCCGAACAAGCCGGTTTGCTCGCCCGTCAGCAGGAAATTGAGAATCTCGGCAAGCAACTGCGCGCACAAGCCTTGCTCTCCGACGAAGCCAAGTCGGCGGCGGTGCGCGCTGAGGCTGCGTACAGCCAGGCGGCGCAGGCGCTGACGGAAGTTCGTGCCCGCGCCGAGCGTGCCACGCAACGTGTCCACGCGCTGCAGATGGACGTGCTCAAGCTCACGCAAGCTTACGAGCGCTATAACGCCCGCAGCACCCAGATCGACGAAGAGCTGCGTGAAATTGCTGCGCAGATCGAAGAGCAGTTGGCCATGCGCGCCGAATCGGAGGCGAACTTCGAGCAAAGCGATTCGCGTCTGGCGGAATTGCAGGCCACGTTCGAAGACGGCCAACTCGAGTTCGAATCGCTCGACAGTCAACTGTCCGATGCGCGTAACCGTGCCCGAGAGCTCGAGCGTCTGGCGCAGGAAGCGTCTTACGGTCAGAAGGGCATATCGAGCAAGATCGACGAACACCGTCGCAGTATCCAGACGGCGCTCGAACAAGCCGAGCGTCTGGTCGTCTCGATCGAACAGGCGCAGGCCGAGCTCGCGCAGATCACCGAGCAGACTGCGGAAAACGGTTTGCAGGACGCCCTTGAACTGCGTGCCGAGAAGGAAGAGATTCTCGGCGCCGCACGTATCGAACTCGATGCCCTGACGCAGAAGCTGCGCCAGAGCGACGAAGAACGTCTGGCGGCCGAGCGCGGGTTGCAGCCGCTGCGCGATCGCATCACGGAGTTGCAGTTGAAGGAGCAGGCGGCGCGTCTGAATCGCGAACAGTTCGTCGAGCAGTTGACGACCGCCGAAGTCGATGAAGAGGCGCTGTCGGCCAAGCTGACGACGGATATGAAGCCGTCGTATCTGCAAGGTGAAGTGACTCGCATCAACAACGCGATCAACGCACTCGGCCCGGTCAACATGGCCGCGCTGGAAGAGTTGGAGACGGCGCGCGAGCGCAAGGTCTTCCTCGATGCGCAGTCGGCCGACCTGAACGATGCCATCGAAACGCTCGAAGGCGCCATCCGCAAGATCGACGAAGAAACGCGTGTGTTGCTGCAAGGCACGTTCGACGAAGTGAACAAGCATTTCGGCGAGCTGTTCCCGATGCTGTTCGGCGGCGGACAGGCGAAGCTCATCATGACCGGCGACGAAATTCTCGACGCGGGCGTGCAAGTCATGGCACAGCCCCCGGGCAAGAAGAACTCCACGATTCATTTGTTGTCTGGTGGAGAGAAGGCGCTCACGGCCATTGCGCTGGTGTTCGGGATGTTCCAGCTCAATCCGGCGCCGTTCTGTTTGCTCGACGAGGTCGACGCGCCGCTCGACGACGCCAACACCGAGCGCTACGCCAAGATGGTGGCGCGCATGTCGGACCGTACCCAATTCGTATTTATTTCGCATAACAAAATCGCGATGGAAATGGCCAATCAGCTCATCGGCGTCACCATGCAGGAGCAAGGGGTGTCGCGGATTGTGGCTGTGGACATGGAGTCTGCGATCAATCTGGCCGAGATCGCCTGACCCCGCGCCCACGATGGAGAAGAGAGAGGAACGCCGCGCATGAATGAACTGCAGCTGAGCTTGATTGCCGCAGGGGTAGTGGTACTGCTGGGGGTCGTGGCCTATAACGCCTGGCAAGGCAGCAAGGCACGGGCACGCATACCGCGTCGGATGCCGGTCGACGGTGCTGGCATCGATGCGACCGCCGGTGCGCCGGATGCCGACGACGACCGCCCGTTCATCGAACCGACGCTTTCGCCGCCGCGCGTACCCGCGCAATCGGGCGAGCGCCGTGAACCGACGCTTGGGCCGGCAACGGCGACGACTTCGGTGCAAGACGCTTTTGCCATCAACGAAGATGCCTGGGATGCACCGCCGGCGGCCCGCAAGCGTGCTGCGCAGGAGGCCGCCGCTCGCGCTGCGGCCGAGGCGGGTGGTGCCGGGGAGTCGGTAGCGACGGCAGAAGTGGCTGATGCCGAATCGGACGCCCGGCAGGAAGATGACGCCGTAGCGCGCGATGCGCAGGAGGCCGATGCGGTCAGCGCCGTGGCTCGCGTCGATGCAGAACTGGCGGCTGACGATACGGTCGACGCGGCGACGGCCGGTGCTGCCGCGGCGGCGGCCGGGGCGTCGGACGGTGTCCCCGCTGCCGTCACGATCGCGCCGCTCGCCGCTGCCGATGCGGTGCCGTCGACGCAGGGGGCTGCGGCCGTGCGTCCGGCGACGCCGAGCGGCCCGCCTCCCATCATCGACGAGCGTATCGATTGCATCGTCGAGTTGCCGTTGGCAAATATGGTGGCTGCGGAGCGTCTGATGCCGCTGACGGTGCGCATGCGCCGTGCGGGCAGCAAGCCGGTCAACGTGGAAGGCCGTCTGGACGAGGCGTCGTCCTGGGAGCCGATTCGCACGGGTGGGCGCTATCACCAACTGCGTATGGCGGTACAACTGGCCAACCGCGCGGGTGCACTGAACGAGGTGGAATTCTCTGAATTCTCGAATCTCGTGCAAACGCTGGCAGACGCCGTCGACGCCTTGCCGGAACTGCCCGACATGATGGAGACGGTGGCCCGAGGCCGTGAACTCGATGCGTTCGCCGCGCAGTGCGATGCTCAGTTGTCGGTCAACGTGCTGTCGGACGGTGCGCCGTGGTCGGCGAACTACGTGCAGGCGGTCGCGACGCAGGACGGTTTGCTGCTCTCGCGCGACGGCATGCGCTTCGTCAAGCTCGACGCCCGGCAGAATCCGGTGTTCATGCTGCAATTCGGCGACACGAACTTCCTGCGCGACGACCTCACGTACAAGGGCGGTGATCTGATCACGATGCTGCTCGACGTACCGGTTGCCGACGAAGACCTCCTGCCGTTCCGTCTGATGTGCGATTACGCACGCTCGATCGGGCAACGCATTGGCGGCCGCGTTGTGGACGATCAACGTCGTCCGCTTTCGGATGCTGCACTGCAAAACGTCGACAAGCAGTTGCTCAAGCTGTACGAGCGCCTTGAAGCACGTGGGCTTCCGGCGGGTTCGCCTGTGACGCGCCGCCTGTTCAGCCAGTAAATTCAGGGCCGACGCGACAACCGACGATACCTAAGCCATTCGTTTTCGAGTCGCGTTCGATGCACGCCGTTCACCGTCGGGTGAGCGGCGTTTTTGTTCCGATTGATTCCACCTATCGACGGCGCGCAGGTGCGTGCGTCGAAGGCATAATGTTCTGACTTCTCGTACCCCGAGTCTTGCACGCATGTCCCAAACTTCCGTTCCGGGTCAGGGCGCGAACGCCCCTACGACTGCCGATGCCACGGCAGCTGCCCAACGCGCTGCCGAGTTGCGCATCGAGTTGGCACGTCACAACCGCGCGTATTACGAGGACGACGCACCGCTGATTCCCGACGCCGAATACGATCGTTTGTTTGGCGAACTGGTCGCGCTGGAGAACGATTTCCCAGCATTGCAGCGCGCCGATTCGCCGACCCAACGCGTGGGTGGCAAACCTGTCGACGGATTTGCGCCGGTCGTGCATCGCGTGCCCATGCTGTCGCTGAATAACGGCTTTGCCGACGAGGATGTCGAGGCGTTCGATCGTCGTGTGTCCGACGGGTTACGCGACGCGACGCCTGCGAATGCCGCTGGCGTGGCGAATGCACCGTCCGATGATTTGTTCGGCTCTTCGGTCGAATACGCCGCCGAGTTGAAGTTCGACGGGCTGGCCATTGCCTTGCGGTACGAGCAGGGCGTGCTGGTGCAGGCCGCGACGCGTGGCGACGGTACGACCGGGGAGGACGTCACGGCGAACATTCGCACGGTCAAGACGATTCCATTGAAGCTCGATACCGAACAACCGCCCGACGTGCTGGAAGTGCGCGGCGAGGTACTGATGTTCCGGGCCGACTTCGACAAACTCAATCAGGCACAGGAGGCGGCGGGCGAGAAGGTGTTCGTCAACCCGCGCAATGCAGCGGCCGGGAGTTTGCGTCAGCTTGATTCGAAGATCACGGCCAAGCGCCCGCTGTCGTTCTTCGCTTATGGCGTCGGCGAACTGGTTGGCGTATCCATGCCGGAAACCCATTCGGCGTTGCTCGACTGGTACGTCACGCTGGGCATTCCGGTGAATGATCGTCGCGAGGTTGTGAAGGGTGCGGACGGACTACTGAAGTTCTATCGCGCCGTGGGCGAGGCGAGAGCGTCGTTGCCGTACGACATCGACGGTGTGGTCTACAAGGTCAATCGTCGCGACGAGCAGGATCGCCTCGGTTTCGTCTCACGTGCGCCTCGCTTTGCACTGGCCCACAAATTCCCGGCGCAGGAAGCGCTGACGACACTGCTGGATATCGAAGTGCAGGTGGGACGTACGGGTGCGATCACGCCGGTCGCCCGGCTGGCGCCCGTGTTCGTGGGGGGCGCGACGGTGACGAACGCCACGCTGCATAACGAGGATGAGATTCGTCGCAAGGACGTAATGATCGGCGACACCGTGATCGTGCGTCGTGCGGGAGATGTGATTCCCGAGGTGGTCGGGTCTGTACTGGATCGCCGCCCGGCGGACGCCCGCGCCTTCGTCATGCCGACGGAGTGCCCGGTGTGTGGATCGGCCATCGAGAAGCTGCCGGACGAAGTGATTGCCCGGTGCACGGGCGGCCTCATTTGTGCCGCGCAGCGCAAGCAGGCGTTGCTGCATTTTGCGCAGCGTCGTGCGCTTGATGTCGAGGGGCTCGGCGACAAGCTCGTGGAGCAACTCGTCGACCAGCAGATCATTCGGACGCCCGCAGATTTGTTCAAACTGGGCGTGGCGAAGCTGGCGGCGCTGGATCGGATGGCCGACAAGTCGGCGTCCAATCTCGTGGCGGCATTGGAGAAGGCGCGTCACACGACGTTGGCGCGATTCATCTTCGCGCTGGGCATTCGCCACGTGGGCGAGGCGACGGCCAAGGATCTCGCGCGTCATTTCGGCAAGCTCGATAATCTCATCGCTGCGTGCAAGCGTGACTCCGATTTGACGGAACTGCTGGCGGTGCCCGACGTCGGACCCATTGTGGCCGAGTCGATCAACAATTTTTTCTGCGAAGATCATAATGTTGAAGTGATCGAGCAACTGCGCGCAGCGGGCGTGACCTGGCCGGAGTCGGAGCCGGCTGCCGTGGCGCCGCTGCCATTGGCAGGCAAGACTTTTGTGCTGACGGGTACGCTGCCGACGCTCTCGCGAGACGAGGCGAAGGCAATGCTCGAGGCACAGGGCGCAAAGGTTGCAGGCTCCGTTTCTGCAAAGACCGACTACCTGGTGGCGGGCGCGGAAGCGGGCAGCAAGTTGGCGAAGGCTGAGGCGCTGGGTGTGCCGGTGCTCGACGAAGACGCTATGCGCGCGATGTTGGCTGCGCTTTGATGTGAGGATCCAACCGATGATTCGCGACATTCTGAAGATGGGCGATCCGCGTTTGCTGCGTATCGCCAAACCTGTCGAACAATTCGGCACGCCCGAGCTGGACGAGCTCGTCGCCGATATGTTCGAAACCATGAAACATGCGAACGGCGCAGGACTCGCCGCGCCGCAGATCGGCGTCGATCTGCAGGTGGTGATCTTCGGCTTCGAGCACAACGAGCGTTATCCGGACGCGCCCGAGGTGCCGGAGACTGTACTCATCAATCCGACCATTACGCCGCTCACGCAGGATATGGAGGAGGGGTGGGAGGGGTGTCTGTCGGTACCGGGACTGCGCGGCATGGTCAATCGCTACTCGATGCTGCGTTACGAAGGGTTCGATCAGCAAGGACGCGCCATCGATCGCGTGGCCGAAGGCTTCCATGCCCGCGTGGTGCAGCACGAGTGCGATCACCTGATCGGCAAGCTCTATCCGATGCGCATTACCGACTTCAGTAAATTCGGTTTCACCGAAATCCTGTTTCCGGGACTCGATCCGAATAGTGACGACTGAGGCACACTTGCCCGGGGGCAGTGGATCGACGATCGCTGCTGAGTTGAATGAAAAAGCCCGCCTTCGAGGCGGGTTTTTTCATGACTGCGTTCGATGAGTCGAGGGCCGATCAGAACCCTTCGCCGGTGCGCAGATAGCGCCATTCACCGACGGGCAGGTTGCCGAGCGTAATGCGTCCCATGCGTACGCGTTTGAGTCCGGTCACGTGCAAACCGACCAGTTCGCACATCCGGCGGATCTGACGCTTCTTGCCTTCCTTCAGGACGAAGCGCAACTGCTCCGGATTCTGCCAGTCGACTCGCGCCGGCTTGAGCGGCTGATCGTCGAGTTCGAGTCCGTGGCGCAGCAGCGCAAGGCGTTCGGCGGGGAAATGGGCTTCCACATTCTGCGTGTGTTCGTTGTACGAGACGCGCACGAGGTACTCCTTCTCGATATCCGAGTCCTCACCGATCAACTGCTTGGCGATACGGCCGTCCTGTGTGAGGACGAGAAGCCCGGTCGAGTCGATGTCGAGGCGGCCGGCAGGCGCGAGGCTGCGCAGATGGGAGGGAGAGAAGCGTACACCGGCGTCGTCTTCGGCCCAGTGGTGTTCGCTCGTCACGAGCACCACTGCGGGATCGTAGCCGTCTTCCGCTTGCCCGGACACATAGCCCACGGGCTTGTGCAGCAGGATAGTGACACGGTTGGCCTGCTCCTTTTGTGCCGCATGGACGACCGTGATTTCCTGCGTGGGCAGGATCTTGGTGCCGAGTTCCTTCACCACTTTGCCGTCGACACGCACCCAGCCTTTTTCGATCCACTCATCTGCTTCGCGTCGCGAGCAGAGGCCGAGTTCGGACATGCGCTTCGACAGGCGCAGCGAGCCTACCGCGTCGTGATGGACCTTGATGTCGTCTTCGTCATCGCGCTCGACGCGTGGTGCACGGGCCGGGCGCGTAGTGCGCTGCGCCGGATTCTCGCGATCGTCACGGGCGAAACGTCCCCGGGGGGCACCTTCACCGCTACGGCGCGGGCGGTCTTCGTCAAAGCGACGCGGCGCACGGTCGTCGAAATCACGCTTGGGCGGGCGAGCGAAATCGCCGCGAGCACCACCTTCGGTATTGCGGCGCGGGCGGTCCTCATCGAAGCGACGTGGTGCTCGGTTGTCGAAGTCTCGCTTGGGCGGACGAGCGAAATCGCCACGTGCACCACCTTCGGTGTTGCGGCGCGGACGGTCCTCGTCGAAACGACGCGGCGCACGGTCGTCGAAATCACGCTTGACCGGACGAGCGAAATCGCCGCGAGCGCCACCTTCGGTATTGCGGCGCGGACGGTCCTCGTCGAAGCGACGCGGTGCGCGGTCATCGAAGTCCCGCTTGGGCGGACGAGCGAAATCGCCGCGAGCACCACCTTCGTTATTGCGGCGCGGACGGTCCTCGTCAAAGCGACGCGGCGCACGGTCGTCGAAATCACGTTTGACCGGACGAGCGAAATCGCCACGTGCACCACCTTCGTTATTGCGGCGCGGACGGTCCTCGTCGAAGCGACGCGGCGCACGGTCATCGAAGTCCCGCTTGGGCGGACGAGCGAAATCACCGCGAGCGCCACCTTCGTTATTGCGGCGCGGACGGTCCTCGTCGAAACGGCGCGGCGAGCGGTCGTCAAAGTCGCGCTTGGGCGGGCGAGCGCCAGCAACGCGCTCGCGCTGACCACGTGCCGGCGGGCGTTCGCCCGTCGCACGCTTCTCATACGGCGCCGCGCCACCCGCCGGTTTGCGAGGTGCGGTGCTGTTTCCTGCCGGACGGCGTGCACCCGTCTGCGCCGAAGCATCGTCCGCCGGACGAGGACGTGCCGGCTTCCCGGCAGGCTTCCTGGGCGCACCATTGGCGTCGAGCATTGACGCAGGCACCGACTTGGTCGGGCGACGCAGCGCGCCGGACGAACGCACAGGCGCGCGAGTCTTGTCGAGGGTTCGGGGGTGTTTCGCGCTCAGTTTGGCGCGGGGGGTATCGCTCATGGTTCCAATGCTTCGAGTAATTCGGTCTCGACGGCAATTTGCAGGCGGCTGTCCTGCAAGCGGCTGCCATCGAGGAGGAACGTGTCTTCGACACGCTCGCCGAGGGTATTGATGCGGGCGGTTCGCACGCTAACGCCATGACGCGCAAGCACGCGAGCGACCGCGTATAGCAAGCCGGTGCGGTCGTTGGCCGACACCGACAGCAGGTAGTACTGGCCGCGCTCATCGGGCCGCAGGTCGACGCGCGGTGTGACCGGGAAGCTGCGCGAGCGTCGAGGCAAGCGCCCCTTGCTCGGTTCGGCCAGCGGTTCGGGGCGCGTCAGTAGCGATACCAGTTCACTTTCCACCAGATTGATGATGTCGCGATAACTGGTGTCGAGGCCAGGGTCGGTCAGCAGGAAGCTATCCAGTGCGAAACCCTGACTGGTCGTATGTACCTTGGCGTCGAGAATCGACAGGCCCTTGCGCTCAAAGTAGCCGCAAATACGCGCGAACAGATCGACTTGATCGCGCACGTAGACCAGCACTTGCAGTCCTTCGCCAATCGGTGACGGACGTGCTTTCACGATCGGCGATTCACTATCGACATGCCGCCACAGATGACGCGTTTGCCAGGCCACGTCAGCCGGGTCGTTACGCAGGAAATACGCAACGTCCAGCGTATTCCACAACGCTTCCTGTGCGCGCTCGGGCACCGTGTACAGGCGCAGTAATCCGAGCGCCTCTTCCTTGCGCGTTTTCAGTTGCGAATGCGGATCTGGATTGGCGCCGCCCAGCACCTGTAACGTCAGCCGATAGAGGTCTTCGAGTAGCTTGCCTTTCCAGGCATTCCACACCTTCGGGCTGGTGCCGCGAATGTCGGCCACCGTCAGGAGATAGAGCGCTGTGAGGCGCCGCTCGTTTTCCACCTTTTCTGCGAAGCGGCGGATGACTTCGGGATCGGTAGTGTCCTGCTTCTGCGCGACGGTGCTCATCGTCAGATGTTCACCGACGAGCCAGACGATCAATTCCGTGTCTTCCCTGGAGATGCCGTGACGCGTGCAGAACGTTCGCGCGTCGACCATGCCGAGTGTCGAGTGATCACCGCCGCGCCCCTTGGCAATGTCATGGAAGAGGGCGGCAATCGTCAGTACCCACGGACGGTCGAAGTTCGCGATCAACTGGCTGCAGAACGGATACTCGTGCGTGTGTTCCGCGACAGCGAAACGACGAATGTTTCGCACGACCATCAGGATGTGCTGATCGACCGTGTACACGTGATACAGATCGTGCTGCATCTGCCCCACGACACGGCGGAAATTGATCAGGTAGCGGCCCAGCACACTCGTCTGATTCATCAATCGCAAAGCGTGGGTGATGCCCTGCGGTTGCTGGAGGATGGCCAGGAATGTGCGACGGTTCTCCGGATCGGCCCGCCATTGTGCGTTCATCAATTCGCGAGCGTTGTACAGCGCGCGTAGCGTTCTGGCAGACAACCCTTTCACGCCGACGACCTGCTCGTAGAGCAGGAACGTTTCGAGAATCGCATTCGGATGACGCTCGTACAGCTCGTCGTCCACGATTTCGATCATGCCCTGCTTCTCGACGAAGCGCTCGTTGATAACGCGGGTAACGCCGCTGGTCTGCGGAAACAGGCGCGCTTCCACGTTCAGCAACAGCACGGTGTTGAGCTGCGTGACGGCTTTCGCTGCCCAATAGTACCGACGCATGAGCTGCTCGCTGGCCCGCTTCGTCGTCGTAGCGTCGAAGCCGAGGCTTTGCGCGAGCGCCGTCTGAAGGTCGAAGACGAGAACATCCTGGCGTCGTCGCGCGAGCAAATGCAGGCGGGCACGCAAACCTTTCAGGAATTGCTCGTTGCGCCGCAGTTCCTTCAGTTCGCGGTCCGTCAACAGATCGCGTGCGGATAGCTCTGCCCAGCTGTTGCCGAGGCCAGCGGCCTTCGTCATCCACAGTATGACTTGCAGGTCGCGCAATCCGCCCGGGCTTTCCTTGCAGTTCGGTTCGAGGCTGTAAGGCGTGTCCTGATACTTGGCGTGACGCTGGCGGATCTCCAGTTGCTTGCTTCGGAAGAACGCGAGCGGGTCGAGATCTGCCGAGAAGCGTTGCTGGAACTCGTCGAAAAGCGCCTGATTTCCGGTGAGAAGTCGCGCTTCGAGCAGGCTCGTTTGCACCGTGATATCGGCGTGCGCCTCGGAAATGCACTCGTCGACGGTTCGCACGGAGGAGCCGATCTCAACGCCAATGTCCCAGAGGAAGCCAATGAAAGGCTCGACGTGCGAGGTCAGCGCGTCGGCTTCAGCGCTGCGATGCAACAGCAGAATGTCGACATCCGAATACGGATACAACTCGCCACGCCCGTAGCCACCGACGGCCACAAGCGCAAAGTCCTCTGGCATCTGGAATTCGACCCAGGCATCGCGCATCGACTGATCGACGGCGTGGGACAAGCCGTGCAGAAGCACGTCGATCTTGCCGTGCGTGGCGAAGCGCTCGATGAGTTCCGTCTTGCGGTCCTTGAGGGCCTGACGTAACGGTGAAGGGGCGTGTGCACGTGCGTGCATGGCGGCTTCCAGAGGGTGGATAACGACTGAGGCCGAAAAGTGTCGGGGCCGGGCGACCGCCGACATTGCCGGCGGCCGGACGATGATTGCTCAGACGGATGCTGCGAACGACGCTACATACGAGGACCCCGGCGGCGGCGGCGGCGTGAGTGCCGAGTGCGTCAGCACCTCATGGCCGGTTTCGGTCACGAGGATTGTGTGTTCCCACTGTGCCGACAGGCTGCGATCGCGTGTCTTGACCGTCCATTGATCAGGCATCGTCCGAATTTCTCGCTTACCCGCATTGATCATCGGCTCGATGGTAAAAATCATGCCAGCCTGCAATTCGAGGCCAGTACCTTGACGTCCGTAATGCAGAATCTGCGGATCTTCGTGGAAGACCTGACCGATACCGTGGCCGCAATACTCGCGCACTACGCTGTAACCCTGTGCTTCGGCGTGCGTCTGAATCGCCTGTCCGATGTCGCCAAGGCGTGCGCCCGGGCGGACCTGATTGATGCCGAGCCACATGCACTCGTAGGTCACTTGCGCCAGACGTTTCGCGAGAATCGTGCCGTCCCCGACGATGAACATTCGGCTCGTATCCCCGAAATAGCCGTCCTTGATCACCGTGATGTCAATGTTCAGGGCGTCGCCGTTCTTGAGGGCTTTCTCGCCGGGAATGCCATGGCAGATCACGTCATTGACCGAAATGCATGTGGCTTTCGGGTAAGGGGGGTAGCCGGGCGGCTGGTAGTTCAGCGGTGCGGGAACCGTGCCTTGTTCCTTGACCATGAATTCGTGGCAGAGGCGGTCGAGCTCCCCGGTGGTGACGCCGGCGCGCACGTGCGGCGTGATGAAATCGAGCACTTCGCTGGCCAGGCGGCAGGCGACGCGCATCATTTCAATGTCGTGGGCATTCTTGAGGGTGATAGCCATTGCGGAATCGGGCAAATTGCGTAAACAGTGACGCATTATCGCATCAATGGCAGGTTTTGGCCGGCTTTTAGCCTTGCCTGGCGCGGATTTCGGAGCGTTCCGAGGGGCGGTTTCGCCGATTCCGAAGGCGTCGTCGGAAAGGCCGCCCGATTGGCTGGCAAGCCGCGCAAACCGGGCATTTCCGGCTTGTCATCGCAAGTTCACATGCCGCTTGAGTACAGGCGCGCTGCGATGCTATAATCTCGGGCTAAGTCGAGGACGAGTTGTCAATAAGGTCGAGGGTTTCCCCTCGGTTTTTGGCGAGTTTCATCGGGATTTTGACGCAGTTGGCCCCAATTTGGTGCTAAAAGGCGTTCGATCCGGTGAAAAAGCCTGGCGATGTTTGCTTCATCGACTTGGAACTTTTGAAATCGCGGGCCGGCGCACCCAGGGTGCCCGATCTTCGCAGGCGGGTCATGCAAAGCTGTATGGCAGTCTGACGAAACGGGTACGGCAGCCGGTCTAAGACCTAACCCTCACGGAGAATCACATGTCTGTCACGATGCGTCAGATGCTGGAAGCGGGCGTCCACTTTGGTCACCAAACCCGTTTCTGGAACCCCAAGATGGCCCCCTATATCTTCGGCCATCGCAACAAGATTCACATCATCAACCTCGAAAAGACGTTGCCGATGTACCAGGACGCACTGAAGTACGTGCGTCAACTGGCAGCAAACCGCGGCACGATCCTGTTCGTGGGTACGAAGCGTCAAGCGCGTGACATCGTGGCCGAAGCCGCGGCACGTGCCGGTATGCCGTACGTCAACAACCGTTGGCTGGGTGGCATGCTGACGAACTTCAAGACCCTGAAGTCGTCGATCAAGAAGCTCAAGGACATGGAGCAGGCGCTGGAAGCCGGCGAGCAAGAGCGCATGAGCAAGAAGGAAGCGCTGCTGTTCGATCGCGAAATGGCCAAGCTGCAAAAGTCGATCGGTGGCGTGAAGGAAATGGGCGGTATGCCCGACGCCATCTTCGTCGTCGACGTCGGCTATCACAAGATCGCCATCACCGAAGCCAACAAGCTGGGCATTCCGGTGATCGCTGTGGTCGATACGAACCACTCGCCGGAAGGTGTGGATTACGTGATCCCGGGTAACGACGACTCGAGCAAGGCTGTCGAGCTGTACGTCCAAGGCGTCGCTGACGCGATCCTCGAAGGCCGTGCAAACGCCGTCAAGGAAGTCGTTGAAGCCGTTCGCGGCGAAGGCGACGAGTTCGTCGAAGTGAACGAAGAGGCGTAAGCGGCCACCGCTGCGTAACAAAAGGGGCTGCTTGTGGCGCCCCTTTTTTTTAGTCCGATTTCCCCGCGTCGGGTGTGCGGGTCGCCAGGGGCGGGCGGTGAGGCCGTCCGAGCGATGCCCTTTCCCGACTGATTCGATATACAGGAGTAACGATATGCCGGCAATTACTGCAGCAATGGTGGGCGAACTGCGCGCCAAGACCGATGCGCCGATGATGGAATGCAAGAAGGCGCTGACCGAAGCCAACGGCGACATGGTCCGTGCTGAAGAAATCCTGCGTGTCAAGCTGGGTAGCAAGGCCAGCAAGGCCGCGAGCCGTATCACCGCAGAAGGCGTGATCTCGGCTTACATCGATGGCGGCAAGGGTGCCGTGGTTGAAATCAACTGCGAAACCGACTTCGTCTCGAAGAACGACGACTTCCTGAAGTTCGCCAACGACCTGGCCAAGCTGGTCGCAGAGAACAACCCGGCTGACGTCGCTGCCCTGTCGGCACTGCCGCTCGATGGCAAGACCGTTGACCAGATCCGTGCCGACCTGATCGGCAAGATCGGTGAAAACATGACGATCCGTCGCTTCCAGCGCTATGAAACGTCGGGCAAGCTGGCCGCTTACCTTCACGGCACGCGCATTGGCGTGGTCGTCGAGTACGAAGGTGCGGATGCTGAAGTCGGCAAGAACGTTGCCATGCACATCGCCGCCATGAAGCCGGTCGCTGTGTCGGGTGATCAGGTTTCGTCGGAACTGATCGAGAAGGAACGCAAGGTTGCCGCCGAAAAGGCCGCCGAATCGGGCAAGCCGGCCGAAATTGTCGCCAAGATGGTGGAAGGCAGCGTGCAGAAGTTCCTGAAGGAAGTCTCGCTGTTCAACCAGACGTACGTGAAGGACGACAAGGCAACCGTCGAGCAGATGCTCAAGGCCAACAACACCACGGTCAAGGGTTTCACCATGTTCGTGGTCGGCGAAGGCATCGAGAAGAAGCAGGACGACTTCGCTGCCGAAGTGGCTGCGCAAGTGGCCGCTGCAAAGCAGTCGTAATTCGCGCAGTACCGTAGTATCCGGGGGCGGCGGTGCCGTCCCCGTTGTTTCATCCAGAATACCCCAACAGTGCCCGACCAGAATTCTTAAGGACCGCCATGTCTACTCCTTACAAACGCGTACTTCTCAAGCTCTCTGGTGAAGCCCTCATGGGTGACGATTCGTTCGGTATCAACCGTGCAACCATCGAGCGGATGGTTGGCGATATCGCCGAAGTCGTTCGCCTGGGCACGCAATTGGCCGTCGTGATCGGCGGTGGCAATATTTTCCGCGGTGTGGCTGGTGGTGCCGCAGGTATGGACCGCGCTACGGCCGACTACATGGGGATGCTCGCCACGATGATGAACGCGCTGGCGTTGCAGGACGCCATGCGTCACGCCGGCATCGAAGCGCGTGTGCAATCCGCGCTGCGTATGGACCAGGTCGTCGAACCGTACATCCGCCCGCGCGCGATCCGCCAGCTCGAAGAAGGGAAAGTCGTGATCTTCGCCGCCGGTACGGGCAACCCGTTCTTCACGACCGACACGGCTGCGGCATTGCGCGGCTCGGAAGTCGGCGCAGAAGTGGTGCTCAAGGCGACCAAGGTCGACGGCGTGTACTCGGCCGATCCCAAGAAGGATCCGGACGCAGTAAAGTACTCGACCATCAGCTTCGACGAGGCGATCTCGAAGAACTTGCAGGTCATGGACGCGACGGCTTTTGCGCTGTGCCGCGATCAGAAGATGCCGGTGCGCGTTTTCTCGATCGTGAAGCCGGGTGCGCTCAAGCACGTCATTCTCGGCGAAGACGAGGGAACGCTCGTCCACGTTTGAGTTCAAATTGCGGCGTCCGCGTGCATTGGCGCGCCGACGCCGTATCATTTATGTTTGCGTAACAAATTTTAGGTTTGGAGGTTGCCATGAGCGTTGCTGACGTCAAGAAGAATGTCGAGCAAAAGATGAAGAGCTCGATCGAGTCGTTCAAGAACAACCTGGCGAAGATTCGTACCGGCCGCGCACACGTGGGTCTGCTCGATCATGTCCAGGTCGATTACTACGGTTCGATGGTGCCCATCTCTCAAGTGGCCAACGTGAGCCTGGTCGACGCGCGCACGATTGGCGTGCAACCGTGGGAAAAGAACATGGTGGCCAAGGTCGAGAAGGCGATTCGTGAGTCGGATCTGGGTCTGAACCCGGCAACGCAGGGTGACCTGATTCGTGTGCCGATGCCCCAGTTGACCGAAGAGCGCCGTCGCGAAATGACCAAGCTGGTCAAGTCGGAAGGTGAAAACGCCAAGGTTGCCGTGCGTAACCTGCGTCGCGATGCCAATGAGCAGCTTAAGAAGTTGGTGAAGGACAAGGAAATTTCGGAAGACGACGAGCGTCGTGGTGGTGACGACGTTCAGAAGTTTACCGACAAGTTCGTCGCCGAGATCGATGAGCTGGTCAAGCAGAAGGACGCCGAGATCATGACGGTCTGAGTGCCTCGGCACTTACCGCACGATCTCCGCAGACTTTCGCGCTCGACTCCCGCGCCGTATCTCAATGGGTTTTCTCAGCTCTACGCTTTCTGCTCCAGAGACAGCGAGCATTCCGCGCCACGTTGCCATCGTCATGGATGGCAACGGGCGTTGGGCTACCAGTCGTAAATTGCCCCGCGTGGCGGGGCACAAGCGCGGCGTTGATGCCGTGCGCGAGGCGGTGACGGCATGTGCTGAGCTCGGCGTCGAGTACCTGACCCTGTTCGCGTTCAGTTCCGAGAACTGGCGTCGTCCTCAGGATGAAGTCTCGACGCTGATGCAGTTATTCATTCTCGCGCTCGAACGCGAGGTGGGTAAGTTGCACAGTAATGGCATCCGTCTTCGCGTCATTGGCGCGCTCGAAGCGTTCGAGCCGCGCATTCAGGAACTCGTCCGGCGGGCAGAGGAGCGCACGCAGGACAATAAGGGCCTGACGTTGACCATCGCCGCGAACTACGGCGGGCGGTGGGATATTCTCCAGGCCGCTCAGAAGCTCGCCGCGGCGCGCGTTGCGCAGGGCGGGGCGTCGGCACTCGAGTCATCGTTCTCAGAGGACGACCTCGCGCCTTATCTCAGCATGGCTTATGCGCCGGAGCCGGATCTCTTTATCCGCACCGGCGGCGATCAGCGCGTCAGTAATTTTCTGCTTTGGCAACTGGCGTACACTGAGTTGTATTTCACCGAAGAATTCTGGCCGGACTTCAACGCCAATACGCTCAAGCGGGCCGTCGCCGAGTTTCAGCAGCGCGAACGCCGTTTCGGCCGTACCAGCGCTCAAGTCCAGAACCCCTCGGGACAATCCGCCTGATGCTCAAGACACGCGTTATTACCGCTGTCGTACTTCTCGCCATTCTTTTGCCCGTGATCTTCGTCGGTACGCCGGCGCAGTTCGCATTGCTCGCGGCCATCATCGTGGCTGCCGCGGGTTGGGAGTGGGGGCGACTGGTCGGACTCAACGGCACCGGTGCGATCTTCTACGGCGCACTGGCCTTGCTCGGCGTCGGGCTGACTTGGGGTGGCGGCTGGACGTTGTCTTCCATTTGGCTCAAACCCGCCGCAATCTTCTGGCTGCTCGCAGGACCTTACACACTTGCGCGCAAACCGGCGACGAAGGGCGCATGGCGCGGCCTGTTGTTGGTCGCCGGGCCTGTGGTGCTGATTGCTGCGTGGCAAGCGCTTTGCCTGGCGCGTGAGCGCGGCGTGGCTTTCCTGCTCTCCGTGCTCGTGATCGTGTGGCTCGCCGATACCGGCGCGTATTTTGCCGGCCGGGCGTTCGGCAAGCGCAAGCTTGCGCCATCCATCAGTCCGGGCAAGTCCTGGGAAGGTGCAATCGGTGGTTGGCTGTTGGTGCTCGTGGTCGCGGCAGTGGTGCTCACCAGCGGTCTGCAAGCCCCCACGATCGTTTCCTATCTCGCCAGCACGCAGGGCCTCGCACTCGGCGCATTGACGCTCACGGTCCTGGTCGCCTTTTCGGTCGTGGGCGATCTGTTCGAATCTCAACTCAAGCGGCAAGCCGGCGTGAAGGATTCCAGCGCGCTGCTGCCCGGTCATGGCGGCGTGCTCGACAGAATCGACGCGCTCCTCCCGGTGCTACCGCTGGCTCTGCTCTTCGTCTGATCATGTCGCAACGTCTCTCCATTCTTGGCTCCACAGGCTCTATCGGCGTTAGCACGCTCGATGTCGTGGGGCGTCACCCCGATCGCTTCTCGGTCTACGCACTGTCGGCACACCGTAACCTCGACCGTCTGTTCGAGCAGTGCGTTGCGCATCGTCCGAAAGTCGCGGTTGTCGCAGATGCCGAAGGCGCAAGCGTCCTCTCGGCTCGACTGGCCGAAGCCGGATTGAAGATCGATGTGGCCTATGGCCCGCAAGCGCTCGTCGATATCGCGGAAGCGGCGGAGCCTACGATGGTCGTCGCGGCGATCGTCGGTGCAGCAGGCCTTCAGTCGACGCTCGCCGCCGCACGTGCTGGCAAGCGAATCTTGCTGGCGAACAAGGAGTCGCTGGTGCTGTCCGGTGCGTTGTTCATGGCCACGGCCGAGCGCGCAGGGGCCACCTTGCTGCCGCTCGACAGCGAACACAACGCCATCTTCCAGTGCCTGCCGCAGGTCGCTGGCGAAAATCGGATTTCCACGCGTGGCGTGGAAAAACTGGTCTTGACGGCCTCGGGCGGTCCGTTCCGGGAGCGCGAACTGGCGTCTCTCGATAACGTCACGCCGGACGAGGCGTGCGCCCATCCGAACTGGGTCATGGGCCGGAAGATCTCGGTGGATTCGGCCAGCATGATGAACAAGGGCCTGGAGGTCATCGAGGCCCACTGGCTGTTCAATATGCCGCCCGAGAAGATCGAGGTGCTGATTCACCCGCAAAGCGTGATTCACTCGATGGTGACCTACACGGATGGCTCTACGCTGGCGCAACTCGGTAACCCCGACATGCGTACGCCGATCGCCCATGCGCTTGCGTTCCCGGATCGGGTTGCGTCGGGCGTGCCGGGGCTGAATCTTGCTGACATCGGCAAGCTGACGTTCGAAGCGCCGGATCTGCGTCGTTTCCCGTGCTTGCGTCTGGCATTCGACACGTTGCATCGTGGTGGCACGGCCGGCGCGCTGCTCAATGCTTCGAACGAAGTGGCGGTGGCGGCGTTCCTCGATGGACGTATCCGTTTTACCGCGATTGCACAGGTTGTCGAGCAGGTGCTCGACGCCGTACCGGTAGGCGAAGCCACGTCGCTCGACGTCGTGCTCGAGGCTGACCGCCGTGCACGTGAACTGGCGACGGCCATCGTCGCCAAGTTGCCTGCGCCGGCGCGTTCTTGACGCCGCTCATCATGTCGTAACGTCTCCGGGGCCCGTCTGCTCATGAATTTGCTGACCACGTTGCTTGCGTTCGCCATCGCCATTGGCGTCCTGGTGGTGTTCCATGAGCTGGGCCACTACACCGTCGCGCGATTGTGTGGTGTGAAGGTGCTCCGGTTTTCCGTGGGTTTCGGTGCACCATTGCTCAAGTGGACGATGGGCCGGGATCGCACGGAATGGACGATCTGCGCGCTGCCGCTCGGCGGCTATGTCCGTATGCTCGACGAGCGAGACGAGACCCAGATCGTGGCGCCGGAAGACCGTTCCCGGGCATTCAATCAGAAATCGGTCTACAAGCGCTTCGCCATCGTGGCCGCAGGGCCGATTGCCAATTTCCTTCTTGCTATTGCGCTATACGCGGGCCTGAATCTGGCTGGCGTGACCGAGCCTGTGGCGCGCATTGCGCCGCCGCCGGCGGGCACGCTTGCGGCTCGGGCGGGGTTCTCGGGCGGTGAACTGATTACCGGTGTCCGTGACAACGGGAGAAATCCCGATGAGGCGGTCGGGGATGAAACGGCTGTCCGCTCCTGGGAAGATCTTCGCTGGCGTCTCGTCGATCCGATGATCGAGGGGCAGCGCGTGACGCTGGTCGCCCGGACGCGGGACGGTCGTGCTGAATATACGTTGGACGCGGCCGGTCAGCATTTCGACGCAGACGGCGAGCAGGATTTCATGCAGCGCCTGGGTCTCGTGCCGTCGGCGCGCGTCAAGGTCGGGCAGATCATGGCGGGCGGGGCGGCAGGGCTTGCCGGGCTGCGTGTCGGAGATGAGATCGCGGCGGTGGACGGAAGTCCCGTGGCATCGGCCAAGGCGCTTGTGGACGCGGTGCGGGCGCATCCGGGCAAGCCGATGACGCTGACCGTACGCCGCGATGGCGCCTTGAGCAACGTCACGCTGACACCGAGCGCCGAAGCGGATCCCGCTGCGGCGGGTGGTGCGCGGGTCGGCAAAATCGGAGCGGCGTTGGCCAGCCAGGTCGATTCGGTGACGGTTCGCTACGGATTGTTCGAGGCGATCGGGCGAGGGGCGCAGCGTACGTGGGATGTTACGGCGTTCAGCGTGCGGATGTTCGGGAAAATGATCACCGGGCAAGCATCGCTCAAAAATCTCAGCGGACCGGTCACGATTGCGGACTACGCGGGACGTTCGGCGCGGCTCGGGCTCGATTATTTCGTAGCCTTTCTGGCGCTTGTCAGCATTAGCCTGGGCGTATTGAATCTATTGCCGATTCCGGTTTTGGACGGTGGCTATCTGTTATATTATGCGGTCGAAGCGATTACCGGTCGGGCAGTTTCCGAGCGGTGGCAGGGCGCGCTGCAACGAGTGGGCATCGTTTGCATCCTTGCGCTCTCTGCCGTAGCACTTTTCAACGACCTGTCGAAGTTGCTGCACTAGGACAGCGTCACGTGCCTGCCGGTCGCAGGCAAATCCGAGTTTTTACGATTCAATTGTTTCTTGGGGAAGCAAGTTGTCGAATAAATACCACCTTGTTCCGAAGACCCTGGTGATTGCGGTTCTGGCGGCACACAGTTTTCTGGCACGCGCCGTCGAGCCCTTCGTGGTCAAGGATATCCGAGTGGAGGGCTTGCAGCGTATTGAACCCGGTACCGTGTTTTCGTACCTGCCCGTCAAGCCGGGTGACAAGTTCAACGATGATAAGGGCACCGAAGCAATTCGTGCCCTTTACGCTACGGGCCTGTTCTCCGATGTGAGCGTTGAAGCGCAGGGCAGCGTGCTGGTGGTGCACGTCAACGAGCGTCCCGCTATCGCTTCCATCGACTTCCTCGGCATCAAGGAATTCGACAAGGACGGTTTGAAGAAGGCTCTGCGCTCGGTCGGCCTGACCGAAGGTCGCACCTTCGACCGTAACCTGCTCGACAAGTCGGAGCAGGAACTTAAGCGTCAATATCTCACGCGCGGTTACTACGCAGCCGAGGTCAAGACGACGATCACCCCCCTTGAACGTAATCGCGTCGGCATCCAGTTCGCCGTGACGGAAGGCCCGAAGGCCACGATCCAGCAGATCAATTTCGTCGGCAACAAAGCATTCTCCTCGTCGGATCTGACGGCAGAAATGGAGTTGGGTACGCCGAACTGGCTGTCCTGGTATTCGAAGAACGACCTGTACTCCAAGGACAAGCTGACGGGCGACCTGGAAAAGCTGCGCTCGTTCTACCTGAATCGCGGGTATCTGGAATTCAACATCGACTCCACCGACGTTTCGATTACGCCGGACAAGGACCAGATGTACCTGACGATCAACCTGCACGAAGGTGAGCCGTACAAGGTGTCGGACGTCAAGCTCTCCGGTGAGATGCTTGGGAAGGAGGACGACGTGCGGAAGCTCGTGCAACTGAAGGCTGGAGATACGTTCTCGGCTGCCAAGCTGCAAGCGAGCACGAAGGCCATTTCCGATCTGTTGGGCAACTACGGCTTCGCCTTCGCGAACGTGAACGCTCAGCCGACCATCGACCGCAACAACCACACCGTTGCGCTGACGCTGACGATCGATCCGGGTCGTCGCGTGTACGTTCGCAAGATCAACATCGTGGGCAACTCGCGTACGCGTGACGAAGTCATTCGCCGCGAATTGCGTCAGCTCGAAAGCTCGTGGTACGACGCCGACCGCCTCAAGCTGTCGCAGGACCGTATCAACCGCCTGGGCTACTTCACCGACGTGAACGTGACGACCGAGCCGGTTGCCGGTTCGAACGACCAGGTCGACCTTCAGGTGAAGGTGGAAGAAAAACCGACCGGTACCATCAACATCGGTGCGGGCTTCTCGTCGACCGACAAGGTGGTGTTGCAGGCAGGTATCAGCCAGGACAACGTGTTCGGCTCGGGCACCTCGCTGTCGGTGAACGTGAACACCGGTAAGACGTACCGTACCCTCGCCGTGACGCAGGTCGATCCGTACTTCACGGTCGACGGCGTGAGCCGTATTACGGATATTTACTATCGTACGTACCAGCCGCTGCTGCTGACGAGCGATTCGGATTTCCGTATCAATACGCTCGGCGGTAACCTGAAGTTCGGTGTGCCGTTCTCGGAAGTCGACACGGTCTTCTTCGGTTTGGGCTTCGAACAGACGCGTCTGCATCTGACGAGCGACGGCACGACGCCGCAGCGCTACATCGACTATGCGAACCAGTTCGGTTACGTCAGCAACAACTACCCGCTGACGGTAGGCTGGTCGCGCGACTCGCGTGACAGCGCGCTGATCCCGAACCGTGGTCACTATCAGCAGGCCAACATCGAAGTCGGTACGCCGATTGGGACGACCAAGTACTTCCGCGCTTATTACCAGCACCAGTACTACTATCCGGTTAGCCGCGGCTTCACGCTGGCGTTGAACGGTGAAGTCGGGTACGGCCACGGGTTAGGCGGTCAGCCGTTCCCGATCTTCAAGAACTACTTCGCCGGCGGTATCGGTTCGGTGCGTGGTTACGAGCCGAGCTCGCTGGGTCCGAAGGACACCAACGGCGAACCGCTGGGTGGTGCATCGAAGCTGATCGGTAACGTCGAACTGACGTTCCCGCTGCCGGGCACGGGTTATGACCGTACGCTCCGTATCTTCACGTTCTTCGATGGTGGTAACGTGTTCGATAACGGCCAGGCGATTACCGTTAACAACCTGCGCTATTCTTACGGTTTCGGCCTGTCGTGGATTTCGCCGATTGGCCCGCTCAAGTTGTCGATGGGCTTCCCGCTCGTCAAGAAGACGGGCGACCAGTATCAGAAATTCCAGTTCCAGGTCGGTACGTCGTTCTAACGACGGTATTTCGACCGGTTCCGAATGTTTCATCGTTGTAAGGGGTAATACATTGAACGGTATCCGTAAGCATTGCCTTCGCGGCGTCGCCGCGGCGTTGCTGGCCGGGGTCGCATTTGCGGCTTCGGCTCAGGATGCGCGCATCGCCGCTGTCAATTCGGATCGCATTCTGCGCGACTCCACGCCGGCCAAGGCTGCGCAAGCCAAGCTCGAAGCCGAGTTCTCTACGCGGGACAAGGCGTTGCAAGATATGGCTCAACGTCTCAAGGCGATGTCGGACAAGCTCGACAAGGACAATCCGACGCTGAGCGACGCCGAGCGTGCCAAGCGTCAACGTGATCTGGCCGCTGCCGACACCGAGTTTCAACGCAAGCAACGCGAGTTTCGTGAAGACCTGAACCAGCGTCGCAACGAAGAGCTCGCCGCCGTGCTCGACCGAGCTAACCGGGTCATCAAGCAGATTGCGGAAGCGGACAAGTACGACCTGATCGTGCAGGAAGCGGTCTATGTGAGCCCGCGTATCGACATCACGGACAAGGTGCTCAAGACCCTGAACGCAAGTTCGGGTAGCACCAGCGGCAAGTGACGGGTGCGCAGTCCATGTCGGGATCGTCGTCCGCTCCATCCGTTCCCTCCGTCACGCTGGCGCAGTTGATCGCACGCTTCGGCGGCGAACTCGTGGGCGACGAAAACGTGAGCGTCGACGGTCTTGCGCCGCTTGATCGCGCAGGTGCCCGTCAACTCGCCTTCCTGTCCAATCCGTTGTATCTCGCGGAAGTGCCTAACTCGGGCGCCGCCGCCGTCATTCTTTCCAAAGCGGACTTCGACAAGCTGCCTTCGCACGAAGGTCGCGCGTGGATCGTCGCGCCGAATCCGTACGCCTACTTCGCGCGGGTCGCGCAGATGTTTGCTCAGGCGGCTACGCCGGTGCCGCCTGCCGGGATTCATCCGAGTGCCAGTGTCGATCCGACGGCCGTGGTGCCGGCATCCTGCGTGATCGGACCGAACGTCGTGATCGAGGCCGGTGCGCGGCTGGGTGAGCGTGTTCGCCTGATGGCGAATGTGTTCGTCGGTCGGGGTACGACGGTAGGCGACGATGTGCTCGTTTATCCGAACGTCACGCTTTATCACACGACAGTCATCGGCGCCCGCTGTGTGATTCAGGCTGGTGCCGTGATCGGCTCGGACGGGTTCGGTTTCGCCCCCGATTTCTCTGCCACAGGCGGCGAATGGGTCAAGATTCCCCAGGTCGGCCGCGCGGTGATCGAGGACGATGTAGAGATCGGTGCCTCCACGACGATCGATCGCGGCGCCATGGCCGATACGGTCATCGAGCGCGGTTGCAAGATCGACAATCTGGTGCAGATCGCGCACAACGTGCGTGTCGGTGCGTTCACGGTCATTGCTGCGTGTACGGGCATTGCCGGCAGCAGCACCATCGGGAAGTTCTGCATGCTGGGGGGTAACGTCGGTGTTGCCGGTCACGTGACGATCGGCGACAAGGTGATTGTCACCGCCAAGTCGGGCGTGTCGAAGTCGATCCCCGGCCCGGGCACATTTACCAGCGCGTTCCCGGCAATTCCGAACGCCGAATGGAATAAAAACGCGGCCATCATGCGCAATCTGGACAAGATGCGCGATCGCGTGCGACAACTTGAAGCGAAGGTCAAGGACCTGCAAGAAAAATGAGCGAGACCACTATCAATATCGACATCCACAAGATCATGAAGCTGCTGCCGCATCGGTATCCGATGCTGATGGTGGATCGCGTGATTGGACTGGAGCCGCACAAGAACATCAAGGTCATCAAGAACGTGACGATCAATGAGCCGTATTTCACCGGCCATTACCCGCAGCGTCCGGTGATGCCGGGCGTGCTGATCGTCGAAGCGCTGGCTCAGGCCGCTGCACTGCTGACATTTTCCGATGAACCGGTGCACGACGAGAACACGCTTTATTATTTTGTAGGCATTGAAAAGGTTCGCTTCAAGCGTCCGGTCGAACCTGGCGATCAACTCGTTCTCGATGTCGATTTCATTAGCGGAAAGCTGGGCTTCTTCAAGTTCAAGGGTGTTGCGACGGTAGACGGCAAGATGGCCGCCGACGCCGAGTTCGTCTGCATGGTCAAGAAGAACGGCGAATAACCGGAAACGAGACGCTCATGACGAACATTCATTCCACCGCAGTCGTCGATCCGAAGGCGCAACTGGCGGACGACGTGGTCGTCGGCCCTTATGCGATTGTTGGTCCGAACGTGACGGTCGGCGCCGGTACGCAGATTCTCGCGCATACGGTTGTCGATGGTCACACGACGCTGGGCGAGGGTAACAAGATTGGCCCGTTCGCGTCGATTGGCGGTAGTCCGCAGGATATGAAGTATGCGGGCGAGCCGACCAAGCTCGTCATTGGCGATCGCAACACGATTCGCGAGTTCACGACCATTCACACCGGTACGGTGCAGGATGGTGGTCTGACCGGCGTCGGTAACGACAACTGGATCATGGCTTACGTGCACATCGCGCACGATTGCCACGTTGGCAATCACACCGTGTTTTCGAGCAACGCGCAATTGGCCGGTCACGTGCATGTCGACGACTGGGCCATCATCGGCGGCATGACCGGTGTGCACCAGTTCGTGCGCATCGGTGCTCACGCCATGGTGGGCGGTGCTTCGGTGCTCGTGCAGGACGTGCCGTCATTCGTCATCGCGTCGGGCGACCGCGCGGTGCCTTACGGCATCAACGTCGAAGGCCTGCGTCGTCGCGGCTTCTCGGCCGATGCAATCACGGCGCTGCGCCACGCCTACAAGTTGCTTTACAAGAGTGGATTGACGCTCGACGAGGCCAAGGTGCAAATCGAAGCCTTTGGCAATGCGGGTGCGCCGGACGTCTTCGAAGCGGTCCGTTCGCTGCTCGACTTCCTCAACGCAAGCACGCGCGGTATCGTGCGCTGACCTATGCCGCCGACCCTTCCCGGCGCCGGCCAGCGAACCCTGGCGATGGTGGCCGGGGAGCTGTCAGGCGATCTCATTGCCGGCAACGTGCTTGCCGGTCTCAAACAGCGTCTTCCGGCCGACATCGCGTACGCAGGTGTCGGTGGGCCCCATATGGCGGAAGAGGGCTTCGACGCCTATTGGCCGATCGACAAGCTCTCCGTCATGGGTTACGTCGAAGTCATCAAGCATCTGCGCGAGATTCTCTCGATTCGCAAGCAGCTTCGCGAGCGCTGGCTCGCCGAGAAGCCGATGGCGTTCGTCGGCTTCGATGCACCCGACTTCAATTTCGATCTCGAAATCAAGCTGCGTGAAGCGGGGGTTCCGACGATTCACTTCGTCAGCCCGTCGATCTGGGCGTGGCGTGGTGGGCGGATCAAGAAGATCAAGCGCGCCGTCGACCACATGCTGTGCCTGTTCCCGTTCGAGCCGGAGATCTATCACCGCGCAGGCATCGACGCGACCTTCGTAGGCCATCCGATGGCCGACAAGATTCCGATGGTGCCTGATGTCGCGGGTGCACGAGCGAAGCTTGGGCTCGAAGGCGATGCGCCTGTCGTGGCGATCCTCCCGGGCAGTCGTACGTCTGAAGTGCAGCGCCTGACGCCGGTGTTTTTTGCTGCCATGCGTCTGCTCGCGAAGCGCGATCCCTCGATTCGTTTCGTGTTGCCGGCAGCAACGCCGCGCTTGCGTACGTTGATGCAGCCGATTTTCGATGCACATCGCGATCTCCATCTGACGGTGATCGATGGCCGCGCGCCGCTGGCGCTGGAGGCGGCGGACAGCGTGCTTCTCGCCAGCGGGACGGCCACCCTGGAAGCTGCGCTGTACAAGAAGCCGATGGTCATCTCTTACAAGGTGCCCTGGCTGACGGCGCAGATCATGAAACGACAGGGCTATCTGCCTTACGTCGGTTTGCCTAACATTCTTTGCGGCGAGTTTGTCGTGCCGGAATTGCTGCAACATTTTGCGACGCCCGAGGCACTCGCGGACGCCGTCTGGAAGCAGTTGACGGACTCGGCGTTGCGCGAATCGCTACAAGCGCGCTTTACGAAGATTCACGAGCAGTTGCGCCAGAACACGGCGGCACGCTCGGCGGAAGTGATCGAGCGCGTGCTTCGTGAGAAGGGGCGCATATGAGTGAAGACGTCAAAGTGCGTCGAACGGTACGTAAGTCGCCATCGAGCAGGGGAGCGTCACCGGCATCGGTTGCGCCTCGGGCGCGCGCAAGCGCCAAGGCGTCAGCACCGCAAATGATGTTCGATCTGTTCGCGGATGTCGCAGCCGATCTGACGTGCGGTGTTGATGAAGTCGGGCGCGGGCCGCTGGCGGGTCCTGTCGTCACGGCTGCGGTCATCCTCGATCCGTCGCGCCCGATCAAGGGGCTGGCCGATTCGAAGAAACTCACGGCGTTGCGACGCGAAGCACTGTATGAGGAGATCGTGGAGCGCTCGCTCGCGTTTTGCATCGCCGAAGCGAGTGTTGCCGAGATCGATTCGCTGAACATTTTGCACGCGACGATGCTGGCGATGCAGCGCGCGGTGAACGGTCTGTCGCGCGTGCCGGCATTGGCGCTCATCGACGGGAATCGTTGTCCGGTGCTACCGATGCGCGCGGAGGCCGTCATCAAGGGCGACGACAAGGTGCCCGCGATTTCGGCGGCGTCCATTCTGGCCAAGGTGACGCGCGACCGTCAATTGGCCGCGTTGCATGAGGAGTTTCCGCAGTACGGTTTCGACGAACACGTCGGATACGGTACGCCGAAGCATCTTGCAGCGCTGCGTGCACATGGACCGAGTCCGCATCATCGTCAGTCGTTTGCGCCGGTGCGCGAAGCGTTTGAAATTTTCGGCACGCTGACGGTGTCGCGCATGGTGCGTTCGTCATGAAACTCATCAGCTCTAAAGACAATCCGTTTTACAAGCGCCTGAAGCAACTGGCGCAGTCGAATCAGCAACGACGTAAGCTGGGGCAGACGCTACTCGAAGGCGTACACCTTGCGGACGCCTACCTGGGGGCGCTCGGACAACCGCTCGTCTGTGTCGCGGCGGAGTCGGCACTCGAAAATGCCGAAGTGGCGCATATCTGGGCGAAGGTCGATGCTGATCGCCGTGTGTGCCTGCCGGATGCGCTGTTCGAACCGTTGTCGACGCTCGTCAATGGCGTGCCGCTGCTGTTCGTCGTGGAGATGCCGTCGGGGCATTTGCCTGCGTCGCAGACTACCGACTGCGTCATTCTCGACGCTGTGCAGGATGCGGGGAACGTTGGCTCCATCTTGAGAAGCGCCGCGGCTGCCGGTGTACGCGACATCTATTGCATGTCGGGTACGGCACTCACGTGGTCGAGCAAAGTGTTGCGCGCTGGGATGGGTGCCCACTTTTCGTTGAATATCGTGGAGCACTGCACGCCGGATTCGCTGGCGCCTCGTTTGTCGGTGCCGCTATTGGCGACCAGCTTGCAAGCGAGTACATCGCTTTACGAGCAGGACTTGAGCGCGCCGGTGGCCTGGGTATTCGGGAACGAGGGCGCGGGTGTTTCACCGCACTGGCTCGATCGGGTGCAGACGCCCATCCGCATTCCGCAGCCCGGCGGCATGGAGTCGCTGAACGTCGCCGCCTGTGCGGCGATCTGTCTGTTCGAAGCGGTGCGACAGCGGTTGTCGTAACGACGTTCTTCAGTCTTGGGACGTAGCAAAAGGGACGCTCATGGCGTCCCTTATTACTTCCTTCTTATTTCTGTGTGCTTCTGCGCAGGGCTCGACGTCGTTAGTAAACGTCGCGCTCCAGCTTGATTTCCTGAAGGATCGTCGTGGCGATTTCCTCGATCGACTTATGCGTCGAGGACAGCCACTTGATGCCTTCACGACGCATCATGGCCTCGGCCTCGTTGACTTCGTAACGACAGTTCTCGAGCGATGCGTATTTGCTGCCCGGGCGACGTTCGTTGCGGATCTCCGAAAGACGTTGCGGATCGATGGAAAGTCCGAAAATCTTGTCCTTGTACTGATCGAGCGTGGAGGGCAGTTTCTCTCGCTCGAAATCATCGGGAATCAACGGATAGTTGGCGGCTTTTACACCATATTGCATGGCGAGGTAGAGCGTCGTCGGGGTCTTGCCGCTACGCGACACGCCCACGAGAATCACGTCGGCGCTCTGCAGATTCTTGTTGGATTGTCCGTCGTCGTGCGCAAGTGAGAAATTCACCGCCTCGATCCGGTTCTTGTACGCTTCGCTATCGGCGTTCTGGTGAACGCGCCCGATGGCGTGCATCGACTTCAGGCCGAGTTCCAGTTCCAGCGGTTCGATGAACGTTTGAAACATGTCCAGGATCACGCCCTGGCAATTACGCAGGATTTCGTTGGCCCGGGCATCCACCAGCGTGCTGAAGATGATCGGACGTACGCCTTCGCTCCGATACATTTCGTTGATCCGTTGCGCCGTTTCATAGGCTTTATCGACGGAATCCACGAACGGAACGCGAATCTGACGGAAACGCATCTCGAATTGCGCGAGGATCGAGTGCGCAAACGTTTCGGCGGTGATCCCTGTGCCATCGGACACGATGAAGACGGGCCGCGTGGCGATGGGTTTGGCCGGCGCGGCGGGCGTGCCAGCGGCGGGGGACGGGGAATTTCCGGGAGTGGTGGCGTCGCTCATGCGCAGAATCGCAAAATGGTGCATTGCACGGTAGAATAGCGGCAACTTGTTGGATAAGCAATTGCGCGACCATCGCGCGAAGTTCCGTGGAAGCCCCGTCTGGCGGGGTGTTCCGGGAACTGGCGGTGGTTCGGAGCCAGTCGTCGGGCGCTAGCCCCTGGCACTCGACGATACCAAAGCGCGGCGTAGGTGCCATCACAGCGCGATTCCTTATCCAACAGGTCGATCGGCCCATGTCAGTCCCAGCCGATCCATCGAGAATTTTTTTTCTTACTTTAGGGGCTTTTATGACTAACGCAGCACACGACGGCGCCTACGTGGTGCCGTTTGAGCATCTGCGCATGACCGACGTCGAGTCGGTCGGCGGCAAGAATGCATCGCTTGGCGAAATGATCAGCCAACTGGCCAACGCAGGGGTTCGCGTGCCGGGTGGCTTCGCCACGACGTCTTTCGCATTTCGCGAGTTCCTCCAGCACAACAACCTGACCGAGCGCGTTGCCAAGCGTCTCGAGGGGCTTGACGTGGACAACGTCAAGGCGCTTGCCGAGGCCGGTGCCGAAATCCGTCAATGGATCATCGACGCACCGCTGCAACCGCAGCTCGAGAAGGAAATCCGCGAGCAATTCGCACGCATCACGGCCGACCAGCCGGACGCGTCGTTCGCGGTGCGTTCGTCGGCTACGGCCGAAGACCTCCCGGATGCGTCGTTCGCCGGTCAGCAGGAAAGCTATCTGAACGTCGTCGGCATCGAAGACGTGCTCGATCGCATGAAGCACGTGTTCGCGTCGCTGTACAACGACCGTGCCATTTCGTATCGCGTTCACAAGGGCTTCACGCACGCCGAAGTGGCGCTGTCGGCCGGTGTGCAGCGCATGGTGCGCTCGGACTGCGGCGCGTCGGGCGTGATGTTCACGATCGACACCGAATCGGGCTTCCAGGACGTCGTCTTCATCACGGCCAGCTATGGCCTGGGTGAGACGGTCGTGCAGGGCGCCGTGAACCCGGACGAGTTCTACGTCTTCAAGCCGACGCTCAACGCCGGCAAGTACCCGATCATTCGCCGTACGCTGGGCTCGAAGCTCGTCAAGATGGAATTCACGCAACCGGGCGAGCCGGGCCGTGTGAAGACCATCGACGTGCCGATGGAGCTGCGCAACCGCTACTCGATCACCGACGACGATTGCGCCGAGCTGGCCAAGTTCGCGCTGATCATCGAGAAGCACTACGGTCGTCCGATGGACATCGAGTGGGGCAAGGACGGCAAGGACGGCAAGATCTACATCCTTCAGGCGCGTCCGGAAACCGTGAAGAGCCAGTCAGCAGGCAAGGCCGAACAGCGCTTCAAGCTCAAGGGCGATGCCCCGGTGCTGGCCACGGGCCGCGCCATCGGTCAGAAGATCGGCGCCGGTCCCGTGCGCGTGATCATGGACCCGAGCGAAATGGAACGCGTGCAGCCGGGCGACGTGCTGGTTGCCGACATGACCGACCCGAACTGGGAACCGGTGATGAAGCGTGCGTCGGCCATCGTGACGAACCGCGGCGGCCGTACCTGCCACGCGGCCATCATTGCGCGTGAACTGGGTGTGCCGGCAGTCGTGGGTTGCGGCGACGCCACCGACGTGCTCAAGGACGGCGCGCTGGTGACCGTTTCGTGCGCGGAAGGCGACGAAGGCAAGATTTACGACGGTCTGCTCGAGACCGAAGTCACCGAGATCCAGCGCGGCGAAATGCCGAAGATCCCGGTCAAGATCATGATGAACGTGGGCAACCCGCAACTGGCCTTCGACTTCGCGCAACTGCCGAACGAAGGTGTGGGTCTGGCGCGTCTCGAGTTCATCATCAACAACAACATCGGTGTGCACCCGCGCGCGATTCTCGAGTACCCGAATATCGACGCCGACCTGAAGAAGGCGGTCGAGTCGGTGGCTCGTGGTCATGCGTCGCCGCGCGCGTTCTACGTCGACAAGCTGGCCGAAGGCATCGCCACGATCGCTGCGGCGTTCTATCCGAAGAGCGTGATCGTGCGTCTGTCGGACTTCAAGTCCAACGAGTACAAGAAGCTCATCGGTGGTTCGCGTTACGAGCCGGACGAAGAAAACCCGATGCTGGGTTTCCGTGGCGCGTCGCGTTACATCTCGGAAGACTTCGCCGAAGCCTTCGAGATGGAGTGCCGTGCGCTCAAGCGTGTTCGCGACGAAATGGGCCTGACGAACGTCGAAATCATGGTGCCGTTCGTGCGTACGCTGGGTCAGGCAGAGCGCGTGGTCAACATGCTCGCCGATTACGGTCTGAAGCGCGGTGAAAACGGTCTGAAGCTGATCATGATGTGCGAAGTGCCGTCGAACGCCATTCTGGCCGACGAGTTCCTCGAGTTCTTCGATGGCTTCTCGATCGGTTCGAACGATCTGACGCAGCTTACGCTGGGTCTGGATCGCGATTCGGGTATGGAGTTGCTGGCGAAGGACTTCGACGAGCGTGACCCGGCGGTGCAGTTCATGCTGAGCCGCGCGATCAAGGCTTGCCTGTCGAAGGGCAAGTACGTCGGTATCTGCGGTCAGGGCCCGTCGGACCATCCGGACCTGGCTGAGTGGCTGGCGAAGGAAGGGATTGCGTCGATGTCTCTCAACCCGGATACGGTGATGGAGACGTGGCAGCAGCTCGCCAAGCTGACGAAGTAAGCTCGACGAGAAACGCCTGAAATAGGACGCGTCCGAGCGGCATCTCGGATGCGACCGAAAAGCTGGGCATTCCCTTGGGATGCACGCGCTGGTCGGTACGTTTCATGCTATAAACCCCGGTATTACACCGGGGTTTTTTGTTTTTGGGAGTTGCAATGGAGCAGGCTTGGCTTTGGTTCGGCGTTGCCGGATTGATCGTGGTGCTGGAGCTGGCGAGCGGGACGTTCTATCTCCTGATGGTGGCGCTCGGCGTCGCTGCCGGTGGCGTTGCCGCGCTGCTGCGCGCCGACTGGCCGTTGCAATGGGTGACGGCAGCGGTGGTGGCAGGTGTGGCGGTCTGGGTGCTGCGTCGTAGCCGGTTCGGCAAGCGCCGCATCAAGGTCGATGCGTCGGCAGACCCCAATACCAATCTCGATATCGGCCAGCGACTGCGCGTGGAGTCGTGGCGGCCTGATGGTCAGGCACGCGCCATGTATCGTGGCGCCGAGTGGGATGTCGAACTGATGCCGGGCGAAGCGCCCGATGCCGGATGGTTCGTGATCCGGGAAGTGCGCGGCAGCCGGTTGTACGTCGTGCATGCCACGCCCTAAACGGGGGGTAACGGGAACTCAGGGATGTCAGGTGGATGGGATTGTCGTGCGAGCGGGCGTCGACATGCGTCGATGCTCCTGACACCAGCGAACACTTAGCCTTTACCGCTGTCTGAGAGCAAGACCTGCTATGGCGGGTGACAGGAAACCAGTCTGCTAGTGGGGCAGACGCTTTCGGGGGAAAACATGATATCCAACGTCGCATTTATTCTCTTCATCATCGCGGTGATCATTGCAGCGCGCTCGATCAAGATCGTGCCGCAGCAGCACGCATGGGTGGTGGAGCGTCTGGGCAAGTATCACGCGACACTCACTCCCGGCATGTCGATCGTCGTGCCGTTCGTGGATCGCGTGGCATACAAGCATGTGCTCAAGGAAATTCCGCTCGATGTGCCGAGCCAGATCTGTATCACCAAGGACAACACGCAGTTGCAGGTCGACGGCATTTTGTACTTTCAGGTGACGGACCCGATGAAGGCGTCGTATGGTTCGAGCAACTTCATCGTCGCGATCACGCAGTTGGCGCAAACGACGCTGCGTAGCGTGGTCGGCAAACTCGAACTGGACAAGACGTTCGAAGAGCGCGAGTTCATCAACCACAGCGTGGTGAATGCGCTCGACGAGGCCGCCGCGAACTGGGGCGTGAAAGTGCTGCGTTACGAGATCAAGGATCTGACGCCGCCCAAGGAAATTCTGCATGCCATGCAGGCCCAGATCACGGCAGAGCGTGAGAAGCGTGCGTTGATCGCGGCGTCGGAGGGGAAGAAGCAGGAGCAGATCAACCTGGCCTCCGGTGCGCGTGAAGCGGCGATCCAGAAGTCGGAAGGTGAACGTCAGGCGGCGATCAACCAGGCGCAAGGGGAGGCCGCAGCGATTCTTGCGGTAGCGGAGGCCAACGCCGAAGCCATCCATAAAATTGCGACGGCCATTCAGACGCAGGGCGGCATGGAAGCCGTCAACCTGAAGGTGGCCGAGCAGTATGTCGACGCGTTCAGCAAGATGGCGAAGACGAATAACACGCTGATCGTGCCGGGCAATCTGTCCGACATGAGCGGGATGATCGCTTCGGCGCTCAAGATCGTGCGCGGCACGGAAGGTGGCTCAGGCGTGCCGCCGGAAGGCAGTGCGGGTGGCTTTGGTAACTCGGGGCGTCGCTGAGCCATGTCGCGCAGTTCCGGGCGCTCGCCGATTAAAGGCTGCGCTGAGCCTTCGTGACTGAGCATCGGTCTGGCAGTCGTTCGAAGATGCATGGCATGCACGCGCGACCGCTGTTCGGCTGAAATGAAAATGCCGCTTCGACGCAAATTGAAGCGGCATTTTTTCTGGGGTTCTGCATGTGACCTCGACGTCCTGCCGTGGTCAAAATCGTCTGATCGAACGTCGCCGGTTTCTTCGAGACGCTGACTGAAAACGTCATCGTCGCGCCACGGCAGGCGCTGGTCCGTCTTTCCCAGCGTCTTACGTGGGGTTGCGCATCAGTCGTGCCTTCTCACGGTTCCAGTCGCGTTCCTTTTCCGTTTCGCGCTTGTCGTGCAGCTTCTTGCCCTTGCCCAGGCCGATCTCGCACTTCACGAGCCCCTTGCTGTAGTGCAGGTTGAGCGGCACGAGCGTGTAGCCGCGTTGCTCCACCTTGCCGATGAGTTTCTTGATTTCGTCGGCCTTGAGCAGCAGCTTGCGGGTGCGTACGGGGTCGGGCGTGATGTGCGTCGAGGCCGATTGCAGCGGGCTGATATGCGCGCCGATCAAAAAGATTTCGCCATGTTTGATCACGACATAACCTTCCTTGATCTGCGCTCGTCCAGCGCGAATCGCCTTGACTTCCCATCCTTCAAGCACGATCCCGGCTTCGTATCGTTCCTCGATGTGGTAGTCGAAGAAGGCCTTTCTGTTGTCGATGATGCTCATGGATCCTTGGCAGGTAACTTGGTCGGACCCGGTGAGTCGGGCTCGGGTAAAATAGCGATTTTAACAAAGAGTCTCGGCAAGAGGCGGCCAGCGACACATGCCGGATCGATGCGATATCGATAGCGGATGTGCCGCGTGCATACACCTCGCCCGACAGACGATGGCCGAAGTCAGTAAAACCGTTCTCGTGCATTTCTCGGACGCGCAAATGTACGACCTGGTGACCAATGTCGCCGATTACCCCAAATTCCTGCCGTGGTGCGGTGGTGTCGATATTCGTCATCAGGACGAGCACAGCATGGAGGCGTCGCTGATCATCGACTTCAAAGGCCTGAAGCATTCGTTCGCGACGCGTAACACCCAGGAGCGTCCGCACTCCATCCAGATGCACTTCGTCGAAGGGCCCTTCAAGCGTTTTCACGGCACCTGGAAATTCACGGCGCTGCGGGAGAACGCTTGCAAGATCGAATTTTCGCTGCACTACGAATTTGCGAATTTCCTGCTTGAGAAGGTGATCGGCCCCGTTTTCAGTCACATCGCCAATACGTTCGTCGACGCGTTCGTCAAGCGTGCGGAGACCGTCTATGTCAAATGAGGTGACCGTCGAAGTTTGCTACGCATTGCCGGGCGAGCAGACGATTATCCCGCTGGCGTTGCCTGCTGGCGCCACGATGCGCGATGCCATTGAGCGTAGTGGTGTGTTGCAACGGTTTCCCGAACTGGATATTGCCCGGATGAAGGCAGGGGTGTTCGGGAAGGTGCGTGCGTTGGACACCGCCGTCGAGGCGGGCGATCGTATCGAGATTTATCGGGGGCTCAAAGCCGATCCGAAGCTGGCGCGCCAGCGACGTGTTGAGAAAGTGCGTAACGAAGGTAGCCGCGAAGGGCAGAAGTGGCTGGGGAGCAGCCGGCGCGGCAGTTGACGCGGGGTGTCGCCCGCGTCCTGGGACTCCCGGGCGCTAATGCGCTGGCCGTTTGGCGTGCAACCGGACCGACGCGCTGACACCCAACAGCAGCAACACAATGGCCGCCAATTCCAGCAGGCGCGGCAGACGCTGTTCGTAGACGAACCCGTAAACGAGCGCGAACAGCGTTTCAAACACGATCATCTGTCCCGACAGCGTTAGCGGCAGTATCCGGCTCGCGGCGTTCCAGAACGCGTTGCCGATGGTCGATGCGCCGATGGCAACGGCAATGTTCACCATCAAAAACATCTGCCAGTCACGAGCCGCACCGGCCGCCACCGGGTGCGGCAGCAGTACCGCCGGGATCGCCAGCGCGATGGCCAGCACACCCGTCGCGACCCCCGTCAGTAACGACCATTCCTGACTCGTGAAATGTCCGAATTTCGCGAGATATCGGGCGTTTGCGACGGCATACCACGTCCAGCTCACCAGCGCGCCGACCGCGCAGACGATGCCGATCAGCGTCAGACGCCAGTCACCGCCGCTGGCGGCAGCATGCGTGAAGACGTCCACGTTGATGCACGCGATGCCTGCCGCGATAAGCGCCAATGGTCCGGCGAGCTTCGACAGGGGGAGGGCGCCGTGATCCCGGCTACCCACCAGCGTCACGGTGACAGGAAGCACACCGACGATCAGCGAAGCCGGGGCGATCCCCGCCATCTGGACTGCGGCGGCCACAAAGAGGTAATAGACGAGATTGCCGACGAGACTCAGGCGAAACAGGGCGCGCCAGTCGTTCCCCGTGACGGTGTGGCGCAGGCGGGGCCAGAGCGGCGCGAGCAGCACGGCGGATACCAGTCCATACAGAACGTAGCGTGCCGCTGACAATTCCAGCGGCGAGAATCCGGGCAACTGGCGCGGTGCCAGAAACACCAGTCCCCACAAGGCGCCTGCCGCCAGTCCGTAAGCAATGCCTTTCCCCATGGAACTCCTGTTCGTAGTTGGTTTGGCCGACGGGCCGTAGCGTCATGCCGTAGGCGGCTGAGCCCGTTGCCCGGGACACCCGGTCAGCCACATTCGGCGTCGCACCCGTCGAAGTGGCGCCAGACGGCGTCGGCAGGCTCGGGAAGGGCGCAAGAATAGCACTCGGTCATCGCGCAGCGCTTGTGAAATCCTGCACCCGACGGGCGCGACGGCGCGCAGGCGTTCGAGGCTGGAGATCGGGACGACAGGGCTTGAAACGTGGTCGACGCGAGGGACGGCGTGCGTCAGGCTGGCGTTGAACCGGATTGTCGGGGAAAAAGCCCCTTGACATGTGGGGCAGACGTGCCATGCATTCGCCGATTTCTGTATAATTCGGTTTTGCGCCTATAGGATTTGCCATGCGTCTGATCCAAAAAGCACTCACATTCGATGACGTGCTCCTCGTCCCGGCCTACTCTGCCGTTCTCCCGCGCGACACCAGCCTGAAAACCAAGCTCACGCGCAACATTACCCTGAACATGCCTTTGCTGTCGGCCGCCATGGATACGGTGACCGAAGCGCGTCTGGCCATTGCCATGGCGCAACAGGGCGGTATCGGCATCATCCACAAGAATCTGAAGCCGGCCGAGCAGGCGCGGGAAGTCTCGAAGGTCAAGCGTTTCGAGTCGGGCGTTCTGCGCGATCCGATCACGATTCCGCCGCACATGAAGGTGCGCGATGTGATCGCTTTGTCGCGCCAGCATGGCATTTCCGGTTTCCCGGTCGTGGAGGGCGCGCAGCTCATCGGTATCGTCACGAACCGTGACCTGCGTTTCGAAAGCCGTCTGGACGAGCCGGTGCGCGTGATCATGACGCCGAAGGAGAAGCTCATCACCGTGCGTGAAGGCGCTTCGCCGGCAGACGCCGAGCGTCTGATGCACGATCACCGCCTCGAGCGCGTGCTGGTCGTCAACGATGCCTTCGAACTGCGCGGTCTGATGACCGTCAAAGACATCACCAAGGCGACGGAATACCCGCTGGCGAGCAAGGACGAGCACGGCAAGCTGCGTGTGGGCGCCGCCGTCGGCGTGGGCCCGGACAATGAAGAGCGTGTCGAGCTGCTGGTGGCTGCTGGCGTCGACGTCATCGTGGTCGATACGGCACACGGCCATAGCCAGGGCGTGCTCGACCGCGTGCAATGGGTCAAGAAGCATTTCCCGCAAATCGAAGTCGTGGGCGGCAATATCGCCACGGCAAGCGCCGCGCTGGCGCTGGTCGAGCACGGTGCTGACGCCGTCAAGGTGGGTATCGGCCCGGGCTCCATCTGCACGACGCGTATCGTCGCCGGTGTTGGTGTGCCGCAGATCACGGCCATCGCCAATGTGGCAGAAGCGCTCAAGGACACGGGCGTTCCGCTGATCGCCGACGGTGGCATTCGTTACTCGGGCGACGTCGCCAAGGCACTGGCTGCAGGCGCGCATACCGTGATGATGGGCAGCATGTTCTCCGGCACGGAAGAAGCGCCGGGCGAAGTGTTCCTGTATCAGGGCCGCTCGTACAAGAGCTACCGTGGTATGGGTTCCGTCGGAGCCATGAAGGACGGCGCCGCTGACCGTTACTTCCAGGATCCGGCCAACAACGCCGACAAGCTCGTGCCGGAAGGTATCGAAGGCCGTGTGGCGTACAAGGGCAGCGTGAATGCGATCCTGCATCAGCTGACCGGCGGCATTCGGTCATCGATGGGTTATCTGGGTTGCCCGTCGATCAAGGATCTGCATGAGAAGGCAGAGTTTGTCGAAATTACGGCCGCCGGCATGCGCGAATCGCACGTGCACGACGTCCAGATCATGAAGGAAGCCCCCAACTACCACGTGGAGTAAATGCCCATGAAGGCCATGTTGCGTACGGTACTGTTCCTCGATGCGGCGCTGAATCTGGCACTTGGCGTGCTGCTGATCGCGTCGTTCTGGTCATCGCTGTATGCGGCCATCGATGTGCCTGCGCCGTCGCCAGTGCTTTATGCACAGGTGCTCGGCGTGGCCTTCATCGGCTTGGCATGGCTGCAATGGCACGCCACCGTGAATGGCCAGTTGACGGCAACCGTCGCGAAAGTGACGGGGCATATCAATTGGGTCAGCGGTGCGTTCGTGCTGGGCTGGCTCATCTCCGGCCAGTTGGTGGTGTCGAGTGGCGGCAAGCTGATGCTTGCCGCGCTCGGGGCTGTCCTGCTGGTGGTCGGCGGTATTCTCGTCAAGCTGGCGTCGAGCGTGCGCACGAAAGAGCGCGTACAGGCGGCGCAGCAGGTTGGCGAGCGGGTGCGTGGCGGCGTGGTGAGCGATACCCGCCGCGATGCACCGACTGCACCGGCTGATTATTCCGATGCCCGGGTCGTCGACGAGACTCGTGGCACGCGCGCTGAGCCGCGCATGGAGCCGCCCCGTGGCGGCTCTGCATCCGTCAATACCACGCCGGTCGCGCCCGTGGGCGCCACCGGCATTGTCACGCCCGTGCCTTCTGCCACGGCGCCGACGTCCAACGAATCCACTTCATCCGTACCTCACGATGCACGACAAAATCCTCATTCTTGACTTCGGCTCGCAAGTCACCCAGCTCATCGGACGCCGCGTTCGCGAAGCGCACGTCTACTGCGAGATCCATCCGAACGACGTTTCGGACGAATTCATCCGCGAATTCAATCCGAAGGCGATCATTCTGTCGGGTAGCCACGCGAGCACGTACGAGGATCAGGATCTGCGTGCACCGCAGGCGGTCTGGGATCTGGGTGTGCCGGTGCTGGGCATTTGCTACGGCATGTTCGCGATGACGGTCCAGTTGGGCGGTCAGGTCGAAGCCAGCAACCATCGTGAATTCGGCTACGCCGAAGTGCGTGCGCATGGTCACACGCCGCTGCTCGACGGCATTGAGGATTTCCGTACGACCGAAGGTCACGGCATGCTCAAGGTGTGGATGAGCCACGGCGACAAGGTCACGCAACTGCCGGAAGGTTTTGTGCTGATGGCGTCGACGCCGAGCTGCCCGATCGCCGGCATGGCCGACGTGAATCGTCACTACTATGCCGTGCAGTTCCACCCGGAAGTCACGCATACGGTGAAGGGCCGCGAGTTGCTCGAACGTTTCGTGCTGGAAATCGCCGGGGCGAAGCCGGACTGGATCATGCGCGATCACATCGAGGAAGCCGTCAAGGCGATCCGCGAGCAGGTCGGTGACGAGGAAGTGATTCTGGGGTTGTCGGGCGGTGTCGATTCGAGCGTCGCCGCGGCGCTGATTCACCGCGCCATCGGCGATCAACTGACGTGCGTGTTCGTCGATCACGGTCTGCTGCGTCTGAACGAAGGCCAGATGGTGATGGAGATGTTCCAGGGCCGTCTGCACGCGAAGGTCGTCCACGTGGACGCTACGGCGCAGTTCATGGGCCACCTGACGGGCGTGACCGATCCGGAGCAGAAGCGCAAGATCATCGGTCGTGAGTTCGTCGAAGTGTTCCAGGCCGAAGCGAAGAAGCTCAAGAACGCGAAGTGGCTGGCGCAGGGCACGATCTATCCGGACGTGATCGAGTCGGGCGGTGCGAAGACGAAGAAGGCGACGACGATCAAGAGCCACCACAACGTTGGCGGTTTGCCGGAGACGCTGGGTCTGAAGTTGCTGGAGCCGCTGCGCGACCTGTTCAAGGACGAAGTGCGCGAACTCGGCGTGGCGCTGGGTCTGCCGCACGACATGGTGTACCGTCATCCGTTCCCGGGCCCGGGTCTGGGCGTGCGCATTCTGGGGGAAGTGAAGCAGGAGTATGCGGATCTGCTGCGTCGCGCCGATGCGATCTTCATCGAAGAGCTGCGCAACACCGTCGAGCCGAACAGCGGCAAGACGTGGTATGAACTGACGAGCCAGGCGTTCGCGGTGTTCCTGCCGGTCAAGAGCGTTGGCGTAATGGGCGATGGCCGTACGTACGAATGGGTCGTGGCACTGCGCGCCGTGCAGACGCAAGACTTCATGACGGCACACTGGGCCCACCTGCCGCACGACCTGCTCGGCAAGGTCTCGAACCGCATCATCAACGAAGTGCGCGGACTGAACCGGGTTGTCTATGACATCTCGGGCAAGCCGCCGGCGACGATCGAGTGGGAGTGATCCTCGCTCGATATAGATCGGTAAAGGAAAAGGCGCTTCGGCGCCTTTTTTATGACCTTTCGTGCTCCGGCTCATAGTGCGAATTACATTCCGATGACTTGCACCGAAGTTTGGGCAATCTTTAACCATATGCCCGGCCGGCTGGCCGTGCGATTAGGCAATTTGGTGTGCTGAACTGCGGCCGGCTGAGGGACGATATGTTTGTTACGTGCTGATACAATCCGGGCCTTATGGGGCGCAAGACTCGGAGTGAAGCAGGGCACCAGCGGTTATTGGTGAGCGACAGAAATACAAAGTCAGCGACCAGAGAGCCGCGTCATGGTGATTTGGAATGCTTTCACCAGTCTTCCCTGTCGATAATTGCCGTCTTTTGCATCAAGGGTCCATGAGCGGCCCGAAAATAGTCGGCATTGCTACGCCAGCAGGCGTACTCCTCGTGGCAAATGCACGGTTACGGTTCGGCCGCGTTACAGCACAAAGTTAGGGACGTGCCACCCATCACGTCAGCAACTGAATTCTTGGCTGTCCTGGACTGATAACTTGAATCAATTTGGAGGCTCGATGACTCGGATGTGGATGGTACGCGGGGAAGGTGGAAGTTTGTATGACGCCTTTCGTGAGCGAGGCGTGGCCGCTATAGGCTGGAGCCAACTGGCAGCCCATGCTCGACCAGGTGTTGAGCGAAGCCGGTTGATCTCCCTGTACCAGTCCGTTGAGCCCCAAGCAAAACGAGGCACAGTGGTATCGGGCGCATCCCAGGTCTGGCGATTCGTCAACGAAATCCAGGATGGCGATTGGGTCATCACCTACTCGCCAGCCAATCGCATGTACTCCATAGGCAAGGTCATTGGACCAAGTGAGCACCATCCGGAGTGGGCCGAGCAAGGTATGTCGCTGGCACGCAAGGTGCAATGGCAAAGCCAGGAGCTGCCACGCGACAACTTAGGCACCAGCAGCAAAAATAGCTTAGGGTCGACGCTGACGCTCTTCGAAGTACCGTCCGGCGTTGCAGCCGAAGTGCTAGCTGCACTGGGGGGGGGGCCTGTCCCGGCAGAGGGGGATGAGACCGAGGAGGTCGTCGTTGATCCACTCGCCAATATTGAGTCGCAGGCACTGGAGCGTATAAAGGACCGGGTCAACGAACTGGAATGGGATGAAATGCAGCAATTGGTCGCTGGCATTTTGCGATCCATGGGCTACAAAACCCAAGTCTCTCCACCTGGCTCGGACCGCGGCAAGGACATTGTTGCTTCACCTGATGGTTTCGGTTTCGAGCATCCGCGTATTGTCGTGGAGGTAAAACATCGTAAAGGGCAGATGGGTAGCCAAGAAATTCGCAGCTTTCTTGGTGGTCGCCACAAGGATGATCGCGGGCTGTACGTCAGTACTGGTGGCTTTAGCAAGGACGCTCAATACGAAGCCGATCGCGCCTCCATACCGCTTGCAATGTGGACCTTAGACCATGTTGTTCGCGGATTGATTGAGCACTACGACGCTACCGACGCCGAGACCAAACGAATCGTGCCGTTAAAGCGACTGTACTGGCCAGCATGAGTTGGAAATGAACGATAGCCCAACAGCCATACAACATGCACCCAATCGGCGCACGACAGTACCATCTACATACTTCATCAAGGTAAATCCACATGGCGCAAGCTGATACCTTAGTCGCTCTGGTAAAAGCAGCCAGTAGCGGCGACCAACCGTCTTTCCGAAAGTCGACCGAAGCCTTGATCCAAGAAGAGCGTGGCAAAGGACACAGAATCCTAGCCGATCGCTTGGAGAAGGCATTACGTGCGTCCGCTCATCAAGCAACTTTGTTCCAATCGTCCCTGCCAACGGCGCGCCAAGCGCAGACCGGAAGTGTCGCGCAGAAGGATCTGATCTCCGAATTGACGCCAGAGCGCTCGCTGGAAAGCTTGGTGCTCGCTGATAGTATCCGCGGGCAATTGAGGGAAGTTGTTGAGGAACAGCATCGCGCTGAGTTACTGCGCGCTCATGGTTTGAGTCCTAGGCACCGAGTCCTGTTGGCTGGGCCGCCGGGGAATGGCAAAACATCGGTTGCTGAAGCGTTAGCATTTGAGTTGATGGTGCCGCTGATCGTTGTGCGTTATGAATCATTGGTTGGCAGTTATCTGGGGGAAACTTCTGTTCGTTTGAAGGCACTTCTCGACTACGCTAGAACGCGGCGCTGCGTGTTGTTCTTCGACGAATTCGAGACATTGGGGAAAGAGCGAGGCGACACTCATGAAACGGGAGAGATCAAGCGTGTCGTCAGCTCTTTGCTGCTTCAACTCGATGACCTTCCGGATTATGTGGTGGTCGTTGCTGCTAGCAATCACCCAGAGCTTTTGGATAGGGCCGTTTGGCGGCGCTTTCAGGTTCGACTGGAACTTCCACTACCCACCCGCGCGCAGTTGACCGCGTTCGTCGCCTCGATCAGCGAACGCAGCAAAGTCAATTTTGGTTTAGCCGCTGAGACCGTTGCAAAAAGGCTTTTAGGCCTCAGTTTTTCAGAGGTGGAAGAGTTCTGTCTGGGAGTAGTCCGGAGGGCGGTCTTGGATCAAAAAGTGGATGACGCCAGCACCATCGTCTCTTCCAGGTTAGAGCAGTGGAAGAAACGGTTGAAACCTGCCAATAAAGAAGCATCAGACGAATAAGGCACAAGGAGGAGGGTATGCCTGATGAGTACTTGCCGTTGCTGGTTTTTCCTGAGAAGCGAATTCTCCAGCCAGAAAAGGGCAATGGTTTTTCACCGGGGAAACAGAATTTGCCCGGCCATGGCGCCCAGGTAGCCCGTATTGGAAGACAGATCGAGCATCTGGAAGAAGACTTCGCACGCTATCAGGCCAGCCTGACTGGCGCACTGGCCGGGCTCGAACCTGAAATGGTCCTGGTCATTGAGATCGTTGGACGCTTGGACGACTTCAGACAAGCCGTTGAAGCGGCTGGCCTGGAGTGGCTGGGAGAGACAGAAATCGACGACCTGGAGGCTGAGGATGAGGGCTTCCATGAGCGAGATGCTGCCGGTCAACCTGCGGTTAAGCCGCTGAGCGGTCGCATGTTTCTCGCCATGAGTAACATGGCTGGCTTGCAAGAGATTCTCGCGCTTTGGGAGCAATGGAAAGTCAATAGAAGCCTGCCCCACGGAAAAACAAAGTGGAAAGCCGTTTTCGAGCAATTGAACGTGCTGAGGCGCTGGGGCATCGAGGAGACATTGGTCGAAACAGGAATGATCGACCGCTGGCAGGACCTGCTTGAACCCCTTGATCCCAAAGAGAAGGTCAGATTTCAGATTGAGCTTTTCTACCGCAAGAGGGCTGAGAAGCGTCGAAATAATGAAGTAGCAATTCGTTCATTGCTTGAAGGCCTCGGAGGCCAAATGCTTTCGGCGTTCCTTGATATGCCTCAGATCGCATTCCATGCGGTCAAGGCCGAATTGCCTGCTCACGCCATTCAATCGCTGCTCCATCAAGTAGCTGCAGATGGAGCTGATATCGACATCGAACTGTTCAAATTCGCCGGCATCATGTATTTCCGCCCTACCGGGCAAAGCCTGGCGGTTTCTGAGGAGGGCGAGGGAGAGCCGGCTGCGTTCCCCGAAAGTGTCAGCGACCTTCCTCCTGTCGCAGCGCTCCTTGATGGCGCTCCATTGCAATTGCATGAAGCGTTGAAAGATCGACTGCTGGTTGATGACACCTTTGGCTTGGAGGCCACTTATCAACCTGGGGAGCGCAAGCATGGCACTGCCATGGCTTCCTTGATTCTTCATGGGGATCGCAGCAATCCCGAGTCCGAACCGCTACCGCACAAACTGTATTGCATCCCTGTGATGCAGCCTGACCACCAGACACGCGAACATGACGAACATATGCCGGATGACGTTTTCTTTGAAGACCGCATCCATGTTGCCGTTCGGCGCATGTTCGAAGGCTCTGGCGACGTCCCTGCGCAAGCGCCTACAGTCAAGGTCATCAATCTTTCCATTGGTGATACAGCGCGGGAATTTATCCATACGCCAAGTCCCTGGGCGCGGTTACTCGACTGGTTGGCCTATCGCCACCGCGTGCTGTTCTGCGTCAGCGCGGGCAACTACTGCGACGAGATTGATATCGGGCTCAATCAGCAGCAGTTCGCCGCTCTTTCTGATGGAGAGAAGATAAGCTCCACCGTTAAAGCGATATCGGATAGCTTGACTTCCCGACGTCTGCTTTCGCCAGCAGAAGCGATGAATGCCATTACGGTAGGAGCCGCTCATTCTGATGATTCTGGGGATGCATATCCGCAATTTGGCCAGCGTGTCGATGTGCTGCCTTCGCAAACTCTGTTCAGTCCTGCCACCCGTCTGGGTTTTGGTTTTAGACGCTCCATAAAGCCTGACATCCTCATGCCCGGAGGGCGGCAACTCTACAACGCCCCTGTGCTAGCTACATCTACCCTGTACAGCGTCGACAACTCCATCGTCGGACCAGGTCAAAAAGTTGCGCTGGACAGCAGGCAGCAAGGCGTTTTGAACAACGAAGCCTTCTGGCGTGGCACCAGCAATGCGACGGCCCTGGCCACACGAGGTGCGGTGCGGCTGTACGACATGCTGGACAGACTACGCAACGAGGAGGGGGAGGATATACCCGAGACGTTGATGTCCGTGCTGATGAAGGCGCTACTGGTACATGGCGCTAAGCAAGACGACGCTGGCAAGCAACACATCGAACAAGCGTTGAAAGACGCGCGAAACTCTCGTCAGTTCAAGCAAGTTATCACGCGCTACCTTGGCTATGGAGCCGTGGATATCGAGCGTGTTCTGACCTGCACTGCCCAGCGAGCAACCGTTCTGGGCTGCGGAGAAATACGGGAAAACGAGGTACATGAATACGCCTTCCCCATCCCTCCCGATTTTTCTTCCCAAAGGATTTGGCGGCGGTTGGTCGTGACTCTCGCTTGGCTGACACCGATCAATCCGGACCACCGCAATCTTCGAGAAGCCAAGCTGACGCTAGAGCCCGGAGGGGGGAATTGGTCCAGTCAGATCCTCAAACTGGATCGTCAGGACGGTGACCACAATCAGGTGGAGCGTGGCACTGTGCAGCATGAAGTGCTGGAAGGCAAGAAGCAGATCCAGGCCTTCGAGGATGGCGAAACCTTGCGCATTCGCGTCACCTGCAAAAAGGATGCTACTGCACGCCTTGATGCTGTCATTCCCTACGGGCTCGCTGTGACGTTGGAAGCGAAGGAAGACATTCCGATCTATCAGCAAGTCCGCGCCCGTATCAAACAGCCGGTGCGTATTGCACCGGGCGTAGGCCGGTGATCGCATAACGGCATGAAACATATAGAACAAGGCATTTGTGCATGAAACCCATAGAACAACAGTTCTTCAACGACCTGGAAAAGAAGCTCTGGACCGCTGCCGACAGGCTGCGCTCCAACCTCGATGCCGCCGTCTACAAGCACGTCGTGCTCGGGCTGATCTTTCTCAAGTACGTCTCCGATGCTTTCGAGGAACGGCAGCGCGAACTGCGCGAACAGTTCACCAATCCGGATCATGACTACTACATGGACCCGGACGAGTACGGCGGAGCAGGTACCCAGGAGTACGAAGACAACATCGCCGCCGAGCTGGAAGTGCGCGACTACTACATCGAGAAGAACGTGTTCTGGGTGCCTCTGGAAGCACGCTGGCAAACCCTGCGTGATTGCGCGCAACTGCCACCCAAGGCGGCTTTGCCCTGGAACAAGCCCGGGAAGGACGAGCCAGAGGAAATGCGCTCGGTCGGCTGGCTGATCGACAACGCCATGGAAGCCGTCGAGCGCGAGAACGCCCGCCTGAAGAACGTGCTCAACAAAGACTTCGCGCGTGTGCAGCTCGACTCCAGCAAGCTGGCCGGGCTGATCAGCCACTTCTCGGATACCGACTTCAGCGCCAAGGAGTACAAGGGCCAGCCGCTGGACCTGAAATCCAAGGACATCCTCGGCCACGTCTACGAATACTTCCTCGGCCAGTTCGCCCTCGCCGAAGGCAAAAAGGGCGGCCAGTACTACACGCCCAAGAGCATCGTCACTCTGATCGTGGAAATGCTCCAGCCGTTCAGGGGCCGCGTCTACGACCCGGCCATGGGCTCCGGCGGCTTCTTCGTGCAGAGCGAGGAGTTCATCGAGCAGCACGGCGGCAAGGCAGCCAACGGCAAGAGCGGGCAGATCAGCGTCTACGGGCAGGAGAGCAACCCCACCACCTGGCGATTGGCCGCGATGAACATGGCCATTCGCGGTATCGACTTCAACTTCGGCCCCGGCCCGGCCGATACGCTGTTGAACGACCTGCACCCGGACTTGCGCGCCGATTTTGTGATGGCCAACCCGCCCTTCAACATGAAGGAATGGTGGAACGAAAAGCTAGCCGCGGACCCGCGCTGGATTGCCGGCACGCCGCCGCAGGGCAACGCCAACTTCGCCTGGCTGCAACACATGCTCTGGCACCTGGCGCCCACCGGCAGCATGGCGCTGCTGCTGGCCAACGGTTCGATGAGTTCCAACACCAACAACGAGGGTGAAATCCGCAAGCGACTGATCGAGGACGACTACGTGGAGTGCATGGTGGCACTGCCCGGCCAGCTGTTCACCAACACCCAGATCCCTGCCTGCATCTGGTTCCTGACTCGCGACAAGCAGAACGGCTTCGCGCTGGACAAGAAGAAGCGCGACCGGCGCGGCGAATTCTTGTTTATCGACTCCCGCCAGTTAGGCTATATGAAGGATCGTGTGTTGCGCGATTTCACCCAGGATGACATCCAGAAGATCGCTGATACCTTCCATGCCTGGCAGCAGGGCGACAACTATGAAGACGTGCCTGGTTTCTGCTACTCCGCTAGGCTGAAAGACGTGCACAAACATGAGCATGTGCTGACGCCAGGGCGCTATGTGGGCGCGGCGGAGCAAGAAGAGGATGGCGAACCTTTTGCCGAGAAGATGCAGCGGCTGACGGCGCAACTGGCGGAGCAATTTGCGGAAAGTGCGAAGCTGGAAGCGGAGATTAAGAAAAATCTGGCGGGGCTGGGTTATGGCGGGTGAGTGGCGCAAGGTGTCTTTCGAGAAGCTGCTTGCAGAGCCTGTTCGAAACGGCATCTACAAGGCGAAAGAGTTTCACGGTCGAGGAGCAAAGATTGTGAACATGGGCGAGCTATTTGCATATCCAAGATTGCGCTCCGTTCCCATGAAGCGGGTTGAGCTAAGCGCGTCAGAGGAAAGTCGATTTCTACTCGCCGACGGTGATTTGATTTTTGCCCGCCGCTCTCTTACGGCCGAAGGTGCGGGTAAGTGCAGTGTTGTGCTCCAACTTGACGAGCCGACGACATTCGAGTCATCTATCATTCGGGCACGCCCAGATAAGTCCAAAGCAAATTCGCTCTATCTTTACTACTTCTTCAATTCGCCAAGCGGACTTCATGCATTAGATACGATTCGTCGGCAAGTTGCGGTAGCCGGAATCACTGGTAGCGACCTGGCGAAGCTTGAAATACCAACACCCCACCTCGAAGAACAACGCGCAATTGCCCGTATCCTCGGTGTGCTGGATGACAAGATCGACCTCAATCGTCGCATCAACCAAACCCTAGAAGCCATGGCGCAAGCCATCTTCAAATCCTGGTTTGTCGATTTCGACCCGGTCAAGGCCAAGATCGCCGCCATCGAACAAGGCGAAGACTCGCCGCGCGCCGCCATGCGCGCCATCAGCGGCAAGACCGACGCCGAAATCGACCAGATGCCTCGTGAGCACCACGACCAACTCGCCGCCACCGCCGCGCTGTTTCCCGATGCCATGGAAGAGTCGGAGTTGGGGGATATTCCGAAGGGGTGGAACATCAAATCCGTTGCTGATCTGGCGCGGTACGGAGTCGGCAAGACTGCTGTGTCTTCCTTGACTATTGAAACCTATATATCTACAGAAAATATGATTGAGAACCGGGGCGGGGTGGGTCGCGCATCCTCTCTGCCTGTGGTTAGTGCCGTTCCGTCCTTCAAGAAGGGGCAGGTTCTAATTTCCAACATCAGGCCATATTTCAAGAAAATATGGATGGCACGTTTTGATGGGGGGAGATCAAATGACGTGCTCTGTTTCGAGGCGAAAGAAGAAGGCTGTCAAGAATTTATTTACAACCTGCTTTATCAGGATGATTTTTTTGAATTCATGATGCGCACATCCAAAGGAGCAAAAATGCCAAGGGGAGACAAGGACGCAATCGCTGGCTGGACGTTTCCTTGCGCGTCTCCGGAACTTAGATGTGCCTTCTCGGAAAGGGTTCGCCCGTTCTATTTGCACATTGAAAATCTCAATTTGGAGTGTCGGCACATTTCTGCACTCCGCGACACCCTACTTCCCAAACTTCTCTGTGGTGAGTTGAAGGTTCCTTCTAATCTGAGTAATGAGGAAGGTCAATGACTCAGCAAGAGAGCATCTTCCCTGAGAAGCAGAGCATAGGCTACTTTGAGAAAATTCCAGTTTGGAAGAGTGGGGAAAAGTGCTTTGAAGTGATGGCTGATGAGCGCAGTGGTCGAATTCCAGTAACTCGATTGGAATCATGGCGGGATTACACTGAGCTATTGGAAAGCCCATTTTTCAATCGCCCTGCGACACAACTGATTTTTCGTGGCCAACGACGCTCAGACTGGAGTTTGATGCCGACCCTAGGTCGTCTATCCGACAATGGGGTCGTCACCGAGAATCTGGCAGCGACTCAGCTTGAGCGCTTCAAGCGGGCAATTCGAGGCCGACTTAGTGACAATAGTCTCGTGGATGAAGATGATGAGCTTTGGTCCATTGGTCAGCATCACGGATTGATGACACCTTTACTTGACTGGACTTATTCCCCATATGTCGCCCTCTTTTTTGCCTTTGCCAAGGCTGATAGCAAGGATGAAGAAGAGAGTCCCTATCGTGTCGTCTATGTTCTCAATAAGAGTTTTATTCTGGGGCATCAAGATGAGACTGGCATTCGACTTTGGGAGCCGCGCAAGGACAGCTACGGGAGGTTAGTTAATCAGGCTGGACTGTTCACTTTCTCTCCGTATGACGCCACGATAGAAAACAAGCTGGCAAATGTCTTGGCTGACGACGAGGCTTTTGAAGATGAAGAGTTACGCTCCGCATCGGAAGAAGATCAGCCTGATTTATTAGCTAGATACATCTGCAAGATTTATATCCGTAATGAAGGGCGTGATGCTTGCTTACGCCATCTTAGGCGGATGAACGTACACCATGCCAGTCTCTTTCCTGATCTGATCGGAGCATCTGATTATTGCAATATCACAACCGCCGAAGCGGAAGAGGAAGCCAGTCTTGCGCGAGCTGCAGAGCTCGAGCGCTTGATCTCTACTCAAGTTGTTCAAGTGCCTCCTGTTCCAGCTGTTGATGTTGTGGAGGCTCCCATCATTGATTCGGAGCAGACTTCTTTCAAAATTGATGCCATCTTGCGTGCTCATCCCGACGCGCAGCAAGTGGAACCAGGACGTATCGCTTTGATTGCTAGCGAACTATCCCGCGATATTTCCAAACACCAAGTTGTGGATTGGGACAAGCGTGAAGACGCTCAGGCTCGAATGCGTAACGTTATCCGAGTCACATTGCGAAAGAACGGCTATCCATCGCAACTACGTGATGAAGTGGTCGCACAAATCATGGATGCGGTGAAGCAGCAGGTAGCGGAGGGGAAATGATTACTGAACAACAACTCGAAGACCTCTGCATTGAATGGTTCGGGAGTCTCGGTTGGACGTACACACAGGGCCCTGATATTGCGCCCGATGGAGACCAACCTGCTCGCTCCGACTATCGTCAGACCGTATTGCGCGAACGCTTGTTGGTCGCGCTCATCCGCATCAACCCGCACATCCCCGTCGCGGCGCTAGAGCAGGCGGCACACGAGCTTCTGACGGTCAGCGAGCCGCTGTTGATTGCACGCAACCGTCATGTGCATCGACTGCTGCTGGCTGGCATTCCGGTCGAGTTTTCCATAGGCGACGAAAAGCGCACCGACCTGGTCAACCTGATCGACTTCGCCAACCCACTCAACAACGACTTCGTGTTGGTCAGCCAGTTCACCGTCACCGGCACCAAGCAGCCTCGCCGTCCGGATTTGGTGGCTGTCGTCAACGGCCTGCCGCTGGCGGTGATCGAGCTGAAGAACCCAGCAAACGAGCAGACCGACATCTGGGATGCCTTCAACCAGATCCAGACCTACAAGGAAGAGATCGGCGACCTGTTCAACACCAATGTGGCGGTGGTGGTCAGCGACGGTTTCACGGCGCGGTTGGGGTCGCTCACGGCCAATCAGGAGCGCATGCAGCCCTGGCGAGCAATCGCTAATGAAGACGACCGACCGCTGCTGGAGTTCGAACTGGAGACGCTGGTGCGCGGGTTCTTCGCACCTGCGCTGTTTCTCGATTACGTGCGCCACTTCGTGCTGTTCGAACAGGATGCCGACCACATCGTCAAGAAGATCGCGGGCTACCACCAGTTCCATGCGGTGCGCGAGGCGGTGAAGGCCACGGTGATCGCCGCCAGCAGTCCGAACAAAGGCGTGCTGGAAGTGCAGGAGCCGCGTGCCACCTATGGCAAGGAAGTGCGGCCCGGCAGCCGCAAGGCCGGCGTGGTGTGGCATACGCAAGGCTCGGGCAAGAGCATCACCATGGCCTGCTACGCGGGCAAGCTGTTGCAGCAGCCGGAGATGAAAAACCCCACGCTGGTGGTGGTGACCGACCGCAACGATCTGGACGGGCAGTTGTTCGGCACCTTCTGCGCCGCCGAAGACCTGCTGCGGCAGACGCCGGTGCATGCTGGCAGTCGCGAGGAACTGCGCGAGATGCTGGCTTCGCGCGAGGCTGGCGGCATCATCTTCACCACGGTGCAGAAGTTTGCCCTTTTGGACGATGAGGAACAGCACCCGCTGCTGTCGGATCGCAGCAATATCGTGGTGATTTCCGACGAGGCGCACCGCAGCCAGTACGGCATGAAAGGGCGACTGGATACCAAGACCGGCAAGTACGTATTTGGCTACGCCAAGCACATGCGCGACGCGTTGGCCAACGCCACCTTCATCGGCTTCACCGGCACCCCCATCGCCCTGGAAGACAAAGACACAAGGGCGGTGTTCGGCGATTACGTCAGCATCTACGACATTCAGGACGCGGTGGACGATGGCGCCACGGTACAGATCTTCTACGAAAGCCGCCTGGCCAAGCTGGACGTGAACCAGGCCGAGATCGACGCACTCAATGCCCAGGTAGATGAGGTCATCGAGGACGAGGAAGACATCACCGCCCGCGAGAAGACCAAGAGCGATTGGGCTGCGCTGACCAAGCTGGTCGGCGCGCAGCCGCGTCTGGAACAGGTGGCTGCCGACTTGGTGCAGCACTTCGAGACGCGCACGGCCACGCTGGAAGGCAAGGCGATGATCGTCTGCATGAGCCGTGACATTTGCGCCGAGCTGTACAACGCCATCGTCGCCCTGCGCCCGGACTGGCACGATGCCGACCCGGAGAAGGGCGCAATCAAGGTAGTGATGACCGGCTCGGCAGCGGACAAGCCCTTGCTGCAGCCGCACCTGTACAGCCAGCAGGTGAAGAAGCGCCTGGAAAAGCGCTTCAAAGACCCAGCAGACCCGTTGAAGCTGGTGATCGTGCGCGACATGTGGCTGACTGGCTTCGACGCGCCCTGCTGCCACACCATGTATGTAGACAAGCCCATGAAGGGCCACAACCTGATGCAGGCCATTGCCCGCGTCAACCGGGTGTTCCGCAACAAGCCCGGTGGATTGGTGGTGGATTACATCGGCATTGCCAACGAACTGAAAGCGGCGCTCAAGACCTATACCGAATCCAAGGGCAAGGGCGACCCGGCGCACAACGCATCCGAGGCCCTGGCGGTACTACTGGAAAAGCTCGACATCGTGCGCGGGCTGATGCATGGCTTCGACTACAGCGGCTTCGAGACCGATGCAATGAAACTGCTGGTGCCGGTAGCCAACCATATCCTGGGCCTGAAGGACGGCAAGCAGCGTTTCCTTGATGCCATGCTGGCCGTGAGCAAGGCGTTTTCCCTGTGCAGCACGTTGGACGAGGCCGCCGCCTTGCGCACGGAGATTGCCTTCTTCGCCGCCGTCAAGGCCGCCATCGTTAAGTTCACCACGGTGGACCGCAAGCGTTCCGACGCGGACAAGAACAGCGCGCTCAAGCAGATCCTGGACAACGCCATCGTGGCGGATGGGGTGGCGGACATCTTCGCCCTAGCGGGCCTGGACAAACCCAACATCGGCCTGCTGTCGGAAGAGTTCTTGGAAGACGTTCGGCAGATGAAGACCCGCAACCTGGCGGTGGAACTGCTGGAAAAGCTGCTGCGTGACGAGATCAAGGCGCGGGGGCGCAACAACGTGGTGCAGGAGAAGAAGTACGGCGACCGCCTGCTGGAAACCCTACGCAAATACCACAATCGGGCGGTGGAGACGTCGCAGGTCATCGAGGAACTGATTCAGATGGCCAAGGACTTCCAGGCTGCGCTGGAACGCGAAGCCGCGTTGGGGCTGAACCCGGATGAGATTGCCTTTTACGATGCTTTGGCCAACAACGAAAGCGCCGTGCGGGAACTGGGTGACGATACCCTCAAAAAGATCGCTGTCGAAATCACTGAAAAACTGCGCAACAGCACCACGGTGGATTGGCAAGTGCGCGAGAGCGTCCGCGCCAAGCTGAGGATTCTGGTGCGACGTACCCTGAAGAAATGGAAGTACCCGCCGGTAGGTGAGGATGCCGCTATCGAACTGGTGCTGAAGCAGGCGGAGTCACTGTCGAACTCTTGGTCGAAGTAGGTGGTGTATTGCGGTACTTTCGGGTCTTGGATAGGCAATGTAAGATTGGAGTCGATTGACAATGCAATCGAAACCGTCGATGCCCCGGAAATCGCTCCATCTCCCGCGCCAGTACTAAGCGCGGTGTTTTGACGGTATATGGCGACGGTAAAGCTTATGTCGATCGTCGAAAATCCATTTAACCACGCGGACTTACGAGCTCCATTGATGATCGAGTGGGAGTGATCCCGCGTCGTCTCGTCTAGGTAGGTGCAAACCGACTGCTCAAGCCCGCTTCATTGCGGGCTTTTTTTCGTCTCGAATGCCTGTCAGGGGGAGTGAAAATGTCTGAACGTCCAACCGTCGCGCTCATTGGTCCCGGCGCCATTGGTACCGTGATTGCTGCGGCATTGCATGAAGTTGACCGAACGCCAGTGCTTTGTGGGCGCACTGCGCATGCGCAGTTGGCGTTGCGTCATGACGAGGGCGAAATCGTGGTGCCGGGTCCGGTGTTGAGTGATCCGGCAACGATAGATCACCCGTTCGACGTGGTGTTTATTGCCGTGAAGACGACTCAGGTTGCTGACAGCGTCGACTGGCTGGCGGCGCTGTGTGATCAGAACACCGTGGTATGCGCGCTGCAAAATGGTGTCGAGCAGCAAGCGCAGCTCAAACCCTACGTCAACGGCGCGAAAGTGCTGCCCTCGGTTGTCTGGTTCCCCGCGCAGCGCGAGGCCGATGCTTCTGTCTGGCTGCGTGCGAAACCACGTCTGACCTTGCCCGACGTGCCGCAAGCGACACGCGTCACCGATTTGCTGAACGGTACCCGCTGCGCAGTCGATCTGTCGGCCGACTTTACCTCCGTCGCCTGGCGCAAACTTCTGCAGAACGCGGTCGCAGGCCTGATGGTGCTGGCGAATCGTCGCGCTGGCATGTTCTCGCGAAGTGATATTGCAGGTCTGGCGTCCGCCTATTTGCACGAATGTCTGAGCGTGGCCCGGGCAAGCGGTGCGTCGCTGAGCGACAGCGTTCCGCAGGAAATCCTCGACGCGTTTCAGCGTGCACCCGCCGATTTAGGCACTTCCATCCTTGCCGATCGACAAGCCAATCGTCCGCTTGAGTGGGATATCCGAAATGGCGTCATCCAGCGTTATGGCCGCCTGCATCACGTTCCTACGCCGATCAGCGATGTGGTGGTGCCGCTGTTGGCGGCTGGTAGCGAAGGGCCGGGTTAAATGTTCTAGAGGTTAAGGCAATCGCCGCAGCGCACCGGCGAGTCGGCGCGATCTTACGTCCCGATGGCGACGGGCAGAACTTGCCGTGGTCGTTGGTCAGATGCTGACAGCAAAAATGACGGGCGCATCACCGCTCGTCATTTCGCAACGCCACTCGCAACGGCACCCTCAGCCGCATTCTGCTCCGCTTCCCGATTCTGCTTCGCCTTGGCCAGACGCCAGCGCGTCAATTCATCCGCTCCCGGACCTTCCACAATCGCGATATCCGGCCCGGTCACTGGCTGACCGGTGCTCTTGTCGATGAACGCCCACTGAACGTCCGCGCCTGTCTTCCGATTGACGATCTTCAGCGACGGGCCGTCAGTGCCTGCCATCGCCATCCGATCTCCGAGCTGCGACATCAACGCCATCATTGGGGCAATCTGACGCCCCTTGGGCGTGAGCCAATACTCGAATCGCTCCGGATTCGTCTGATAGCGGCGCCGCTCCACCAGGCCAGTGGCCTCCAGATGTTTCAGCCTGTCACTCAGTGTCGCGTTGGTCACGCCGGACGACTGACGAAAGTCGTCATAGCGGTGCAGGCCGATCACGAGATCACGCAGGATCAGCAGACCCCAGCGATCCCCAATCGCACCCATCACGCCGGCGATGGAACACACCATGCCGTCAAATCCTTTCGAGCGCATGTCACGGATCTCCTCGCGGTTTCGAATCCCCGAGTGGGGAAACTCTGATTATAAGAACTACCTCCGTCGACGGCAACAATCCAGTAAATGAGCGACGTTATGCGCTGAATATTGAAAGAAACGAAGAATTCGTAATACGACCCCGCTTGCACGAATTGTAACTCTTATAATAAGATTGACTATCGAATTTGCCAATTGACTGGCACCGCCACCCATCGCGGACCTTGTCGTCACGTGACGTCTGACGGAATACCCGCGTCCGAAAGGGCGCATTTACCGAAGCTTCAAGCCATGGAAAAAACGCCAGACCTCACGCGCCGCACTTTGATGAAGGCCACCGCCACCATTGCCGGGATCGTCCCCGTGATGACTGCGGCAACGACCGCGCTCGGCGCTGAACAGACACCCCCGGCCGCGCAGGCCGCGCCGCTTTCCGGCGGACCTGCACCGCAGCCGACAACGCTCGCCGAAGTTCCACTTAGCGCCGATGTCACGTTGACGGTCGAGCGTCGTGGACAGATCGCGTTGCTTGGCCTGAATCGTCCGGCATTGCAAAACCGCATCGATCCCGACACGTTTCGCGCGCTGGCACGCGCCTTGTACGACTTCGATCACGATCCATCATTGCGGGCCGTGGTGCTGTACGGTCACGGCGAGCACTTTTCGCATGGCATCGACGTCGATGCCTTCCGCAAGGCTTCGGCCGCTGGCAGTCCGCTTGTCGGCGTGCCGCGTATCGTCAATCCGCTCAACTACGGGCCGGGCCATCGCACGAAGCCGTTGATCGTCGCGGTGCATGGCGATACGTGGAACATGGCGCACGAACTGTTCCTCTCGGCGGACATCCGTATTGCTGCGGCAAATACGCAATTCGGTCAGGACGAAAACACGCACGGACGGTTTCCGGGCGGTGGCTCGACGGTGCGTTTCGTTCAGGAAGCGGGGTGGGGCAACGCCATGCGCTACATGCTGACCGGCGATCACTGGACGGCAGACGATGCGTACCGCATGGGCACGCTGCAAGAGATTGCGGCGACACCGCAAGCTGCGCTTGAGCGAGCCATCGCAATCGCTAACAAGGTCGCAGCTTGCGGCCCGCTTGGCGTGCAGGCGACGCTGGCCTCGGCGCACCTCGCCATCGATGCGAGTCAGGGGCCGGCATTCGCCGCGCTCGGGGCGCAGTACGGCGCGGTGTACCGCACGAACGATTTCATCGAAGGTGTCACGGCCGAGGCACAGGGCCGCGCACCGGTCTTTCACGGCAACTGATCGCCGTCAACCGCAGGTGGCGCGCAGCGCGGCCAATGCACCGCGCTGGCGCGCACTGCATCTGAACATCCACATCCATGCCCCGGGAGGGAACGCGTCATGACGTCTCACGCTACGTCCAGAATTTTCGTCGTCGGTGGCACCGGCGCACAAGGTTTGCCGGTGATCGGTGCGCTGGTCGCCGACAAGAAGTACTTCGTGCGGGCGCTCAGCCGCGATGCCAACTCTCGACGCGCCCGCGAATTGCTGGCGCTCGGCAACACGGAGATCGTCGAGGGTACGTTTGCGGACGAAGGCACACTACGTGCAGGACTGCGTGGTTGCGACGGCGCCTTCATCAACATCGACGGCTTCAACACCGGCGAACGGACCGAGATGTACTGGGCGATTCGCTGCTACGAAATTGCCATCGAAGAGGGCATCCGGTTCTTCGTCTACGGCAATCTGGATTACGCGCTCAAGAAGGCCGGGTACGACTCGAAATTTCGTGCCGGTCACTACGACGGCAAGGGCCGCATCGGCGAATGGATCCTGTTTCAGAACCAGACAAATCGCGAGCGCATGGGGGCTGCGGTGTTCACCTCCGGGCCGTACATGGAGATGGCCATCGCGGCCATGACGCCGATGTCGCCCTCAGTGGAAGACGGTGTCGTGACGTGGCGTGTGCCGCTGGGCGACGGCGCGGTGCCGCACGTCGCCCTCGATGACTGTGGCTATTACGTGCGCTGGCTCTTCGACAACCCGTCGCGCGCGAACGGGATGAACCTCGAAGTCGCCATCGAGCATGTGCATTACGCCAGGCTGGCCGAGGCGTTCGAAGCGGTGACAGGGCGCCCGGCGCGTTACGTCGACACGGCCGTGGACGACTATTGGCAAGGCCCGCTGGCGGCGTCCGCCGGACGGCCTGCCGGTTACAACGCAGACCCGAAAGACAAGAGCACCATGAGTTTTCGCGACAATTTCACCGGGTTCTGGAATGTCTGGAAGCACAACGTGATTACGCGCGATTACGCCTTGCTCGATGAGATTCATCCGAATCGCATCCGGACCGTGGAAGCGTGGCTGCGACGGGAGCAGGAGAAGGGGCTCGCGCTTGGTAAAGGCGGGCTATGGGAGCGCGTGCAGCCGGAAAACTGGTTCCGGCAGCCGCCATTGCTCAAGCTGGTCGAGGATCGGGGGCAGGGCGCGCTCTGATGCCCCTCAGATCCCGCTTTACGCGCCCGGCGGAATCAGCACCTCGATGCCATGCGTTCTCGCCATCTCCAGCAGCGCGACCATTTGCGCTGGTGTCGGGGGCTCGGCGGGCTTGGCCGGCATCGCGCCCTCGACCCGAAGCCCGGCCTTGACGATGAATTCGTCGAAGCCGCCGGGCGTCGTGACCAGAAGGCTGCGCGTCGGCACCTTCCCCAAATTCCGCAAACGTTGCGGCACGCCGCGCGGCGCGAAATAGGATTGCCCGGCGCGCAGCACCGTGACGTCGTCACCGATCGTCACTTCCAGCTCGCCCTCCAGAATCGTCATCGATTCGTCCTCGAACCGGTGAAGGTGAAGGCCGCCGTCACCGCCCGGCGGCATCGTGCCTTCGATCATCGTGAACTGACCTCCCGTTTGCTGCGAGGACAACAGCACCCGCATCGAAACGCCAAGGAATAAATAGGTGGGGGCCGAACGTTCTACTACGGACGGCAGCGAAGCAACGGATGTCATCTCGAACTCTCGATTTGGCAGGACACGACGAAACCCGGATATCGGGCGGACGTTCGCATTAGCGCACACCACCCACCGGTCGACAGGCCGGATCCGGCGATTCGCGACCTAAAATTCCGTTCGTCCTGAAAGTCCGAAAGGTCCTGGAAGACGCGTCGGCGCATTCACCACAACCAAGGGCCCGCAGGGGCAGCAATGGCAGGAAGACCCGCATGAAACCGGAACGCATTACCGCGATTCGCGATGGAAAACGTGTGCCGTTGTTCGACGGCGAACCGCTCGGGCTGCATTCGCCGTCGCCGACGCTGCTCATCGAAACGCACGAGGTCCCGTCCGACATGCCGCTCTCGCATGTCATCACCGAACAGATCGCCACCCTGTTTCTCGACGCGGCGCACATCGATCACTGCTCCGACAGCTTGCCGCCTGAGCGCCTCGTGGTGCCCGCAGGCGCCGTGGCGCTGTCGTTGCGCGACGAAATGGAGACGGTACGCTGGGTGCGGCCAGCACGCGTGGTGAGTGTGCGCATCGACGACCGCGTGCTGGCGGAGGCCTCGCTTGCCGCCGGCCGGAGCGGGCGGGCGACGGTCATGCCCGCCAGCAGCGTACAAAGCGCGCAACTGACGATGCTCATGGGCGCACTTCATGCGGAGCAACGCGACGGCTTTCGCAGCGGTCGACTTTTCCTCGACGGCATCGAGCAGGCGATGGCGGCAACGCTGGTCGGTCATCACGCGTCTTGCGCTGCGTCAGAAAGCGGTGGGGGGCTGACGCCTGCGCAGGCCCGACGCGTCGACGATCTCGTGCGTAGCCGGTTGGACGGCACCGTCGCGCTGGCCGAACTTGCCGATTGCGCGGGTTACAGCGTGTCGCACTTCACGGCGCTGTTCCGGCAGACGTTCGGTACCACGCCCCATCGGTATGTGACGCGACTGCGCATAGAGCGCGCGATGACGCTGCTCGCCAAGCCGCATTGGTCGGTACTCGATGTCGCCATCGATTGCGGCTTCCAGACGACGCAGCACTTTGCCCGTGTCTTTCGGGCAGTCACCGGCGTTTCGCCGGGGGAGTTCCGGCGTCGCGGCTGATGTGATGTGACGTGACGTCAGGTCTTCTGCGTCGGATTCGTCGCCCGGAACCACGTCACCAGAAAGTCCGCCAACGCTCGCGTCTTCGCGGAGAGATGGCTTTTGGTCGGATAGACGAGCTTGATGTCGGCCGGCGGTAGCGCCCAGTCGACCATGACGGCGCGCAATTGGCCTGACGCGAGATACGGATGGATGTCCCACATCGAGCGGATGAGCATGCCGTGTCCGTCCAGCGCCCATGTCGTGGCGGCGGCGCCGTCGTTGGTACTCAGCATGCCGCGTACCTTGACCGTCTCCTGACGATCGGCCTGCCGGAAGTGCCAGGTCCCGTAGGTCTCGTCGCTCTCGCGAATCACGATGCACTGATGCGCCGCCAGATCCGAGGGGTGCGCCGGCTCGCCCGCGTCGGTCAGATAGCTGGGCGACGCGCACAGCACCCGCGCGTTCGGCATCAACTGCCGCGCCGTCAGACGGGAGTCCGGTAGATCGCCGAAGCGGATCGCCGCATCGAATCCTTGTTCGACGAGATTCACCGGCCGATCCGTGAGGTGCAACTGCACCTCGACCTCCGGGTACTCGCGGGCAAACGCAGAGAGCGCCGGGGCGATGTGCGTGCGTCCGAAGCCGAGCGTTGCGGCCAGTCGCAGCAGGCCGCGAGGCGAGGTCTGCGCGCCGGTCACGGCATGCTCCAACGCTTCGAGTTCGCCGAGGATTCGAGCGCCGTCCTGCAAGTACATCTCGCCTTCCGGTGTGAGGCTGATGCGTCGTGTCGTACGATGCAGCAATCGCACGCCGAGCCGATGCTCCAGTTGCGCCAGCCGACGGCTGACCGCTGGTGGCGTAATGCCCATCTGCTGGGCGGCAGCGGCCATGCTACCTTCCTTCATGAGCGTCGCGAAAAAGCGCAGATCGGAGAAGCCGTCCACTGACATGTCGATTCGTGCCTTGCAATTAACAATGAAGTGATTTTGAGTCACTTTATGTCGTTTTGCATCAAATATAGGATGTGCATGACACGCGGCCGTGCGCCGCTATCGCATCAAACTCGCATCGAACCCGCACCGAACCTGACGGCAGAAAAGGGCCTATGACCTCCCAAGCACTCTTTCCCGGCTTCACCGCCTATCGTTTGCCGACGCCTGACGGCCAGCATATCCATGCGCTGACCGGTGGTAGCGGCCCGGCGTTGCTGATGCTGCATGGACACCCGCAGACGTCTGCCATCTGGCACAAGGTCGCGCCTGCGCTCGCCCAGCATTTCACGCTGGTGCTAGCCGATCTGCGGGGGTATGGCGACTCCGCCAAGCCTGCGGGTGACGTCGAGCATACGGCTTACAGCAAGCGTGTCATGGCGCAGGACATGGTGGCCGCCATGCGCGAGTTGGGGCATACGTCGTTCTCGGTGTTGGCTCACGACCGGGGCGCGCGCGTTGCGCATCGACTGGCCGCCGATCATCCGGAGATCGTTGACCGGGTGGTGCTGCTCGACATTGCGCCGACGCTCGCCATGTACGAGCAGGCGGGCGACGCCTTTGCGCGGGCCTACTGGCACTGGTTCTTCCTGATTCAGCCCGCGCCGCTGCCTGAGCGTCTGATCGAAGCGGATCCTGCGGCCTATTTGCGTGACGTGATGGGGCGGCGGAGCGCCGGATTGGCACCGTTCGACCCGCGCGCGTTGGCGGAGTATCAGCGCTGTCTGTCGCTGCCGGGCGCAGCGCATGGCGTCTGTGAGGACTACCGCGCGGCGGCTACGATCGACCTCACGCACGACCGCGAGGATCGTGAGGCAGGGCGCAAGCTTGAGATGCCGGTGCTGGCGCTCTGGGGCGAGCAGGGTGTCGTGCATCGCTGCTTCCAGCCGCTGACAGAGTGGCAGCGCGTGGCGTCCAACGTGCGCGGGCACCCGCTGCCTTGCGGTCACTACATTGCGGAAGAAGCGCCCGATGTGTTGCTGGCAGACGTGCTGCCGTTTCTGCTTGAGGGACGCTAAGCCCCTTGTCACGCGGTGACGGACGAGAGGGCGATGGCGGCGATGGCGGCGATGACGGGCTCGCGAGTGCGAGCCGTCCGCCACCGTCCGCCCCATCCGCCCATCACGCAGATTTGGGTTCGTCAGACCGAGCGGGTCAGTCCGCCGTCCACACGAATGTTCTGTCCCGTGATGTAGCCAGCGCCGTCGGACGCGAGGAAGGCCACCGTCGCGGCGATCTCCTCCGACTTGCCGTAGCGCTGCATCGGCACGCTCTCACGGCGCGTCTCCTGCTGCGGCAGACTGTCGATCCAGCCCGGCAGAATGTTGTTCATGCGGACGTTGTCCTTCGCATATTGGTCGGCGAAGAGCTTCGTGAACGAGGCCAGCCCCGCGCGGAATACGGCCGACGTCGGGAACATCTCGCTGGGCTCGAACGCCCATGCCGTGGAGATGTTGATGATCGTGCCCGCGCCTTGTTTTTGCATGATCGGCGTGACGAGCCGGGTCGGGCGGATCACGTTCATCAGGTACGTGTCCATGCCGCGATGCCAGTCTTCATCGCTAATGTCGAGGATCGCGGCGCGCGGGCCGTGCCCGGCACTGTTGACCAGTACGTCGATACGTCCCCAGCGCTCCACCGCCAGATCCACCAGTTGCTTCAGGGCGTCGTTCGACTGATTCGATCCGGTGACGCCCACACCGCCCAATTCGGCCGCCAGCGCCTCGCCCTTGCCGGACGACGACAGAATGCCGACCTTGAAGCCATCTGCGGCCAGACGTCGAGCTGCCGCAGCGCCCATGCCGCTACCGCCCGCCGTAATCAACGCCACTTTTTCTACTGTCATGCTGATATCCTCCGGATACGCCGGCGCTCACCCCAACGGTGGCCGGATCTCGTCAAACGTGTGCAACAGCGTAACATCGCGACACCGACTCGACGAATCAGATTTCGACTGCTAATGCAGTAGAAAAACTACACCGTGGCGCTATGACTGACATTCCTGGCCGACTCCCGTCGCTGAACGCCCTTCGCGCTTTCGAGGCGGCCAGCCGGCATCTCAATTTCCGGCTGGCTGCCGAAGAGCTGGGCGTGACACAAGGTGCGGTTGCGCAGCAGGTGCGTGGTCTCGAAGCCGAGTTGGGGATGAAGTTGTTCGAGCGACATCCACGCACGCTGTCACTGACCGAGAACGGGCGGCGCTATGCGGGCGGGGTGCGGCGCGCTTTCGAGATGCTCACGGAGGCAACGCAGGCCTTGCGTCCGGAACCGTTGCGTCTGACGATCAGCGTTACACCGACGTTCGCCTCGAAATGGCTGATTCCACGGCTTCCTGCATTCCTCGAAACCCATCCCGACATCGATCTACGTATCCTCGCGACCGACCGGCTTTCGCACTTTCACAGCGATGCAGTCGATCTCGCCGTGCGCTACGGACGTCCGCCCTTTGGCGGTGGGCTGGTCGTCGAGCCGCTGTTCGAGGAGGTGCAGATTGCGGTGGCGTCGCCGGGCGTCGTCGCTGACTCGGGGCATCCCCGTGAGACGGGCGACCTGCGGGGGCACGCATTGCTGCATGACGCCCATAACGCCTGGCCGCGATTCCTTGAGTTGGCGCTGCCGCAGGCACCGCTGTCAGCGGCCAAGAACGTCAGATTCAATCAAACGGCACTCGCGATCGACGCCGCCGTCGCCGGGCAGGGGCTGGCGCTGGCGCATCGGGATTTCGTAGCGACGGAGATTGCGGCGGGCCGTCTGGTGCGGCTGTTCGACACCGAACTGCGTACCGGTGCCGGCTTCTACATCGTGTATCCACGTCGCGCGCGTCATGCCGGGCAGATCGCGGACGTTCATGAATGGCTTTTGCGGGAAGCACCATCTGCGCGTTAGGATTGCGTTTTACGCAACGACCGCGGAAGGTGCCATGTCGTACCCCGATCTCAATCTGCTTCATGCCCTCGACGTGCTTCTGGAGGAGGGGAGCGTAGTCGGCGCTGCCCGACGCATGCACCTGAGCCCTCCCGCAATGAGCCGCACGCTCAGCCGGATTCGGGAGGCGCTGGGCGATCCGGTATTCGTTCAGGCCGGCCGCAAGCTGGTGCCGACGCCGCGCGCGTTGGCGATGCGCGAGCAGGTCCGTCTCGCGGTCGAACAGGCGACGCAGGTGCTGGCGCCGGGGGCGAGCGTTGACCTGGGAGCGCTGGAGCGGCGCTTCAATGTGCGGGCGAACGACATCTTCGTCGGCCTGCACTCGGGACGATTGCTCGAAGCGATGGCCGAGGAAATGCCGCGTGCCATGCTGCGCTTCGCGCCGGAAGAGGACGATGTCGACGACGAGGCGTTGCGTAGCGGACGGATCGATCTTTTCATCAGCGCGTCGCGCAAGCTGGGGCCCGAGATTCGCGTGCAATCGCTCTTTACGACGAGCTTCGTGGGCATTGCACGTCAGGATCATCCGATTTTCGACGAAGACATTACGCCGGAGCGGATCACGCGATGGGGGCACATCGGGGTATCGAGGCGTGGCAAGTTCGCCGGGCCGATCGATAGTGCGCTGGAAGATGTCGGGCTCAGACGTCACGTGGCGCTGGTCGTGCCCACGCCGTCCACCGCGCTTTTTGCCTTGCAGAACAGCGACTTGCTGCTCGCACTTCCTTCGCATCTGGCAGAAAGCGCCGTGGCCGCGGGGATGCGTCTGCGTCAGTTCGACTTTCCGGTGCCGCTGGAGACGGTCGTGCTGACACAGGCATGGCACCCGCGTTTTCAGGCCGATCCGGCGCATCAGTGGTTGCGTCGCACGATCCGGCATATCTGCGAAGCCTATTAGCCTCTTCAAGCAGACGAAATCTTCGAATCGATGCGTGTGACGCAATCGTTGATTCCAATCAAGTCACTATTCGCATCTATGCCCCCGACCCTACAGTGATGAGCATCGTCACTGTCTTCAAGGGTCATCGTGTCACCCACGCCTGCTTCGGCAACTTCTCCCAACGCATTTCGCGAGATGTGGTCGCACCGGCTTCTCGCGGGTCTTGCGCGGTTGGACATCACATCCCCGCGTGCCACGTACGTCATCCGGTCGATCGTCGCGGCCTGGCTGGCGCTTTGCGTTGCCTATCTTCTCGAACTGGAAATGCCGTTCTCGGCGGCGACGACGGTATTGCTGGTCGTCAATCCGGTTCAGGGTGCCGTGATCGGCAAGGGCGCGTGGCGGGTGCTCGGCACGCTCGTGGGTATCGTCGCATCCTTTGTGCTGATGTCGGCCTTCGCCGAGATGCCGTGGCTCTTCGTGCTTGGGTTCGCGACCTGGCTCGGCGTGTGCGTTGCGGGCATGACGATGCTGCGGCACTTTCGCGCATCGGGTGTCGTGGTGGCCGGATATACGGTGGGTCTCGCTACGTTCGGTGCGCTGACGCATCCTCATCTCGCTTTCGAGCATGTCATCGGTCGCGGCTCGACCGTCATGGTCGGCGTGATTTGCCTGTCGCTCGTCACCGCGCTGTTCAGCCGACGCGGCATGCGCAGCAAGCTCGACGCGATGCTCTCGCGGCTGGCGGTGCGAGCGGCACAGACGATCGCCGCTGATAACGGGGAGGGGGGCGCGGCAGCGCGCGCTGGAACCGATGATCTGCGGCGTCAACTGATCGCCGAGATTTACGGTGTCGACGATTTGTTGGCTGTCGGCAAGGCCGAATCGGTGGATCTGGCGCACCGTGCTCACACCGTGCGGCATGCGATGGCGTCGCTGTTTGCTGCACTGACCGCAGCATCGGCAAGCGACATGTCGCGGCGTGCGCCGTCGGCATTGCGGACCATGCTGACGCATGCGTGGCAAGACGCAGCGCAAGCCGTCGGTGCGGGGCCTGAAGGGCTTGAACGTGCGGCGGATTGTCTGCGCGAGGCCCGCGCAAAGCTTCGCCGCGCGATGGCCGACGTTGCATCAATATCCCCTGAGACGCTCATTGCCTTTGATCGCCTGATCGAGCAGATCGACGACTATCTGGCGGCGCTCGATGGTCTCGCGTCTTTGCATCGTCCGCGTCCCGCGGGTGGTGGGGTGACGGTCCGCTTTCATCGTGATCCGCGCGCTGCGTTGCAGAACGGCGTACGGTCGGCGCTGACGCTGTTTGCGGCCGGTGCCGCATGGATTGTCACGGGCTGGCCGCACGGGGACATGATGCTGCTGATCGTTGCGCCGTATTGTGCGTTGCTGGCAGCCGCGCCAAATCCAGCTGCCGGCGCGTGGCAGTTCGTTAAGGGCACGCTGTTCGCGGTGCCCGTCGCCTTTGTGTGCGCGTTCTACGTATTGCCGCACATCGAGGGGCTGCCGTTACTGCTCGTTGTGCTTGGGATGTTCTGGCTGCCGGGCATTTATGCGACGACATTGCCGAAGCATGGTTTGGCAGCGCTTGCGTATCTCGTGGGCTTCAATACGCTCACAGCGGCCGATAACCCGATGCACTACGACGTGCCGTTGTTCCTTAACTGGTCACTCGCCTGGATTGCCGGAACGCTGCTCGCGTGGCTGGGATTTCGTGTGTTGTTGCCGCGCGTCTTGCCGAAGGATATTGCGCGATTGCAAGAGCGGATCCGTGACGAAGCACTGCGTACGCTGTGGGGCGCGGCGTCATCGATCTCGACGCATTCGGCGGGGACGGGGGGTGACGTCAGAGGGCGGCTGTCGTCGGCGCGTACTTCAGCCCGTGCTTCAGCCCGCGTATGGCAGTGGCGTCAGCAGCATCGCATCGCGCAACTGGGTGCCTTCCGCAAGGCGCAGCCGGAGGCCATGCGTCGCGATGTCGACGACGCGCTCGCCAGTCTCCATCTCGGTCGTGAGGCTTGGCGCCTGCGGGTGTGGATGCTGCGTGATGGAGGCGAGGACGGCAATGAGCGGCACGCCGAACCGGCACGAATGCTCGCCTCCCGCGAGGTGGTGGCAACGGCGTTGGCGCGGATGTCACGACGCACCCGCGCCGGGCGACCTGCATTGGCCGCGCGCCATGCGCGTTACGCGGCGCGGCGGTTGGCGATCCTGCAAGCGTCGCTTCCGCTCGCTACGGATCAATCCTTGCCGTTGGCGCGTCTCGTCGCGGCGCTCACCGATATCGCTGAGCTGCTCGACGCTCACGCAGCGTACTTCGCATCTCCTCCGACAGGCCGCACTCATGCGCAATGAATCCGTCATGGTGCTCATCCTGCCCACGCATCTCGTCGAACACTTCGACGGCCGACCGGTGGGCTTCGCACAACCCTTGCTCAATCGTTCTCATGCTCACTGAAGTGGCTGTCGCCGGCATCTATCTGCCGCCGTTTTTCGTCTATGCCTGCATCGCGTTGCCGGTGTTTCTCGGGGTTCGCTTCGTCATAACGCGTGCGGGCGTGATGCGCCACGTCTGGCATCCGGCGCTCTTCGAGTTCGCCCTCTCTCTTTGTCTGGTTTCCGTGTTGGTGCTTTATGTCTGATCGAATGATGTGGTTTCGTCCCGTCGCCAAGGCCGTGGGTACGCTCGCCGCGGTCGCAATCGCCGTGGCGCTCGTGGTGGCGCTTTGGCGCGCCTATGTGGTGGCTCCCTGGACCCGCGACGGGCGAGTCAGTGCGGAAGTCGTGCACATCGCCCCGGAAGTGTCCGGCACGGTGCTTGAGGTGGCCGTCGCCGACAACCAGCTGGTCAAGCGCGGCGACGTGTTGTACCGGATCGACCCTGAGCGCTTTCGTTATGCCGTGGCGCAGGCTGAAGCGCAATTGAGCGCGGCAAGCGCATCGCTGCAACAGAAAACGCAGGACGCGAAGCGTCGGCGCGGCATGGACGATCTCGTGCCCGGCGAAGACATTCAGCGCGCGAATCAGGCGGTTGCCATCGCGCAGGCCGAACAGCGTCGTGCACAGGTGGCGCTCGATGTTGCGCGTCTGGATCTGGCACGCACCGAGTTGCGGGCCCCCGCAGATGGGTATGTCACACATTTGCGTTTGCGTCCCGGCGATTACGCGGTGGCGGGGCGCGGCAACGTCGCGCTGATCGACGCGCATCGCTTCTGGGTCACGGGCTACTTCGAAGAGACGAAGTTGCACGGGATTCGCACGGGCGCACCGGCACGCATTCGGCTCATGGGCTTCAACGACATGCTTGAGGGGCACGTCGCAGGCATCGGTCGGGGGATCACTGACGTCAACGAGCATGCCGACGCACAAGGTTTGCCCAGCGTCGAGCCGACTTTCAGCTGGATACGGCTGGCGCAGCGTGTCCCTGTGCGGATCGAAATCGATCGGGTGCCGGTGGGCGTAGTGCTTGCCGCCGGCATGACTTGCAGCGTCGACGTTGGGCGCGCCGATGCCGGGGCAACTCCGAAAGGGCGCCTCGCCAGTTTGCTGATGCGATGGATGTGACGCCATGAACATCGCATTGATTTCGCATCGCACGTTGCGTACACGGATGTCGAGGGTACCCGCATGCCTCGTACTCGCGGGCGTGCTGACGACGGCCGCTTGCACAACCCTCGGGCCGGACTACCATGCGCCGCTCACGGACGTCCCGGCGCAGTGGCACGACGCGCGCGACAGCTTCGACACGAGTCGCGCGTCCGATGGCGCACGTCTGCGCGACTGGTGGCGAGCGTTTGGCGATGCGACGCTCGACCGGCTGGTCGATCTGGCGCTGGCCAATAACCGCGATCTGGGGATAGCACAGGCGCGTCTGGTTCAAGCGCGTGCCGAGCGTATGCGTATCGCCGCAGATCTCGGACCGACGGTGGCTGCGGGTGGCACGGCACAGGCGTTGCGATCGAGCAAGCGTCTCGACTGGCCGCCGGGTGTGGGCCAATCGCGGACGTGGCAAATGGGATTCGACGCCAGTTGGGAACTGGATGTCTTCGGAGGTACGCGTCGTGCGGTGGAGTCTGCCGACGCGCGTGTCGAGGCGGTGGCGTTCGATCGCGACGCGGTTCGCGTGAGCCTGCTCGCAGAACTCGCGGCTGATTACGCCACACTGCGTACGACGCAGGTACGGTTGAGCATCGCGCAAGACAACATCCGCACGTTGCTCGAAGGCGAGCGTCTCGCGCAGCGGGCGTTCGCGCAAGGGCTGGGCACGTCAGCCGAAGTGGCGCAGGCGCGTGCCGAACGGGAACTTGCGCAGGCGCAGCCGCCTCGGTTGCAGGCTGAAGTCGAGCGCTTGAGTCATGCAATCGGCGTACTGACGGGCGGCTTTCCTGCGCAATGGCGTGATGTGCTCGCCACGCCGTCACAGGCGTTGCCCACGATGCCTGCGTTGCCGCTGACGATGCCGTCCGAGGTCATTCGGCAGCGTCCCGACGTGCGTGCCGCCGAGCGCCGGTTTGCGGCGGCGACCGCCCAGATCGGCGTGGCCGAAGCCGAACGCTTCCCGCACTTCAGCATTCCGCTGAGCCTTGGGACTACGGCCAGTCTGATCCGGGACCTGTTCTCCGGCGCGAGCGTTGCGTGGTCTGCGGCGCTGATCGGCAGTCAAACGCTATACGACGGCGGTCGTGCGAAGGCGGGTGTCACGGCTGCGCAGGCGGAAACGGACGCGGCACGGCTTGCCTACGAACGCGATGTGCGGTTGGCGTTACGCGATGTCGAGGACGCGTTGTCCGGATTGCATAGCGAGCGTCAACGGCAGATCGCGCTGCGTGCGGCGGTCGACGACAGCCGGCAGGCGCTGGCCCGCACGACACGTCTCTACCAACACGGCCTGAGCGGCTATCTGCCGGTACTCGTCGCCCAGCGTGCTGCCAATCGCGCCCGCGATGCGCTCGCCGATAGTCAGGGCGCCGAGGTGCTGAGCGCCATTGCGCTTTACAAGGCACTCGGTGCCGGTTGGCAGCAGGACACGTCGACAGGGCAGGCGACTGCCCGTCAGCGCGTTGACGGCGAGGCCGGTTAATGGCGCTCGATCGACGCGTTGTGTTTCTCTTTTCTTCGGGTTTTTCTCACGGCTCAAGGAGCGAATTCCATGCCACTCGATCCCAATCTGTTCTCGATTCACGATATCCGCGAACTCCCGTTCGTCACCTTCAATCAGGAGGCCGCCGAGCCGGGCTACGCCCGCGACTGGGAGGCGGAGATGGTGGCGCTCGTGAAGCATGGCGCGCCGTTCGTGGTGGTCTACGACCAGTTGACGCGTGACGAGACTCACGAGGACCGCAAGCAGCGTGCCGTCTGGCTCAAGCACAACAAGTCCGCGTTGGCGGCGGTCTGCAAGGCGCTGGTGAGTATCGAGCCGGACGAGACGCGACGTGCGGCCGTCCGCACAATGGGGGAGGCCGCAGTGAAGGCGTTCGGCATTCCGCATGAAGCGGTGGCGACGCGTGAAGAAGCGGAAGCGCTCGTCGAGCGGCTGACGACGAGCGCAGGTTGAGTCAGGTCGCAGCGCTCGCCGCGATGCGGAAGGCGCGTCGGTAATGCGGTGCGTCTCAATGAGGCAGGCGTTGCGTGAAGCCATGCCGTTTGGCGGCGAACGCTACCCCCCACGCCGCTAACGCCAGCCACGTGAGCACATGCGGCAGCGCGGCGGCACCCCAAGTCGACAGCACGGCGCCTCCGAGTACGCCACTCGCGGCGAACGACAGATTGAAGACGGTCACGAGCATCGATTGCGCCACGTTCTCATGCTCGCCCGCGGCATTCCCGAGCGCTGTCTGGAGGATCGTCGGCGCGCCGCTGAAACTCAGTCCCCAAAGCACTGCGCCGACGGCGAGCACCGCCCATGACGCTGGCCAGATCCCGAAGGCCACGATCACGGCCGCGAAGGTGGCCAATGCCGTCAGCGCGAGCCTGCGCAACCAGCGATCCACCCAAAGTCCGATCCCCCAGAGTCCGATGAGCGTCGAGATGCCGAACGCCGACAGGATCGTAGCGAGACGTCCGCTCATACCGGAGGACGCGAGGAACGGTGCGACGTACGTGTACAGCGTGTAGTGCGCGACGACCCACAACATGACCACCGCAAGCACCGGACGCACGCCCGGCATGCGGAGTACGTCGATGACGGAAGCGCGAGCGGGGGATCCATGGTGGGTGCCGTTGCTTGCAGTGCTTGCGATGGTGACGTTCGGCACGATCAGCAACATCCAGCCCACGAGCGTGAGCGCGAACGCCGACAAGCCGCCGAACACCGAGCGCCAACCGATCAGTTGACCAAGCGTGGTCGCCGCCGGCACGCCGATGGCAAGCGCCAGCGGAATCCCCAGCATGGCGAAGGCGAGGGCACGTCCCTGACGTTCGGGACTCACGAGACGCCGCGCGTAGGTCGCGATCTCGCTCCATGCCACGCCGGTGGCCAGACCGACCACGAAGCGGGCGGCGAGCGTCAAGGTGAAGTCCGATGAGAGCGCCGTGACGGCATTGCACAAGGCGAAGCCGAGCAGCGCAACGACAAGCACCGTCCGGCGCGACCAGCGATGCATCAGCACGGTCAGCGGCACGGCCCCGAGACCTGCGCCCAACGCGCAGAGCGTGACCATCTGGCCCGCCCAGGATTCGGAGATGTGAAAACCGTCGGCGAGCTGCGGCAGCAGCCCGGCCGGGACCGTCTCGTTGGCCGCCGCTACGAAGGTCGCGAGCATCAACGCGGTCAGCGAGGCCCAGGGGGTGGCGTCGGCACGAGGCGCGACGGCAGTCGGGGGTGTGGGAGAACTGGGGGAAGTCGAAGAAGCAGACATGGTCGATCGTCGAGCGTAAATGTCCCGAGGGGGACGATGCCGGGTAGTCTGCCGATTCGGCTTGCTTTTGATAATCTGTCAATAGTTTGAATGACTTTCAAATGCAGATAGAAAATGGCGACTGATCAACTGGGTGACATGCGCTTGTTCGCGACGGCGGCGACGCTCGGCAGTCTTTCTGCGGCGGGGCGCAAGCTGGGGCTCTCGCCCGCGGCGGCGAGCGCCCGGCTGGCGAAGCTGGAGGCGTCGTTGCAGACGCGGCTGTTCGTACGCACCACGCGTCAGTTGCGCTTGACGGACGAAGGGCGCGTCTACCTTTCGCACTGTCTCGTCGCGTTGCAGGCCATCGACGACGGCGAAGCGGCGCTTCAAGCCGGGTGCGCAGCAATTCGCGGCAAGATCCGGTTGTCGGCGTCGACCGATTTCGGGGCGCACAAGCTTTCCCCCTGGCTTGACGAATTCGTGGCGCGGTATCCGGACATCCGGCTATCGCTGACGCTGACCGACTCGATCTCCAATCTCGTGCAGGACGACGTCGATCTCGCGATCCGCTTCAGCGAACCGGCGGATGGCACGCTCGTGGCGCGTCGTCTCGCACCGATGTGCCGCGTGCTGTGTGCGTCGCCGGAATATCTGGCGCGTCATGGCGAACCGCAGACCCCTGAGGCGTTGTCGGCCCATCGGTTCATCGTGCTGGTTACGTCTTCCGGGCCGCTCAACGAGTTTCATTTCCGCAAGGACGAAGCGACCTGGCAGTTCACCGTGCCGATGGCGCAAGCCTGGGAGACGAACGACGGCACGATAGCGCGCCGCTGGGCGCTCGACGGACGAGGTATCGTCCGAAAGACGCTGTGGGACGCCGCCGACGATGTTCGGGCCGGACGGTTGAAGATTCTTCTGCCGGATTTCATCGCCACAGAGGCAGGCGTGTATGCCGTGCGGCATCGTACGCGCTACATGGTGCCGCGTGTACGTGCACTGCTCGATTTTCTAATCGAGCGTTTCGAGCAGGAGGCCGTGACCTTGCCCGAGGCGTGCGCGCACTGAAGGCAGATCGGTCGACGCGAACCGTCGTCCGGGACGGCAGGTGCCGTTACTTGTCGGACGTGACTTCATGTCATGATACGGCATGGCCCAGATCCCGCTCTTCCCGCTCGGCAACGCCTTGTTTCCCGCTGGGGTGTTGCACTTGCGCATCTTCGAGGTGCGCTATCTCGACATGATCAAACGATGTCTCGCCGATGGCACGGAGTTCGGTGTCGTCGTGTTGCGACAGGGCAGCGAGGTGCGCCTGCCCGACAGCGTGGAGGAGCCTGCGATGATCGGCACCATGGCGCGCATCGATGACTGGCGCGCGCCGATGCCGGCGTTGCTCGAACTGGTCTGCCGAGGCACGACGAAGTTCCGGCTGTCTTCCGTCGAGCTTGGGAAATACGGCTTGTGGATGGGGGAGGCGGACCTGCTGCCTGACGATGCCAACGTCGCCATTCCCGACACCCTGCAAGTCAGTGCGGATACCCTGGGCAAGCTGATCGCGGGGTTGCAGCGCGATCCGGCGCGCGCTGCGAAGCTGCCACTTGCGCCGCCTTACCGTCTCGACGAGTGTGGCTGGGTGGCCGATCGCTGGGCGGAATTGCTGCCGCTGCCTGCCCACGAGAAAGAGACGCTGCTGGGCATCGACGACCCGGTCGCGCGGCTGGCGCGCATACAGGCGTTTCTCACGGATCACGGCGTGTTGTCCTGAACCTTCGCCGGTCGGTCGACATGCACGGATATGTCGATGTGCTGCGGCGATTTGCCTGCCTCCTCGCCGAACAGGCGATAATGTCGCCTGCTACGAATTCCCATGCCGTCGCCGGGCGCGACGGCGTCGTTACACAAATCCATGACAGTCCAGATCAACGAAGAACTCAAGGCGTACATCGACCCCCTCACGCCTGACGAATACGGGGCGCTCGAACAAAGCCTGCTCGCCGAAGGTTGCCGCGACGCGCTCGTCCTGTGGGGCGATGTGCTGGTCGACGGCCACAACCGTTACGAAATCTGCCGCAAGCACGACATCGAATTCCGCACGGTGCAAAACCCGTCGTTCAAGTCGATGGACGACGTGCATCTGTGGATGATCGACAACCATCTGGGTCGCCGCAGCGTCTCTGACTACCAGCGCGGCGTGCTGGCGTTGCGCAAGAAGACGATTCTCGAAGCGCGCGAGACGCCGGAGGCGCCGGCGCAAGCGGCCGCCGCGACGCCGGTGGCGGATGAGGTGTCGGCGGGGGAAGGCACGAAGTCGTCGATTCCTGCGCACACGATGGCGCTCACGCGGGCCGCCTTGGCCCGCGCGGCGCGTCTGTCGAGCAACACGCTGGGGCAGATCGAGCAGATTCACAATGCAGCGGCGCCCGAACTCGTGGACGCGGTCAAGCGCGGCGAGGTGTCGATCAACGCGGCAGCGGCTGTGTCGACGCTGCCACAGGCGGCGCAGGTCGCGGCCGTGGTCGCGGGCAAGCAGGAGCTACGTGAGCTGGCCCGCTCGGTGCGTGAGGCGCGCCCGGTCAAGCCGCGCAAGAAGAAGGAAGACGAGGTTGCCGAGGAAGATGACGGCACGCCGCCGTGGGATACGAGCGCCGATCCGTCCGACGAGTTGACCCGTCTGTCGAGCGAGCTCAAGGCCATGACCGCGGAGCGCGATGCGCTCAAGAAGAAGGTCGCGCATCTGACCATCGCATTGGCCGAAGCGCGGGCGGGGAAGTAAGCGGCGAAGGGCGCCGCTAGACGGGCCGTAAAGCGGGCTGAAAAGCGAGCCATAAAGTGGACGACAAGGCGGACGATAAAGTGAGTGAAGAAGTCCGCCGTGGGGAAGGGGCGGGGCGTCGCCCCTGCACGCTGCGCGTTGTTCTCAGCCCCCTATCGTCTTCTCTGATAGAACCCCTTCGCGACGAGCGAAACCCTGCGATTTTGGATCCATAATCGTATACTGGATCCAGTTATTGATGATTGGATCCAGAATCGCAATGTGGGTAAAAACTATGCTCTAATCGCGCCATATGCGAACCCCCGGACCCCAAGCACTTCATCAGGCCATCCGCGACACGCTTCGAGACGAGATCTTGAGTGGCGTGCTCCCGGGTGGATTTCAATTGCGTCAGGAAGCGCTCGCCGAGCGTTTCAATTCGAGCCGCGTGCCCGTTCGGGAAGCGCTACGTCAACTGGAAGCGGAGGGGCTGGTCACGCACCATCTGAACCGTGGTGCGACGGTGGCGAGCATGAATCTCGAACAGTTATGCGACATGCTCGACATTCGGGTGGCGCTGGAATGCCACGCGGCCAGACTGGCCGTGCCGAACATGGCAGAGCGCGATTTTCAGGCGATGGAGCAAATTCTCGCCAATTACTCGGCGTCGGAAGTCGTCTCCGAGTGGGCCGAGTACAACCGACGTTTCCATCTGGCGCTTTCGGCGCCTGCGAACAATCGTCGTCTGCGGATGTTGATCGAAGAGTATTGTCTGAACACCGACCGTTACTCGCATCTAGCGATGTCGCAGGCGACCGGCAAGGTGAAGCCGCAGCACGATCACTACGAGATCCTGGCGGCATGCCGGCGACGTGACGTGGCCACCGTGGTGTCGATGCTCGAAGCGCATATCCTCACGACCCGCAACGAAATCAAGGCGATGGCTCGCGAAGACCTCAGCTTCCTGTCGCGCGCGGCGTTCTGAATCGGGGTGCGCCGGGATTCTCGCGATTCCCGGCGGTGTGGTGCTAAAGCGGGGCATGAATCACAAGATTGCGCCTCGTCACCCTTGTGACTCGGGTTTGCGTTTCGGCACGTAATTACCCCACAGCTTTTCCCCGTCGACGGTTTCGGTCTTGAATTCCGGACCGGTGTCCGTCATCACCATTTCTTCCTTTTTGTACGCCTGCCACGGCGGCGGCACTTGCTGGCGATTCATCCAGAAGTGGACGTTTTTCTGCACACGGGGATCGTCCTTGTTGCGGTAGAGCCAGCGCAGCTCCGCGCCGGTGAACGAGCGGTTTTTCGTCTCGCCCGGCGCGAGATTGTCGCTGGACCCGGACGGCACGTCGACGGAGAAGTTCTTGTTGACGACGGCGTCGATGTCCAGTGAGTCGAGCACGAAGTGCACATGTTTGTCGGCCACGCGCGTTGCCCACTCCAGCCCGCCTTTGACTTTTCGACGAATGGCGCTGTTGTCCTGTCCGCCGACGGCATTCGAGTACTTCTCATGCGTGAGGAGCGTCTCCCGGAAGGACTGCTCTTCGTCTGCCGGCATCTTCGGCGCGAGGGACTGTTCTTCCTTCAGGATACGGAAATCGTCGATCCGGCACGGCGTCATGCGGGCCCGAAACCGGTAGTCGATGTAGTGCTTGCGCCCGATCCCGCCGTCCAGGCCTTTTTCGACGCCATACACGAGATCGCCCTTCTGAAAATTTCGATTGGGAAAGGGCGTTGCGTCGGCTGATGCGCTGACTTCGCCTGTCGTCGCTCTCGGCGCCGGACGTTGCGCCAGTGATGACAGGGCGGGAGATACGGCGTGCGTCGTGGGCGCTGATACTGTCCCGGCGGCGGCTGGTGCGTTCTGTGATGCTGCGCTGGAACGTTGGGAAATGGCGGATGGGGCGGAGGGGGAGGCGTCGGCAGCGGGATAGCTGCCGCTTCGGGCTGAGATCTTGGCGTTTGACATGAGGTGACCGTAGCGTTGTCTGATGGACGCATCGAGTATTAACCGACGAGGCGCCCTCGTGCGGCACCGACGCGAAGTCATGTCGTGTCTCGGGAAGTACCGGGAGAAGTGCCGAGGGACGTGCCGAAGGAAGGCAACGCTAAGGCTGAAAGTCGACGCTGTGCGAGAATAGCGCATTGCCGGTTTCGGCCAATTGCGCGGTGAGTGGCGAGTCCCGGAAGATGTCGGGATATGCGGCGCGCCGCGGCTTTTCGTCAACGTTTCATGAATCGAGATTTACCTGCGACCGACGAGGCTTACATGGGGCTGGCGCTTGAGCAGGCGCGCGCTGCCATGGCGCAGGCGGAAGTGCCTGTGGGTGCGGTCGTCGTCTGCGACGGGCAGGTCGTGGCGGTCGGACATAACTGTCCGGTGAGTGGCCACGATCCGTCGGCACACGCCGAAATGCAGGCCCTGCGCGCGGCGGCAAAGGCATTGGGCAACTATCGTCTTCCCGACTGCGAACTGTATGTGACGCTGGAGCCGTGTGTGATGTGCGCGGGCGCGATCATGCACGCGCGCATCAAGCGTGTCGTGTACGGTGCGGCCGACCCCAAGACCGGCGCTTGCGGCAGCGTGGTCGATCTTTTCGGGGAACCGCGTCTGAATCACCATGCCGAAGTCGTTGGCGGCGTGATGCGCGACGAGTGCGTCGGCATGCTTCAGACTTTTTTCAGTGAGCGGCGCGCAGCAGCCAAGGCGCGTCGCTTGTCGCTGGCTGCGAATGCTGCTGCCGCTACGGCCTCTAATGCCGCTGACGCAGACCTGTCCTCCGTTCCCCCCTCGGAATCTTCCAATTGACGCAGACCAAGCTTGTCGAACTGATCGCCCCTTCGGGCTACGCTCCGTACGCCGACGTTGCCGCGCGTGGCGTCGCAACGCTGGAGAGTCTCGGTTATACCGTGAGCAATCGTGAGGCGTTGGCGCGACGTTATTTGCGCTTTGCCGGCACGGACGACGAACGTGTCGAGGAGATCAACCATCTCGCGCGGCGCGACCATCCGCTGCCGGAAATCGTCCTGGCGATGCGTGGCGGGTATGGGGCGGTGCATCTGCTCGATCGTCTGAATTACGGCGCACTCCATGATCGGCTGTGCAATGCACCGGTCGCGATGGTCGGTCACAGCGACTTCACTGCGATTCAACTGGCGCTGCTGTCGCAGTCGCATGTGATCACGTTTGCCGGACCCATGTTGCTGGCGGATTTCGGCGCCGAGACACTGAGCGATTTCACGGTGGGACAGTTCGAGTCGGTGCTGCACTCGCCGACGCATACGGTTCAGTGGGCGGGCGACGGAGCGAGCGGCGATATCGACGTGTCCGGCACCCTCTGGGGCGGCAATCTGGCGATGGTGTGCAGTCTGATCGGCACCCGCTACCTGCCGCAGATCGACGGTGGGGTGCTGTTCGTCGAAGACGTGAACGAGCCGCCGTACCGGGTCGAGCGCATGTTGTACCAGTTGCATCAATCGGGGATTCTGGCGCGTCAGCGCGCGTTGGTGCTGGGTGACTTCTCGCAGTACCGGGTGAGCGACTACGACAACGGCTACGACATGACGACCATGATCGAGAGCATGCGCCGTGTCATCGGCATTCCGATCGTCACCGCAATGCCGTTCGGCCACTGCCCTGACAAGCTGACCCTGCCCGTTGGTGGACAGGCGAGGTTGCAGACGTCGGGAGCGCAAGTCACCCTCACGCTTACGGGATATCCCTATCTCGGCGCATGAGCGTGGACTGAGCTGCCCTCAAGGGTCGGAAGCGCGTTAAATAGAAGCACGCCTGGGTGAATCCACCGCCCGGCGTGCTTTTTTGTTGCGCTGCAAAAGTGGCTGAATTGCGGGTGTTGAACGCAGCTTGACGGGCGTTTCAAAGAAATTCGCGGCAACCCGGCGATCCGGTGGACATTCGTGTCGACGCGCGGCGGCGGCGATTTGCGCGGGTGTCTGGGGCGTCGGCGCGGGCGGACTATATCGTTAAGCGCAGCCTGAATATCTGAATATGGCTATGTCTCGCCCGACCGTATTTGGCTAAACTGCTTCGATCGTTCCGCCATCAGAAGGATGCCAAGACATCATGGCCAGTCACAGCACCAACGCCAAGGATTACCCCCGCGACCTTATCGGCTACGGCCGCCACGTTCCGTTTGCCGACTGGCCGGGACGTGCGCGCATCGCCGTGCAGTTCGTGCTGAATTACGAAGAAGGTGGGGAGAACTGCGTTCTGCACGGCGATCGTGCGTCCGAGCAATTCCTGTCCGAGATCATTGGCGCCGCCGCTTACGAGGCGCGCCACATGAGCATGGAGTCCATCTACGAGTACGGTTCGCGAGCGGGTGTCTGGCGCATACTTCGCGAATTCGAGCGGCGCGGTTTGCCGCTGACCGTGTTCGGTGTGGCGATGGCCATGCAGCGCCACCCGGAAGTGACGGCAGCGTTTCAGGAGTTGGGGCATGAGATTGCGTGCCACGGCTGGCGCTGGATTCACTATCAGAACATGGACGAGGCGACCGAGCGCGAGCACATGCGCATTGCCATCGACATCTTCAAGGAAATGACGGGCAACGCGCCGCTGGGTTGGTACACCGGCCGGGACAGCCCGAACACGCGTCGTCTCGTGGTCGAACAGGGCGGTTTCGTGTACGACTCCGACAACTATGGCGACGACCTGCCGTTCTGGACGCAGGTGCAGACCAGCAATGGCGACGTGAAACCGCATCTGGTCGTGCCATACACGCTCGATTCCAACGACATGCGATTTGCCGCGCCGCAGGGCTTCAATACGGCGGATCACTTCTTCCATTACCTGCGCGACGCGTTCGACGTGCTGTACGCCGAGGGCGACGAAGCGCCGAAGATGTTGTCGATCGGCATGCACTGCCGTTTGTTGGGGCGCCCGGGCCGTTTCGCGGCGCTTCAGCGTTTCCTCGACCACATTGAGAAACACGATCGCGTGTGGGTGTGCCGACGTATCGACGTAGCGCGCCATTGGCAGGAACGTCACCCATTCGTGGCGGCCTGATCGACAGTTCGTCCGACAGGAACCGCAAACCGTCGACGCTTGGGCAGACGTGCCATGAAGGCACGGTGGCTGAGCTCGACATTGAAATCCGACAGGCGTCATCGGGCTGCGCGTAGCGCGTGGCGGGGCGCCACCTTTGTTCTCCAGGAGAGCAGTGAATGAATGCCCCGTTGCCTATGACCCAACGAACCGTCGCCCAGTTGTCGGCGCTGCCGCGCGCTGAATTCATCGCCGCGCTGGACGGCATTTTCGAGCATTCCCCGTGGGTCGCCGAAGCGGCTTGGGAAGATCGTCCGTTTGCGACCGTCAACGCGCTGCACGACGCCATGTGTCAGGCCGTCATCGATGCTGGCGAAGCCCCGCAACTCGCCCTGATTTGCGCTCACCCGGAACTCGCGGGCAAAGCGGCGGTGCGAGGCGAACTGACGGCCGAGTCGACACGCGAGCAGGCCGGTGCCGGGCTGGACCAGTGCAGCGCGGAAGAGTTTGCGCGCCTGACCGAACTGAACGACGCCTACAAGACGAAGTTCGGCTTCCCGTACATCCTGGCGGTTCGCGGGCACACACGCAGCAGCATCATCGAGAACTTCGCCACGCGTCTGGAAAGCAGCCGGGCGGATGAAATCGAAGAGTGCCTGCGTCAGATTTTCCGTATCGCCGGTTTTCGTTTGCAGGATCTCGTGCGCGACTAAAAGGCTCACGCCGAATTTGACGATTGCGCCGGGTGCCGATGTCACTGGCGCAGTGAAGTATCGAAACCGTTTCAGACAATACCGAGTAACAAGGAGTTGGCATGGCCCTCGCCCCGCAAGACCCGAACGCACCGGAATTCGTGCGCCGTTACGTCAACCTGGCCGATCCGCGTCTGGGTGCACAGGCGCTGGTCGCCAGCGACGAATTCTTTGCGGCCAAAGAGCGCATGCTCAACCCTGAGCCGGCCG
>NZ_PTPY01000039.1:0-181772 GCF_022696215.1 Pandoraea sp. LA3 | reverse complement strand
GCGCGGCGAAGGTCGTCAGAATACAGGCGGCGGCCAGCACCAGGCGCTTCGTCAACATATTGATTTCCTTGGCGAGAATTCTAGAAAGAGCGCAATGATACTCCTCGCTGCCCCCGAAACGTAAAAAACCCGCCAAAGCGGGTTAGCTCGTTGCGATCTCGCGACGTGAGGCCGGATTCTCACCCAATGGAAATACAGGAGAATCGCCGTCAATCCCGCGCCGACAGGCTTTCGATTGCCGGGCGATAAGGCGTGAAGTCACCCCGAAAACCGAGGGAGGGGACGCACCCGCCCCCTCCACCTCACGCCTGACACCGGACGCGCAAATCAGAATGCGCCCGCTGCAATCGGCCCGGCCGTCTGCCCCGGCCCGAAAACCACATCGCGGTAGGTCTTGCCGGCGGGGATCATCGGATAGACATCGTCTTCCCGGGCGACCAGCACGTCGAGCAGATACGGCTCGCTCGGGTCCTGAAGCATACGGGCCAGTGCCGCCGGCAGTTCCTCCGCCCGCGTCACGCGCGCCCCGGCCACGCCGTATCCGGCAGCGATCGTGACGAAGTCCGGATACGGACGGCCGTCGTCCGCGCCATCCGGCACATTGGGGTCGACGAGCGACGAGGCCACACGGTTACGCGAATAGATCATGTCCTGCCACTGACGCACCATCCCCAGCCACTGGTTGTTGATGACGAGCACCTTCACGCCCAGCCCGTAGCGACGGCAGGTCGAAAGTTCGTTGACGGACATGTTCAGGCTGCCATCGCCGTCGATATCGACGACCGGCACGTCCGGCAACGCCACCTTGGCGCCGATGGCGGCCGGCAGACCGAAGCCCATCGTGCCAAACCCGGCGCTCGACAGGAACGTGCGCGGCTCGCGCAGACGCAGATGCTGCATGGCCCACATCTGATGCTGTCCCACCCCTGTCGTCACAACGGCCTGCGGCGGGAGCAACGCTGCCAGCGCGGCGATCACGTCGACGCCGGTCAGCACGCCCTCGTCCGCGCCGGCCGAATTCACCGAATCCACCGAACCAACCGTGCTGGCCTGCGCCGCGCCTGGCGAGCGCAGCGGATGCGCCTCGCGGCGCTGACGCAGATACGCGTGCCATGCCGGCACGTCGCGACGCGTGGCATGCGCCAGCAGACCGGTGAAGGCGTCGCGCAGATCCGCGTGCACGCCGAGGGTCACCGGCTTGTTCTTGCCGATTTCGGCGGCATCCACGTCGATATGAACGATCCTGGCGTGACGCGCAAACGACGCCGGGTCACCGATCACCCGATCGTCGAAACGCACGCCGAGCGCCAGCACCACGTCGGCTTCGTTGACGGCAACGTTCGCCGCGTAAGCCCCATGCATGCCCAGCGGACCGAGCAACAGCGGGTGATCGTCCGGCACCGCGCCCAGCCCCATCATCGTGAGCGCGACCGGACAGTCGAGCGCTTCGGCCAGCGCCACGAGTTGCGCGCCCGTGCCCGACGCGATCACCCCGCCGCCGGCGTAGATCACCGGCCGTTCGCTCTGTGCGAGCAATGCGGCAATGCGTTGCGCCGTCTCATCGCTCATGCCCGCCGGCACCGCCGGGGTGAAACGCTTGTCCGTCGGCTGGTCGGGGCGTGCCTGCTGAATATCCTTCGGGAAGTCAAGCAAGACAGGGCCCGGACGACCGGCCAGGGCGCAAGCCGCCGCTTCGCGCAGCGCCGCCGGAATATCGCGGGCCTCGCGCACCTGGCGCGCGAGCTTCGTGACCGGCTTCGTGATGGCCACGATGTCGACTTCCTGGAACGCATTCTTGCCCAGCCAATGCGTGGCCACATTCCCGGTGATCGCGAGGATCGGCACGGAATCGCTGGCCGCATCGGCAATGCCCGTCACCAGATTCGTCGCGCCCGGGCCCGACGTCGCAAGGCAGACGCCGAGCTTGCCGGTGGCACGTGCATACCCCTGCGCCCCGAACACGGAACCCTGCTCATGCTCCGTGCGCACCAGTGTGATCGCCACGCGAGACAGCGCGTCGAGCATCTCGAGGTTGGCGCCTCCCGGGTAGCAGAACACCGTATCGACGCCAATATCGACCAGCGTGCGCGCAATGAGGTCTGCGCCTTTGGCAGACAACGGGGCAACGGGCTGGGCGACGGCACCGGTCGCGGCTTCGGCAGTGGGAAGAGTCAAATCGAGTTTCATGGTGTCGTGTTTTTCCTGCGGAGTCGGTCGAACTTGAAGGGATGGTTCCGGCAAATACCATCGATAGGAAGAGAGTTTACGGGCATCAGCAGGTAAATGCTTCGCGTATCGTTGACAAAAACACGCTGATTTCACATGATTCATTCAAATTCAATCCATTCCAGGAATAAATCATGCAAATTGACGAATTCGATGAAAAAATCCTCGCACTCTTGCAGGAAGACGCCTCGCTGTCGGCCGCGCAGATCGGCGAGCGCATCGGCCTGTCGCAGTCGCAATGCTGGCGTCGCATCGACCGGCTCGATGCCGAGGGCGTGATTCAGCGACGGGTTGCGCTCATCGATCGCAAGAAAGTCGGGTTGAACGTCATGCTGTTTGCCCACGTAAAACTTGCGGGCCACAGCCGCAGCGCGCTGCCCGAATTCTCCAAGGCCATCCAGGAATTTCCAGAAGTGCTGGAGTGCCACGTGTTGATGGGCAACGTCGACTTTCTGCTGCGCATCGTGACGCGCGACGTCGAAGCTTACGAACGCTTCTTCTTCGAGCGGCTGTCGCAGTTGCCGATGGTACAGGAGGTCAACTCGATGATCGCGCTCTCGCAGATCAAGTCCACGACGGTCCTGCCAATCGGTGGCGGTGGCAGCGGCGGGAGCGACGGATCATGACGCGACACTGACAGACGCCTGTCACGGGATCGACCGTAGACTGTCATCGTTCGCAGCACTACCACAGACACCAGCACAGACGCGTGGACGCCACGCGACAGGACTGTTGCGACGTCGTCAAAGGTGACGGCGCACGTTGGACAGCGCCCTCGCAAGCCTCTATCCTTAAGCATCCACTTTGGGAGCCTTGCATGAAACGTTGGTTCGGAATGACTGCCGCAGCCGCCATCGTCGGCATCACGGCGTGGTGCATGATCCCCGCCCATGCGGCATTGCAGAACGGCGCAGCCGCGCCCGACTTCAAGGCACAAGCGTCGCTTGGCGGCCAGGTCTTCACCTTCTCGCTCGCCGACGCCCTCAAGAAGGGCCCGGTCGTGCTGTACTTCTACCCTGCCGCATTCACCACGGGCTGCACGATCGAAGCCCACGACTTCGCTGAAGCCACGGACAAGTTCAAGGAGATGGGCGCGACGGTGATCGGCGTTTCGCACGACAACATCGATACGCTCAACAAGTTCTCGGTGTCCGAATGTCGCAGCAAGTTCGCCGTGGCGGCCGACACTGACCAAAAGATCATGAAGGCGTACGACGCCGTGCTGGCACTCAAGCCCGACATCGCCAATCGCATTTCCTACGTGATCGCGCCCGACGGCAAGGTGATCTACAGCTACATCAGCATGGATCCGGACAAGCATGTCGAGAACACCATGGCGGCCGTTCGCAAGTGGCACGAGACACATCACTGACGATTTTCCGCATTCCGCACTTCCCCTGCGCTTCCCCCGATGAGGACGGCATGAGTACGGTACCCCCAGGCGCGCGGGCCATCGCCCGCGCGCAGACCCGCAGCGAGGAGCTGGCCAACAGCGTCAGCCACGGCCTTGCCTGTCTGGCCGCGCTCGCCGCGATTCCGTTTCTCTTCACCACCGTTCGCCCGCCATTGCCCAGCACGGTTCAGCAAATCGGCATCGGGGTATTCGCCGTCACCATGGTCGTGGTCTATCTGGCGTCTGCGCTGTATCACGGACTGCCGGATGGGCGCGCGAAGCGCCTGTTCATGCGCGTCGACCATTGCGCCATCTTCCTGTTCATTGCCGGCACCTACACGCCCTTCACGGTCAAAATCCTCAACGATCCGTGGGGCTGGCCGCTGCTCACCGGCGTGTGGACGATGGCCATCGCCGGCCTGATCGCCAAGACGCTTGGTCTGCTCGACCGCCCGCTGGTCTCCACCCTGCTCTACATCGGCCTCGGCTGGGTCGCCGTGCTGGTTGCGGGTCCCGTGCTGGCAGCCATTCCGGGACCGGGCGCCGGGTGGCTTTATGCCGGCGGCGCCGCCTATACCATCGGCGCGATCTTCTACTCGCTCGACGGCCACATCAAGTTCGGCCACCTCGTCTGGCACCTGTTCGCCATCGGGGGGACCGTCTGCCACTACCTCGCCGTCTGGCGCTACATCTGAGCGCCGAGGTTGCGCCGTGGCCGGCCGTTTTGGCACCGCCACGACATACCCGCAAAGCGCACCCTCCCCGCAAGGCGCACTCTCATTCCGCCCGGTTTGACGCTGCGATTGCCCGCCTTCACAGGTCATAGATCATCCCCTGTCGCATCGCGTCGCGTCGCCAATCGGTCGGCGAGGCGATCGCATCGCGCCGTCAGTTCCGGGTCGCCGAACATGCGACACGCCCCTCGCATTCGATGCAGCAGCGCATGTGCCGCATCGATGTCCTCTGCCCGCCGCCGCACCATCAAACGTCGGAACCGTGCCAGATCCTTGGCCATTTCGTCGCGCATGATCCGCCGCGCATACGGATCGCTTCGCAAGGGCGCAAGACGTGGCGACGGTGGCCTGCCCGGCGTCTCCGACCCTCCCGGCACTTCTGCCGCTTGCCCGTGCGTGTCAAACGGCTCGCCCAGCGCAGGCCACCGCACGGCCAGTGTCCGGGACAACCGCTCACGCGAGACCGGCTTCGTCAGCACCTCGTCGATACCTGCCTCTCGCGCCGCCCGCGCCCCGACCACCGATCCGGTCACTGCGTACACCACCGGCTTGCGACGACCGAGCACCGGGGCGAGCGCGTGCAACGTCCGCGCCAGCGCCAACCCGCTCACCCCGTCCAGGTGTACGTCGGTCAGCACGACATCGACGTCGAGCGCGATCCATTGCAGCAACGCATCGGTCAGGTCTCCAGCGCCAGCCACATGGCAGCCCAACGAAGTGAGTTGCTCACCGAGAATCCTGCGATTCATCACGTGATCGTCCACGACCAGCGCTTGCAGCCCCTCGCGTAAGGCAACCTGTGCCGCGGGCATTGCAGGCATCCCGGACATCTCGGACATCTCGGGTCTCTCGGCAAGCCCCGCTGCCGTCCCGGTGCCGGATGCCGTACCGCCCGATCCTCCGACCGGCGTCGTCGTCCCGGCGATGTGCCCGGGCAAGCGAAACGGCACGGAAAGACGGAATCGCGCGCCGCTCGACGACGACTCCGCACTGAGCGAGCCCGCCAGACGCTGCGCCCATTGTTGTGCGATCCAGAGACCCAGCCCCGTGCCCTGCACCGAAGGATCCGCTCGCGCGAAGGCTGCGAATACCGCGTTTTCCATACCCGCAGGAATCCCCGGGCCGGTATCCGAGACGTGGATCGTCAGGCACCCCGCAAACGGTGCCAGCTCGACACCGGGCTCACCGCGCGATTGCGCCGCCCATGCCACCCGGACCACCACCCCGCCACACATCGTGTATTTCAACGCATTGTCGAGCAACGTACGCAGAATCTGGCGCAACCGCGTCGCGTCTCCCCAAAGAAAAACGGGGACGTCGTGCGCGATCTCGCAGGTCAGATCGAGCCCTTTGGCATTGGCTTTCCCGAAGAACGCATCGACCTCGGTATCCAGACACGAGCGGACCTCGAACCTCGCCTCTCGCAACGGTAGCTGTGCCACCTCCCCCCGGCCGAGTTCGAGCACGTCGTCCACCGCCCCCGCCAGCGCGTCGAGCATGCTCCGCATGCTGCCCAACCGCTTGCGAGGCGCGCGCGCATGCTCGGGTGCACGGCTACGTGCATCGCCGAGCCCATCGTCCATGGGACCCGCGTCGTCCCATAGCGCATCGAGATGTCCCTGCAACACCTGCAGCGGTGCGCGCAATTCGTGCACCAGTGCCATGCGGAACGTATCCGCATTGCCATTCCTTACATCGTCTTTCGACGAACCGTCATCACTTAGTGCGTAGCACCCCGCGTCGGAGCTTGCGTGTCTGAACTTGAATTTGTCGAGATTCATCGCGTCATTGACGCCTCATCACGATTCGCGCGTTTCGGCGTACTGAAGAAACTGAAGAGTCATCAAGTCTGGCCGTTTGCGCGACGCTTGCGACTGCGCAAATTCCGAACTTTTTTCGCCGCGACCGCACTTTCGGAATCGCCCGAGCCCGAATGTCTCAAGTTCTGGTTCCCATATGCCGATAATCCCTATGCCCCGTCTTGCACTCTCCGATGGACGGGGAGGCCGTGCATTCTCCTGGCACGGCCTGGGCATTCAATCCATCGATCCATATGTATAAGAACATTACGATTCGGGCCAGTCTGACGCTGGTTCTAGGTTTGCTTGGTGCACTTCTCGTTCTCGTCAGCGTGCTGGGCCTGCAGGCACTGGGCTCCAGCAACGAATCCCTGAGCAAAATGGCCACGGAAGACACCCCCGCGCTGGCCGAACTCAAAGGGACCGGCGAGCAGATTCTTCGTACGCGCCTGTCGATGGCGACTTATGCGTCGTACGTCAGCCTCGGGGCCAATCCCGAGGAATCGGAAAAAGTCCTCAAGCGGGGGACGCAATACATCGCCGCATCCGACGCCCTCTGGAACGATTATCTGAAACGTCCCAAAGAAGATGCGCACGAAGCGGAGTTGGCGAAATCGGCCGACGAAAAGCGCCGTGCCTTTTTCGATAAGGTGGTCACGCCCGCGCTCAACGCCCTGAAGCAGGGAGACGTTGCCGGCTTCCACCAGATTCAGGCACGCGTCGCGCCGGCGGCCTATAACGGTGTCGAGTCGCTGATGCGCGAATTGCAGGACATTCAGGTCGCGCGTCAGAAGGCCCGCTACGAAGCCGCGCAGTCGCGTTACAACGTCATGCGTATCGCCATGGGCGCCACCCTTGCAGTTGCGCTGTTGCTGGCACTGTGGGGCCGCGCCATGCTCGCTCGCGCCGTGCTGCGCCCGATTCGCGAAGTCATCGCGTATTTCGAGCGCATGGCTGCCGGCGATCTGAGCCAGCGCATCGAACAACGCACCCGCAACGAGATGGGCCAGTTGTTCGGCGCCCTCGGCCGCATGCGCGACGGCCTCGCCACCACGGTCGGCACCGTGCGCGAGAGCACCGAAGCCATTCACGGCAGCGCTCGCGAAATCGCCGATGGCAATGCCGATCTGTCGCGTCGCACCGAATCGCAGGCATCGTCGCTGGAACAAACGGCCGCGAGCATGGAAGAACTGACCGCCGTCGTCAAACAGAATGCCGAGAACGCCCGTGCTGCGAGCCAGTTGGCGGTGACGGCGTCGGAAACCGCTTCACGCGGTGGCGACGTGGTTCAGGAAGTCGTGACGACGATGCGCGACATTGCCGAAGCCTCGCAAAAGGTCAGCGACATCCTCACAGTGATCGATGGCATCGCCTTCCAGACGAACATCCTGGCGCTGAACGCCGCCGTGGAAGCCGCGCGTGCCGGCGAGCAGGGCCGCGGCTTTGCCGTGGTCGCAGGAGAAGTGCGTACGTTGGCGCAACGCAGCGCGTCGGCCGCCAAGGAAATCAAGGGATTGATCGAAGCGTCGGGCAACCGTGTGGAGGCCGGCACCCATCTGGTCGAGCGCGCTGGTGCGACGATGTCGGAGGTCGTGCAGTCCGTCAAGCGGGTGACCGACATCATGGGCGAGATTTCGGCCGCCAGCGTCGAGCAGTCGAGCGGTATCGAACAGGTCAACATGGCGGTCACGCAGATGGACGAGATGACGCAGCAGAACGCGGCACTCGTCGAAGAAGCCTCGGCCGCCGCGGCAGCCCTCGAGACGCAGGCCGCCCGTCTGCGCGAATCCGTGGCACTGTTCCGCCTTTCTGCGCACGAAGCCGCACATATGCCGGTGATCGGCGCCGCCGATCCGACCTTGAGCACTGCCCCCGGCTCGCTGGCACTCGCCGCCTGACGCTCAGCATCACGGCGAACACCGGAGGACAGTGACGGAACGCCCTCTCCCTGCTGCCGCCTGCGCCCTCTGGCGTACGGCAGCAGGCATCCGGCACCGTCCTTCAGTCGTTTCAGATACTGGCGCGCTGCTCGAACCCCGTGAGCGGCGACTCCGCCACCCATGCCTTGTCAACGTCGCAAGACGACACCTGCGCCCCTCGCGGCCCCTGCCGCATCCACTCGCACAGCGCCAGCAACTGCGCCGCCTCGCCTTGCGCAATGGCCTCAACCGTGCCGTCACGACGATTGCGAACCCATCCGGCCAGCCCGAGCCTCCGCGCCTCGACCACGCATGCCGCGCGGTAACCCACGCCCTGCACCAGTCCATGCGCCACGATTTGCCACGTTGCGGTCATTGCTCCTCCTGCGTGCCTGCGGGATAACGAAAAATCACGGGAAATCACGAGAAAAGGGCCCGATGATCATCGAGCCCTTCATTCACGCTTCACTCACGTTAGCACACCATCGGTGCCCGTCTAATAGATGTCGCGACGGTAGCGGCCTTGCGCCGAGAGATCGAGGAGCGTGTCGGCGCCGATCGCGTCGGCGAGCGCGGCATCGACGGCCGGCGCCATACCCGCGAGGCTGCCGCAGACGTAAATGGATGCACCATCGGCCACCCACTGCGCAATCGCTTGCGCTGACTCGCGCACGTGATCCTGAACGTAGACCCGCTCGGCCTGATCGCGCGAATAGATGCGGTCCAGCCGGGCAATGCCGCCCTGCGCTTCCCACGCGCGCAACGTCTCGTCGTGGAAAGCGTCATGACGGGCCTGACGTTCGCCGAAGATCAACCAGTTGCGGACATGTCCCTGCGCAATCCGTGCCGAGAGGTGGGCGCGTAACCCTGCCAGCCCCGTCCCGTTGCCGATCAGAATCATGGCGCTGGCGTCTGACGGCCCGTGGAAGCCGGGGTTCGGACGTACACGCATCGTCACGCCTTCGCCCAGCGCTGCCCCGTGAGTCAGCCAGCCGGAACCGAGGCCCAGCGTGCCGTCCGCATTACGCGTCTGACGTACGAGCAGCTTCAACTTACCCTCTGCCGGCGTCGACGCAATGGAGTACTCCCGCTCGGGCAACGGCGCCAGACGCGACAGCCAGTCCTGTAAATCGACGCCCGCCGGCGGGGCCGTCTCGGGCAGCACGCGCTCCCGAAGGGCCTCGCCCAGCAACGCCTCACGTCCGGCCACGCTCACGCGCACATCAGGTGCCCAGACGCTGCCGGCCAGGAAGGTGTCGATATGCTCGGCCGTATGTCGCGGCAACACTTCGACGAGATCACCGGCCACCCACTTGGCACCCTGCGGCGGCGTGAAGGCCAGATGGTAGGCCGGCAAGCCCGTGCTGCCGGGATTGAGTTCCTCACGTTCGGCCAACGTCCATGACTGGAAACGCGGACCGTCGTCGGTCTTCGACGCCACCAGCGGACGCCCAAGCCACTCGCCCAACCGTTCCTGCCAGTTGGCCCACGCGCCGGGATCGCCACGATCGACCTCGATCGGCTCGAACGCCGCCACACCGCCCTGCGCACGCAACCAGCCGTCGAGCTTGCGCCCGAACCCGCAGAATGTGTCGTAATGGCTGTCGCCCAGCGAGAGCATCGCGAAACGCAGCGTCGGCAGCGCCATCGCCTGATTCATCAATTGTTGCGAGAAGCGACGCGCGCTGTCGGGCGGTTCGCCGTCACCGAACGTGCTGACGATGAACAAGGCCCGCCTGGCCGCCCCAAGCTGCGCCTGACCGATGCGCGCCAACGGCTGAATCTGCGCCGGAACGCCCGCACCTTGCAGCATGCCGGCCGTCTGCCAGGCCAGCCCTTCGGCCACACCGCTCTGGCTGGCGTAACCGATCAACACGCCGTCTTCCGCGAATGCGCCGGAAGGTGCGCCGTTCGGTGCCTTCGGAGCGTCTGTGACCTGTGCCGGGCGCGCGGATGCCAACGCCCGCTTCTTCTTGCGACGATCGAGATACAACATCCAGCCCGTGACGAAGAACACCGGCATCATCAGGCTCGACAGCATCATGACGATGATGCCCGGCGTGCCGAAGAAACTGCCACGATGCAGCGCGTAGATGCTCGTCATCAACTGGCCGCCGGTCGTCTTCTGCGCGTAACGCTCTTCGTGACGAATCTCACCCGAGGCCGGTTCGATGTCCATCCGGCTAAAGGCGCGCTCATGCGGCACGGACGAATCGAGCCACGTCATTTGCAGCGGACCGCCGGGCTTCTGCGACGGACGCAGGTAGACCTTCGTGTAGTCCGGCACGCGTGTGGTGAAGCTGCTCCACACGGCGCCCATCTCGTCGGCAGACGTCGACGCCAGATCGGGCAGCGCCTTTTTCGCCTCGCCCTTCTTGGCCATCTTCGGCTTTTCGGGGGCGCGGTTACGCACCGGCTGGGCAACGCCCGCCATCGAGAACAGCATGCCGCGCCACCAGTCGTACGACCAGTAAAGCCCCGTCGTCGCGCTCAGCAGATAAGGCACGAGCACCACGGTGCCGATGACCGCGTGCAGATTCCAGAGGAACGGACGGCCGCGTTTCTTGAAATCGATGTGAAACCACGCGCGCCAGTTGCCGATGCGACGCGGCCAGCGCAGGTACAAACCGCTCAGCGCCAGCAGGAACAGCAGCAGCGTGGCCGCGCCGGTGATCTGTTTGCCGATGCCATCCACCGTCAGGAAGCGGTGAATGTCCATGATGAAACGGAACACGACGTCCGCCTGCGAACGGCCGAGCATCTGGCCGGTGTAGGGATCTACGAAGTAGGTCTCGCCGCGCGTGCCGTCACCGATCGACAGGCGCACGCCGACGGCATCTTCGGGTGCCCGCATCACCGTCATGAGCAGAATGCGCCGATCCTGCACGGCGTCGTGCACGCGTGCAACGAGTTCAGGAATGGGAAGACGACTCGGCGTGGCCGCGTCGGGCACGGCCACTGTCATGACACCCGGGCTGAACGCGCGGGTGAGTTCTTCGTAATACGACAGCAGCGCGCCGGTCAGGCCGACCACTGCCAGCACCAGCCCGGCGGTAATGCCGAAGAACCAGTGCAACTGAAACCACAGTCTTTTCATCATTGTTGTCGTCCGACGCACGTCCGTACGCCGGAGATAGCGCGTGCGTGGCAGGTGTGCCGTGCCACACGTCCCCGATGGACCGCTATGCGGCAATTAGCGAATGTTATTGCAAACGATTCTCATATTCAATAGTGACTTGCCTTTCTACGGCTTGTCAGACTCGTCTGACAGGAATTTCATACCTAAGACGACGCCCTGTCGCTTTTTGAACGGTTAGGATGGGTTCATCCGCGCGGATGTCCGCGCTCCCGCCCATCAAACCGCCGCACGCCACGCCTCGTCTGCCCACTCCCTAGCCCATTTGCTGGCCCTGGAACGACCTGTCGACCTGCGGCACGACAGCGACGGAGTGCCATGCAACCCCTAGCGTCTTCCCCTCCTGCCTTGCCAACGATGACGCCATCGGCATCATCGGTGAGCACGACGCCTGCCGACACCTGCGTCGTCGACATTACCAAGGTGGCATTCTTTTTCGATCTGGACGGTACGCTGGCGCCGCTCGCGCCGCGCCCCGACGCCGTCAAGCTGCCGCGCGACACCGCGCGCGTCCTCGCCAGTCTGTTCGAGCGCACGCATGGCGCCGTCGCCGTGGTCTCGGGGCGGGCCATCGACGATATTGACGGCCTGCTCGCCCCGCTGCGCCTGCCCGCCGCTGGACTGCACGGCGCCGAGCTCCGTCATGCAGACGGCCTGCTACTTCGCGCCGAGGGCCATGTCGCCGACACCGAGCGCATCGCCGCGATGGCCGCGCCGCTGCACGCCCTCGTCGCACAACACCCGGGGCTGCTGCTCGAGAACAAGGGCAGCGCGCTGGCACTGCACTATCGCGGCGCGCCGGAACTGGCGGGCGTCGCGCGCGACACCATGCGCGCACTGGCCGACCTGCACGCCGAGCACTTCTCGCTCCAACCAGGAAAACTGGTCTTCGAACTGCGCCCACGCCATGTCAGCAAGGGGCGTGCCATTACGACGCTTTTGCAGGAAGCCCCGTTCGCCGGACGCACGCCGCTCTTTGCCGGCGACGACCTCACGGACGAGGCCGGATTCGCCGACGTGAATGCCCTCGGCGGCATCACGATCAAGATCGGGGACGGGGAGACATGCGCCCATCATCGTCTGCCAACGCCGGAGGCACTCACCGCCTGGCTGCTGACGCTGCATCGGCCGTCCTCCCCCGCACCACCGTCCCCACCCCAATCCTCACAGGAGACAGACGTATGAGTCGCTTAGTCATCGTGTCGAACCGAGTTGCCCCCATGACGGAGGGCAAACCGACGGCCGGCGGTCTGGCCATCGGCGTGTTCGACGCGCTCAAGGACACCGGAGGCATGTGGTTCGGCTGGAACGGCGAGATCGATGCGGCACCGGCCAGCGCGCCGGAGATCACGCACCGCAACAACGTGACCTTCGCCACCGTCCCACTCACGCGCCGCGACTACAACACGTACTATCGCGGCTTCTCCAACGCGACCCTGTGGCCGACCTTTCACTATCGCGACGACCTCACGCGATACCAGCGCGACGACTACAACGGGTATCGTCACGTCAACGCCCGCTTTGCCGCCCTGCTCGCGCCGCTGCTCGAACGCGACGACCTCATCTGGGTACACGACTATCATCTGCTGCCGTTCGCACAGGCGTGCCGTCAGATCGGCGTGCAGCAGCGACTCGGCTTCTTTCTTCACATCCCGTTCCCGTCACCGCAGGTGCTCATGACGGTGCCACCGCACGAAGCCCTCGTACGGGCCATGTGCGAATACGATCTCGTCGGCTTCCAGACCGAAACCGACCGAACGGCCTTCACCGACTACCTGCTGCGCCACGCAGGCGCGAAGATGAACGCCGACGGCTCGATCACCGCCTACGAACGCACCCTGCGCACGGGCGTCTACCCGATCGGCGTCTATCCGGACGAAATTCAAAAGCAGGCCACCGCCCGCGCGACCGTCAAGCACATCCTCGATCTCAAGCAGGGTTTGCAGGAACGCAAACTGATCATGAGCGTGGATCGTCTCGACTATTCGAAGGGGATGCTTGAGCGTTTTCGTGCGTTCGAGCGACTACTGGAACTCTGGCCGAACCAGCAAGGCACGGTCAGTTTCGTGCAGGTCGCGCCACCGAGCCGGTCGGATGTCGCCGGCTATGGCGAGATCCGACGCCAGTTGGAGACCGAGGCCGGGCACATCAACGGACGCTTCTCCGACCTCGCGTGGACGCCGCTGCGCTACATCAACAAGCGCTACGATCACGAAGTCCTGATGTCGTTCTTCCGCGCCTCGCAAGTGGGGTACGTCACACCGCTGCGCGACGGCATGAACCTTGTCGCGAAAGAGTATGTCGCGTCGCAGGATCCGGCCGACCCCGGTGTGCTGGTGCTCTCCTGTTTCGCAGGGGCCGCACAGGAGCTGGACGGCGCGCTGATCGTCAATCCTTATGACATCGACGGAATGGCGGAAGCGTTACGCTCTGCACTGAACATGTCGCTGTCCGAGCGCCAGTCGCGCCACGAGAGCATGATGATGGCATTGCGCAAGCACGATCTATCGACGTGGCGCGACCGATTCATTACCGATCTGCGCGCGCCGGCAGTCGCGACGCCGGCGCTACTGCGTTGCGCCCAACCCGCCGCCGCCTGACGGCCCGGCCGACGACGTAATCGTCTGACGCCGGCCTGTCCCGTGATGGACCCTTGTTGGTTTTTTATCGCCCACGGGGCAGAAAGGCGGCGGCAGAAGCCCTCGGGAGACTGCCATGAGCCGACGTTCTTCTACGACTTCCGCAACCGCCCCGTGTGTCGAAGTCGAGACCCACGGGCCGGTCACCCTCATCACGCTGGCACGACCCGCGCGACGCAACGCGGTCGACCGGGAAATGGCGGCCGCGTTGCGCGATGCCCTGCTCGCCTTCGAACAGGACGAAAGCGCCTGCGTCGCCGTGCTGTGCGGTAACGGCGCCTCGTTCTGCTCGGGTGCGGACCTCTCCGCATTCGACGATCCGGAACGTCGCAACGAGGTCACCCCGGACGGCAGCGGCGACGGCCCGATGGGGCTGACCCGGCGTCACCTGGACAAGCCCGTCATCGCCGCCGTCAGCGGTCACGCGGTCGCCGGTGGACTGGAACTCGCCCTCTGGTGCGACCTGCGTGTCGCGGACGACTCCGCAACGTTCGGCGTCTTCTGCCGTCGTTTCGGCGTGCCGCTCATCGACGGCGGCACCGTCCGTCTGCCTCGTCTGATCGGGATGAGCCGCGCACTCGACATGATTCTGACGGGGCGGGCCGTCGGTGCTCAGGAAGCCTACGAAATCGGGTTGGTGAACCGGCTGGTGCCGGAGGGGATGGCGCGTCAGGGCGCCCTGGCGCTTGCCCAGCAACTCGCGGAACTGCCGCAAGGCGCGCTACGCGCCGACCGCCGGGCGGCCTATGCACAATGGGATCTGTCGCTGGAGGCCGCGTTGCAGCAAGAAGGCGCTGCCGGGCATGCGGTGGTGTTCTCGGAGGGTATTGCCGGCGCCCGGGCATTTCTCGCCGGAGACGGCCGTCACGGCGCGCCGCGCGACACCCCGTAACCGGAGGCGTCGCGGCGGCGAGACATCAGATTGCCGTTAGTTTGCGGGGGCGGGCAACGGCGGCAATTGCGCGAGGCGCTTGCTCAGCCCGTCGGCAATTTCCTTCTGGTTCGCCTGCTTGGCGAAATCGACCGCCGTCATCTTGAGCTGGTTCTTCAGACGGACGTCCGCGCCGCCATCGAGCAACACCTTGCACGTGGTGATGTGACCGCCGCGTGCGGCCATCATCAGCGGCGTGGTGCCATTGGGTGACTCGGCGTCGACATAGGCCGAGGCGTCGAGCAGCATTTGCACGATGTCGTCATGACCATTGGTCGCCGCGTAATGCAGCGGCGTCCAACCCTTCTTGTTGACCTCGGCATCCTTGTCGATCAACAGCTTCACCATCGGGGTAAGACCTTGCAAGGACGCGAGCATCATCGCGTTCTCGCCGGCACGATTGGTCGCTTCCAGGTCCGTGCGCTTGTCTTCGATAAGCAGTTTCGCCACGCCCACCGACTTTTCGCGCATCGCAATGACGAGCAACGGGTCGCCCTTTTCGTCCCGCGCATTCGGATCGACACCGGACTTGAGTGCCTGTGCGACGGCCTTCGTATCGTCGAATACAACGGCCTTCACCAGCGCCGTGTTGGACGTCGCCGCCGTGGCACATGCCGTCAACCACAGCACGCTCAACAACGTGAACACTCGGAACATCAAAAATTTACGCATCGGGGGCTCCTGTCGGTAGTCCGGAAACTCGGCGAAACATGTTGGGCGAAACACGGAACGAAACGGCGAGCGACGCAGTGGATCACAGGCGTCGATTCGAATGCTGTCGCCGAGACAAGTTCAATGCTTCGCGGTCGCGAACAGGCGGAAGAAATTCTCCGTCGTCGCGTCGGCAATCTTCTGCAACGGCTCGCCGCGCAGGTCGGCGATGAATTCCGCCACGTGACGCACATACCCCGGCTGATTGAGCTTGCCGCGATACGGCACTGGTGCAAGATACGGCGAATCCGTCTCGATCAACATACGCTCAAGCGGTACGCGCCGCGCCACGTCCTGCAAGTCGCGTGCGCTCTTGAACGTCACGATGCCCGAAAACGAGATGTAGAAGTTCTGGTCGAGCGCGCCTTTGGCCACGTCCCAGCTTTCCGTGAAGCAGTGCATCACACCGGCCGGTTCGCCAGCTTCTTCTTCACGCATGAGCCGCAGCGTGTCGTCTGCCGCCGAACGCGTGTGAATGATCAGTGGCTTTCCCGTGACGCGGGCGGCACGAATGTGCGTGCGAAAGCGCTCGCGCTGCCACTCCATGTCCTCGATGCTGCGACCTTCGAGCCGGTAGTAATCGAGTCCGGTCTCACCGATGGCAACGACCTTGGGCGTCGCAGCAAGACGAACGAGATCGTCGACGCTGGGCTCAGGGGTGTCCTCATAGTCGGGATGCACGCCCACGGACGCGTAAACATTCTCGTGCTGCGCGGCGATCTCGAGCACTTGCGGCAGCGTGGGCAGGTCGACGGAGACACACAGCGCATGGCTGACCTTGTTCTCGCGCATGCGCGCGAGCAGGTCCGGCATCTGCTCGGCCAGTTCCGGGAAATTGATATGACAGTGCGAATCGATGAACATGATGGGTGATCGGTTGCCGGTGTTTGCATCAAAGCGATGCCTGACCACCGAACAACTGTTTGTATTGCAGGAAAAGCGCTTCGAGCAAAACCCGCGTGTTGAGCGGATGGTTCTGCACCTGACGCTGTTGTGCGAGCTCGCGCAGGAAACCGAGCAGCCGCACGTCGTCGGTCGCGTCGCCGCAACGGCGCAGCGCCTGCGACTGTCCCGGGAAAAACCGGACCGTGCCGGCCATGCGCTCGGCCAGCACGTCGAAGCACCAGCGTTGCAGCGTTTCGAGAATGCCCGGCAGGCTGCCCTTGTGCAGTTGTTCTGCACAGGCGAACGCGTCGACCGCCCCGCCCTGCGCCAATTGCCCGAGCAACCAGTCGCGCCAACCCCGCTCCTCCGGCTCCGCGAGCGAACGCGCCGCAAGCGGTGCGCCCCCCGCTTCGGCGAGCACTGCGGCGGCGGTCGCGGCATCGAGACCGGCTTCGCCCATGAGCCACTGCGTCGCCTGCGCCTCGTCGGGACGCGTGAGCACCAGACGGCGGCAGCGCGACAGAATCGTCGGCAGCAACCGGTCCGGCTGTGTCGTCACCAGCAGGAAAACGACGCCTGCCGGCGGTTCTTCCAGCGTCTTGAGCAACGCGTTCGCCGCGTGCACGTTGAGCGATTCGGCCGGATACAGCAGCACGACGCGACGCCCCTGACGGTGTGACCCGAGGCTTGCGAAGTCGATCACCTCGCGCACCTGCTCGATCTTGATTTCCTTGCTCGGGGTCTTGGTCTTCTTTTCCCCATCGGCCTCTGCGCGCGCTTCGGCGCCGGGTAACGCCTCGGCCAGCGCTTCCGGGCAGATCACGCGGAAGTCCGGGTGGTTGCCACTGGCGAACCACTGACATGCACCGCAGGTGCCGCAGGGAAAATGATCGGCGCGCGGCGCTTCGCACAGCAGACCCTGTGCGAACGTCCGGGCGAGCGCGACTTCGCCGATGCCCGGCACGGCTTGCAGCAGCAGCGCGTGCGGCATCTGAGCGCGCAGGTCGTTGAGGCGTGTCCAGTCCTGTGACTGCCACGGATACAGCATGTGGGCTCCTTGGCCGGATATTGCAGTAATGACAGACAATTCGTTACGTCAGGTCAGGCGCGTGAAATCTCGATGCTCACCGGAGATACCGTCCGACCGACGCCGTAACCGGATTATGCGCGTGTTATCGCGCCTCGGGCGATTCGTCCCCCGGCTACCTTGCGGCTTTGAACGCTCGGCCTATTCACGCCGACGCCGACGCCGGCCCCTTAATGCCCCGGCACGCCCAACCGGGCGAATACGTCGGCGAGTTGCGCCGCAATCGTGTCGATGCTTTGCGCGGCATCGATCAGCACCATGCGGCCGCCTGACGCCTCGGCGCGGCGCAGATATTCCACGCGAACCCGCGTGAAAAACGCGGCCGATTCGCGCTCGAACTTGTCGGGCGCGCGAGCGCCGGCAAGTCGTGCGGCGGCAATCGCCGGGTCGAGATCGAACAGAATCGTCAGGTCGGGCTGACGCGAGCCCTGCACCCAGCGCTCGAGAATCGACAATTTCTCGCGGGACAGGCCACGCCCGCCGCCCTGATAGGCAAACGTCGCATCGGTGAAGCGGTCGGAGACGACCCAGTCACCGCGCGCCAGCGCCGGCTCGATGACCTTTGCCAGATGCTCCCGGCGACCGGCGAACATCAGCAGCGCTTCGGTTTCGAGATCCATCGGCTCGTCGAGCACAAGCTTGCGCAACGCTTCGCCCAGCGGCGTGCCGCCCGGCTCGCGCGTGGCGACGACGTCACGCCCGACGGCAGCCAGTCCCTGACGCAGTGCATCGACGAAGGCGTTGACGTGCGTGCTCTTGCCCGCACCGTCGATACCCTCGAACGTCACGAACTTGCCCGGCACCACTGCTGGCGCCTCGGGGGAATGCGTCATTGCTCACCTCGCTGATATTTGTCCACGGCGCGATTGTGCTCCTGAAGATTGGTCGAGAAATGGCTGGTGCCATCGCCACGCGCCACGAAATAGAGGGCATCGGTCGGCGCGGGATTGAGCGCCGCGGCGAGCGACGCCACACCGGGCAGCGCAATCGGCGTTGGCGGCAACCCCGCCCGCGTGTACGTGTTGTAGGGTGTATCCGTCTGCAAGTCACGCTTGCGCAGACGCCCTGTGTACAGATCGCCCATCCCGTAGATCACCGTCGGGTCCGTCTGCAACAGCATGCGCTTTCGCAGCCGATTGACGAACACCGCCGCAACCTGCCCTCGCTCCACGGCCTGCCCCGTCTCCTTCTCGACGAGAGACGCCATGATAAGCGCCTCATACGGCGTGGCGTACGGCAATCCCGGTGCGCGCGACGCCCAGGCTTCGTCCAGACGCTTCTGCATCAGGCGATAGGCGCGCTTATAGATATCGATATCGCTCGTCCCTTTCGGAAAAAGGTAGGTGTCGGGGAAGAACATGCCCTCGGCCTCGGCGCGATCTGCGCCCACGAGTTGCATCAGATCGGCGTCCGGCAGCCCGGCCGTGTCATGACGCAGCGCCGGATTCGTATCGATCTCGGCGCGCATCTTCTTGAAGGTCCAGCCCTCGATGATGGTCACGACGTACTGGTTGACGTCGCCACGCGCGAGCTTGTCCATCACTTCCATGGGGGTGATGCCAGTCGCGAACTCGTAGTTGCCCGACTTGAGTCGGGTCCCGACGTCCATCACGCGAGCGAGCAGGTTGAACAGCAGCGGATGCACGGGCACACCGCCCGTGCGCAACTGCGTGGCCACACTGCGCACCGAACTGTAGGGTTTGATCGTGACGTCGAGCGTCGGCTTGCCCAATTGCAGCGGTGCCTGTGCCCAATAGTAAAAAGCGCCGCCCGCCGCCAATGCGACGACAATCAACAGAACAAACAGGCGTTTGATGAAAGACATGAATTGCAGGATAAGTCGCCTGAGGGCGGCAGCGGGTTCGGGGGACTCGTCGGCCGGACGAATGTGACGACGACAGGTTCGAGAGGCGCATTTTGCACGTCGAACCGGGCTCGCACGTCCTGGCGGAAGACCCAATATAATACTTTGACTTGCCGAACCCTCACAGATTGACAGGCACTTTCGTTTATGACCTCCCAATGGCGTGACCTTCTGCCGCAAGCGGCAGCCGCTTCTCCTTCCGATATCTCGCCCGCCGAGCGCGCCGGACAGTTCGACGCCCTGCGCTCGGGCAGCTTCGTAGCGCTGGCGAGCGATACCGGCCTGATCGCCGTGAACGGCGCCGATGCGGCCTCGTTCCTGCATGGTCAGTTGACCAACGATGTCGAGCGACTCTCACCCGTTCAAGCCCGTCTGGCGGGCTATTGCTCCGCCAAGGGCCGCCTGCTTGCCACCTTCCTGATGTGGCGCGACACGTCGCCCGACGCGACGATCTATCTCGCGGGCGATGCCGCTGTGCAGGCTGCCGTGCAGAAGCGCCTGTCGATGTTCGTACTTCGCGCGAAGGCCAAACTGACCGACGGCACCGCCACGCACGTGTTGCTGCAAGTCGGAGGCCCGGCCGCCGAAGCCGTGCTCACCCGGACCTTCCCCGCGCTGCCCGCTGCCGCGCTGGTCGCCGTGCATGGCACGATGGGCGATGCACCCGCCAACGCCACCAGCCTGATCCGTCTGCCAGAAGCCGGTACCGCGCGTTCGCTCTCGCGCTTCCTCTGGAGCGTGCCGGTCGCACAGGCGCTGGACGCCTGGCATTCGCTGGTGCAAGCCGATGGCGTGGTTGCCGTCGATCCGACGCTCGCCGCGTGGCTCGACGTGCATAGCGGCGTGGCGCGCGTCACGACCGCGACGCAAGAACAGTTCGTGCCGCAGATGATCAACTGGGAAGTCGTGGGTGGCGTGAACTTCCGCAAGGGCTGCTATCCGGGGCAGGAAGTCGTCGCCCGCAGCCAGTATCGCGGCACGATCAAACGCCGGTTGCATCTGGCACATGTCGATGGCACGCAAGCCAGTCAACCCATCCAACCATCACCCGGCCAGGAACTGGTCGAGACGAGCGACCCGGACCAGCCGTGCGGCATGGTCGTGCAGGCAGCGCCCGCGCCGAACGGTGGCTACGACGTGCTCGTCGAGTTGAAGCTCACCGCGCGCGAAGCCGACGACGTGCGCCTCGGCGCCGCTGATGGCCCGGCGCTCGCGTTTGCCGAGTTGCCTTACGAGATCATCGATCCGACGGAGATGCCCGCATCGTCGGCGGCAGCGTCCTGATTCAGCCGCGCCCGCGACTGCCGATGAACTCGATGGACTGCTACGTCTACTACCGCGTATCGACCACGCACGCTGACGCCGCCCGGCAGGCCGTCGCGCGACTCTTCGCGCTGACGGCCACGCAGTTCGGCGTGAGCGGACGACTACAATCGCGTGCCGATGCCTCACCGAACGACGCCGCCCAACACGTGTCGACCTGGATGGAGCGCTACGACAACGTCGACGCCGCCTTTATCGCGGCGTTGCCGCAAATGGTGATGGCGTGCGGACTCGCGGCATATCTCGAAGGCGAGCGGCACGTCGAGTGTTTCGTCGACATGCCGACGCCCCCTCCCCCATGTGCCTGATCGTCTTCTCCTGGCAGCCTGACGCTGCCACGCCGCTGGTCCTTCTCGCCAATCGCGACGAATTCTTCGAGCGCCCCGCCGAACCCATGCACTGGTGGTCGGATCGCCCCGACGTGCTGGCGGGACGCGATTTACGAGGTGGCGGAACGTGGATGGGCGTCAATCGCGCCGGACGCTTCGCCGCGCTCACCAACTTTCGCGACGGCCGTGCGCCGATGACGCCGAAAGATACGCCCTCGCGCGGCCTGCTGGTGTCGGCGATGCTCGACGCCACCTCGTTCGACGACGATTTGCTGCGCATCGAGAAGCATGCGCACGAATACGCCGGCTTCAATCTCCTTGCCGGCGATTTGCCCGCGGGCAAGCTGTACTGGCTAGGGAATCGGGATGTGAGCGGTAACGATGGCGCGACATCGGCCCCGGTTGCGCATCCGATCACACCGGGCTTGCACGGGCTGTCGAATGCACTGCTGGATACGCCCTGGCCCAAGCTCGTTAGCCGTCGGGATGCGCTCCGTCAGGCCATTGAGAACGCGGCTGATGATCTGACGCTTCTTGAGGTCATGCGCGATGCGTCCGAAGCCGCTGACGAAGCGCTGCCGGAAACCGGCGTCGCACGCGAGTGGGAGAAGCGGCTCTCCGCAGCCTTCATTGCATCTCCTGCCTATGGGACGCGTTGCACCACGCTGCTGCGCTATCACCGCGACGGCACGATCGACGTGACGGAATCGACCGTATCGCCGGAGCAGCCTTCACACGAATTGCGCGATCTGCGCCACTTCCGCTTCGCTATCGGCCATCCGACGATCTGACGGCGCACGCTGACGCAGCCCTATCGCAACCCCACTGCTGCCGGATGGCACGTCCCGGCGATCCGGGACGTCCACCAGCGCGACTACGACAATCGCCGTACCTACACCAACCGCACGACCTGCTTGCCGAAGTTCTCGCCCTTGAGCAGGCCGAGGAATGCCGACGGCGCACTTTCGATGCCCTGAGTCATCGTCTCGCGATAGCGCAACTCGCCGGCTGCGATGGCATCGGTCAGTTCCTTCAGCGCTTGCGGCCAGACGTCCATATGCTCAGTCACGATGAACCCTTCGAGCTTCACCCGCTGGGTCAGGAAGAGCGACGGGTATTTCAACGGAATCGGTTCGCCGTTATAGCCCGCGATCATGCCGCATAGCGCCACACGGGAATGTGCGTTCAGGTTGCGCATCACCGCATCGAACACTTCGCCGCCAACATTCTCGAAGTAACCGTCGATGCCATCCGGCGCCGCACTGCGCAACGCCTCATACACGTTGCCCGCCTTGTAGTCGACACACGCATCGAAGCCCAGCGTCTCGACGACGTACGCGCATTTCTGTTCGCCGCCAGCGATACCCACGACACGGCAGCCGGCACGCTTTGCGAGTTGGCCGACCACACTGCCCACGGCCCCCGACGCAGCACTGACCGCAATCGTCTCTCCCGCCTTGGGGTCGATGATCCGGTTCAGGCCGTACCACGCCGTGACGCCCGGCATGCCCGCCGCGCCAAGATACGCGCTCATGGGCACGCGCGCATCGTGAAGACGGCGCAGGTTGCTGCCATCCGAAATTCCGTATTCCTGCCAGCCGAACATCGCCGTCACGGCGTCGCCCGGCTGCCAGTCGGGGTGACGCGACTCGATCACCTCACCGACGGTGGCGCCGATCATCACTGTGTCCAGCGGCTGGGGCGGTGCATACGACTTCGTATCGTTCATGCGCCCGCGCATGTAAGGGTCGAGCGACAGGTAGAAATTCCGAACCAGCACCTGCCCCTCGCCAAGCTCCGGCAGCTCGGGGGCAGCCAGATGGAAGTTGTCGAGCGTCGCCTCGCCTTTCGGGCGAGAGACCAGCAAAATCTGGCGATTGATCGTCATAAAGCTTCCTCCGTAGGAATCGCGTTTGCGGGACGCTGTGACCTCAGTCCCCGCTCGGCTCACCGGGACGTCGTTGCTCGCGCACTTCGCGTCCGACGGCAAGACGACGCAGATACTTGAACGTCCCCATCGCCTTGGCGACGAGCTTGCCGTTGGCGTCGCGCACCTCGCCCTCGCAATAAGCCATCGTCGTCGAGCGGTGCAGCAGGCGTCCGAATGCCTGCATCTCGCCCGACCCGGGTTGCATGAAACTCGTCTTCATCTCGATCGTGACCACGCCGGTGCCCTCAGGGGCAGCGCTACGGCTGGCCGTACTCATTGCCATGTCGAGCAGCGCCATCGTGACGCCACCGTGCATGACCTCCCAGCTATTGAGATGCCTGGCCGAGAGTGCCAGCCGCAATGTCGACTCGCCGTCTTCTGCACGCAGCAACTCGATACCCAGATGATCGGTAAATCCCGAGCGAATGGAGAGCGTACTCATCGGGAACTCCGGCCACCTGGGCCAAAACGGTAAAACGTGTCCATCGTCATGTCTTTAACTGTCGGCACACCGCCCAATGCGCTGCGCCCTTTTCCATCGGTAATTGAATCGGCTACTTGAATCCGGGATGCCATCGACTGACTCGCGTAAAGATTCGCGCAATAAATCACGCGACCTGTCACGCACGCATCACACACTAAACACGCGAGACACCTGCCGCCGCTAGCGACGCCCATGCCCTCGCCAGCGAGCCGTCAAGGTCGATGGCACGGCAAGCGTGTTCGATGACACTCGCCTCGAAACCCGCCGCCTTCGCATCGAGCGCACTCCACGCGACGCAGAAATCCGTCGCAAGGCCCACGCAGTGCACACGCCGCACGCCCTTGTCGCGAAAATAGCCGGCGAGTCCCGTCGGCGTCTTGCGGTCAGCCTCGAGAAACGCCGAATAACTATCGACGCCGACCTGATAGCCCTTGCGCACGATCGCCTGAGCGTGTGGGATGTGCAAATCCGCGTGCAGTGCCGCACCGTGGGTATCCTGGACACAATGCGCAGGCCACAACACCTGCTCGCCATAGGGCAGCGCAACAGTCTCAAATGGCTGACGTCCCGGATGATTGCCAGCGAACGACACGTGAGCCGCCGGATGCCAGTCTTGCGTCACTACCACATGAGCGAACTGGCTCGCCAACGCATTGATCGCCGGCACCACTTCGTCGCCGTGTGGTACGGCAAGCGCACCACCGGGCATAAAGTCGTTCTGCACGTCGATCACAAGCAATACGTCGTCCATCGGTTTCATGTCGTTCCCTCTTCCTTCATCATCCCGGCCGCGCGGCTTGCCACGTCAGCCGTTGAAACGCTTGCCGGCCTGCGCCAGTTCGACAAGTCGGGCCGCCGGCGTCCAATCTTCGCCATGGGCTTCTTTCTCGAACGCCTGCACGCGCGCCAGCACCTTGTCGAGACCGACCATATCCGCATAGAGCATCGGGCCGCCGCGCCACAGCGGGAAGCCATAGCCGTTCAGATACACCATGTCGATGTCCGACGCGCGAGCGGCAGTCCCATCGGCGAGCACTCTGGCGCCTTCGTTGACCAGTGCATAAACCAGTCGGTCGACGATTTCTTCGTCGGAAAACGCCTGTGGCACGATGCCGTTCGCTTTCCGGTACTCGTCGATCATCTGGGCAACCTTGGCCGACTCCCTCGGCGTGCGGTCACCCTCGGCATAGTCGTACCAGCCGGCATGCGTCTTCTGTCCGAAACGCCCCGCCTCGCACAGCACGTCAGCAATCTTGGGATACACAATGCCGGGGTGTTCCGCATGACGGCGCTTGCGAATCGCCCAACTGACATCGTTGCCCGCCAGGTCGCTGGTGCGGAACGGACCCATCGCGAAACCGAAACGCTCGATAGCGGCATCCACTTGCGCTGGCGTCGCCCCCTGCTCCACCATCCATTGCGACTGCTTGAAGTACGGTTCGAGCATGCGGTTGCCGATGAAACCGTCGCACACACGCGCCACCACGGCGAGCTTGCCGATGCGTTTCGCGAGCTTCATCACCGTTGCCAGCACGTCCTTGCCGGTATGCGCGCCGCGCACGACTTCCAGCAGACGCATTACGTTTGCCGGGCTGAAGAAGTGCATGCCGATGACATCCTGCGCGCGCGACGTCGTTTCGGCCAGCGCATCGAGATTCAGTGTCGACGTATTCGACGCCAGAATGGCGCCGTCCTTGGCCACCTTGTCCAGTTCACGGAACACGACCTGCTTGACGCTCATGTCTTCGAACACCGCTTCGACGATGAGATCGGCTTCCGCGGCCGCTTCGAAATCGGTGCTGCCATGAATGCGCGCGAGACGTTTTTCGGCATCCTCGGCCGACAACTTGCCCCGGGTAACAGCGCGACCGTAATTGCTGCGCATGGCCTCGACACCGCGTGTGAGGGCCGCTTCGGTCGTGTCGATCAGCGTGACGGGGATACCGGCATTGGCAAACGTCATGGCAATTCCGCTGCCCATCGTCCCGGCACCGATCACCGCCACGCGCTCAATATTGCGCACCGGCGTATCGTCCGGTACATCGGCGATCTTGGCGGCGGCACGCTCGCCCAGAAACGCGTGACGCAGGGCCTTCGATTCCGGCGAACTGACCAACGCCACGAAGCACTCGCGTTCGAATTTCACGCCCTCGTCGAACGGACGTTGCAGCGCGGCTTCGACGGCCGCCACGCACTTGTGTGGCGCGGGAAAATGCGGCTGTTCGCGCTGAACTTTCTCGCGTGCTGCGTCGATAGCCAATTGCGCGGAGCCGTCGGCGTCACCAATGGCAACGTCGCGCAATCGCGGCAATGCCTCGCCCTTCGCCGCGACTTCGCTGGCAAAGGCGATGGCGCCGTTCAACAGATCGTCGTGGCTGCCTTCGAATATCTTGGCAAACAGCGTGCCGACCAGCGTTTCGGACTTCACGACGCGCCCTGACACCACCATGTCGAGCGCCCGCGCGACACCGATCGCGCGCGGCAGGCGTTGTGTGCCGCCGGCGCCGGGCAACAGGCCCAGCTTCACTTCGGGCAACGCGATCTGGGCGCCGGGCAATCCCACCCGGTAGTGACAGGCCAGTGCCAGTTCCAGTCCACCGCCCATGGCGACGGCATGCACCGCTGCCACGACAGGCTTGGTGCAGGCGTCGAGCGCGTTGATCACGTCGACAAGCAACGGGCTTTGCGTTGCCTTCGGCGTATTGAATTCACGGATGTCGGCCCCGCCGGAGAATGCCTTGCCCCCACCGATCAGCACCACGGCACGGACTTGCGAATCCGCCTGCGCCTGCGTCAACCCTTGAGCAATACCTGCGCGCGTGGCGTGCCCCAAGCCATTGACCGGGGGATTCTCCAGTGTGATGACGGCCACGCCGTCACGAACTTCATAAGCCGTGCTCATCCTTGTCTCTTTCCTTATATTGTTGACGTCATCGGGGGTGCCGCGCGAAGTCAAGCCGCGGCAAGACGATCGTTCGATTCTAGCGCAGCGCTACACCTCAAGCCATTCACGCCGGATCTCGGGCGCGGCTGCCAGCGCGTCCGGCGTGCCTTCGAACACCAGCGCCCCACGCCCCATGACAGCGACCCGCTGCGCACAGCTAAGCGCCAGTGAGAGCTTTTGCTCGACGAGCAGAATGGCGACCCCGGTCGCACGCAGATCCGTAAGAATGCGGCCGATTCTCGCCACCACGCGTGGCGCCAGTCCCTCAGTCGGTTCGTCGACGATCAACAGGTCCGGACCCGCCATCATCGCCCGACACAGGGAAAGCAATTGCTGTTCGCCCCCCGACAGCGATGCGGCCGGTGCATCGCGACGCGGCGCCAGTTCTTCGAAGCGCTCGAAGGCCTGCGCAAGCGTCATGCCCCGATCTGGTTCAGCCGAGGGGCGCTTCGCCCTCGCCACCCCCAACCCCAGCTGAAGGTTTTGAAGCACGGTCAGTGGGCCGAAGACATCGCGCGTCTCGGGCACGTAGCCCACGCCCAGCCTGGCGATCTGATGAGATGCCAACGAGACCAGCGATCGCCCGCGCCACCGAATCTCACCCTCGCGAGGTAATTGCCCCATGATGGCGCGCGCAAGCGTGGATCGGCCCGCGCCGTTACGGCCGAGCACGGCGACGATCTCGCCCGGCGCAACCCGCATCGTCACGCCATGCAAGACACGGCTGCCATCGTAGCCCGCTCTGACGTCGATCAGTTCAAGCATCGCGCTCGCCTCCTGCACCTGCACCGTCCAACCGGTCCGCGAATTCGCCGAGATACGCCATGCGAACGTCGGGATGGGTGCGAATGCGCGCCGGCGTGTCGCACGCGATCACGGCACCGCGTGCCAACACTGCGATTCTGTCGGCAAGCGAAAAGACGACCTGCATATCGTGTTCGATCATGAGCAGCGAACGTCCCCGGCTGAGTTCGGCGATCAGTTCGACCATGCGCGCCGACTCCGACTGGCTCATGCCCGCAGTGGGTTCGTCGAGCAACATCACACTGCCCGCCGACGCCGCGCACAAGCCGATCTCCAGCACGCGTTGTTCTGCGTAGCTCAACGCCCCCGCAGGCACATCGCGGCGTGCTTCCAGCCCCAAACGCACCAGCCACGCCTCGCTGCGACGAGTCACGTCGCTCAGTCCGCGCATACGGCGCCAGAACGTATAGCGATGCCCGCTCGGCCACAGTCCCGCGCAACGCAGATGATCGATGACGCTCATCTGCCCGAACAGTTGCGACGTCTGAAAACTGCGAGACAACCCCAGCCGACTGATCACGTGCGGTGCACGCCCGGTGACATCGCGCTCACGCATCAGCACGCGCCCACCGTCTGGCCGCGTTCTTCCGGTGATCACATCGAACAAGGTACTTTTTCCCGCACCGTTCGGTCCGATGATCGCGAGCCGCTCACCTGGCGCAAGCGTAAGATCGACGCCGGTCAGCACCTGCGTGCGCCCGAACGACTTGCGCACACCGCGCACGCTCAGGGCTTGTGCAGACAGACCGTTATCCAACGATGCTACGCTCATTGGCGTTCCTCCGCGAGGAAACCGGCAATGGCCGCCTTGCCGCGCAAATCGCGGCCTGCAAACACCGTGACGGCGATGCCGACGATCAATGTCACCGTTGCCACGCCCCACGCACCGGAACCCAGACGCTGGCCCAGATTGCCCGGCACAGGTGCACCGTCGACGGCAAGACGAATGCCGTAGGTCATTTCAACGATGGCGACCAGCCCCGCAACGGTGAGCACCAGACCGGCGCACAAAAGCACGTAAGGCTTCCAGAGCGTGCGCACGAAGCCATCGCGCCATGCGCGCCAGTGCACCGCCAACAGTCCGGCGATGCCTCCCGGCGCAAACACCACCACGGCGAGAAAGCCCAGCCCGAGATAGAGCTGCCACGCGCGCGTGATGGTCGCGAGCACGACGGTCGCGAACACGCCGACGACCGCCCCCAGCATTGGCCCCGCAAAGTAAGCGGCCCCGCCGAGCACCGTGAAGACGAGGACGACGCCCGAGCGCTCCAGACTGAACGTATCCGCACTCACCAGTTCGAAATTCAGCGCGCCCAACGAACCCGCGACGCCGGCAAACGCCGCCGCAATGATCTGCATGCGGTATCGCACAGCCGCAGGCGACTGCCCCAGAAAGGCCACGCGTGCGGCGTTATCGCGCACCGCGCGGGCAAGGAATCCCAGCGGCGTTCGCGTCACGCCATACATCGCCGCGGCACAGACGAGCAGCCACACCGCGACGAGGCCATAGACCTCTCGCTGCGTCGCGAACGTCATGCCCAACCACGGCGCGCCAAGCGTGCGATCGGTCGGTATGCCGCGCTCGCCACCGAACCATTCGGGCAACATCGCCGCCATCACCCAGACGAGTTCCGCCACCCCAAGCGTAATCATGGCGAACGTCATGCCAGCGCGACGTGTCGTGACGTAACCCAATGTCGCACCCGCCGCACCGCCGGCCAGCCCCCCCGCGAACGGCACGAGCGCCATCGACACCGGCAGCCCCTGCGCGCCGATGCGATTCATGCACCACACGCCCGCATAGGCCCCGATCCCGGCGTAGGTCGCATGGCAAAAGCTCAGCAAGCCCGTGGAGCCTAGCAACAGATTGAACGACAGCGCGAGGATGGCCGCCGTCCCCATTTGGGTCAGCAGCGTGAGCGCGGCATCAGACGGAAAGCACCAGGGAGCCACAACGAGGATGACGGCAAAGGCGCCCCACACCACAGTACGGCGCCGCCATGACACCGCGAGGACGTGCGGCGTACCGACGATCATGTCGTCCATCACCCCTCCCTCACGCCAAAGAGACCGCGCGGTCGCCATAACAACACCGCAACCATCAACAGATAGGGAACGGCAGGCGCCAGTTGGGCAACGCTCAAATGGAGGACGGGCGCGAGCGCATCGCCGAGCGCGCCTTGCAACCACGAGGGATCGAGTGTGGCATCGCTCGTGACGGCCCACGTTTGCAGCAGTCCGATCAGCACGGAGGCCGCGAACGCGCCCCCCAACGACCCCAGACCGCCGACGACCACCACCACGAACACCACGCTGCCGACCGTAGCCGCCATGCCGGGTTCCGTCACCAGCACGTTGCCGCCCGCCGCCCCGGCGAGCGCCGCCAGCGCGGCCCCACAGGCGAATACGGCTGTGTATAGGGAGGGCACGTCGTACCCGAGCGCCTGCGTCATCGCCGGCTGCGAGAGTGCGGCTTGCAGCACCAGCCCGGCGCGTGTCGCCCGAAACGCCACCCAGACCAGCAACGCGATCGCGCACGCGAGCCCCATCAGGAATAGCCGATAGGCCGGCACGGCAATTCCCGCGACGTGAACCAACACCCCCTCGAAGACCGCAGGCACCGCGTAATCGACCGGCCCACGGCCCCAGGCGAGCTGCACGAGCTCCACCACGAGGTATGCCAGTCCGAACGTGGCCAGTAGTTCCGCCAGCGCGCCACGCGCTCGCAAGCGCCGCAACACGCCACGCTCGAACAGCGCGCCGGCAACGCCGACGATCAGGGGCGCCACGATCAACGCAGGCCAGAAGCCGATCGCCGTCGACAGTGCATAAGCGAAGTAGGCCCCAAGCATGTAGAAGCTGGCGTGCGCAAAATTCAACACGCCCAGCATGCTGAAGATGAGCGTGAGTCCGCTCGACAGCATGAACAGCAGCAAGCCGTAGCTCACACCGTTCACAAGCACGAGGCCGGCGGTGGCACTCAGAAGATGCACTGCGTCTCCTTCGGAAAGCCAATGAAAGACAGGGCGCAGAGCGCCGCATCGGGGGAAATTCAGGCTGACATTATAGAGGGGACGTACGGCCGAAATCGCTCGGGATCGCTCGAAAACCGGCGTCAACAGGGCATTTGCGGCGGGGTCCGACCTTCGGCTCGGAGATTTCCGAACCGATTCCGGAGCACGCCGCCCAACATCACAGAAACATCACGGTGTCGGCGCGTAGTCGCGGAACTTCTCCCGCAGCTTGAGTTTGAGCATCTTGCCGGTGGCGGTATGGGGAATCTCGTCGACGAACACGACATCGTCCGGAATCCACCACTTCACGACACGTCCCTGATAGAACGCCAGCACATCCTCCCGTGTCAGCGTCGCGCCCGGCTTGCGCACGACGACCAGCAGCGGCCGCTCCTCCCACTTCGGATGACGAATGGCGATGCAGGCTGCTTCGTGAATGTCCGGGTGCGCCATGGCGACGTTCTCGACGTCGATGGAACTGATCCACTCGCCCCCCGATTTGATGACGTCCTTGCTGCGGTCGGTGATCTGCACGTAGCCCTCGGGATCGATCGTCGCCACGTCACCGGTCGGAAACCAACCGTCCACCAACGGCGAAGTTTCCGTGCCGAAGTAGCGATCCAGCACCCAGGGGCCGCGCGCGTAGAGGTCGCCGAATGCCTTGCCGTCCCAAGGCAACGCTTCGCCGTCCGGGCCGACGATCTTCAGATCGACGCCATAGATCGCGGTCCCCTGTTTCTCGAGGATGTGCTGCTGCGCCGACTCGGGCAGGTCACGATGGTGCTTGCGCAGGTGGCACAACGTACCGAGCGGCGACATCTCGCTCATGCCCCACGCGTGGATGACACGCACCCCGTAATCCTTTTCGAACGATTGCAGCATGGCTGGCGGGCACGCCGATCCCCCGATCACCGTGCGCTCCAGCGTGGAGAAACGCCCGCCGATCGACTTCACATAGGTCAGCAATCCGAGCCAGACGGTCGGCACACCGGCCGAAAACGTCACCCCTTCCGCCTCGAAGAGTTCATAGAGCGACTTGCCGTCGAGGTCCTTTCCGGGGAAAACGAGCTTCGCGCCGGTCAGCGCGCTGGAATACGGCAGGCCCCAGGCGTTCACGTGGAACATCGGGACGACGGGCAGCACGGCGTCGCGCGCGGACATGCACATGGCGTCGGGCAGCGACGCGCCGAACGCATGCAACACTGTCGAGCGATGGCTGTAGAGCACGCCCTTCGGATTGCCCGTGGTGCCGGAGGTGTAGCAAAGGCCTGACGCGGTGTTCTCGTCCATCGACGGCCACTCGAAATTCCCGTCCTCTGCGGCCACGAGATCCTCGTAGCAGAGCAACGACAGGTTCGACGCCGGCAAACGTTCGCGATCGGTCATCGCGATCCAGCCCTGCACCCCGGGGCATTGCGCTGCGATGGTCTCCACCAGTGGCAGGAAGTTGATGTCGAAGGCGACGTAACGATCTTCCGCGTGGTTGACGATGTAGGCGATCTGTTCGGGAAACAACCGGGGATTGACGGTATGCACCACGCTGCCCATGCCCGATACGGCGTAATACAGTTCGAGGTGACGATATCCGTTCCATGCCAGCGTACCCACGCGCTCGCCGTCGCCCACGCCCAGACGCCGCAACGCCTGGGCAAGCTTGCGCGCGCGCTGCTCGGCGTCGCGCCAGGTATAGCGATGTATGTCGCCCTCGACTCGGCGAGACACGATCTCGGTGTCGCCGTGGTGACGTGCGGCATGGGTGAGCAGCGAGGAAATCAGGAGCGGCGCGGCCATCATCTGGCCGAGGAGCGGTGTTGCCATACGTCGAATCTCCAGAAAAGTCGGAATAACCGGAATTACGGGGATACGTCTGGAACGGCGGTCGGTAACACTGGGAACGTCGGAAGCCTCGGGAACGCGTGAGCATCGCCCGATGGACAGGCGGTGCATTGTCTTGCGGACCGACAAGCGGGAGCGCACGATGCGTGCACTTGCGCCCGTCGACGTGAATCATTCTTGACGGGCCGGCCCGGCGGGTCAACGCCCATCGCTTGTGCGGCGCAGCACACGTCACGCGCTGCCAGTGTACGCAACCCGGCAGCACGCGACGGACACCTCAAGTAGAATGTTTGTTCACCATCAGGAACGTCCCCAATGCCGGCCACCGACCGCCCCGCCCCTGTTCCCACCGCCGTATCCGCATCGCTCAAGCCGTTCGGACCGCTATCTTTGACGAACCGTTTCGCGACGCTCGGGCCCAACTTCTTCACGCGTCTGCCACCGCAACCCTTGCCCGAACCGTATCTCGTGGGGTTTTCCGCGGATGCGGCCCGTCTGCTCGGCTGGTCGCCCGAGGCGGCGCGGGATCCGGAGTTTCTCACCACGTTCGCGGGCAATGCGCCGTTGGCCGGCGGTGACCCGCTTGCCAGCGTGTATTCCGGTCATCAGTTCGGCGTTTGGGCAGGTCAGTTGGGCGACGGTCGTGCGCTGCTGCTCGGCGAGTCGGATGGCCCCGGCGGACGCTGGGAAATCCAGCTCAAGGGCGGTGGTCTTACCCCATATTCGCGGATGGGCGACGGACGCGCTGTGCTGCGTTCGTCGATTCGTGAATTCCTCGGCTCCGAAGCGATGTTCCACCTTGGCGTGCCGACCACGCGTGCGCTGTGCGTCATCGGCTCCGACGCCCCGGTGCGACGAGAAACCATCGAGACAGCCGCCGTCGTGACGCGCCTGTCGCCAAGTTTCATCCGCTTTGGCCACTTCGAGCATTTCTGGGCCGGCGATCAATACGAAGCGCTGCGTCAGCTCGCCGACTTCACCATCGATCATCACTACCCGCACTGCCGCGAGGAGGCCAACCCTTATCTCGCGCTGCTGAGCGCCGTGTGCGATGCGACGGCCGAGCTCGTCGCACATTGGCAAGCCGTCGGTTTCTGTCACGGGGTGATGAATACCGACAACATGTCGATGCTCGGTCTGACGATCGATTACGGCCCGTTCGGTTTTCTCGACGGCTTCAACGCCCATCACATCTGCAATCACTCCGATACGCAGGGTCGTTATGCGTATCAGGCGCAGCCCAATGTGGCCTACTGGAATCTGTTCTGCCTCGCGCAATCGCTGCTGCCGTTGTTCGGCGAGGGGGAAGCCGCCATCGAGCAGGCGCAGTCCGTACTGCCCGTCTTCAAGACGCGCTTCGCCGAGGAAATCGATCTGCGCATGCGGGCCAAGCTGGGCTTGCGCGAATCGCATGCCGACGACGAAACGCTCATCAATCGTCTGTTCAAGCTGATGCACGAGGGCCGGGTCGACTTCACGCATCTGTTCCGCACACTTGCAACGCTCCAGATCGACAACCCCGACGCCGACGCGCCGCTGCGCGACATGTTCATCGACCGTCCGGGTTTCGATGCATGGGCCGTGGATTACCGCGCCCGCCTGCGTCATGAAGCCAGCACGGACGCAAAGCGCGCCGTGGCGATGCGACTCGTCAATCCGAAATACATCCTGCGCAACCATCTGGCGGAAGTCGCCATCCGGCGGGCCAACGAGAAAGACTTCTCCGAAGTCGAGACGTTGCTCAAGGTGCTCTCGCATCCGTATGACGAGCAACCCGAATTCGAGCACTACGCCGAGTTGCCGCCCGACTGGGCCGGCCAGCTCGAAGTCAGTTGCTCGTCCTGACCTACGCATAGGGCAAGCGCGGTGGCAGCGGCCGCAGTCCATTGCAAATCGCCGCCTCGCCCCCATCTTTGCCCTGTTCGACGCACGCTGAACCGATATGTCGCGCGGCAGCCCCACCGGGTTCGCCGCCCCTCAGGAGACTCTCATGAGCAATGTGGAAAAGACCGACGCCGAATGGCGTGCCCAACTCGATGACGTCGAGTATCAGATCACCCGTCACGCCGCGACCGAGCGCGCCTTCACCGGCCGTTACTGGGATCACTGGAAAGATGGCACGTACCGCTGCATTTGCTGTGGCGAACCGCTGTTCGAGTCGACCGAAAAGTTCGATGCCGGCTGCGGCTGGCCGAGCTATTCGAAGCCGGTCGAAGGCGCCAGGATCGACGAAGTCACCGATTACAGCCATGGCATGGTGCGTGTGGAAGTTCGCTGCCACAATTGCGACGCGCACCTCGGGCACGTCTTCGAAGACGGCCCTCAACCGACCGGCCTGCGTTACTGCATCAACTCGGCGTCGCTGAATTTCGAGGACAAGGAAGGCAAGTCCGACAAATCGACGCAGGACTGAGGGTAAGCTATCAACCAGCGGACGCTTCGGCGTCCGCTTCCAAAATGCGGCCATGCGCCGCTGACTAGCGGTGAAATGTCGTGAAATTAGCGGCATTCGCCCGAAATTTGCGTTTTTTGGCTTTAGGCTTGCGTCCACCTGACTTTTTATTGGGAGCCCTTGTCATGTCCAAGAAATCGGATCGCCGTCTCACTCTTGCCCTCGCCGCCTCGCTGATCGCGGGGGGCGCCGCCCTCAGCGTGCCCGCTCAGGCGCAAATCAATGTGCCGCAGGCAGGCGGCACGGCCGGTGGCACTATCGCCGTGCCTGCGGTCATGCCTCGCGCCGTGACCGTCGAACAGGCGCTCAAGGCCCCGAAAGACATGGAAGCCGTGATCGAAGGCCACATCGTCAATCAGCTCAAGCACGAGCACTACACGTTCAAGGACGCCTCCGGCACGATCGAAGTCGAGATCGACGACAAGTATCTGCCGACCGGACGTCAGATTACCGACAAGACGCTGATACGCATCATCGGCGAGGTCGACACCCATCGTATGAAGCCGAATGACATCGATGTGAAGCGCATCGAATTCGTCGAGTAAGTCTCTCGCGGCGTCCTGTGCTTGCGCGACGCCGCCGTCCCGGCTTTCGGACACCGGCCCGTTCTTGTCCCATTCCTGGGCCGGGCCTTTGAAATATAATGCGGGTTTGCTCCCTGGCGCATCGTGCCAGGAAGCGAGAACACGGAAACCCCGAAGCCCCCAAGCCGAGACTTCATGAAATTTCTCTTCGACCTGTTACCGGTCATCCTGTTTTTCGTCGCCTTCAAATTCGCCGGCATCTATGTCGCTACCGGCATCGCGATCGTCACGACGATTGCCCAGGTCATCTGGATGTGGCTGCGTCACCGCAAGGTCGAGCCCATGCAGTGGGTGAGTCTGGCAATCATCGTCGTGTTCGGCGGTGCGACCATGCTCCTGCACGACGAAACGTTCATCAAATGGAAGCCGACGGCGCTGTACTGGCTCTTCGGTATCACGCTGTTCGTCGCCGAACTGATGTTCAACAAGAACCTGATTCGCGCGATGATGGAAAAGCAGATGGCGTTGCCCGAACACCTCTGGCGCGCCGTGAACTTCAGTTGGGCGCTGTTCTTCCTCGTGATGGGCGTGCTGAATCTGGTCATCGCGTACCACTTCTCCACCGACACCTGGGTCGACTTCAAGCTCTTCGGCGGCATGGGCCTCATGGTCGTGTTCATCGTCGTGCAGAGCCTGTGGCTCGCCAAGTACATCAAGCAGGACGAGTAACGTCGTGCGTCAGGAAGCTATCGCCATGACCATGGAACAGCAAATCGAAGCGCGGCTCACCGCTGCGCTTTCCCCGCTCGAATTCGCGCTCGAGAACGACAGTGCGCGGCACGCCGGTCACGCCGGCGCCGCCTCTGGCGGCCATTACAACGTGCGCATCGTATCTGCGGCGTTTACCGGACGTAACCGCGTTGCGCGTCACCGCCTGGTGTATGATGCGTTGGCCGATTTGATGCAGAACGGCATTCACGCCCTCGCCATCGTTGCGCTCGCCCCGGGCGAAGCGTAACTCGCATGCGACGCGTCCCCCGTCGATTAACCTTGCCTTCGTCATTCGTTAGGAAAAACAGCATGGCATTGAAACTCGCCCGCACGGCACTGGCGCTCGGCGCCGCCGTGTCGCTGACCGCCGTCTCCCTCCCCGCCCTCGCCCAGAACGTTGCCGTCGTGAACGGCACGCCGGTGCCTGTGGCCCGCGCCGACGCCATGGTGCGTGAAATGGTGCGTCAGGGTCAGCCGAACTCGCCGCAACTGCAACAGCAGGTGCGCGAAGAGCTGGTCAAACGCGAAGTGCTCGCGCAGGCCGCCATCAGCAAGGGTCTCGCCACTGACCCGGCCGTCAAGCAGCAGATCAAGCTCGCCGAGCAAGGCGTGCTCATCCGCGCACTGATCGCCGACTTCCAGAAGACGTCGCCGGTCACCGATACCGAGCTGCAAGCGCGTTACGACCAGTTGAAGAAGCAGTTCGGCGACAAGGAATATCACGCCCGTCACATTCTGGTGCCGAGTGAAGATACCGCCAAGGACATCATCGCGAAGCTCAAGGGCGGCGCGAAGTTCGCCGATCTGGCCAAGCAATATTCGAAGGATCCGGGTTCGGCGCAAAACGGCGGAGACCTCGACTGGTCGCCGGCCAACGCCTATGTGCCCGAGTTCGCCGACGCGCTGCAAAAGCTGCAAAAGGGCCAGTACTCGCAAACGCCGGTCAAGACCCAATTCGGCTATCACGTGCTCGAACTCGACGACGTTCGCGACGCGCAGATCCCGCCGCTCTCCGACGTCAAGCCGCAGTTGATGCAGCAGATGCAGGAAGAGAAGCTGCAAGGCTTTATCGACGGTCTGGAAAAGAAGGCCAAGATTCAATAAGCGTTTCGCTTGCCGATGCCATAAGAAAATCCCGCCTCACGGCGGGATTTTTGTTTGGACTCAAGACATCCCCAAATGAAAAAACCGCTTACCCCCTGACGGGGCAAGCGGTTTTCTGGCAGTGCTTGCGAGACGACTTCGCGATCCGCTGCGAAGTCATCGTCGACTCACGCGATCAGGCCACCCAACGACGGGCGTTACGGAACATGCGCATCCACGGGCTATCTTCGCCCCACTGCTCCGGCGCCCAGCTCATCTGTACGGTGCGGAACACGCGCTCCGGGTGCGGCATCATCACGGTGAAACGGCCGTCGCCGGTCGTGACCGCCGTCAGGCCGCGCGGCGAACCGTTCGGGTTGAACGGATATTGCTCGGTCGGCTGACCACGATGGTCGACGAAACGCATGGCAGCGATCGCCTGATCGATGTTGCCCTGCTGACCGAAGTTAGCGAAGCCTTCACCGTGCGCAATGACGATCGGCAACTGCGAGCCGGCCATGTCCTTGAAGAACAGCGACGGCGAATCGAGCACTTCGACTTGCGTGAGACGCGCTTCGTACTTCGACTGGTTGTACGTGAACTTCGGCCATGCCGCTGCGCCCGGGATCAGGTTCGACAGGTTGCTCATCATCTGGCAACCGTTACAGACACCCAGCGCAAACGTGTCGGCGCGATTGAAGAAGCCCGCGAACTGCTCGGCCAGCGACGGGTTGAACAGAATCGTCTTCGCCCAGCCCTCACCGGCGCCCAGCGTGTCGCCATACGAGAAGCCACCGCACGCGATGAAGCCCTTGAACGCCTCCAGCGAGTGACGGCCCGCAAGCAGATCGCTCATGTGGACGTCATAAGCTTCGAAACCGGCCTTGTCCAGCACGTAAGCCATTTCCAGATGCGAGTTCACGCCCTGCTCGCGCAGGATCGCGACCTTCGGACGCGCGCCCGTCGAAACGAACGGCGCCGCCACATCTTCGCTCGGGTCGAACGTCAGCTTCGGCGAGAGGCCCGGATCGCTGGTGTCGTTCAGCGCTTCGTACTCGGCATCGGCCGCTGCCGGGTTGTCGCGCAGACGCGCGATACGCCAGCTCACTTCCGTCCAAACGCGTTGCAGTTCGGCACGCGACGCACCGAAGATCTTCTTGGCGTCGCGATAAATCTCGATGACGTCGTTCGTATTCGGCTTGCCGATCACGTTCGTAACGGACGACAGGCCCGCTTCGCGCAACGTCTGCAGCACGGTGTCGCGCTCTGCGGCGCGCACCTGAATCACGCCACCCAGCTCTTCCGAGAAGAGCGCACGCAACGTCTTGTCTTCACGACGACCCACCGTCTGCTTCGCCCAATCCTTGGCGTCGCCATAGTCGGACTCGAAGCCTTCGTCGAGCGTCAGCATGTCGACGTTGAGCGAGACACCGACGTGACCGGCAAACGCCATTTCCGCCACCGTCGCGAACAGACCACCGTCTGAACGATCGTGATAGGCGAGCAGCTTGCCGTCGCGGTTGAGCTTCTGAATCACGTCGAAGAAGCGCTGGAGGTCGGCCGGATCATCCAGATCCGGCGTGACGTCGCCGATCTGCTGCGTGACCTGCGCGAGGATACTGCCGCCCAGACGATTCTTGCTGTGACCCAGATCGATGGCGATCAGCACCGTTTCGCCAGCATCTGCGACCGAACGCAGTTGCGGCGTGAGATGACGGCGAACGTCTTCCACCGGGGCGAACGCCGAGACGATCAGCGAGACCGGGGCGACCACATCTTTCGCACGCCCCGCGTCATCCCACTTGGTGCGCATCGACAGCGAATCCTTGCCCACCGGAATCGACAGACCCAGCGCCGGGCAAAGCTCCATGCCGACGGCCTTCACGGTGTCAAACAGCGCGGCGTCTTCGCCCTCCGTGCCGCAGGCCGCCATCCAGTTGGCCGACAACTTGATCTGATCGAGCGACGCAATCGGCGCCGCCGCAATGTTGGTGATGGCTTCGCCAACCGCCATGCGTCCCGATGCCGGGGCATCGATGACGGCCAGCGGCGTGCGCTCGCCCATCGTCATCGCTTCGCCGCGATACCCGGCGTAGTCCATCAGCGAGATGGCGCAATCGGCCACCGGCACCTGCCACGGGCCGACCATCTGATCGCGAGCGGTCAGTCCGCCCACGGTACGGTCACCGATGGTAATCAGGAACGACTTGCTGGCCACCGTCGGGTGACGCAACACGGCACGCGCCACATCGTCGAGCGACAGACCGGTCACGTCGACCGGCGGCAGTTCCTGCTTCGCGCGCTTGACGTCGCGGTGCATGCGCGGCGGCTTGCCGAGCAGCACGTCCATCGGCATGTCGACCGGGTCCGGCGACTCCGGATGCATCGGATCGACGAGCTTCAGCTGACGCTCGTCCGTGGCGATACCCACGACCGCCACCGGGCAACGCTCGCGCTGGCAAATTTCCTGGAACGCCGGGAAGCTGTCCGGCGCAATGGCGAGCACGTAGCGCTCCTGCGCTTCGTTACTCCAGATTTCGGCTGGCGACATGCCCGACTCTTCGAGCTGCACCTGACGCAGGTCGAAACGCGCGCCCTTGCTGGCACCATCGACCAGTTCCGGGAACGCGTTCGAAATCCCCCCCGCGCCCACGTCGTGAATCGACAGGATCGGGTTGGCTTCGCCCTGACGCCAGCACCAGTTGATGACTTCCTGCGCGCGACGCTCGATTTCCGGGTTGCCACGCTGCACCGAATCAAAGTCGAGTTCAGCCGTGTTGGTACCCGTCGCCATCGAGCTGGCGGCGCCGCCGCCCATCCCGATGCGCATGCCCGGGCCGCCGATCTGGATGAGCAGCGTACCGGCCGGCAGGTCGTGCTTGTGCGTATGCTGCGCGGCGATGTTGCCCATGCCGCCCGCGATCATGATCGGCTTGTGATAGCCGCGCACACGACCGCCCACGTTCTGTTCGTAGGCGCGGAAGTAACCGCCGAGGTTCGGACGGCCGAATTCGTTGTTGAACGCAGCGCCGCCGAGCGGGCCGTCGATCATGATCTGAAGCGGCGACGCGATACGATCCGGGCGACCGTAGTCGCTACCGATGTCGTCCGGCTTGCGCAGCGACGGCGGCACCGCCACGTCGCGATCGGTTTCCCACGATTCGCGCGCGTCCGGCAGCGCCAGATTCGAGACGGTGAACCCCGTCAGGCCCGACTTCGGCGTGGATCCACGGCCCGTCGCGCCTTCGTCGCGAATCTCGCCGCCCGCGCCCGTCGAGGCGCCGGGGAACGGCGAAATGGCGGTCGGGTGGTTGTGCGTCTCCACCTTCATCAGCGTGTGCGTGAGTTCGACGCTGCGGCCGTACTTGCCGTCGGCGCCACGCGGATACCAGCGCTCGACTTCGGCGCCTTCCATCACCGAAGCGTTGTCCGAATACGCCACCACCGTGCCCTGCGGGTGCAGTTGGTGCGTGTTCTTGATCATCTGGAACAGCGACTTGTCCTGCACCTGGCCGTCGATGGTCCAGTTCGCATTGAAAATCTTGTGACGGCAATGTTCGCTGTTGGCCTGCGCGAACATCATCAGTTCGACGTCGGTCGGGTTGCGCTTGAGCGACGTGAAGGCATCGACCAGATAATCGATCTCGTCTTCGGCCAGCGCCAGCCCCAGATCCCGGTTCGCGGCTTCGAGCGCGCTGCGGCCTGCGCCGATCACGTCGATCGTCTGCAGCGGCTTGGCCGGCAGTTCGACGAAGAGCGCTTCGGCGTCCTTGCGCGTGGCGACAACCGCTTCGGTCATACGGTCGTGCAGCACGGCGGCGACCTGCACCAGCACCTCGGGCGCGAGCGACTTCTTGCCGCCCAGCAGGCCCGACTTCACGCCGATCGTGTATTCGACGGCGCGCTCGATGCGACGTACGTGGTCGATACCGCAGTTGCGGGCGATATCGGTGGCCTTGCTCGCCCACGGCGAAATCGTGCCCAGACGCGGGATCACCAACAGTTGATCGCCGACCGGCTCCTCGCGTACCGGCTCACCGTAAGTGAGCAGACCGGCCACGCGCGCCACGTCGTCATTCGAGAGCGGTTCGGCACTGGCTACGAGGTGCACGTAGCGGGCGTCGATGCGCACGATCGAACTGTCGATGGCTTGCAGGGTCTGCAGAAGACGTTGCTGGCGGAATTCGGAGAGCGCCAAGGCGCCGGCGAAGCAGGCAATGTGAGTCATGGAAGGACGGAAGGCGAGGCGTTCAGAACGCGGGGGAACGACAAACCGGGATTATACCCTGCTTACCCCGGGTTATACCCGAGTGTGAGACGGTCATTCTTGGTGGCGTCCCGCCCTGTGAGGGCGTCTCTCTGGTAACCTATGCGCCCCGTATCCAAACGGGCCGCGATGCACCCGATTTTGGCCACCATGGGTCGATTACGGTCGATTTCCGCCGGTTTCCGGGCTCGCAGCACGTCATAGAACGACACTAACAAGCGAACGAACGGGCGTTCGCCACACACCAGACGGTTGGGAATGAAGGTCATCGTTATCGGCGGCGGGGTCATTGGCACGTGTACCGCCTACTATCTGGCCGCCGCGGGGCACACGGTCACGCTCATCGAGCGCAATAGCACGGTTGCGCAAGAGAGCAGTTTCGGCAATGCAGGCGTCATCGCGCCGGGCTACGTCACGCCCTGGGCAGCGCCCGGCATGCCGCGCAAACTGCTGGGCTACATGTTCAGCTCGGCCAGCCCGCTCATCTTCCGGCCCGGCCTGTCCGCCGGCACGTGGCGCTGGGCGGCACGCTGGCTGCGCGAGTGCAAGCTCGATCGCTATCGCGCCAATCGCGAACGAATGCAGCGTCTGGCGTTCTACAGTCAGCGTTGCCTGCACGAACTGCGCGAAAGTCACGTTTTCGAATACGAACACACGCAGGGTTACCTGCAACTGTTCCGTACCGAACGCGAAATCAAGATGAACGAGCCGGCGCGCGCCATGCTCACCGAGAACGAGGTGCCGCATCGCCTGTTGAGCGCAGACGAGTGCCGCAAGCTCGAACCCGCGCTCTCGACCGATGCCCCGCTAGCAGGCGGTCTGCATCTGCCGCGCGACGAGACCGGCAACTGCCCGCTTTTCACCAAGCGCCTCGCGCAGATCGCCCGTGACATGGGCGTGACGCTCGCCACGGAAACGACCGTGCTGTCCGTTCGTCCGAACGTCGGCCGCGCCGGCGTGACCGTCGAGACGGCGAGCACGGCGCAGAACGGTCAGAAGGCGTCGCTCGAAGCCGACGCCGTGGTGATCGCTGCGGGCGTCGCCAGCACGTCGCTGCTGCGACCGCTGGGCATCGATCTGCCGCTGTGGCCGATCAAGGGTTACTCAATCACGGTGCCGGTGAAGACCGAACTATTCAGCCCGCGCATCGCCGTCATGGACGAGTCGTACAAGACCGCGATCACCCCGCAAGGCAATCGCCTGCGCATTGCCGGCACGGCCGAATTGGGTGACACGCAGCTCGTTCTGCGCGAGCGCGCGATCGCCACGCTCTACAAGGTGGCGACGGACTGGTTCCCCGGCGCCGGCAAGTACCGTGAAGCACGGGCATGGGTCGGGGCGCGTCCGATGTTGCCCGATGGTCCGCCGCTGCTCGGTGCCACGCACCTGCCCGGCATCTTCCTCAATGTCGGCCACGGCTCGACCGGCTGGGCGATGGCCTGCGGCTCGGGACGCGTACTCGCCGACGTCATCTCCGGACAGACGCCCGAGATCGATCTCAACGGACTGACCCTCGCGCGCTACGACCGCTAAAGGATCGCCAGGCCGGCCCGGGCGGTGCTGGCATGGCTTCCCGAGGGCCGCCCGGCCCTCGCCCATTGCGTCCTTCTCATCCCCTTTCATCCCGCTCACCCCTTCGCTGCCCAATCCTGCGCCCAGTGCAAGAGACGGAGCGACATGCGGCAACGCCGTGTCGGACATCACCGACACCATGTCGGGATTCGCACCGGCAGGCAGAACGGGGGATTGGCGGCATAATCTCCAGATCGGTTCGCATCGTGTGTGGCGCCCGCCACGTGTTCTCCCCCGGGGCGTGACACCATACCTTGCGCTCGCCGCCCTCGTCTCCGGGAGCCCTGACTGTCATGTCCGATTCTTTGCGTGTCAATGACGCAACCGCCGTCACGACCGATGCCTCCCCTGCCAACGCCAGTCCGCTTGCTCGCCCGCATGCATCCTCCTCGCGCCCCGATAGCGTATCCGAGGCCGTGCACCCGATAGCCTCGCTGAGTTTGTACCTGCCCGGCGCGCTGCGCGATGTCGAACGCGTCGCCGCCGCAACGCTCCCACCGCACACCCTGATGGCCCGCGCCGGTGCCGCAGTCGCGCGTTGGCTTTACAGCCGCCTGCCTGCCCTCGCAAGTGCCGGCCGACAACCCGTGCTGTTGCTCGCCGGCCCCGGCAACAACGGCGGCGATGCCTACGTTGCCGCGCATGAACTCCATCGATGGGGGGTACTGGTCGACGTCTGGCAACTGGCGCCGCCCGCCGCCGACGATGCGCGTTGGGCGCTCGCCGAAGCGCTTGCCGCCGGCGTACCGGTGCGCCCCGCGCCATCGACGTGGCCCGAACCCAGCGCCTACGCATGGATCGTCGACGGTCTTTTCGGCATTGGACTCTCTCGCGCGCTGGAAGGCCCCGCCGCAGCGCTCGTCCGCAATATCGCGTACGCCCATGAACAAGGCACGCCCGTGCTCGCAATCGACATCCCCAGCGGGCTGATGGCGGCCACCGGCGTCGCCGACGGTCCTGTCATTCACGCGGATGTGACGATCGCCATGCTGGGCGCCTGCCCGGGACTGTTGACGGGCCTCGGCCGCGACGCGGCTGGCGACGTCCTCGTGGCGAAGCTGGGCGCCGAAGCGGCGCTGGCACGTCATGACGACGGCGCCCTCTCGACCAGCGCCCCCAGCGTGTTCGTCGCCGATCTGCCGCTGCGCCATCACGCGTCTCACAAAGGCAGCTACGGATCGCTCGCCGTACTCGGCGGACAGCACGGCATGGTCGGCGCACCGATGCTCTCGGCGCGCACCGGTTTGATGGCGGGCGCGGGGCGCGTCTACGTCGGCTTCGTCGCGCACGACGCGCCGACGTGGGACCCCGTACATCCCGAACTGATGCTGCGGCTCGCCGAAGACCTCGATCTCACGACGATGCAGGCGGTCTGCATCGGGCCGGGGCTCGGCACATCGGCGGCGTCCGCAGCGTGCCTGTCACGTGCACTCGCGCTCGACCATACGCCACTGGTCATCGATGCGGATGCACTCAATCTGCTCGCCGCAGAGCCGTCACTTGCCGAACGCGTGCGCCGACGTGCCGGGCCGACGGTCCTCACGCCGCACCCGCTGGAAGCCGCACGGCTGGCAGGTTGCGATGTCGCTCGTATTCAGTCGGATCGTCTGGCGTCGGCACGCGCGCTGGCGCAGCATTTCGGCGCGACGGTGGTGCTCAAGGGCTCCGGCAGTATCGTCGACGATGGTGCGCATGCCTGGATCAACACGACGGGCAATGCCGGGCTCGCCACCGCAGGCACCGGCGACGTGCTGACCGGCGCGATCGGCGCGTTGCTCGTACAAGGGATGCCCGCACCCCAGGCGGCACTGGCGGCGGTATGGCTGCATGGCAAAGCCGCGCAGCGCTGTGTGGCGAACGGCATCGGACCCGCAGGATTGACCGCGTCCGAACTCCTGCCCGCCATTCGCGCCGAATTGCGAGAATTGCGAGCACTGACACCATAGGCCACAGCGGCCCGCCGTCGCATTTCAGCGTAATTTCGCAGCGACACCCGTTATACTTCGCCTTATCGAAATGGCCCTACCGCACATGCCGTACAAGACATCCGTTCGTCTGGACCAACTTCCTGCCTGGCTCACCCTCCTCGAACACCGCGACGAGATCGCTGCACAACAGATGCGCGACTGGTTTGCCGGCTCGGGGGCCGAGACACGCGTCGAAACTTTCTCGCTGCACGCTGCGGGTCTCTATCTCGACTATTCGAAGAATCGCATTACCGAGAAAACGCGCACGTTGCTCACCCATCTCGCACGCGAATGCCATCTGCCGGCCAAGCGCGATGCCATGTGGGACGGTCAACACGTCAACGTGACCGAAGATCGCGCAGCGTTGCACATTGCGCTACGCGCGCCGAAAGACGTCTCGTTTCATGACACGTCAGGCGACGTCAGCCAGGGCGTGCGCGAAACGCTCTCGCGCATGCGCGACTTCAGCGAACGGGTTCGCGACGGGCGCTGGGTCGGCGCAACGGGCAAACGCATCAAGCATCTGATCAACGTGGGAATCGGTGGCTCGGATCTGGGGCCGCGCATGGTGTGCGACGCCCTCGCCGTCTATGGCCGCGCAGATCTCTCGGCACACTTCATCGCCAACATCGACCCGACGGAACTCGCTCGCACGTTGCCGACGCTCGACCCGGAATCGACACTGGTAGTCGTCTGCTCGAAGACGTTCACGACGCTCGAGACCATGACCAATGCGCGCACCATTCGCGCATGGCTCATCGAGAACGGCATTCCCGAGGGCGAACTCAACAGGCATTTCGTCGCTGTGTCGACCAACGTCGACGAAGCCATGAAGTTCGGCATTCTTCGCGAGAACGTGTTCCAGTTCGGCGAATGGGTCGGGGGGCGCTATTCCCTGTGGTCCTCTGTCGGCCTGATCGTGATGCTTTATCTGGGTGCGGCGCATTTCGATGCCCTGCTCAGTGGCGCGCATGCGATGGACGAACACTTCCGTCACGCCCCGCTCGAAGCCAACATGCCGGTGCTGCTCGGCCTGCTCGGCATCTGGTATCGCAACTTCTTCGACGCGCAGACGCTGTCCATCGCCCCCTACACCGACGCGCTGCAAAAGCTCCCGCCGTACCTGCAACAGCTCGATATGGAGAGCAACGGCAAGTCGGTGCAGGTCGATGGCTCCCCCGTCTCGTGGCAAACCGCGCCGATCATCTGGGGCGAGCCGGGTACCAACGGCCAGCACGCGTACTTCCAGATGCTGCATCAGGGCACGACGCTCGTACCGGTCGATTTCATTGCCGTGCTCGAACCGCAATACGACCAGCCCGCTTACCTCGATCACCATCGCAAGCTGCTGGCCAATTGCTTCGCGCAAAGCGAGGCATTCCTGCAAGGCGGTTCGATGGCGACGCCCGAGCAAGCTGGCGGGCCACTTGCTGCACAGCGTCGCTTCGACGGCAACCGTCCTAGCAACACGCTGGTCATCGACAAGTTGACGCCGGAGCGGCTCGGTGCGCTGATCGCGCTCTACGAACACAAGGTATTCGTTCAGGCTGCCATCTGGAACATCAATCCGTTCGACCAATGGGGCGTAGAGCTGGGCAAGACGCTGTGCCGCGCGATCGAACCCGAACTGAACGACCCCGACTCACTGAAGCCCGGTGCGCACGACGCATCGACGGTCTCGCTGATCCGCATTGCCGGCGAGGCGCTCAAGAAGAAGATCTGACGGCAGGCGCCGACATCAAAGGCCCGGACGTAAAAAAGGAGAAGCCAGTGCGGCTTCTCCTTTTTTTGGGGTGTCCTGTACTCAGACGGCAGCGCCGTTGACCACCCGACCACCCGCGAGTTGCACAGTGGCATCGCAGCGCTGCGCAATGGCCAGATCGTGCGTGACCAGCACCAGCGTCGCCCCGCTCGCCTCGTTGAGCGAGAACATCAGATCGATGACCCGCTCGCCTGTGGCCGTGTCGAGGCTGCCCGTCGGCTCGTCGGCGAACAGCACCGTAGGTTCGGTAACGAATGCCCGCGCAAGCGCCACGCGCTGCTGCTCACCGCCGGAGAGTTGCTTCGGATAGTGCGTCAGACGCGACCCCAACCCCACCTGTTCGAGCAATTTGACGGCACGATTACGCACTTCACGTGTCTCACCCAGCAATTCGAGGGGAAGCATCACGTTTTCGAGCGCTGTCAGGTGCGGCATCAACTGGAAAGACTGGAAGACGAAACCAACGGCACCGCGCCGCAATGCGGCACGTCCTTCCTCGTCGAGTTCACCCAGCGACTGGCCCAGCAGCGTGATGCTGCCATCCGTGGCGGTGTCGAGCCCGGCCATCAGACCGAGCAATGTGGACTTCCCGGATCCCGACGCCCCCACGATCGCCACACTCTGGCCTTTCGCGACGGCAAAGTCGATATCCTGCAAAATGACAAGCTCACCGGTGGCGTCGCGCAACCGTTTGCCCAGACCCCGTACTTCAATAACGTTTTCGGAAAACGACATGGCAAGAAGAGAGTTCTTGAAATTGGCCGCCTCAGCCGTCATTGGCTGGTGCATGCTGACAGGGACCGCAGCGAACGCGGCAAGTTCTGGCGCGCCGACGATTCTCGTCGTAGGCGACAGCCTTTCGGCGGAATATGGCATTGCGCGAGGCGCCGGCTGGGTCAATCTGATGCAGCAGACGATCACACAAGGCGGCTTCGATTATAACGTCGTCAACGCAAGTATCAGCGGTGACACCACGAGCGGCGGACGCGCGCGGCTCGCCCCCTTGCTCGATCGCTACCATCCGGCCGTCACGATCATCGAACTCGGCGGCAACGACGCGCTGCGCGGCATTCCGCTCGACCTCACACGCAGCAATCTGCGTGAAATGATCGCCGCATCGCGCAAGGCCGGCAGCCGGGTGATCGTCGTCGGCATGCGTATCCCGCCGAACTACGGCCCCGACTATAGCGAGCAGTTCTTCACGATGTTCTCCACCGTCGCCAGGCAGGAAAAGACCGGCTATGTCCCGTTCCTGCTCGCCGGTGTTGCCGAGCATCCGGACTGGTTCCAGCAGGATCAGATTCATCCGCTGGCCAAAGCGCATCCCATGATTCTGCAAAACGTCTGGCCGACGGTGAAACCGTTGCTCAAACCCGCTGGCAAGCCGCCGGCCAAGGCCGCAGACTCCAGATCGCCAAAGTCCGGCGCATAAAAAAACGGCCAACTCAGTTGGCCGTTTTTCATTCCGACAGACGGGCGTGTGCTGCGATCAGTTGCCCGACGCCTTCGTCACGTCGTTCACGATCTTGACCTTCGAACGCGCGCGCAAGTCACCCAGCCATGCGTTCCACTCCGCTTGCGCTGCCAACTGGCTGAGCTGCTGCGCTTCGGCGGCCAGACGCTGCGCGTCCTGCCCTGCCGGCTGCGATACCTTGCTGATGCGATACACCGCGTAGCCCTGACCTTCGCCCAACGCGACGCCCACATAGGCCGGCAGCTTGCTCGTGTCGGCACTGAAGATGGCCGTCAATGCGCTGGGCGCAAGCTTGCCCGGATTGTCACGCGAGACAGTCTGCACAGCGCCGAACGCCGCGTCACCGCCCTTCTTGAGCGCTTCGAGCTTGGCTTCACCAGCCTTCTTCGCTTCCTGCTCTGCCAGATCGGCAGTCGCCATCTGCTTCACCTGTGCCTCGATCTGTGCGAGCGGCGGCGTCGCGGCCGGGTGATAGTTCACCACGTGAGCGGACACCAGCACACCCTGACCGACATCCACGGCTTCGGTGTTGCGCTTGTTCTTGAGCGACTCGTCGCCGAATACGGCCTTGAGCAGTTTCTCGTTACCGAGCGGGCTCTGGGCCAGCGCAGCGTCCGGCGTGCGTGTCACCTTCGCGGTCTGCACCTTGAGGTTCAGCTTGTCGGCCACCGGTTGCAGGCTGTCAGGCTGCTCGTACACCGAGTTCGTGAACTGGTCGGCAAGCTTGGCGTAGCTCTTGGCAGCTTCCTGCTGACGATACTGATCGGCCAGTTGCGACTTCACTTCATCGAACGACTTGGTCTGCGACGGCTTGATGCCCGTCAGCTTGATGATGTGATAGCCGAAATCGCTTTTCACGACATCGCTGATGTCGCCTTCGCCCTTGAGCGAGAAAGCGGCATCGGCAAACGGCTTGACCATCGCGTCGCGCGCGAAAAAGCCCAGATCGCCGCCATTGGCCTTCGAGCCCGGGTCTTCCGAGTTCTCGCTGGCGAGCTTGGCGAAGTCGTTCGGGTTCTTCTTGATCTGCGCGAGGATGGCTTCGGCCTTGGCCTTCGCCTTCGCATGGTCGGCGGGCGAGGCATCCGCCGGCGATGCGATCAGGATGTGCGAGGCGCGGCGCTCTTCCTGCGTCGTGTACTGCTTCAGATTGTCGTTGTACATCTTACGCAGTGCATCGTCGCTCGGTGCTGCCTGCGCCGACGTCGGCATGGCCTTCGGGTCGAGCACGACGTACTGAATCTCGGCGGATTCCGGCGTGCGGAAAGCCGCCTGATGTGCGTCGTAGTACGCCTGAATCTGTTGCTGCGTCGGCACGATCTTGCTTGCGTAGTCCGACAGCGGGAAGTCGAGCGCCGCAACGTCACGCTGTTGCGAACGCAGTTGCGCGAAACGATCCACCACCGTCTTCGGCAACATGGCGCTCGCCTGCACGCTCGACGGCAACTGGTTCGATGCCAGCTCGAAACGGATCTGCGCTTCGAGACGCTGCGGCGTCAGATTCTGTGCAGACAGAAGTTGCTCGTAAGCGGCTTGATCGATCGAACCATCCGGGCGACGCATCTGCGCGATCGCGGGAATGGCCAGCAGCGCATCGCGCACCTGAGCGTCGGGCACCGACAGATTCTTCTTCAGCGTTTCCTGCGTGAGCAGCTTCTGCTGAATCAGGTTATCGAGCACTGCGCTGCGCATTTCCGGCGTGTTGATCTGGCTCGCATCGACGGCGCCACCGAACATCTGCTGCATGCGTTCGGTCTGTGCGCGCAGCACGCTGTCGTACTCCTGACGCGTCACGGTCTGATCGCCGACCTTGGCAATCGTACCGGCATCCGAGGCGTATTCCTGCCAGCCATGCACGCCAAACACCACGAACGACGGGACAATCAGCACCGTCAGGAAGATGAGGACCAAGCGTTGATGTCGGCGAATGAAGTCGAACATACGAAATCGGAAGAGTCGTCTGGATGCGTTTTATGACGCTATATGGCAAAAAAGGCGAACCGAAGTTCGCCTTTTCACAATTTGGCGGAGCGGACGGGGCTCGAACCCGCGACCCCCGGCGTGACAGGCCGGTATTCTAACCAACTGAACTACCGCTCCCCAAGATCTGGAACTGGTGGGTGCTGAGGGGCTCGAACCCCCGACCTACGCCTTGTAAGGGCGCCGCTCTACCAACTGAGCTAAGCACCCGTTCCTGATTTTGTCTTGTTGTTACTGCCTCCTGCCGAAGCAGGAAAGCTGGTCAGTTTACATTATCTTTGAGATCTTTGCCAGGGCGAAATTTCGGAACCTTTGCCGCCTTGATCTTGATGGCTTCCCCAGTGCGAGGATTGCGACCCGTTCGGGCAGCGCGCTTCGTAACGTAAAAGGTGCCAAAGCCAACCAGCGTCACATCGTCACCTTTTTTCAGCGACTTCTTTACTGCACCCACCAATGCGTCAAGTGCTCGACCGGCAGCGGCTTTCGAAACGTCTGCCTCTTTTGCGATGTGATCGATCAGTTCCGTCTTATTCACTGTAACCCCCTTGCAAGGATAGTAGGCGATTGAGCCGCGGAGGCGCTCTTGATGCGCCTTGACATTGATCTGAGAGGTCCGCTGGCTTTGCCATTAGACAAGCCGCAAACCCTGATGTCAAGCCGTTTTGCGGCCTCTGGACGGCATCGGAAGCACTCCTGAATCAATGCTTTCCGGTCGCTATTTTCGAGCACATTGCGTCAATAAAAAAAGCCCGGGGAAAACCCCGAGCTTTTTGCGCATTTTTTCACCGGGCAGTGACCCGACCTGCGATCACTCACCCGATGAAAACAGCGATCAGTGCTTGATGACGTCCTGCTTACCGCTGGCATCCGCATTCGGCGTGACCGGTGCGCCCTTGGCTTCCTCTTCCGGCAGCGGCGTCGGCGCATGCTCCAGTGCGAGCTCCAGCACCTTGTCGATCCAGCGCACCGGCACGATCTCCAGCGCGTTCTTGACCGTGTCGGGAATCTCGGCGAGATCCTTCACGTTCTCTTCCGGAATCAACACCAGCTTGATACCGCCGCGGTGAGCCGCAAGCAACTTCTCCTTGAGGCCGCCGATCGGCAGCACTTCGCCACGCAGCGTGATTTCGCCGGTCATCGCCACATCGGCACGCACCGGAATTCCGGTCAGCACCGACACGAGCGCCGTCGTCATCGCGATACCGGCAGACGGACCGTCCTTCGGCGTCGCGCCTTCGGGCACGTGGATGTGGATGTCCTTCTTCTCGAACTGCTCGTCGGTCACACCGAGGCGACGTGCACGCGAACGCACCACCGAGCGGGCCGCTTCGACCGACTCCTTCATCACGTCGCCGAGCGAACCCGTGCGAATGATGTTGCCCTTGCCCGGCATCAGCGCAGCTTCGATGGTCAGCAGATCGCCGCCCACTTCCGTCCACGCCAGACCCGTGACCTGGCCGATCTGGTTTTCCTTCATGGCCAGACCGAAGTCGAACTTGCGCACGCCCAGGAAGTTATCGAGGTTGCCCGCATCGACCTTGATCGACGAGCCGTCGACCTTCTTGAGCAGCAACATCTTCACGACCTTGCGGCAAATCTTCGAGATCTCACGCTCGAGCGAACGCACGCCCGCTTCACGCGTGTAGTAACGAATGATGTCGCGAATCGCGGCTTCCGTCAGATCGATTTCGCCTTCCTTCAACCCGTTGTTCTTCTTCTGCTTCGGCAGGAGATAACGCTGGGCGATGTTGACCTTTTCGTCTTCCGTGTAGCCCGACAGGCGGATCACTTCCATACGGTCGAGCAGCGGCGCCGGAATGTTCAGCGAGTTCGACGTCGCCACGAACATCACGTCCGACAGATCGAAGTCGACTTCGACATAGTGATCCGAGAACGTGTGGTTCTGTTCCGGATCGAGCACTTCGAGCAACGCCGAGCTGGGATCGCCGCGGAAGTCCATGCCCATCTTGTCCACTTCGTCGAGCAGGAACAGCGGGTTACGCACGGCGACCTTCGACAGGCTCTGAAGGATCTTGCCGGGCATCGAACCGATGTACGTGCGACGGTGACCGCGAATCTCGGCCTCGTCACGCACACCGCCCAACGCCATGCGCACGAACTTGCGGTTCGTCGCACGCGCGATCGACTGACCGAGCGAGGTCTTGCCCACGCCGGGGGGCCCCACGAGGCACAGGATCGGCGCCTTCACCTTGTCCACGCGCTGTTGCACAGCAAGATACTCAAGGATACGTTCCTTGACCTTCTCGAGACCGAAGTGGTCTTCGTCGAGCACCTTCTCGGCGTTCGACAGGTCGTTGTTGACCTTGCTCTTCTTGCGCCACGGCAGACCGACCAGCGTGTCGATGTAGTTACGCACGACCGTGGCTTCCGCCGACATCGGCGACATCAGCTTGAGCTTCTTGAGTTCGGCGTCGGCCTTCTTCTTGGCTTCCTTGGGCAAGTGCGCGGCCTTGATGCGCTTCTCGAGTTCTTCGAGATCCGCACCTTCCTCGCCTTCGCCAAGTTCCTTCTGGATCGCCTTGACCTGCTCGTTCAGGTAGTACTCGCGCTGGCTCTTTTCCATCTGACGCTTCACGCGGCCGCGGATGCGCTTTTCGACCTGAAGAATGTCGATCTCGCTTTCGAGCTGAGCCAGCAGATGCTCCAGACGTTCGATGACCGGGAACATCTCCAGAATCTTCTGCTTCTGCTCGAGCTTGAGCGGCAGATGCGCAGCGATGGTGTCAGCCAGACGACCCGCTTCGTCGATCCCCGACAGCGACGTCAGGATCTCCGGCGGAATCTTCTTGTTGAGCTTCACGTACTGATCGAACTGCGCGACGATCGCGCGACGCAGCGCCTCGGATTCCGGCGAGTTGCCGTCATCCGGTTCGAGCGGCATGACTTCCGACGTGAACTGGGTTTCCTCTTCGTCCACACTCAGGGTGCGGGCGCGCTGGATACCCTCGACCAGCACCTTGACGGTGCCGTCGGGCAATTTGAGCATTTGCAGGATGTTCGCCACGCAGCCGATCTCATAGAGATCCTTGGCCGTGGGCTCATCCTTGGCCGCGGCTTTCTGCGCGACCAGCATGATGTGCTTGCCGCCTTCCATCGCGGTTTCAAGCGCTTTAATCGATTTCGGACGCCCCACGAAAAGGGGAATCACCATGTGCGGAAACACGACCACGTCGCGCAGAGGCAACAGGGGCAGTTGAATCGCTTCGGGCGGGAGGATTTGGGTGCCTGACATCTCGTTCCCCATATTTAACGATACCGTTGTGTTCCAGCTAATTGAGGCCGCCGGCGAGAATTACAAGGGGCTGAACACGCCCTTTCGCCAACAAGTTGCACCACTCGGGGTTTCATTGCCCGTGGCACTAGTATGAAGGAAAAAAAGCCGTCCATGTTTCCATGAACGGCTTAGGGTAGCGCTGAGTTGACCGTTCAATTGGAACCGGCAACCTTGGGCGACTCCTGATAGATCAAGAGCGGCTTTCCGTCGCCGCTGATCGCATTCTCATCCAGGATCACTTTGGTTACCCCCTTGAGCGACGGCAACTCGTACATCACTTCCAGCAGCGCCTGTTCGATGATCGAACGCAGGCCGCGAGCGCCGGTCTTGCGCTTGATGGCCTTGCGAGCCACCGCATGCAGCGCCGCCGGACGAATTTCCAGTTCCACGCCTTCCATCAGGAACAGACGCTGATACTGCTTGACCAGTGCGTTCTTCGGTTCGATCAGGATCGTCACCAACGCTTCTTCATCAAGCTTACCCAACGTGGCAACCACCGGCAGACGACCGATCAGTTCCGGAATCAGGCCGAACTTGATCAGATCTTCCGGTTCGACGTCGCGCAGCAGTTCGCCTGCGTCGCGCTCTTCACCGGTCTTCACCGTCGCACCGAAGCCGATACCGGTCTTCTCGGTACGGTTCATGATGATCTTTTCGAGACCATCGAACGCACCGCCGCAAATGAACAGGATGTTCGTCGTGTCGACCTGGATGAAATCCTGGTTCGGGTGCTTGCGGCCGCCCTGCGGGGGCACCGAAGCCATCGTGCCTTCAACCAGCTTGAGCAGCGCCTGCTGCACGCCTTCGCCCGACACGTCACGCGTAATCGACGGATTGTCCGACTTGCGGCTGATCTTGTCGATTTCGTCGATGTAGACGATACCCTTCTGCGCCTGCTCGATCTCGTAGTTGCAGTTCTGCAGGAGCTTCTGAATGATGTTTTCGACGTCCTCACCCACGTAACCGGCTTCGGTCAGTGTGGTGGCGTCGGCAATCACGAAGGGCACGTTGAGCAGACGCGCGAGCGTTTGCGCGAGCAGCGTCTTGCCCGAACCGGTCGGCCCGATCAGCAAGATGTTGCTCTTGGAAAGCTCGACCTCGTCGCGCTTGTCGCCGAGGTGTTTCAATCGCTTGTAATGGTTGTAGACCGCAACGGCCAGAATCTTCTTGGCTCGGTCCTGACCGATCACGTATTGATCGAGACTCTCGCGAATTTCCTGCGGAGACGGCAAATCGGACTTGGCGCCGCTGCCATTCTCGTCTTCGGCCGCTGCGGCCTCGTCGCGAATAATCTCGTTGCACAGATCAATGCACTCGTCGCAAATGAACACGGACGGACCTGCGATGAGCTTCTTGACCTCGTGCTGGCTCTTTCCGCAGAAGGAGCAGTAGAGCAGCTTTTCGCCGTTGGAAGTGCTTTTTTTATCCACCATATCTGTGTCAGCCTGCTAGCAATTTGCGCCCCGGTCGTCCCCCGTCGGGGGCGGCAAACGCGGCATACGTGAATCCCATTGTAACGCCATGCCGTACGAGCGTGTGGCCCACTCGCGACAGCCATAAATTCCCTTTTACGACAAAGACTTGGCGCGATCACCCTGCTTCCCGAAACGAAAATGCCTGGTGTCGCGCCAACGATTTTGCCGTCAGGCGCCCCGAATTCGGGTCCGAATCAGGGACGCTTTTCGAGCACGCGATCGATCAACCCATACTCGACGGCATCGGCCGCCGACTTGAAGTTGTCGCGATCGGTGTCGCGCGCAATCACTTCGAGCGACTGTCCGGTATTCTCGGCCAGCAGACGATTCAATCGATCCTTGAGCAAAAGGATTTCCTTGGCGTGAATCTCGATGTCCGATGCCTGACCGCGAGCGCCGCCCAGCGGCTGGTGGATCATGATGCGTGCGTTCGGCAGCGCGAAGCGCTTGCCCTTCTCACCGGCGGCGAGCAGGAAGGCGCCCATGCTGGCAGCCATACCGAGGCACAGCGTCGAGACCGGCGGCTTGATGAACTTCATCGTGTCGTAGATCGCCAGACCTGCCGAGACGGAACCGCCCGGCGAGTTGATGTACATCGAGATTTCCTTGTCAGGATTTTCGCTCTCGAGGAACAGCAATTGGGCGACGACGAGGTTGGCGCTTTGGTCGTTGACCTCGCCAACCATGAAAATGATGCGCTCCTTGAGGAGTCGCGAATAGATGTCGTAAGCGCGCTCACCACGACCACTTTGCTCGACGACCATCGGCACGAGGCCAAGGCCTTGCGTGTCGAGAGCGGAGTTGTGCGTCTGGGAGGCGAGTTGGGCGAGCAATTCGGAACGGGTAATCATATCGGTTCGACCCTTCTATCGAGATGGTTTTGCGCGCCGCAAGGAGGAAGCCCGGAGGCCATTTGGAAAAGAACCGCCACGGCCTTGCGGCCGCGGCGGTTCAGTCGGTCGTGTCGCGTTCGATCAGGATTGCGTGTTGCCGGCCAGCTCTTCGAAGCTAACTTGCTTGTCGGTCACCTTGGCCTTGCCAAGGACGAACTCGACCACGTTGTTCTCGACGACGAAACCTTCCATTTCCGCCATGCGCTGCTGATCGCCATAGTACCAGCGGACGACTTCTTGCGGGTCTTCGTAGCTCTTCGCGAACTCTTCGACTTCGGCCTTGATCTGGTCCGGCTTCGCTTGCAGGTCGTTTTGCTTGACCAACTCGGCCAGGATCAGACCCAGCTTCACGCGACGCTCGGCCTGTTCCTTAAACATCTCAGCCGGAATCGGCACATTGCCGGCGTTCGGCACGCCGCGTTGTGCGAGGTCCTGACGAGCCATGGCCACCAGACGCTCCTGATCCTGAGCCACCAGCGCGTTCGGCACGTCGAGTTCCGACACCGAGATCAGGGCGTTCATGACCTGATCCTTGAGGAGCGCCTGCGTGCGACGCTTCACTTCGCGCGACAGGTTTTCCTTGATGTCGGCGCGCATCTTTTCGATGCTGCCGTCGGCGATGCCGAGCGACTTGGCGAATTCGCCGTCGACTTCCGGCAGGTGCGCCCACTCGACCTTCTTGAGCGTGACGGTGAACGTGGCGGTCTTACCGGCCACTTCCTTGCCGTGGTATTCGTCCGGGAACTTCAGTTCGAATTCCTTCGACTCGCCGACCTTCAGGCCCAGCGTTGCCGTTTCGAATTCGGGGAGCATGCGGCCTTCGCCCAGCACGAAGACGAAGTCTTCGGCGCTGCCGCCTGCGAACACTTCACCGTCGATCTTGCCGACGAAGTCGACCGTCACGCGATCGCCGCCCTTGGCTTCGACCGAGCCGCCGTCGCCATGGGCGCCGGCTTCGCCGCGCACGTGGTAGTGCACGCGCTGCTTACGCAGGATGTCGATGGTGCGATCGATCTCGGCTTCCGAGACATCGGTCGTGGTACGGCTCACTTCGGCCGTGGCCAGATCGCCGATCTTCACTTCCGGATAGACTTCGAACGTGGCGTCGAATGCGTAATCGGTCGCAGCAGCGTCAGCCTTCGGGGCGAAGCTCGGCTGACCGGCCACGCGCAGATCCTGTTCCTTGCTGACTTCGAAGAATTGCTGGCCGACCTTGTCGCTGACGACTTCGGCTTCGACCTGACCACCATACTGCTGGGTGACCATCTTCAGCGGCACCTTGCCCGGACGGAAGCCCGGCATACGGACCGTCTTCGACAGCTTCTGAATGCGCGCTGCAACTTCTTTTTCAACGTCCTGCTTCGGCAGGGTGATGGTAAAGCGACGCTCGAGCTTGCCGAGGTTTTCAACAGCGATAGTCATGAGGATATTCGTCCATCCAGAGGGTCGTTCTGTGTTGCGGCGAGGGAATGCCGCAAGCGGACCCTGTCAGTTAATCAACCTTGGGCCGGAACCGACGATACGACGCCGGCTTCCCTCCGCACCCGATAAATCGGGTTAGCGCCAAAACGGTCTTGCACATAAAGCGGGACATTCTAGCAAACTATTGTCCCGCCCCCAGACTTTCCGGCAGGAAAGCACGGAAATCAGACCTTTCCATCCCTGCACAGGTTCAACGCGCGTTATCGCGCAAAGCCCCGCCCCGCTTGCCTCAGCCAAAGCTTTAGAGGATGCAATCCATAAATATCGCTTGGGAGACGTCCGCCAACCGCCTAGGATTCAATCGAACGTTTGAATGAAACATCGGTTCCTTGAGACGACGCGGCGTGGTGCCGCGTCTCACTGGAGGTACGTCGTGAGTCCTCGCGCCCCAGCCGGCCGCCAAGCCGGCGACACAAAGCTGCGCATCCTCGATGCCGCGGAAGACCTGTTCATCGAATTCGGCTACGAAGCCATGTCGCTGCGCCAGATCACCTCGCGCGCCGAGGTCAATCTGGCCGCCGTCAACTATCACTTCGGCAGCAAGGAAACATTGCTGCAAGCCATGCTTTCGCGCCGGCTCGACCGGCTCAACGACGAGCGTCTGGCGCTGCTCACCCGCGCCGAGGCGGAGTGGCCTGCCCCGAAGCTGACCTGCGAGCACGTGCTCGGCGCCATGTTCATCCCGGCACTGGCCATCTCCCATCATCGCGACATCGGCGGTCCGGCGTTCCTGCGACTGCTCGGGCGCGTGTACGCCGATCCTTCGCCCTTCATTCGCGACTATCTGCAACAGCATTACGCCCCGGTCTTCGAGCGCTTCTTCGAGGCCTTCGCGCGCGCGCTGCCGGAACTGCCGAGACAGGAGCTTGGCTGGCGTCTTCATTTCGCCTTGCAGGCACTCTCCGGCGTGCTCGCCAGCAGCGACACGTCGCGGCTCATCGACACCTTCGCACAGGGCCAGCCGATGGGCGACCTGCAAGTCGTGGCAAGGCTGACCGCGCTCATGGTCGCCGCGCTCAAGGCGCCGATGCCGGGCGAAGAACAACTCGCAAGCTTCGCCGCCGTCTTTGCGCTGGCGAAGGACGCCGACGTCACACCGCCGCGCGAGGCAGGACAAGTGTCCGGCGCGTCGACGCCGCAAGCCAACGACGAGGGCCCGTCGTCCGGCGGCCTGTCGCTCGCGAGCGCCTGATCCCGCCGGCCAGTGCCGCTGCACGAGACGCGCAGCGGTTCTGCCTCGCCCGCCAGCACTGCGGGACAGTTGCATTGCAACGCCCCCGAAGTTTCGAAATTCGACGCTTTACTCGAATTCCCGGCGCACCAATACATCGCCGAACGATCCAATAAAAACGCCGTCACCGGTTCCAGCTGCGCGCAACGCCAGCGAAATCCGGTAGACGGCATGAGGACGACAGCACGCACGCGCAACGCATTCGCCCATCGGGGTTCATGCGCTGCGCGACGGCAGGCGCGATGGCGCTTTCCGGCGAGCTGAACCCAAAGGGAGGAGCAAATGATGGTCGTATGGATTCTCGCGTTTGTCGTGGGCGTGAGCGCCCTGCTGTTCTATCGTGCGCATGCCTGGCAATGGTTGATTGCGACTGTGCTGTGGGTCGGCGCGGGCCTTGCCTGCGGGTTGACGGGCATCGTCGCGACCGCCGTGCTAGGCATCGTCTTCGTGCTGCCTGCCCTGATCCTGTCCATCGGCCCGCTTCGCCGTGCATGGGTCACCGCGCCGATGCTCGCCAAGTTCCGAACCATCATGCCGGAAATGTCGGATACCGAAAAAGATGCCATCGAGGCCGGCACCGTCTGGTGGGATGCCGACCTGTTCTCCGGCCGCCCGGACTGGAACAAGTTTGCGGCGCTGCCCGCCCCGGCGCTCAGCGCCGACGAACAAGCCTTCATGGACAATCAGGTCGAGCATCTGTGCGACCTGTCCAACGACTGGGAAAGCACGCAAGTCTGGCAGGACCTTCCGCCCAAGGCGTGGCAATACGCGAAGGACGCCGGCTTTCTCGGCATGATCATCCCCAAGCGCTACGGTGGCCTCGAATTCTCCGCCTATGCACACTCTCAGGTCGTGATGAAGCTGGCGTCGCGCTGCTCGGCCGCCGCTGTCTCGGTCATGGTGCCGAACTCGCTGGGCCCCGCGGAACTGCTGCTGCACTACGGCACCGAGGACCAGAAGAACTACTACCTGCCGCGTCTGGCCAAGGGTGAGGAGATTCCCTGCTTCGCCCTCACGAGCCCCTACGCCGGCTCGGACGCCGCTGCAATTCCTGACGTGGGCATCGTCTGCCGCGGCACGCATGAGGGACGCGAAACGCTGGGCTTTCGCGTCACCTGGAGCAAGCGCTACATCACGCTCGGCCCCATTGCGACCGTGCTCGGCCTCGCCTTTCGCGCGCTCGACCCGGACCATCTGCTGAGCGACGACGACGAACCCGGCATCACGTGTGCGCTGATCCCGACGACGCATCCGGGCGTCGTCATCGGACGCCGTCACTGGCCGCTGAACGCCGTCTTCCAGAACGGCCCGAACTCCGGCAAGGACGTCTTCATTCCGCTGGAATGGGTGATCGGCGGACAGGCACAAGTCGGCAAGGGCTGGCGCATGCTGATGGAATGTCTGGCCGCCGGCCGCGCCATCTCGCTGCCCTCCTCCAACGTCGGCTACTCGAAGATTGCCGTGCGCGCGACTGGCGCCTACGCCGCCGTGCGCCGCCAGTTCCGCACCCCCATCGGCAAGTTCGAAGGCGTGCAGGAAGCGCTCGCGCGCATGGCCGGCAACCTGTATGCGATGGACGCAGCGCGTCGTATGGCCGCGCTCGCCGTCGATCTCGGCGAGAAGCCGTCGGTGATTTCCGCCATTGCGAAGTATCACGTGACCGAGCGTGCACGCAAGGTCGTGAACGACGGCATGGACGTCGTTGCGGGCAAGGGCATCTGCATGGGCCCGAACAACTTCCTCGCGCGCGCCTATCAGCAGATTCCGGTGTCGATCACCGTCGAAGGCGCGAACATCATGACGCGCTGCCTGATGATCTTCGGCCAGGGCGCGATCCGCTGCCATCCGTACGTGCTCAAGGAGCTGGCCGCCGCGCAGACGACCGACGACACCGCCGCCGTACGCGCCTTCGACGATGCACTTTTCGGCCATCTGACCTTCGTCACGAGCAACATCGTGCGGGGCGCGCTGCAAGGCATCACGCATGCCCGCTTCTCGGCCGTCCCGCCGAACGTCGCCCCCGAATTGCACGCGTACTATCGCGCCGCGAACCGCATGTCGACGCTGCTCGCCATTGCCGCCGACGTGTCGATGGCTGTCCTCGGCGGTTCGCTCAAGCGTCGCGAGAGCATTACCGGACGCCTCGGCGACATCCTCTCCCAGCTCTTCCTGCTCACCGCCACGCTCAAGCGTTTCGAAGACGAGGGCCGCCCCGAGGCCGACCTGCCGCTCGTGCACTGGGCCGCGCAGGACGCTCTCTGGCAAGCCCGTGAAGCGTTCGAAGGTGTGCTCGCGAACTACCCCTCGCGCGGCGTGGCGTGGTGGATGCACTGGAAGCTCATGCCGCTCGGCCTGCCGTATGCCAAACCGTCCGATGCGCTGGCCGCGCGCGTCGCCGAGATCATGCAGACGCCGGGCGACGCCCGCGAGCGCCTCATCGCCGGCAGCTACTCGCCGAGCCCCGAGGTCGACGATCTGGCCTACGGCGAAATCGTCTTCCAGATGACGCCGCAGGTCACCGTCATCGAGCAACGTCTGCGCACGGCGATCAAGGACGGCCGTCTGCCGGTCATGCCGCAGAGCCTGCCCGAATTCACCGCCTGGGTCGAGCATGCCGCGAAGCTGCAACTGGTGAGCGACGAGGAGCGCCGTTTGCTGGCGCAGTACGCCGATTACGCCGCGAAAGCTGTCGCCGTCGACGACTTCCCGGCCGACTTCGGGCGCGCGGCCGACATGCGACAAGCCCAGCAACCGACACCGGCAGACGAAGCACTCACATCGTGAGTCCACACCGCTGACGATACCGCCGACACCGAATACCTGGAGGATTTGCGCGCCGTGACGACGTCCGACCGATACCTTGCCTTCGCCAACTCCGCGGTAGGTAGCCGCCTTGCCAACGCGCTCGGCCTGCCGCGCCCCGTGCCGCTGGAGCGCATGCCGGAATACGGCGACGACGTTGCCGAGGCGCGTCCCGTTGCCGCGCCGCTGGCCGTCGTCGGCGGCGCGGGCGACGCGCCACTGCTCCCCGGGCTCGCGCGTGAACTGCATTGGCTGGGTGTGCCGAGCCTCGCGCACGCCGAGCGACTCGACTGGATCTCATACGCCAACAAGGCAGGCACGATGAGCGGACGGTTCAACCCGAGCGAAGGCGTGCGTCCAAAGGCCTTGCTGTTCGACGCCAGTGCCATCGACAACACCGACGACCTGCGCGCGTTGTACGCCTTCTTCCACGACACCCTCGCCTCACTCGACCGATGCGCACGTGTGCTCGTGCTGGGCTTGCCGCCGACGATGGCCGCAACGCCGCAGGCCAGCACGGCGCAGCGGGCGCTGGAAGGCTTTGTGCGCTCGCTCGCCAAAGAACTCAAGCGGGGGGCGACAGCGCAACTGCTCTACGTTGCCCCGCAGGCCCGTGAAGCCTTGCACTCGACCCTGCGCTTCTTCCTCTCCCCTCGCGCGGCTTACGTGAGCGGTCAGGCCGTCACGCTGCAAGCCCCGGTGTTCGAGACGCCACCGATGCGCGACCAACGCCCGCTCGCCGGGCAGGTGGCTGTCGTGACCGGCGCGGCGCGTGGCATCGGTGAAGCCATCGCTACCGTGTTGGCGCGTGACGGCGCCCATGTGGTCTGCGTCGACATCCCCGCCGCACAGGACGCGCTCACGACCGTCGCCACCCGCCTCGACGGCAGCGCCTTAACGTGCGACATCGCCGCGCCCGAGGCGGCCGCCATGCTGCTGGCGCATCTGTCGGCGCATGCGCCGCACGGGCTGGACATTCTCGTGCATAACGCCGGCATCACGCGCGACAAGACGCTCGCTCGCATGAGCGACGCGCAGTGGCAAAGCGTGCTGGACATCAACGTCGGCGCCCCTCAGCGTCTCAACGCCGCGTTGCTCGACGCCGGCGTGCTGCGCACCAACAGCCGGATCGTGGGCGTGGCGTCGATCAGCGGCATTGCCGGCAATCGCGGGCAGACGAATTACGCCGCCTCGAAAGCGGCCGTGATCGGCATGGTCGAGGCGTGGGCGCCGGTGCTCGCCGGGCGTCAGATCAGCATCAACGCCGTCGCGCCCGGATTCATCGAGACGCACATGACCGCCGCGGTGCCCTTCGCCATCCGCGAAGCCGGACGCCGCATGAATTCGCTCGGTCAGGGCGGTCAGCCGGTCGACGTCGCCGAGACCATCGCGTGGCTGGCGCATCCGGCCTCGGGCGCGCTGACCGGACAAGTCGTGCGCGTGTGCGGTCAGAGCCTGCTCGGAGCCTGACGATGCCCAATGACCGAGCCGACCGCCCCGACCGCCCAGATAGCGACGTCGTCCCCGTCCAGCGAGTGACACAAGTCACTTATCTGCCCTCGCCGCTGCATCTGTATCTGCGCGCGCTGCTGTCGTCGCGCAAATCGTCGCGGGCGCAGCCGATGCCCTTGCTCGCTTTCGAGCGCCGCAACGTGCCGCTCGATGCCGACGACATCGCCCGCTACGCACGTCTGTGCGGCTTTCGTGAGGCAGACGATGTACCACCCACATGGCCGCACCTGCTCGCGTTTCCGCTGCACATGTTGCTCATGACGGACCGCGCCTTTCCGTTCGCCATGCTCGGCATGGTCCACCTGGCCAATCGCATCCGGCAGCATGCCGCGCTCGCGGTCGGCGACCGTCTGACGCTCGACGTGCGCTGCGGCCCGCTGTACGCGCATGACAAGGGGCAGGTGTTCACCGTCGTCACCACGGCGCGACGGGACAACCGTATCGTGTGGACGGGCGAGAGTCTGTACCTGAGAACCGGCGTTCACAACGCCCTCGGCGTACCTTATCGATCCGAACTCAGTGCGGACGACACGCTGACTCGAGACGCCGCGTGGGCGGTCCCGGCGGACCTCGGCCGCCAGTACGCGCGCATCTCGGGCGACTACAACCCGATCCATCTGTGGCCTCTCACGGCGAAGCTGTTCGGCTTTCCCAGGCCGATCATCCACGGCATGTGGAGCTTCGCGAGAACACTCGCCGCCGTGTTGCCGCCCGGCGCGGACGACCTCGATCTCCTTGTGGAATTCAAGACGCCAGTGCTGCTCCCCGGCGACGTCACTTTCTGGCGCGCCGCAGACGCTGAACGCTTCGAACTGCGCGACGCTGCGGGCACTGTCCCGCATCTGCGCGGACGCTGGCAACTTCACGCCCCCTCGGCAACCGCCGCCACCCCCGATCTGACGAACCTGACGGACCTGACATGAGCGCCTTCAAACCTACCGCGCCCGCCCCCGCGCTACGTCGCGTCGCCATTCTCGGCGGCAATCGCATTCCGTTTGCACGCTCGAACACCGCCTACGCCACCGCATCGAATCAGGACATGCTCACGGCCGCGATTCAAGGCCTCGTCGACCGCTTCGACCTGCACGGTCAGACGCTGGGTGAAGTCGCCGCAGGCGCAGTCCTCAAGCACGCCCGCGACTTCAATCTGACGCGAGAGTCCGTGCTGTCGACCACGCTCGCCGCGCAAACGCCCGCCTATGACGTGCAGCAAGCCTGCGGCACCGGGCTGGAGACGGCCATCCTCACCGGCAACAAGATCGCCCTCGGGCAGATCGACGTGGCCATCGCGGGCGGTGTCGACACGGCATCGGATGCCCCCATCGGCGTCAACGAAAAACTGCGCAAGATCCTGCTCGAAGCGAACCGTCAGCGCAGCACGGGCGGCAAACTCGGCGCGCTGGCGAAGGTGCGGCCGGGAATGCTGTTCAGCCCGACCCTGCCCCGCAACGGCGAGCCGCGCACGGGCCTGTCGATGGGCGAGCATTGCGAGTTGATGGCCAAGCACTGGGCAATCGAGCGCGCCGCACAGGACGAACTCACGCTCGCCAGCCACGAGCATCTGGCGCAGGCCTATGACCGTGGCTTTTTCCTCGATCTGATGACGCCGTTCCGGGGCCTGCAACGCGACAACAATCTGCGTCCCGAACTGACGCTCGAAAAGCTCGCGAGCCTCAAGCCGGTCTTCGACCGCAGCGCGACAGGCACGCTCACGGCAGGCAACTCGACCCCGCTGACCGACGGCGCGTCGTGTGTGCTCCTCGCGAGCGAGGACTGGGCAAAGGCACACAACATCCCTGTGCTCGCCTATCTGACGTATTCGCAAACGGCCGCCGTCGACTTCTTCAACGCCGATGAGTCACAACGCGAAGGGCTGCTGATGGCCCCCGCCTACGCCGTGCCGCGCATGCTGGCGCAGGCCGGACTCACGTTGCAGGACTTCGATTTCTACGAGATTCACGAGGCGTTCGCAGCGCAGGTGCTGTGCACGTTGAAAGCCTGGGAAGACCCCACGTACTGCCGAGACAAGCTCGGACTGGCCGCGCCACTGGGCAGTATCGACCGCCAGCGTCTCAATGTGAACGGCAGTTCGCTCGCCTGCGGTCACCCGTTCGCGGCGACCGGCGGGCGCATTCTCGCCACGCTCGCCAAGCTGCTCGCGCAACGCGGTGGCGGACGCGGCCTCATCTCCATCTGCGCCGCCGGCGGTCAGGGCGTGGTGGCCATGCTGGAACGATAACAACGATAAAAATCGTGTAGACATATCAACGGAGACAACGATGGATCAAGCCGTCCAGCAGGAACGTGTGTGGCTCAACGCCTATCCTCCCGGCGTTCCCGCCGACATCGACGTGAATCGCTACACGTCGCTCGTGCAGGCCTTCGACGAATGGATCGGGAAGTATCGCGAGCGCATTGCGTTCGTGAGCCTCGGCAGTGAAATCAGTTACGCCGAAGTGTCGCGTCAGGCGTACTCGTTCGCCGCGTGGCTACAAGCGCAAGGCGTGAAAAAGGGCGAGCGCGTCGCGCTCATGATGCCCAACTGCTTCCAGTATCCGATCTGCCTGTTCGGCACCCTCATCGCCGGCGCAGTAGTCGTCAACGTCAACCCGCTGTACACGGCCCGCGAGCTGAAGCATCAGTTGAACGACAGCGGCGCGCAGACCATCGTCGTCTTCGAAAACTTCGCGAAGACCTTGCAGGATGCGATCGATGGCACGCCGGTACGCAACGTACTCGTCACACAAATCGGCGATCTGCTGGGCCCGGGCATCAACGCCAAGGGGCGTGCGGTCAACTTCCTCATGCGCCACGTCGCCAAACAGGTGCCAGCCTACGATCTTCCCCAAGCGATCCCGCTGCGCCGCGCGCTGACCGAAGGTGCAGCCTTGGAAGTCACGCCGGTGCCGCTGGTCCGAGAAGACCTCGCCTTCCTCCAGTACACGGGCGGCACCACCGGCGTTGCCAAAGGCGCCATGCTTTCGCACGGCAACGTGCTGGCGAACCTGTTGCAGACAGAAGCGTGGGCCGCCGATCAGCTCGACGGCGACATCGAAGTGAATCTGTCGCTGCTGCCGATGTATCACATCCTCTCGCTCACGCTGAACTGCCTCGTCTTCATGAGCCTTGGCGGACGCAACATCCTGATTGCGAATCCGCGCGACGTGAAAAAGGTCGTGTACATCATTCGCAACGAAACCTTTACGGGTGTGACGGGGGTGAACACCCTGTTCAACGGTTTGCTCGACAACCCGGATTTCTGTGCCCGCGACTTCTCGAAACTGAAACTCTCGCTCGCGGGCGGCATGGCGACCCAGCGCGCGATTGCCGAGCGCTGGAAACAGGTCACGGGCAAGCCGATCATCGAAGGCTATGGCCTGACCGAATGTTCCCCGATCGTCACGATGAATCCGGTCGATATCGCACACATGGACGCCTTCGACTTCACCGGCTCCATCGGCCTGCCTGCGCCGTCGACCGACGTGCGCTTCAAGCGCGACGACGGCACCTGGGCCGACATCGGCGAGCCGGGTGAGCTGTGCGTGCGCGGCCCGCAGGTCATGAGCGGCTACTGGAATCGCCCCGAGGAAACGGCAAAGACGTTCGACGCCGATGGCTGGCTGCTCACGGGCGACGTCGGCGTCATGGACGAGCGCGGCTATGTGCGGCTGATCGATCGCAAGAAGGACATGATTCTCGTCTCGGGTTTCAACGTCTATCCGAACGAGATCGAGGACGTGGTGATGCTTCACCCGGGGGTGCGCGAGGCTGCGGTCGTGGGCGTGCCCGATCCGGTGGCGGGCGAACGCGTGAAACTCGTGGTCGTCGCGAAGGATCCGTTGCTGAGCGCTGAGGACCTGGCGACGCACTGTCGCAAGCATCTGACCGGCTACAAGGTGCCGCGCATCATCGAGTTCCGGCAGGGCGAGTTGCCCAAGACGACCGTCGGCAAGATCCTGCGGCGCGAACTTCGCGATCCTGCGCCGAACGCCGCCGCGTCGACGCCGTTTTCGGGGAGGTAACGCAATGCCCCGCCACGCTGCTTCGCCCGCGCGTCGTCAGGTTTGTCGCGTCTGCCATGGCGCACGCGGCCTCGGTCGCATGGCACTGACGCTTGCGCTGATGCCGACGGCGCTCGTTGCCGGTGTTGTGTGTGCGTTGGGTACGGTGGCGGCGTCGCCTGCCGTCGCTCAGACCAGCGCCGCCCCTCCTGCGGCCTCAGCAACCTCGGTGGAAAGCCCCGTCAGCGCGTCTGCCAATGTTGCCGGTGCTGCCGGCGCAGACGCCGACGTCGCCAAACTGGCCGCCCTGCCCGTCGCGGCGCAAACGCAGTGGCTCTCGCGCACGATCAAGAGCGGCGAACTGGCGAAGATGCGCGACGACCAGATCGTCGCGTATGTGCAAGCCATTGCGCCGGACGCCCTCGTGCGTTTCCTGAAGGCCGAGTCCGCCGCCCTGCCCGAGTATCAATACGAGCTCACGCGCCACGAACGCATCAACGACCAGTGGCAGACCACGCCCGATCGCATGCTCGTGAAGATTCGAGAAAACCCGTTGCAGGTGTACGCGAAGTGGCTGCCCGATGGCGCCCACGCGGGTCAGGAGATCCTTTACGACGAGACGAAGCGGCCGAAGGAGATGTACGGCCATCTTGGCGGCATTCTTGGCTTCACGTCGATCTGGAGCAGTATCGACGGCACACTCGCACGCTCGCAGTCGAACCACACTGTGCGCGATCTGGGCTTCGGCTTCATCGCGGAACAGATTGCACACGATGGCAGGAGCTTCCGGGCGGCCGGACTGAGCGGGAAGCCCGCCAAAGTATCGGTCTCCGAAGTGAATGGCGTTCGCGTGCTGGCGCTGGAGTGGAACGCGCCCTCCGGGCCGCCGCAACATTACGCCAGCAAGTCGCGCTTGTTGTTAGACCTGAAGACAGGCAGGCCGCGCGGTATCGAGGCGTGGGATGCCGCCGGTCAGAAGACCGAGGAGATGCGCTTCGAGAAAGTTCGCAAGGAACAGTGGACAGACGCGACCTTCGATCCGAAAAACCCCGACTACAAGTTCTGAGCGGCGCGGCGCAACACTGAGGAATAAGCGACGACGAAAGCCCGCCACCCTTTCTCCAGGGTGGCGGGCTTTCGCGTATTCGCACATCCGGCACTATTCACCGGCGGCGCCATGCGGCGCCTACCGGGGCGGTCAACCGTTCAGGTCTGCGGCAGTTCGATCTTCACTTCGAGCACTTCCAGGTTGTCCTGATGCTCGACGCTGACCTTGATGTCGTCTTGCGCGATTTTCACGTACTTGGAGATGACGGCGACCAGCTCGCGTTGCAGTGCCGGCAGGTAATCGGCCGGCGGCGACGAGCCCGCGCGTTCGTGCGCCAGAATGATTTGCAGGCGCTCTTTGGCAACGGCGGCGGTCTTTTTCTTCTCCCCCAGGAGGAAAGACAGGAAGGACATGGGCGCTCCTTACTTCGAGCCGAAAATGCGCTGCAACAGGCCCGGCTTTTGATAGTCGGTAAAGCGCATGGGCTTGTCTTCGCCCTTGAATCGGCTCACCACGTCGCGATACGCGTCGGCCACGTCCGTGCCGTCCAGATGGATGGCGGGCGTACCCTGGTTCGAGGCATGGAGCACCGACTCCGACTCCGGAATCACGCCGATGAGCTTGATTCGCAGAATTTCCTGAATGTCTTCCAGCGACAGCATCTGACCGTCGTTCACACGCTTCGGGTTGTAACGCGTAATGAGCAGATGCTCCTTGATCGGCTCGCTGCCTTCGATGGCACGCTTCGTCTTCGACGACAGAATGCCCAGAATGCGGTCCGAATCGCGCACCGACGACACTTCGGGGTTCGTCACCACGAGCGCCTCGTCGGCGAAGTGCATCGCGAGCAGCGCGCCCGACTCGATACCGGCCGGTGAATCGCACACGATGTATTCGAAGCCCATGTCGGCGAGGTCCTTGATGACCTTTTCGACGCCAGCTTGCGTGAGTGCATCTTTGTCACGCGTTTGCGAGGCGGGCAGGATGAACAGGTTCTCGCAGGACTTGTCCTTGATGAGCGCCTGATTGAGGTTCGCTTCGCCCTGAATCACGTTGATCAGGTCGTACACCACGCGGCGCTCGCAACCCATGATCAGATCGAGATTGCGCAGGCCGACGTCGAAATCGATGACTGCCGTCTTGTGCCCCTGCAAGGCGAGGCCGGCGGAAAAGCTGGCGCTGGTCGTCGTCTTGCCGACACCACCCTTGCCAGAGGTCACCACAATCACTTTTGCCATCTGTCGATGCCTTCCCAAACTTGAGGATGAAATTAGCTACGAATCATTTGAGCCCGAGGGGCTCGAAAATCAGTTTGTCGTCTACCAGCCGCACCTGCACCGACCGCCCCTGCACGTCAGGTGGCAGCGCATATTCGCCAGTCCGGTAAATCCCGGCGATGGAAATCAGCTCGGGCTCCAGGCAGGTGCAGAAGATGCGCGCATCGAGCTTGCCCTTCACACCTGCCAGTGCCCGCCCCCGCAGCGGCGCGTAAATGTGAATATTACCTTCCGCGATCACCTCGGCCCCATAACTGACAAGATCGAGGATGATCAGATCGCCCTTCGCATAGACCTGCTGGCCCGAACGCAGCGGTTTGTCGATGATGGTCGACGGAATTACGGAGGCCTCGGCGACGACCGGCGTCGGCGCTGTCTGGACCGACTCGACGGCCGTCTCGGTCGCGCCTTCGGCCTCGCGGCTCGCACGCGTTGCACGGCGCTCGTGACGCTCCTGACTGTCCAGTCGCGGCAAACCGCCCACCACCGCCCAATCGGCTTGCTCGGTGTTGGCGACCACGCCGATCGGCTTCATGCGGAATTCGGCCAGCATTTCGGCCAACGCAGGCACGGCAACGCGTTCGTCACCGGCCAGACGCCGTACGTCGATGGCGACCGTGTCGCCAGCAAAAAACTCCGGGGTCGCTTCGAAACGTTGCGCCAACTCGGTGCGCAAGGTATCCAGTTCAGGCGTCTTGACAACGAAATGCAGGGTATCTACGGCACCGCTGCGTAACTCGAAGTACGGCGTTTTCTTTTGCGGCATGTCAGGTTGGTGTGCGCGAATTGCTGGCAAATTGGGCCATTCTACCGCCCCTTCGGCCCCAGCAAACCGCTAATAAGCAGGGCATCACCGCAAATTGCCCAAAAATCGTCATTGCTGCATCGCAATATGACACTGCATTTTGTATACGTTAGATGCGGCGGGAAATGCTAGACGACTGACACGCCAATGTCATTACCACGGCCTATCCTGTGCGTGGGAAAGTCCACCACGAGAAGTGCTGCATAGCAGCATCGAAAGTACGAATTTTGTCGCGCAAGCGTCTTTTTCGTGACCTATCCTTAAAGTCCCTGACGAGGGACCCCCCTGTGGAACCGCAAACCGGGAGACGAAGATGCTGAGTCATCATGAATTTGCCACCCTGATGCTGGTCAAGGAAGCTCCGGAGCAAGTGGAGCTGGATCGCCCGGACCTCGAATCGTTGCTCGAGAGCAAACTGATCGAGTGGGAAGAGTTGGAAGCGGGGAAGAAGTCGCCGCGTCTGACCGTCCAGGGCAAGTACTTCCTTCAGGCCGTTGCCTGAGCGCCCAGCCAGTTGTTAAGGTGTCTTTAGTCGCAAAAAAGCCCGCCGGAAGGCGGGCTTTTCATTGGTCCTGAACGTTTTCCAAAGTCCCTTCCCAGAAGCGTTCCCCGACCGTCGGCACGGTTCAGCCGTGCCGGACATCGCGACGGTGGCGACGCCAGGTATGGCGTGCCGCCGGGTGCTCCTTGCACCAGTTGCGATCTGCCAGCCAGGCCACCGCTGCACCGACGACCAGCGCGATCACGAACATCCCAATCAAGCTCCCTGTAAGCATAGCGGCCTCCTAACTTCGATATGGCGGGATGGCACGATTTCATTCTAGGCAATCCCTATCGAAATAGGTACCCGAAAGTGATTCGGGTATACCGCGTTTGCGTGACGTCAAAATGTACGCAAGATCAGGACCCGGAAGATGTCGCAACGCAGCATCTTCCTGCCTTTCCAAGGCTTGCAGAGGGCTGCGACGAGATGTCAGGCGATCGCACCGCCAGCGTCGATGAGCACCGTTGAGCCCGTCGCGCTCGGCGTGCCGGCGAGATAAAGAATCGTATTCGCCACGTCCTCGGCTGCTACGACTCGACGCGCCGGAAGCCGTTGCGCTGCACTGCGATACATCGCCTCCCGATCGGCTTCGGACAGCTTGTCCCACAGCGGTGTGATCGTCAGTCCCGGCGATACCGTGTTGACGCGCACCGGTGAGATTTCGAGCGCCAGCCCGCGCCCTAGCGCTTCGACAGCGGCGTTGATCGCGCCCTGCACGACCGACGACGTATTGGGTCGCACACTCAGGTACCCCGAGGTCAGCGTGAGCGAACCGCTGTCTTCGATGCGCGCAAACCTGGCAACGTGATACGTCCCCCAGAACTTGCTGTCGAACGCGGCGTGCGCGTCTTCCAGCGACAACTTGCGCACCTGTCCGGTGGGCGTTTGTGCGGCGGAAATCACGACATGCTGCCACGGCGCATGCTCGGCAAAGAATCGTTCGACAGCCGCCGCGTCACCGGTATCGAGCACCACGGCGCGGGCGGTACTGCCGATCGTCGCGAGCGCATCGTCGAGCTTTGCCTGACTGCGCGAAGCGATCGTGACGACCGCGCCGGCCTTGGCAAACGCTTGTGCCGCGGCACGGCCGATACCGGAACTGCCGCCGATCACAAGCACGCGCTGACCTTCGAAATTGAACATGGGGTAACTCCAGAATGAGGGCGAAGCATGAGGGGGGGGAACCGCGTCACCACCGAACCCTCGGTGATGGCATGTGCTTATTGTGATCCTCATCAGAGAAGACGATAATCCCCAGAAAAACAGAATGACTCTCTTCGCCACATTGAGAATCGCAGCACGATGATCGAACAGACGTTGGACCTCACCCTCTTCGACCGAGTAGTCACAACGGGCAGCATGTCAGCGGCGGCACGTGAGTTGGGGTTGTCGCTTGCGGTCATCAGCAAACGCCTGGGACTGCTGGAACAGCGCCTTGGCGTGCGCCTGCTCAACCGCACCACGCGCAAGCAGGCGCTCACCGAGGAGGGGCAGGTTTTCCACGCGTGTTGCCAGCGGATTCTGGCGGAGATTGCAGAGACCGAGCGGTTGATGACGAGCCAGGCGGGCACCGTTGGCGGCGTGCTGCGGATCAGCGCGCCGCGCGCGTTCGGGCGTCGTCATCTGACGCCATTGCTCGTCGCATTTCGCGAACGGCATCCCGATGTGAAGGTGCATCTGTCGTTGAGCGACCTGTGGGTCGATCTCCTCGCCCACAACATCGACGTCGCCATTCGCGTGGGCACCCTGCCCGACTCAAGTCTCGTCGCTCAGGAGCTGGCGCCGAACTATCGGGTGCTCGTCGCGTCCCCCGGTTATCTGGCGCTGCGCGGCACCCCGGAAGACGTGGGCGACTTGCGGCATCACGACTGCATTCTCTTTGGCAACGTTCCGCATGGTGACTGGCGATTTGTCTCGCAATCCGAAACGTTACGCGTTCAGGTGCCCGACACCTATGTCGTCGACGATGGCGACACGGCGCATGAACTCGCGCTGCATGGCGCAGGCATCGCACAGAAATCGATCTGGGACGTCGGCGACGACATTCAGGCCGGTCGCCTTACCCGCGTGCTGCCGGCGCTGCGGATTCCGGCGGCACCGCTGCATGCCGTGTACCCGCACAGCCGCCACATTGCGCCGCGAACACGCCTGTTCGTCGACTTCCTGCGAGACCGGTTGCGCGCGACCTGGCGCTGGCCTCAACACTGACGGAGCCTCTCGCTGGCGGCAACGCGTCAGCCGTTGATAGCGGGTGAATCCTCTTGCACGATGTTCTGCATGCCCTTGCCGCCGCGCCCCCTGGCGCCTTGCCCCCTTATCGCGCTCACCCATTCGCGCCGCGTGCATCGGCGGCCGTGATGGCCTCACGCCCTGCACCCAGCAACGCTTCCGATAGCGCAGGATCGGCACCGACCACCGCCCGCGAAAGCACCAGTGAACCCACCATCTGCGCGAATCGCGCCATGGCGCGCTGGTACGCCTGCTCCCGTGTCAACCCTTGCGCGACGCCGGCCGCCGTCATGTGTTCGAGCGAGTCTGCGAGTCCTTTCGCGTAACAGGCCTGCGCTTCATCGCCGATACGCGGCACATCCCCGGCAAAGCCCGCCATCGGGCAACCGCACGCCACGTCGTCGCGATGCGCCGTCGAAAGATACTTGTCGACGCTCGTCTTCGGTTTCCCGCCCGACGCCGTCGCCGCCTGGCTCTGCGCCAACAAGTCCTCGTTGGCCGCCATCGCCCGCGCCATCACGGCGGCGACGAGCGCGTCCTTCGACTTGAAGTGGTTGTAGAAGCCGCCTTGCGTGAATCCGGCCTCCTTCATCAACGCCGTCAGCCCGACGGCATCGACACCGCGTTCGCGGAACAACCGGTCAGCCGCACTGACGATCGCCTCCCGATTCTCCGCTGCCTGTTCCCGTGAAATGCCCATTTCTGCTCCTTAGCCGCTAGCCGCCAGGGCGACGAGGCGTGCCCAGCACGTGCCGGACGCATCGACGCCCCGACCAATACCCAATCGCCACTATCGGCGTCATCAAAAAAGACAATGTCGATCACCATTGACAAGTGCCCGCGCAGTTTGCACAATCCACCCAAGTTGACGATGGCAACCACCATTGTCATGAACTGTAACCGAATTCACCTGCCGTTGCTACGGCCCATTCGGCCCACCTACCTTGCTGGAGCAATGAAATGAAGATCGAAAATGCCGTCGTGTTCGTCACCGGTGCAAACCGTGGTCTGGGACTGGAGTTCGCCAAACAGGCGCTGGCGCTTGGCGCCAAGAAGGTCTATGCCGGATCGCGCGATCCGTCGAAGGTGACGCTGCCGGGCGTGATCCCCGTCAAGCTCGACGTCAATAACGCCCAGGACGTGGCCGCTGCGGCCGAACTCGCGGGCGATGTCACCCTGCTCATCAACAACGCCGGTATCGCCAGCGTCTCCGAAGGGCTCACGCGCCCGGGTTCTGCTGATTTGCTGCGCAAGACGCTGGAAACCAACCTGTTCGGCGTGCTGGCCATGACGCAGGCATTCGCCCCGGTTCTGGGCCGCAACGGCGGCGGCGCGCTGCTCAACGTGCTGTCCATCGTGAGTTGGGTCAATTCGCCCGTGATCCCCGAATACTCGATTACGAAGTCGGCCGCATGGTCGCTGACCAACGGCGTGCGTCATGAGCTTCGCAAGCAAAACACGCAGGTCGTGGGTTTGCACGCGGGATACATCGATACCGATCTCACGAGCGGCTTCGACGTGGAGAAAACCGCACCGTCGGACGTCGTGCGTCAGGCCTACGCGGCCATCGAGGCGGGTGAACTCGAAGTCAGCGTCGACGAGAAGACGCGCGCGGTCAAACAGGCGCTGACGCAAGGCGTCTACCTGATCGATCCGTCCACGCAATCGTGATCTCGGCGGCATTTCGCGCCGGATGAGAAAACGCCGCGGTGCCCCATGGAGAACGGGGCATCGCGGCGTTGGTGCCGCCGGAACCTGTCGCCTGTCCAGCCTCGGCTACCGGTTCCGGCGAAGCGTCAGTGATGAAAGTGACGTAAGTGACGTTATGCCGCCTTGTCCATCTGACGTTCACCTCCCACGGCCTCGACCAGATCGTCGAGCATGCGGGCGAGTTCACCGGTCATGAGCGCAACGTCGGCATCGAACTTCTCGGCCTCGCCTTCGGCCGTCGGATCGGCAGCGTCCTTGATGATATCGAGCGGCGTCACGCGCTTGATGATGAACGCGTCGGTCAGCACGAACGAGATGCGGTCGTTCCACGTCATCGCCAGCTTGGTGCAGCGCTTGCCGGCTTCGATGTGCTGACGCACGTCTGCACCGTCGAGCGGGTGCGCCACGTAGCGCACGGCGGCCTTCTCATCGGTGTTCGAGCGCAGTTCCACGTCCTGATCGACGGTGAACCCGGCGGGTGCGTCGTTACCCGCGAGCCACGACGTCATCACGGCGACCGGCGCCTCGTTCAGTTCCACGTTCTCGAGAATGATGTCGAGCGTCTTGAGCAGCAGACTGCGCACTTCGTCGGCCTTCGCAGGCGACGCGGCATCGATCACCAGCCAGCGGTTCACCGGATCGATCCACACGCGCGTATCGCGACGAATGCCGAACGCACGCGGCAGCAGTTCGTCGGTGACCTGCTCCTTGAGCTCGCGCATCTGCTTGCGGCCCGGCTTGAAGCCCTGCTGCTCTTCGAGTTCGGCGGCCTTGGCGCGCGTCACCTGATTGACGACGGTCGTCGGCAACAGCTTCTTTTCGGCACGATAGGCCAGCAGGAACTGACGATTGATGCTGTGCACGAGTTCGCCGCCATCGCGCGGCGGCGCCCAGCCCTGCACCTGCATTTCGAGGCTGCCGCCCTCACGGAAGGCGTGCTTTTCCAGCGCCTCTTCCATTTGCGCGACGCTCATGGACCAACCGGCAGGAATTCGGTGCAACTGAAGATTCTTGAACCACATCGGCATCACCGCAAAATCAAAAGCATGGATTTTACCAGCGCCGGGAGGTACGGCGAAGTGCGGTAACCCGAATCGTGCAAGAAGCCTTCGGAAGACGTCAGAGGAAACGGTCGAGAATCTTGCGGCTGGGCTTGTCCAGCGCGGCGGAATCGCGAATCAGGAAGTGAATGCCGTGGTTGTCGGTGATGAGCAACGTTTGCCCACCCAGACGCCGGATGTCCTCTTCGCCGCGCAGCACGAACGAGACCTCGCCGCGATTCGTCTCGACGGTCCAGGTGCTCGGCGTCGCAAACGTCGACACGCCCTTGATGCACAGCACCTCCGGCATGAATTCACGCGCCGCCAGTTCGTCGCGCACCAGCGCGCGCATGTCCGCCGGAAGTCCGTCGAGCGAGTCCAGCCAGACCAGTTCGCGGCCTTCGGTGCTCACGAGCGCGAGCCCTTCGTCCGGCGCGGCAATCGGGAAGGCGCGCACGGGCACGACGCCTTCATGGGCGACGCCCTCGGCGTCGGTCAGCACCAGACGTCCGAAGGCGTTGCGCGAGAGGGTGAAATCGATCTGCATAAATGGCTTCGCGAACGGTTCGGTTGACGATCAGTTGACGGAGAGCGGCTGCGCCGGCGCGGCGGTGACCGCAGCCACCGTGGCGGCGGCTTCGGCCGACTCGACGACGGCGTCGATATCCGTGTCGACGTTGCGCTGCTGCGCCTGATAAAGCTTGTAGTAAGCGCCTTCGCGCGCGATCAGTTCATCGTGATTGCCCACCTCGACGATCTTGCCGCGATCGAGCACCACGAGGCGATCGGCCTTGCGCAGCGTCGAGAGACGGTGCGCGATGGCAATCGTCGTGCGGCCCTTGACGAGGTTGTCCAGCGCCTTCTGAATTTCCTTCTCCGTGGCCGTATCCACCGACGACGTCGCTTCGTCCAGAATCAGAATTCTCGGATCGATCAGCAACGCGCGGGCAATCGAAATACGCTGACGCTCGCCACCCGAGAGCGCCTGACCCCGTTCGCCGACAAGCGAATCGTAGCCATGCGGAAGACGCAGGATGAACTCGTGCGCATGCGCGGCACGCGCAGCGGCCACGATCTCGGCGCGCGTGGCTTCGGGTTTGCCGTAGGCGATGTTGTCCGCAATCGTGCCGAAGAACAGGAACGGCTCCTGCAACACCAGACCGACGTTGCGACGGAAGTCCGAGACCGGCAGCGCACGAATATCCACGCCGTCGATCTGGATCGAGCCTTCGGCCACATCGTAGAAGCGGCAGATCAGGTTCACCAGCGTGCTCTTGCCCGAGCCGCTGTGCCCGACCAGACCGATCATCTCGCCCGGCGCGATGCGCAGATCCATCCCCCGGATCACCGCGCGATTGCCGTAACGGAAGCCGATGTCGCGCAGGTCGATGGCGCCCTTCACTTCCTTCAGATGCACCGGATTGACCGGCTCCGGCACGTTAGAGACGTGATCGAGAATATCGAAGATGCGCTTGGCGCCGGCGGCAGCCTTCTGGGTGACCGAGACGATACGACTCATCGAATCGAGACGCGTATAGAAGCGGCTGATGTAGGTCAGGAACGCAGCGAGCACACCCACCGTGATCTCATGCTTCGAGACCTGCCAGATACCGAAGATCCAGACGACCAGCAACCCGACTTCCGTCAGGAACGTGACCGTCGGCGAGAATAGCGACCAGACCTTGTTTACCCGGTCGTTGACGACGAGGTTATGACGGTTCGCTTCCTTGAAGCGCGCCACCTCGCGATTCTCCTGCGCAAACGCCTTGACCACGCGAATGCCCGGAATCGTATCGGCCAGCACGTTCGTGATTTCCGACCAGATACGGTCGACCTTCTCGAAGCCATGGCGCAACCGGTCACGCACCAGATGGATCAGCCAGGCGATGAACGGCAGCGGCACCAGTGTCACGACCGCCAGCCACGGGTTGATCGACACGAGAATGATCGCCGTCATCACGATCATCAGCACGTCGGTCGCGAAGTCCAGCAAGTGCAACGACAGGAAGACGCAGATGCGGTCGCTCTCCGACCCGATGCGCGCCATCAGATCCCCTGTCCGCTTGCCGCCGAAGTACTCCAGCGAGAGGCGCAGCAGGTGCGAATACGTGGCCGTGCGCAGATCGGCGCCGATCCGCTCCGATACCTTGGCGAGCAAATACGTGCGCGCCCAGCCAAGCACCCAGGCGACCAGTCCGGCACCCAGCAACCCCGACAGATACATTCCCACCAGGTGGTAATCGATCGGTTTGCCGTTCTGGAACGGGATCAGCACGTTGTCCATGAGCGGCATCGTCAGATACGGCGGGATCAGCGTGGCGCCCGTGGCACAAAGCGTGAGCAGGAAACCGGACAATAACTGGAAGCGATACGGACGGGCGAAGCGCCACAATCTGAGCAATGCCCATGTCGACGGCGGGGCTTCTGTTTCCGGATTGCATTGCGGGCACTCTTCGGCCCCCGGGGGCAGTTCCGCCTGACAAATGGGGCAAACGCCCACCTCCTCCGGCTCGTGGCTCGCCGCGTGACCGGCGACCCGCGCGTCGCGCTGGCGCACGATCGTATCCATCAACGTGAGCGCCGCCGGATTGTGACCCAGCGTATAGCGCCAGTTCGCGAGCTTCTTGCTTGCGTCGCACAGCTCCAGCGAGCCCACGCCCGCATGGTCCGTATGCGTCAGCGTCAGATCCGCACGGTACGGCCACGCCTGCCAGGCGCCCGACGGCGTGTCGCGGCGTGCCTCGCGCGCGAGTACACGGCGGTCGGTGGCAACGACCACGCCCTGCGCGAAATGCAGTTGCGCGTCCAGATCGACGGTAAGCCACGCGAGCACGGTCTCGCCATCGGCCAGTTGAGCGGAAAGATCGAGGTACCAGGGTTCAGCAGCGGCATTGCGGGCCGGCGTAGCTGCCGAATGCGCGGCGGCGGAAGGATCTGTCGATGTGGCGGCGGGTGACGCCGCTGAAGCGGAGGTGTCGGTCATTGATGCGGCAGACGTGTCCTCAAGGGGCGGACATCGAGCAATCGGAGAAAAATCGACGCGGACTTTCCCTGTCAGGTCCGCAAAATTGCCGCAAGTATAACCACAGCGACGCTTTTTGCGGCACGGAGTTCCCGCATGACACGGTGCAACATCGAAATATTGTTGCGACTGTCAACCGTTTACGGATTTTTTGCGTTAAGCATCCAGTTAACTGTAAAAGCGCGACCGGCTGTGCCGCCTGAAACCGGCCTCGCCGGCTTTCCCGTACCAGCCCTGACGCGTGAATAAAAGCCTTAGATGAAAAAGAAAGACATTGAGATTTTCGATGTCCTGTCGCTGCGCGGACCGAATATGTGGACATATCGGCCGGTGCTTGAGGCATGGGTCGATATCGGCGAACTGGAAGAGTTCCCGTCCAACAAGATCCCGGGATTCCCCGAGCGGCTGTCCGAGTGGCTGCCCACCCTCATTGAGCATCGTTGCAGCATCGGCGAGCGCGGCGGTTTCCTCCAGCGCCTGCGCGAAGGTACGTGGCCCGGCCACATTCTCGAGCACGTCACGCTCGAGCTCCAGAATCTCGCCGGCATGCCCGGCGGCTTTGGCAAGGCGCGCGAAACCCCGATCTCGGGCGTCTACAAGGTGATCGTGCGCGCCTGGCATGAAGACGTGACCCGCGCGGCGCTGTTCGCCGCCCGCGATCTGGTCATGGCCGCCATCGAAGACCGTCCTTACGACGTCGAGGCCGCCGTGGAAGACCTTCGCGGCCTGGTCGACAAACACTGTCTCGGCCCGAGCACGGCGTGCATCGTCGACGCTGCCGACGACCGTGACATCCCGCATCTGCGTCTGTCCGACGGCAATCTGGTGCAACTGGGCTACGGCGCTGCCGCCCGCCGCATCTGGACCGCCGAGACCGACCGCACGCCCGCCATCGCCGAGAGCATTTCGCGCGACAAGGATCTGACCAAGCAACTGCTCGAATCGTGCGGTGTGCCCGTGCCGGAAGGCCGTCTGGTCGATAGCGCCGAAGACGCCTGGGACGCCGCGCAAGACATCGGCCTGCCCGTGGTCGTCAAGCCGTACGACGGCAACCATGGCCGTGGCGTGTTCATCAATCTCACTACGCGAGACGAAGTCATCACGGCGTTCGGCGTGGCGCTCGAAGAAGGCAACGGCGTGATCGTCGAGCGCTTCGTGCCGGGCCTGGAGCACCGTCTGCTGGTCGTGGGCGGACGTGTCGTGGCTGCTGCGATGGGCGAAATGGCCTCCGTCGTGGGCGACGGGCAACACACCGTCTCCGAACTCATCGAGCTGCAAATCAATAACGATCCGCGTCGCGGCAGTGCGGAAGACCAGCCGCTCAACCGCGTGCGCATCGACTCGTCGGCCCGTCTGGAACTGAAGCGTCAGGGCTTCGATGCCGATTCCGTGCCGCCCGAAGGCAAGAACGTGCTGATCCAGCGCAACGGCAACGTCGCTTTCGACGTGACCGATCGCGTGCACCCGAGCGTCGCCGCGCATGCATCGCTGGCGGCGCGCATCGTCGGTCTGGACATCGCCGGCGTCGATCTGGTGGCCGAAGACATTTCCCGCCCGCTCGCCGAACAACGCGGCGCCATCGTCGAAGTCAACGCCGGTCCGGGCCTGCTGATGCACCTGAAGCCGGCCGACGGCGCCCCCCGTCCGGTCGGCCGCGCCATCGTCGATCACCTGTTCCCCGACGGCGACGCCGGTCGTATTCCGGTCGTCGGCATCACCGGCACAAACGGCAAGACCGTGACGGCCCGCCTGCTCACGCACCTGCTGCAACTGGCGGGCGAGCATACCGGCCTGGCTTGCAGCGACGGCCTGTTCCTCGACAAGCGTCTGGTGCAAGGCGGCGACCGCGCCAACTGGGACGCCGCGAACCGTGTCCTGATGAACGCCGGCGTGACCGCTGCCGTCTTCGAGAACGACAACACCGCCATTCTGTCCGAAGGCCTCGCCTACGACCGCTGCCAGGTCGGCATCGTGACGAACATCGATCGTCCGGACCATCTGGGTCAGTATTTCGTCGAAGACGTCGACCGCATGTTCAGCGTGATGCGTACGCAAGTGGATGTCGTGCTGCCCGACGGCGTGGCCGTGCTGAACGCCCGCGATCCGCTGGTCGTGGAAATGGCCGAGCTGTGCGACGGCGACGTGATCTTCTTCGGACTGGACGAGCAACTGCCGGCCATCGTGGCGCATCGTGCCGAAGGCAAGCGCGCGGTGTTCGTGCGCAACGGGCAGGTGATCCTCGCGACCGGCTCGGAAGAAACCGACATCGGCGCCACCGCCAACATGCCCCTGACCTACGCCGGCCGTGTCGGCTTCCAGGTCGAGAACGTGCTGGCCGCCGTGGCCGCCGCCTGGTCGATGGGCGTGGCACTGGACGTTCTGCGCACCGGCGTGACGACGTTCGACGTCGGTCAGGTCGATGCCCCGGGTCGCTTCACCCTGTTCGAAAAGCAAGGCGCGACGGTCATCGTCGACGACGCCCACAACGCGCCGGCCCTGAACGCACTGGCGGCCGCCCTCGCTACCCTGCCCGCCGAGCGCCGCACGGTGGTGTACGGCCCCGGCGCCGACCGCATGGACGAAGACCTTCAGGCCGAAGGCAAGCTGCTCGGGCAGACGTTCGACAGCGTGGTGCTGTGCGACGACCTGAGCATTGCGCGCAAGCGTGAGTCGGCCGAGTCGCGCGCCCAGTTGCGTGCGGGCATCGACACCGCCGGCCGCAAGGTTCAGGTGACGGATGCCGGCGAGCGCCGCGCCGCTGCCGAAACCGCATTGGCCCAGCTCGCCAGCGGCGACCTGCTCGTGTTGCAGGCCGACGAGGGCGGCGCCGCCGCGATGCTCGATCTCGTGCATCTGTGGATGGGTCAGCCGATGCGGGCGCTGGCCGCCTGAGCACGCCGGACGCGTCGAATGCATGATGAGCGGCGGCCGACAGGATTTCCTGTTGCCGCCGTCGCTATATAGATAGTCATCGAATATCCAAGCCACAGCCGTTTTTCTCGCCAACCATTTGCCATATAGGGACGCGAAGTGGACAGACAGGGATTGCAATTTATGGAAGTCTCCCGTATCCGCGCGCTGCGCGGTCCGAACCTCTGGAGCCGTCACACCGCCATCGAGGCCATCGTGACGTGCACCGATCTGGAATACTCGATCGGCAATCTGGCCGGTTTCGAAGCCCGTCTGCGCGCCCGCTTCCCCGAGCTGCCCGCGCTCACGCCCGACGCCGAGGAGCGTCCGGTGTCGCTGGCCGACGCGCTCGCCACCACGGCGCTGCACCTGCAAGCCGCCGCCGGCTGCCCGGTGACCTTCAGCCATACCACGCAGACCATCGAGCCCGGCACCTTTCAGGTCGTCGTGCAATACAGCGAAGAGCCCGTCGGGCGTCTCGCCTTCGATCTGGCGCAGCAACTGATCCATGCCGCGCTCGAAGACGGCCCGTTCGATCTGGCCGACGCCCTCTATCGCTTGCGCGATCTGGATGAAGACGTCCGTCTCGGCCCGTCGACGGGTTCGATCGTGTACGCTGCCGTCGCTCGCGGCATTCCGTACCGGCGTCTAACCGAAGGCTCGATGGTGCAGTTCGGCTGGGGCAGCAAGCAGCGCCGCATTCAGGCCGCCGAGACCGACCGCACCTCGGCCGTGGCCGAATCGATCGCGCAGGACAAGGACCTGACCAAGACGCTGCTGCACGCCGCCGGGGTGCCAGTGCCGCTCGGCGGCACCGTGCGCGATATCGAAGCCGCGTGGAAGCTGGTGCAGGAGATCGACGCACCGGTCGTGGTCAAGCCGCGCGACGGCAATCAGGGCAAGGGTGTCGCCGTGCGTCTGCGCACGCGCGAAGAAATCGAGAAAGCCTTCGAAGCCGCGCAGGACATCAGCCGCGACGTCATCATCGAGCGCTACATTCCGGGCCACGACTTCCGTCTGCTGGTCATCGGCAACAAGCTGGTCGCCGCCGCGCGCCGCGATCCGCCGCAGGTCACCGGCGACGGCGTGCATACCGTGCGTCAACTGGTCGACGCCGTGAACGCCGACCCGCGTCGCGGTGAAGGCCACGCCACGTCGCTGACCAAGATTCGTTTCGACGACATCGCGCTTGCCACGCTGGCCAAACAGGGCCTGAACGCCGACTCGGTACCGGACGCCGGGGCACGCATCGTGCTGCGCAACAACGCCAACCTGTCGACCGGCGGCACGGCAACCGACGTCACCGACGACGTCCACCCGGAAATTGCTGCACGCGCCGTCGCGGCCGCGCAGCAGGTCGGGCTCGATATCGCCGGTGTCGACGCCGTGTGCGAAACGGTCATCAAGCCGTTCGAAGATCAGGCCGGCGGCATTGTGGAAGTCAATGCCGCGCCGGGCCTTCGCATGCACCTTCAGCCGTCGTACGGCAAGGGTCGCGCGGTGGGCGAAGCGATCGTCTCGACCATGTTCGAAGACGGTGACGACGGCCGTATTCCGCTCGTGGCCGTCTCGGGCACGAACGGCAAGACGACGACCGTGCGCCTGATCGCTCACCTCATCGCCCAGCAAGGGTTGCGTGTCGGTATGACCGGCACGGATGGTATCTACATCAGCGGTCAGCGCATCGACACTGGCGATTGCAGCGGCCCGCGTAGCGCGCGCAACGTGCTCATGCACCCCGACGTCGACGCCGCCGTGTTCGAAACCGCCCGAGGCGGTCTGCTGCGCGAGGGCCTCGCCTACGACCGTTGCGACGTCGCCGTGGTGACCAACATCGGCATGGGCGACCACCTCGGGCTGTCGTACATCAATACGGTGGAAGACCTGGCGGTGCTCAAGAGCGTGATCGTGCGCAACGTGGCGCCGCGCGGCATGGCGGTGCTCAATGCGGCCGATCCGATGGTCGCGCGCATGGCAGACGCCTGCCCGGGCGACGTCACCTACTTCGCCGTGGACGCCGCGCATCCGGTGCTCGCCACGCATCGCGCCAAGGGCAAGCGCGTGGTCTATGTCGACGGCGCTCACATCGTGACGTCGCACGGCAGCGAAGAAACACGTTACGCGCTCGCCGCCATTCCGCTCACGCGCAACGGCACCATCGGCTTCCAGGTCGAGAACGCCATGGCCGCCATCGGCGCGGCCTGGGCGTTGAAGATCGATCCGGTGACGATCCGTGCCGGACTGGTGACCTTCGTGAACGATGCAGGCACTGCGCCGGGGCGCTTCAACGTCTTCGATTACAAGGGCGCGACGCTGATTGCCGATTACGGTCACAACCCGGATGCCATCGCCGCGCTCACGCAGGCAGTGGAAACGATGCCTGCCCGCCGCCGTTCGGTGGTCATTTCGGGCGCGGGCGATCGTCGCGACGAAGATATCCGTCGTCAGACGGAGATCCTCGGCGACGCCTTCGACGACGTGCTGCTCTATCAGGACCAGTGCCAGCGCGGACGCGAAGACGGCGAAGTGATCCGCTTGCTGCAAGAAGGTCTGGTGGGCGCGCGTCGCACGAGCCACGTCGACGAGATCAATGGCGAGTTCGTCGCCATCGATACCGCACTGGCCCGCCTGCAACCGGGCGATCTGTGCCTGATCCTCATCGACCAGGTCGACGAAGCGCTGGCGCACATCGCACAGCGGGTTGCCGAAGCCGGCGCCCGCTGAGCCTGCTCTCCGGGAGCCTCACCGGCTCCCGGGGATTGTCGACGTGCATCCGCCTCCGGATGCGACAAACGGTAGCGCCTCAACGCTGCCCGCACGGTATATAGTCAGGCACCCAGATTCAGGCCCCGCCGACATGACCGATCGTCAGTACATCATTCCGCCATCCATGGCTGCCATTGTCGAGCGCGCCGGCTACGTGCCAGCCGTTCGTGCCGGCGCCACCGTGTTTTGCGCGGGCCAGGTCGGACGCACCCCCGACATGACCGTCATCCACGACCCCGAAGCCCAATTCGAGGCTTGCTGGGACAACCTGCAAACCGTGCTCACCGCCGCTGGCTGCACGTTCGACGACGTCGTCGACATGACCACTTACCACGTCGACATGTCACGCCACATGCCGATATTCCGCACCGTCAAGGACCGGCGTTTCCCTCGCGAAACCTGCGCCTGGACATGCATCGGCGTGTCCGAGCTGGCACATCCCGGATTGCTGGTCGAGATCAAGTGTGTGGCGATCTCGCGCGATGGCGTCACAGAACGTTTCGGGTGACGCCCAGCAATCGCCTGGCATTCGCTTGATGATCGGCGCTGATGGCAGTCAATACCTCGATGTCGATATCCTGGTCATACCTCATCCCCATTTGATAGAGCTGTTCGAAGGCAAATTTGTGGATGGCTGCGGCATCAGCCGGAAGCCCCCGTTGCTCGAAGACATCGGCACACTGCTTGCAGAGAGCGCTGATTCCAGGGTAATTCGGTCCGAATGCACGCACGGCGTCGACGAGTACCTCGTAGACCTTCGCAACGTCTGCGCTCAGGGCAAGGCGCAGGAGCTGCGCCTGCGCCGCGTCTCGCACTGCGCCAGCTTTGGCTTCGCCGGCGAGGTATAGGTGATACGACGCCTTGAACATGTGCATCGCAGAATCACACAGCTCACCGGTCTTCTCCCGATACACGCCTGACCACGCCTGGTTCGCGCCGATTCGCAGTTGCATGCCACGCTGAATCCCGATCTGTTCCTCACGAGCCGCCGCCGGGACCATCACAAGGCAAACGGCCGTCTCCGCATCGCGCCTTTCTGCGATCTGCGCCGCCTGCGCGTGGAGTTCCGCCGCAATCCTGTACTCGCCCAACGCCCCGAAAAAGCGGGCTAGCGGCACGCGCAGCGTGACACTGTTTTGGTCGCCCGCGAGCGCGGTCAACAAGCTTCTGGCCAACGCGCAGGCATGGTTTTTGTCCAGCCCCGACATCACGCTGCCTTCAACGCCAACGGCCAGACCGAACAGAAACGCGCTCATCCCGAAATAGTGTGTCGTGGTATCGGCGAATGCCTCAAGCAACGTCCGGGACGATGCCCCTTCGAAATTCGATTGCAGAAGACTCGTTGCTTCGTGCTGCGTCAGGTCGAGACCATCCCTGGTGAACGTCCGGCCGATGAGCGGGCAGCGAAACACCGTCCCGGGAATCTGCACGGCGATCAGCCCCGCCGATATGGCATGCAGACCGGTCGCATCGACGTTCCGCCAGTTCGCCACCATGGCATCGCGAACATGCGGCTTCAGCGAGGCCAGCAGGCGCGCGGCCGCCTTGTCCGCCACGTCCAGCTTCGGATGCTGCCCCAGAACATGCAGCAAGCCTTCGCGGGAAGTCGCAAGGTGACATTGCACCAGCAGCTTCGCCGTCTCCGGCACGTTGACGTCATCCTTGAAACAGGGCGCAAGATGCTGCCAGTTATGAGGCTTGAAGACTTCCATCTCAAGGAAGGCGGTAGCGATGAGCATGGCCTCCGAACCCGCGCTGGCAGCCCCCGCAACCTCCTCAAACCGGCGCATCGCCGCCGCCAATGGCGTTTCGCCGATACCCGTGCCGAGATCCGGCGTCGCGGGAATGGGCGCACGTCCGACAGGTGTCGACATCATCGCGCCCTCCTCCCCGGCTGAAGCAATTGCAGCAATTCGAGCGCCTCGACCTCGCCAATGAAGTCTGCGCTCGTCAACGCCCGCCCCAGCACCGGGTGAGGCTGCGCCTTGCCCAGCATTTCGCGGCGTCTGAGCGCGTTGACGAGCTGATAGACGGGCTGCCCCTTCGCACCGCTTGCCGTTTCCAGCAGTAGCCAATGCACCGTGGGATCGCCATCGAACGGCAGCGTCGCGTTCGGGCCGATGACGTCCCCGAATTCGATGCGGTAATCCGGCCCGGCAAGCGCGGTCATGCCGTTCATTTTGCCTAGATGATATGCAATGGCTGCGCGCATCGCTGCCGGAACATCAGCCCGATCCGGGTCGAAGCGGGCACGCGTGCAGTACCGCATGGTCTCGGAGACATGGAAAGCGCGCACTTTCGCCAATGAATCGGCATCCTCGACGAGATTCGCTTCATGAATCTGCGGCAGACGCTCGGCCGTCAGATAGTGCGTCATTGCTGCGCTTAAATAGCGCCCTCTGGCAGCAAACGCCGTGGCACACTGCGTGCCGGTCGCGCTTATACGGCCACTACTGACGGCGATGGCGTCGAACGCTTCACGAAGCACCGGCGCGACTTCGGAATAGCGCGCGACGCCTGCGAGCTGGTAAAGGTTCGTGAGACCACGCGTACATGCGTGCTCGGCAAGCGCCGGTTCCCTCGCGGCCGTTCGGCGTTGCGCGGCCTTGAAATGCTGCTTTGCCGCCAACCCCAATTCACCACAACGCGCATAGTAGTGAGCCGCCAGCGCGTGCTCATTTGCGATGCGTATCTCAGCGAGACGTCGCACGTCCGCCGCCGTGTCATGTCCACTGTTTGTAAAACGGGAGATTCCATAGACGTTACCCGGCAAATCACGCGTGCGATGCACCGCTATTTCCGCACGCACGTCAGCGGCACGCCGGTCATCTTCCATCTCGCCGAAGTATCGGGCGAAGGCCTCGCAGAACACGGTGCGCCGTCCATCGTGCCGCAGCGCCTCGAACACCGAAATCGCAAGCGCGTGAAGCGCATCGGCATCCAATGTCGACGGCATACGTCCATTGGTATCGATAAGCGCGCGTAGCAGATGCGCTGTCGTCTCCGGATGATGCGTCGTCAACGCCGGGAGCATGTCGAGTACGGTGCGGCCGTCATCGGCGCCCACTGGACGAGCGAGCATCAGTTGCACCGCTTCCTCCTGCGTGAGATGCAGACCACTCTCACCAACGGCCTTGCCGATGAGCAGGCAGCGAAAGCCGCTGCCCGGGATGTCGGCAGCAATGCAGTGGTCTGCGCTCACGTGCAGGGATCGGTCGCCGGGCATCGACCAGCGCTGCATCATGGCCGCGCGCGTATGTGGCGACAGGATCTTCAGCAGCCGCGCGGCATCGTCGGCGACCCGATGAATCGTCTGCTTGCGCACCAGATGAGCAAAGCCGTTAGGGAACGTTGCGAGGTGGCTCCGCACCAGGACGCCCGCCGTATCGGTATCGTCCTGATTGGCACCGAACCATTGGGCAACCGTTTGCTTCCCCTGCGGCGTGACTATCTTCAATGTGAGCCGCCCCATGGCATGATCCAGCTCCGCTGCACCGGCGAAAACGACATTCGCCGCTTCTTCGACGATTCGTATCGCCGGTCGCAGATCGTACAGATCGCTGTGTGGCGAGACGTCTACCGAAGACCTGACGTCAGGACACCCCATTGCCTCGGATACTGCTGTCATCATCGATCGACTCCTGCTCCTGTTGGATCACGTCCGAGCGCAACGCCTGCTCTGCGTCCTGTGATTGCCTTCCGGCGGTGTAAAGCATGTTCACGACCATCAGACCTCTGACGAAATCCGACTGCTGATAAGCACGGTCATGACTGGGATGCCGGCTCCGGGATGCCATCAACGCGCGCATGGTGGCTTCCGTGACAAAGTCGTAGAGCTTGCGGCCAGTCGTCTGCGTGCCGTGATGCATCAGCAACCAGCGCGAGTCTGGTACAGCATCGATAGGCGCGTAGGTAATGGCGTCGCAGGCTTCGCTGAACCTGATAATGGAGGTCTGTCCGACCACTCCGTCGGGCGATGTCAATTTGCCCCACAACGGACCCGCGGCGAACGCCAGCAAGCTGCCGATGTCTTCTGGCCCCGCCTTCAGATTGGCGCGCGCAAAGCATTCCTGCGCACAGCTTCGGTGGTGCGTCTCGAGCGGGGTTGCGATTGCCACGTCGACACCCTGCGCGCGTAGCTTTGTCACATAGTCGACGGCCAGCATGTGAAGCAACGCCGCCGCGAACGGATGCCCGCATGCCTCGAACGTCTTCGCGCATCGCTCGTAGATCATGCACAGCCCCTCGTAATCGCCGCGCACCTCGCCGCGAGCCTCGTCGAGGATCCTTTCGACCTCACCGAAGGCGTTCGTCAGCGCCGAGGTCTGTGCGGCGCGCGCATAAAATGCCACGGCGTATGCCGCATCGCCGGCGTCGCGAAAACGTCTCGCGCTCGCCAGGCATAACCGTATTTCTTCCGGCTTGTTCGTCTCAAGGCATGCCAGATGCAACGCAGCTGTCGAGAGTCGAGCCGCGGCCGATGTGGAATTGAATATCGCCCGTTCCCAATGCGCATCGCGAAGCGTCTCTGGCACTTTTCTCGAGAGCCCCGCCTCCTTCCTCACAAGTTGCAGACGAAATGCCGCCACAGTGTCGTGTGCTTCCGCCGCGCGCGCGTGATCGCCGCTTATCGCGAAAAACCTGGAGAATCGATCACTAAGCGAAACAGGGACATCGTTCCTTCCTTTGAGTGCGTCGTGCACGATCACCGCAACGCGATAAAGCGCGTCCCGATCGACCTCTGACGGGGGACTTCCATTCGCTCCCAGCACCTCCGCCAAAAGATTACCGACGACGTAGCGTTGCCGAGTTGCCACCTCTGGCAACGCGTCCAACACCGTGGTTGATGTCTGCTGATCTTCAAGACGGGCGAGCAGAAGCTGTGTCGCCTCGCGCTGCGTCAGACCCAGGCCGTCAGGGGAAATACATCCGTCCATCACCGGACAACGAAAAACCGTCCCCGGAATGCCCATCGCGACCCGACCGCTCGGCGTCATCATCAAAGCGGTGTGCTCGGGTGCTGACCATCGACTCAGTATTTCCGCACGTGCGTCCGGCGTCAGTGCATGAACCACACTCGTCGCCTCGTCGCCCAGCGTCTTGATGCGCGCGACGCGTAATGCATGCTTCATGCCGACGTCGGATGTCACGAGATGGCTCCTGACGAGCTTCGCGACCATGGATTTCCGATCCGTACCTTCCCTGAAAGCGGCGCTGATCACGCGCCAGTTGTCGGCGCGCGCAGCAACCTTCTGAAGCCGCTCGATCGCGCGATCTATTTCATGGGACCCGGCGGAACACTGCTGCAATACGGCATCGAACGCTTGTATCGCGACGTCCAGCGACGGTTCCGGCGTGCACTCCCGCCAGACGGGAACACACCCACTTACCCAAGGACGAATGACTTCCCAAACCATTGCCTGCCTCCGCGTCGTCCACTCACGGCCATTGCGCGACGAGGTCGATGCAATGGATAGCGATACGGCAGTGTCCCACCACGTCCGGTCACAGGCGTGCAAAAATCGCTCAGGCTGCCAGTTTCAGGAGGGACAGGGACGAAGATACTGCTCAGCCGCTTGGGCGCTCTGGCGCTCTGGCAAGCAGGAGATTCGCGTGGCGTCACAGGTCAGTCGGCGCGCTGTCGTCATCGAACCTCAGCACGACCTTCAAGGCGTCGGTGGCTTGCTGCGTCGTCAACATGTCGAGCGCCGCGACACCGTCGACGAAATCCGATGCCTCCAAAGGCACCTGACGATAGAGATGCCGCCCGCCACGCGAGATCAACGCCCGGCGCGTGTCTTCGGTCATGAGCTCATAGACTTGCCTGGCGTCGTCCCGAGGGCTTCGTCGAAACAGTACCCAGTCGAGCGACGCATGCTCGTCGAACCCCTCTTGTGAGATCACGTCGCTCGCCCCCTCGAAATAGACGACGAAATCCTTTCCGATCAACCCGTCCTGTGAGGTCAACGTATCGAGATTCGCGGCAATGGCCGAACGAATCAGGCCAGGCAGGTCGCGCATCGATTCCGAGAGCCCGATTGCGGCAAATATCTCGCGCGCCTTTTGCAGATGCGTCTCGGCAAGCGCCCTTTTGCTGGCAGCGCCCGCGTCCGATGGGTTTGCAACGTCGCGACTTTCCCGCTCAGGCCACAGATGGCTGGCCAGCAATTCATGCGTCATCGCCGCGCTGACATGCAGACCGCGCGCAGCAAATGCGTCGGCACAGCGCAACCCGACCTTGGACGCCGAGTCATGAGCGCCGCCGTAAGATCGGATGGCGCCATGAAGTACATCGATCACCTCTGGAAAAACCTCATAAGACGCCATCTTTTCAGCCGCATTGGCGTACATCGTCGCCGCCATGTCGCTTTGACGCACCGCTTCGAAGGCCTTCGCGGACTTCAGATACTGGTCGACGGCCAGTCTCGGTTTCTCAGCGCGCGCGTAGTGAAAGCCCGCCCATTGCCGGTTTTCGGCAACGCTCGCCTGATTGAACGCTCGAACCTCGTCGGTCGTCGTGAGTGCCCCGCGTGCGACTTCCCCAAGGCGCAGATTGTCGCCGGGGTCCATCCCCTCACGCAGCGTCGCTGCGATCTCGCGAGATTGCGCCGCACGGGTGTTGTCGCCCATCCAGTTGAAGAATCTGGCGAGCGGCTCGCGCACCGATACATCGCCCTCGACATCCTTCAGAAAGTCATGGGCTTGCGCCGCAAGCGCGTAAACCGCGTCCGAATCCAGCCCCGGCAACAGGCTGCCGTCCGAGCCGATCGCCGCGCAGATCAGAAAGTAGTTGCCGACCGTGTGGTCCTCCCCCAGCCCCGGCAGCATTTGCAGCAGCGTCGTGCCCGGCGCGGTTCCCTCGGGCCGCGCGAGCAGTAATTGTGTCGCCTCGATTTGCGACAGATCGAGGCCGAGCGACGAAAATCCGCCGTCGATCAACGCGCAACGAAAGTCGGTGCCGGGAATATCCAGCGCCACGACCTTGCCTTCGGTCACGTGCACGGATGACCCGTCAGGTTCCGTCCATCGCCGCACGATTTCGGCGCGCACCTCCGGCAGCAAGCAACGGATCAGCCCCCGAGCCTGCCCATCCAGGTGACGATACGAGTGAGAGGCAAGCGCGTGATCCAGTCCGGTGCGAGATGTGGTGATGTGGTTGCGCACAAGACGTTTGACGAACACGCCGTGATCGATATCCGGCGCGAAGGCACGTTCGATCACCTTCCGGCCATCGCCTTTGGCAAACGCCTTCTCAACGCGTCCGATCGCCTTGTCGAGCTCGGCAGCACCCGCCGAGCAGGTTCTCAGGCTGCTGTCCAGCGCGTCCATCGTATGGGTTAGTTGTGCGGCCGGCGACTCGAAGGTCCGGCACGATTGAAGCGCGCCTCTCAGCGCGTGCAGGGCACTCGAAATCATTGCGGCCCTCGCGACGACGGGAGTATCAGCGCCACGAACGGGCAGTTGCGAGGAAGCGGAATGGCGCTCCGCTCAGTGCGTTGATGAGCGATACGCGCAAGGCAGGCGATCGAGGAAGGGGACGGGGAACGAAGACGGCGATGCGTCGATGACATCAAGGCAGACATGGCGGAGATGAGCGAGCGTGGGCATTTCCACACCCTCAATACAATGAAAAGGCCCAAGTCTCCCATTGGGCCTTTTCACACGCGTGCAGAAATCGCTCAAATCACGACGTCAAACCACCACTTCCTGAGGGGACATTTCCGTGCCGTAGGTCGCCCAGCGCATGTCCTCATCGGCCGCCGCAACGGTCGGTTTGCACTGCGCGGCGGTCTCGTCGAGCCCCTGCAACAACGGGCATCGCTCGAATATTTCCGCGATGAAGTCGACAAATACGCGAACTTTAGGCGACAAATGACGATTATGCGGATAGACCGCCGAAATCGGCATGGGCGGCGGTTTCCATTGATGCAGGATCTCGACCAACTGCCCCGATTGCAGATACGGCAACGCCATGAAGCGGGCCAATTGCACGGTGCCTACGCCCGCCAGTCCAAGCTGAAGGTACGCTTCGGCATCGTTGACCGCGACCGTGCCCTGCATGTGGATTTCGATTTCCTTGCCGTCCACCACGAACTGCTCTTCGATCACGCGTCCCGTGCGGCTCGAAAAATAGTGCACCGCCGTGTGCCGCTGCAAATCGTCGAGCGTATGCGGCATGCCCATGCGCTCCAGATAGGCCGGCGACGCGCACGTCAGGCTCTGGAACAGGCCGACACGGCGCGCGACAAGGCTCGAATCCTGAAGCGTCCCGACACGCAGCACGCAATCCACCCCCTCCTGAATCAGGTCGACGGGCTTGTCACCCATGCCGATCATCAGTTCGATTTCGGGATAGCGATCGCGAAATTCACACATCTGTGGCAACACGACGAGCTTGCCGAGTGAGCCCGGCATGTCCACGCGCAACTTGCCGCGCACCCGTTGGCTACTCTCCCGGAACGAGGATTCGGTCTCCTCGATGTCCGCCAGAATGCGCAGGCAGCGCTCGTAATACGCCGCGCCATCGGGCGTGAGATTGAGTCGCCGGGTCGTTCGCTGAAGCAAACGCGTGCCCAGATGCGACTCCAGGTTCTGAATGATCGTGGTCACCGAGGTGCGCGGCAACCCAAGGTTGTCGGCGGCACGCGAGAAGCTATTCGCCTCGACCACCCGCGTGAAGACCTGCATCGCTTGCAAGCGATCCATGATATTTCCCCATTGAAGACACCGTTTCACTGGTCGGCCCGACGAAATTTCACCTCGTCGCCAATGCATATGCTTATTGGTCGACGGCATAAGTCAATGCCCATACGGCTGAGACCGATTAGTCGAGCTGACCGAACAGTGTTGCCAAATTATAGGCGTTTATCCCAATGTCCGTGGCCTCTAGACTTCGCTCCATCGAATGTCATCAGAGGGGTATCGCTCGCGCGAACCCAAAGCCATATGTCAGCCAACGCCAAGTCGAAGTCGGGCCAAGCGGGAAAATCGGGATCGCCGGGATCGAGCGATCAGGTGTTCCGCACCGATGACGGACTGCGCATCGAAGAGGTGAGCATCGAGGGCCACGTCGCCCCGGTCACGCTGCGCCTGTACCGGCCGGTCGGCAAGTCCACCGCCAGCACGGCCGCCGAATCCTCGGCAGCCACGGGGCAACCGGGCGTCGTCGTGCCGCTCGAAGCCCATTTGCCCGCCGTGCTGTATTTCCACGGTGGCGGGTTCTGCCGGGGTTCGCTCGACGACGGCGATGCCGCCGCGCGCTATCTGGCGCTGAACGTCCCCGCGCTGGTCGTCTCCGTCGGTTACTCGCTCGCGCCGGAACACCCGTTCCCCGCCGCGCCGGAAGACGCCTGGTGCGCCGCGCTGTGGCTGCAACGCAACGCCCGCCGTTACGGCGCCAGCCCGCGCCGGCTCGCCGTGGCCGGTCACGACTCGGGCGGCAACATCGCGGCGGCCCTGACGATGATTGCCCGCGACCGCGGCGAGATCAGTATCTCGGCACAGGCGCTGCTCGCTCCGCTGCTCGATCCCAGCATGACGCGTCTGGCCGACGGCGGCACGCCCAGCGACATCGAAGCGAACGAGTGCGCCCGCTGCTATCGCGCCTATTTGCCGCATGCCACGCAACGTCTGCATCCGTATGCCGCGCCGCTCGAATCTCGCCGTCTCGCGGGCTTGCCGCCCACGCTGATCGCCTCCGCCGAACACGACCTGCTGCACGTCGAAGCTGAAAAATACGCTGCCGAGCTGATTGCGGCCGGCGTGCCGACACAGGTCACGCGCCATCGCAGCGCTTCCCATTACGGTCTGGCCGCACTTCCCGCAGCGCTGCGGGACGTGGCCACGTTCCTGACACGTCGGCTGGCACCGCCTGCCACCGGCTCTACCCAGTGAGTCCATCCGATCCCGGAGATTTGAAAAAATGACCACCCTCGCTCGCAAACCCGTACTTATCGCTGCTGCCGCCACGGCTGCGCTCCTGGCCATCGGCACGCTCACTGTCGTGCGTGTCGACGCCAGCACGCCCGCTGCGCAAGTCATGCCCACCGTGGAAGTCGACGTTGCCAACGTGCTGTCGCGTACCGTGACCGACTGGCAAAGCTATTCGGGACGGCTCGACGCCGTCGACCGCGTCGACATCAAGCCGCTCGTGTCAGGCACCATCACCGCCGTGCATTTCAAGGACGGCCAGCTCGTGAAAAAGGGCGACGCCCTGTTCACGATCGACCCGCGTCCGTACGCCGCCGAAGTGGACCGCGCAGCAGCACAGCTCGCGTCCGCCCAGGCGCGCGACGTCTTCACCAGCACCGACCTCGCGCGCGCGCAGCGCCTGATCGCGGATAACGCCATCGCGAAGAAGGACTTCGACCAGAAGGAAAACGCCGCACGCGAAGCCGTTGCCAACGTGAAGGCCGCACAGGCCGCGCTGGAAACCGCCCGCATCAATCTCGGCTACACGCAGATCGTGGCGCCGGTGGCCGGACGTGTATCGCGCGCGGAAATCACGGTCGGCAACACCGTGTCGGCCGGCGCGCAATCGCCCGCGCTGACCACGGTGGTGTCGGTCTCGCCGATCTACGCGGCCTTCGACGTCGACGAACAGACCTATCTGCGCTATCTCTCGCGCGATACCGCCAAGCCGAGCGGCGTGCCCGTCGATCTGGGTCTCGCCAACGAATCGGGCTACTCGCGCAAGGGCACGGTGTATTCGGTGGATAACCGCTTCGACACCACGTCCGGCACGATCCGCGTTCGCGCGCGCTTCGACAACGCCGACGGCGCGCTCGTCCCGGGCCTCTATGCACGTATTCGCGTCGGCGGCGGCGAGCCGCACCCGGCGCTGCTCGTGGACGAAGCCGCCATCGGCACCGACCAGAGCAAGAAATACGTGATGGTCGTCGACCAGGCCAACAAGGCGCAGTACCGTGAAGTCCAGTTGGGCGAGCGTCACGGCGGGCTGGTGGAAATCGCCGGCGGCCTGAAGGACGGCGAACGCATCATCGTGAATGGTCTGCAACGGGTACGTCCGGGTGATGCCGTTTCGCCGAAGGTCGTGAAGATGGCCGGCGACACGGGCGACGCGCACGACATCGCACCGACGGCTGTCGCCACCACCGGTGCCGACGATGCCGCCAAGGCCCCCGCCCCGGCAACCCAAGACGCCAGCGTGACCCAGGCTACGCAGAAGACTTCGCAAAACGGCAACAAGACGCAATCGGTCGCGGCGGCCAAAACCGCTTCGCGCTCGTAATGTACCCAGTGCATTCATTGCGTCCGATGCTCGAAATGCGCGTGCAGGCACACAGCAACATTGCACGCTGAACGACACCCCAGAGTTTCGTCATGAACATCTCAAAATTCTTTATCGACCGGCCCATATTTGCGGGCGTGTTATCGGTCCTCACGCTGCTGGCCGGCCTGATCGCCGTGTTCCAGCTGCCGATTTCGGAATACCCGGAAGTGGTTCCGCCGTCGGTCGTCGTGCACGCTCAATACCCCGGCGCGAACCCGAAGGTGATCGCCGAGACCGTTGCATCGCCGCTCGAAGAGCAGATCAACGGCGTGGAAAACATGCTGTACATGCAGTCGCAGGCCAATAGCGACGGCAACCTCACCACGACGGTGACCTTCCGTCTGGGCACTGACCCGGACAAGGCCCAGCAGCTCGTGCAGAACCGTGTCTCGCAAGCGCTGCCGCGCCTGCCGGACGACGTGCAGCGTCTTGGCGTGACGACGATCAAGTCCTCGCCCACGCTCACGATGGTGGTGCACCTGATCTCGCCGAACGACCGCTACGACATGACGTATCTGCGCAACTACGCGCTCATCAACGTCAAGGATCGCCTCTCGCGCATCAAGGGCGTGGGCGAAGTGCAGATGTGGGGCGCCGGCGACTACTCGATGCGTGTCTGGCTCGATCCGGCCAAGGTTGCCCAGCGCGGCCTGACGGCGTCTGACGTGGTGAAGTCGATCCGTGAACAGAACGTGCAGGTCGCCGCCGGTGTGATCGGCGCAACGCCGGCCGGTCCGAACACGCCGCTGCAACTGAACGTGAACACGCGCGGTCGTCTGAACACGGAAGAAGAGTTCCGCGACATCATCCTGAAGACCTCGCCGGACGGTGCCGTCACGCACCTGAGCGATGTGGCGCGCGTGGAACTCGACGCGTCGTCGTACAGCCTGCGCTCGCTGCTCGACAACAAGCCGGCCATCGGCCTCGGTATCAACCAGTCGCCGGGCGCGAACTCGCTGCAAATTTCGGACGATGTCCGTGCTGCGATGGTCGACCTGCAAAAGGACATGCCCCCGGGCGTGGAATACCGTATCGCGTATGACCCGACGCAGTTCGTTCGCTCGTCGATCGAAGCCGTCGTGCACACGCTGCTCGAAGCCATCGCCCTGGTGGTGATCGTGGTGATCGTGTTCCTGCAAACCTGGCGCGCGTCGATCATCCCGCTGCTCGCCGTGCCGGTCTCGATCGTCGGCACGTTCGCCCTGCTGCTCGGCTTCGGCTACTCGATCAACGCGTTGTCGTTGTTCGGGATGGTGCTAGCGATCGGTATCGTGGTGGACGACGCCATCGTGGTGGTGGAAAACGTCGAACGGAACATTGCTGCCGGGCTTTCGCCGAAGGAAGCGACGTATCAGGCCATGCGCGAAGTGAGCGGTCCGATTATTGCGATTGCGTTGACGCTCGTGGCTGTGTTCGTGCCGCTCGCCTTCATGTCGGGTCTGACGGGGCAGTTCTACAAGCAGTTCGCCATGACCATCGCCATCTCGACGGTGATCTCGGCCTTCAACTCGCTCACGCTGTCGCCGGCCATGGCCGCCCTGCTGCTCAAGGACCATCACGCCAAGCCGGACTGGCTTACGCGTCAGATGAACCGTTATCTGGGTGGCTTCTTCAACGCGTTCAACCGCGTGTTCCATCGCGGCTCGGAGAAGTATGGCCACGGCGTGACCCGCGTGATCGGTCGCAAGGCCGTCATGATGGCGATCTTCGCGGTGCTGCTGGGTATCACCGTGCTGCTGGGCAAGATCGTGCCGGGTGGTTTCGTGCCGGCGCAGGACAAGGAATACCTGATCGCATTCGCGCAGTTGCCCAACGGGGCTTCGCTCGACCGCACGGACAAGGTGATCCGCGACATGTCGGAGATCGCGCTGAAGACCCCTGGCGTGAAGAACGCCGTGGCCTTCCCGGGTCTGTCGGTCAACGGCTTCACCAACTCGTCGTCCGCAGGGATCGTGTTCGTCACGCTCAAGCCGTTCAGCGAGCGTAAGGACAAGTCGCTGTCGGCCGGTGCCATCGCCGCGAAGCTCAACGGCGAGTACGCGAAGAACAAGGACTCGTTCATCGCCGTGTTCCCGCCCCCGCCGGTGCTGGGTCTGGGTACGCTCGGCGGCTTCAAGCTGCAAGTGGAAGACCGTGGTGCGCTCGGCTACGAAGCCCTGAACGACGCAACGCAGGCGTTCATCAAGAAGGCCTCGCAGACGAAGGAACTGGGCCCGACGTTCTCGTCGTACCAGATCAACGTGCCGCAGTTGAACGTCGACCTCGACCGTGTGAAGGCCAAGCAGTTGGGCGTGCCGATCACCGACGTGTTCGACACCATGCAGATCTACCTCGGCTCGCTGTACGTGAACGACTTCAACAAGTTCGGCCGCGTGTATCAGGTCCGTGTGCAAGCCGACGCGCCGTATCGTGCGCATGCCGACGACATCGGCCTGCTCAAGACACGTAACAACAACGGTGAAATGGTCCCGCTCTCGTCGCTGGTGAAGGTCTCGCCGACGTACGGTCCGGAAATGGTGGTTCGCTATAACGGCTACACCGCTGCCGACATCAACGGGGGTCCGGCGCCGGGTTACTCGTCGGGTCAGGCCCAGGCCGCCGTGGAACGTATCGCTGCCGAAACGCTGCCGCGTGGTGTGAAGTTCGAATGGACGGACCTGACGTATCAGCAGATTCTCGCGGGCGACTCGGCGCTGTGGGTATTCCCGATCTCGGTGCTGCTGGTGTTCCTGGTGCTGGCCGCTCAGTACGAAAGCCTGACGCTGCCGCTGGCTGTGATCATGATCGTGCCGATGAGCATCATGTCCGCGCTGTTCGGTGTGTGGCTCACGCGAGGGGATAACAACATCTTCACGCAGATCGGTCTGATGGTGCTGGTGGGGCTCTCGGCGAAAAACGCGATTCTGATCGTGGAATTCGCCCGGGAACTGGAAATGCAGGGACGCACGGCCATTGCGGCCGCCATTGAAGCCAGCCGTCTGCGTCTGCGCCCGATTCTGATGACGTCCATCGCGTTCATCATGGGTGTGGTGCCGCTGGTGACGTCGACCGGCGCCGGTTCGGAAATGCGTCATGCGATGGGTGTGGCCGTGTTCTTCGGCATGATCGGGGTAACGGGTTTCGGCCTGATCCTGACGCCGGTGTTCTACGTGCTGCTCCGTACGCTGGCCGGCAAGAAGCCGCTGCATAGTGCGCACGCGTCGACCATGCCCGCCAACGTCAAGGCCGAAGTCTGAAGGATGCCAATCATGCAATCGCAATGGATCAAACGTAGTCTGGGCGTCTCGGGCTTGCTCGCCACCCTGCTGGTGGTGGCGGGCTGCTCGATGGCCCCCACATATGAAGTGCCGAAGGTGACCGACAAGGGCACGCCGACGGCCTTCAAGGAAGCAGCCCTGCCGGCCGGTCAGGCCGGCACGTGGAAGACGGCCGAGCCGTCGGAAGCCGTGGCGCGCGGCGAATGGTGGAAAGTGTTCGGCGACGCTACGCTCGACAAGCTCGAAGACGACGCGCTGGCAGCCAACCAGAACCTGAAGGCTGCCGCCGCCCGCGTGCAGGAAGCGCGCGGCGTGCAGCGTCAGGCACGTGCCGCGCTGTTCCCCACGCTCGATGCCGGGTTCGGGCCGACGCGTCAGAAGATCTCGCCGGCGTCGCAGTTGCAGCCGGGCGGCACGAACATCGCGCCGTACACGCTGTGGCGCGCACAGGCGAGCGTCGGGTACGAAGTCGACCTGTTCGGTCGCGTGTCGGATAACGTCGCCGCCGCCCGTGCGGACGCCGAGCAGAGCGAAGCGCTGTATCGCTCGGTGCAGCTGGCGCTGCAAGCCGACGTGGCACAGAACTACTTCAACCTGCGCGAGCTCGACGCCGAACAGGCGCTGTACACGCAAACGGTCACGCTGCGCGAAGAAGCCCTGAAGCTTGTGCAGCGTCGCTTTACCGAAGGCGATATCGGCGAGTTGGACGTGGCGCGCGCCAAGGCCGAGCTGGCCACGGCGCAGTCCGATGCGCTGGCGGTCGCTCGCCTGCGGGCAGCGTCGGAGCACAGCCTGGCGATTCTGCTGGGCAAGACGCCGGCGGAATTCACGTTCACGCCCGCCCCGCTCGTGCCGGTGACGGTTCGCGTGCCGGCGGGTCTGCCCTCGGCGCTGCTGGAGCGTCGTCCGGACATCGCGGCCGCCGAGCGTGCCATGGCCGCAGCGAATGCGCGGATCGGCGTGGCGAAAGCCGCGTTCTTCCCGTCGCTCTCGCTGACCGGCTCGGGCGGCTTCGAAGCGGCAACGCTGGGCGACCTGTTCAACTGGTCGAGCCGTACGTTCCTGCTCGGCCCGGTGGTCGGCGGTCTGCTCTCGATGCCGATCTTCGACGGCGGCGCGCGCAGCGGCAACTTGTCGCGTGCCCGTGCGCAGTACGAAGAAGACGTGGCGAACTATCGTCAGCAAGTGCTCGTGGCGTTCCAGGAAGTCGAAGACAACCTGTCGAATCTGCGCCTGCTCGATCAGCAGACGCGTGCACAGGACGACGCCGTCAAGGCATCGAGCCGCGCCGCACAGCTCTCGCGCACGCAGTATCAGGAAGGCTCGATCGCCTATCTGGATGTCATCGATGCCGAGCGCACCGTGTTGCAGTCGCAACGCAGCGCCGTGCAACTGGCCGGTGCGCAGGCGGTATCGACCGTGAACCTGATCCGCGCACTGGGCGGTGGCTGGGGCGATCTGCCCAAGTCGCCGACGCCGGCCGATGCAGCCACTGCACCGACGGCGGCCGCACCGGGTACACCGCAGACGTCCGGCGCCGCCAACGCGACGGTGGCTGCACGTTGATTCATGTTGGACTGAGTTGGACTGAGTCGCACTGACTGAGCTGCGACCGGCAGGGGGTTCGCCCCCGAGGATCCCCTGCCAGCATGGATGCATCGAACCGGCGGCCGCGCTCGTACCCCCAAGACGAGAGACGCGCCGACCCGCCCCCGACGCGCGCCTGGCGTGCCGCCGGTCTCGATGCGCCTCACGCGTCGCGTGAAGGCTCAGTCGTAGCAGGTTTCTTCCCTGCGTCCCTGCTTGCCCGGTACATGCCCCAGGTCAAAGACCCCGGGCAAGTCCGGGCTCTTTTTTTGCCGACGATGGTAGGATGGACGCACGGTTTTCGCTTTCTTGCCGCTCATATTGCATCTCCGGGGTCCATTCCCCGACATCGACCATGCGAACGGCATGACGGCGGCAACCGTTGCTGGCAAGTCATCTCGAATGCTTCCCCCGAGTGCGGTCCTTCGATCCGACGGACCCTACGATAAGGAGTGCAAACAATGAAGATGCGCAAGACACTGTCGCTGTGCCTCGCCGCCGGTCTGGCGGTTTCCTCATCCCTCGTCCTCGCGCAGGGCGGCCCACCGCCGCAGGGTGGCCCAGGGGGTCCGCCGGGACATCAGCCGGGTGGCCCGCACGGCGGTCCTCCGGGACACGGCCCTCAGAAGGGACACCCTGGCGGTCCGCCGCCACGCGCGCAAGGCGGTCCCGGCGGTCCGGGCAACGATGCATGGCAACACCCCGATTGGCGCAAGGGCGACCGCGTACCGCAGCAGTATCGTGACGCCCAGTACCGCGTCGACGATTACCGCCAATATCATCTCGACGCCCCCAAGCGCGGTCATCACTGGGTTGGCGTGGGCGGCGACTTCCTGCTGGTCAACGGCTCGGGCGTCATCGTCCAGATCGTAGGCGGACACTGATAGGCCGCCGGCGTCGGGCAGTCGCTCCGGCGTCGCGAAATTCCGCTGACTCGCCAGCCATGCGGCAGCGCGCAAAGCTCTGCCGCATTTTCATTCGCGCCGTTTCATTCCCGCCTTTCCTGCCGCGCCTCCTGCGCCTAACTGCCGCTCGCGTCTCTCCAGCCTCGTGCTACGCCCAGCAGATATCTCGACGCACCGTCATCCGTGCGCACCACCTCACGTTTGACTGTCCGCATGCGCACCAGCCTCCCCGCACTCCCCGCTCAGCAACCTTCACGCCCTATACGTCTCGTTTTCCTCATTTTGGTGCGCCGCTTTGCCCACAGCTTGGTAGGAACGCCGATTTCGCTGCGACGCAGCATTAAAATCACGCGCTCCCGCCCTCCCAATTCATCGATATACGATATATCATGCACAAAATATCAAGACGCCGCCCCAAGAAGGTGCGGCCGATGGAGCGGGATGACATGGCAATGACACGACGTGACGTAAGCGACTGGATGGCGGGCTTCCTCCCTGCCGTAGCGGCGGTGCACCTGCGCGAGCGGCTTCGCGCGGGCATCGGCGCCCTCTGTGGCATCGGTCTGACCGGCGGCCTGATGCTCTGGTTGCTCGGCCCGGCGACCTACATCCCCTGGCTGGTGGCGCCGATGGGCGCCTCCGCTGTTCTGCTGTTCGGCGTGCCTGCCAGTCCTCTCGCACAGCCGTGGTCGATTCTCGGCGGCAATCTGGTCGCGGCGCTAGTCGGCGTGACGTGCACCATGTTCATCCCCAGCCCGGTCATTGCGGCCGCCGCGGCGGTAGGCGTATCCATCGCATTGATGTTCACGCTGCGCTGCGTGCACCCGCCCTCGGGCGCCGTCGCCCTGACGGCCGTGCTGGGCGGCCCTTCGGTCCATGCGCTGGGTTACGGCTTCGTGCTCGAACCGATTGCGTTGCAAACCGTCATGCTGCTCGGCTCCGCCATCGCCTATCACGCGATCACCGGTCACCGTTACCCGCATGCCGTGCGCGCTCAGGCGCCTGCGAAGCCGGTCAACGCGCAGGCGATTCCGGTCACGACGGCCGATGCTGAGAAGGCCCTCGCCCGCCGCAGCGAACTCCTCGACATTTCGGCAGACGATCTGGCAAGCCTGCTTCGCGACACGCAGCGCGAGGCCTATGCACGGCGCGCGCGTGAATTGACGGCAGCCGACGTCATGGGCCCGCCGCTGGCGAAGGTGCAGGCGCACGACGAGGCGCCGGCCGCATGGCGGTTGTTGCAGCGTCACGGACTGGATGTGCTGCCCGTCGTCGATGGCGACGCACGTGTGATCGGCCTGGTGACGCGTCACGATCTGCACGCGCGGCGCGCTCGCGCACAACGCTGGCCGCGCTTCGCGACATCGTTCGGCTCGGGACAACGCCCGGCGATACGTGACCTCATGCAGGGCGAGCTGAAATCGGCGACCGCCGGTATGCCGCTCTCCGAACTCGTGCCGCTGCTCGCGACGCAACGTCACGGCACGTTGCCCGTGCTCGACGATGCCGCCCGACTGGTTGGCGTTATCACGCACGCCGAAGTGCTTCGCAAGGTGATGAGCGCATAGCGCTTGGCCCCACGCCTGACACGCCTGGCTTAACACGCATCACCACCATCGCCCTGCCCTCAGACTCTCCTGCGTCGCCCCGCCACACGGTGGGCCGACGCGTGCTTCAGCCCTCCCCAACGCGGCATCGAGACTGCCCTCAAGCCCCCTCCCCAAGCCGCGATTGTCAGCCGTAGGCCGATCTGCAAGAATGGCGGCGTTGTAACGCACAACGCCGTACAGCTTCGATCAACGAAGCGATATTCGCTCAGGGGGAAACATGGAACCGATAACGTTCAAGCAGTGTTTCAAGGGAGCATGGATCGACGGTTTTAACGCGTTGCGAAGCCGGCCATTGTTGTGTGTATCGGTCGCGGTGGTCATTCTCGTGTCGTCGGCACTCGGTATTTCTCTCAAGCAACTCGCGCAGGCCGCCGCGCAAAACGGCGACACGGCGGGCTACCGTTTCAATCTCGCACTCACCTCGCTAGGTGTCGCCTTCGTCAACACCGTGGCGGTCGCGATACTTTCCGTTCACGTTCTACGTTACGTGGTACTCGGCCCGGAAGCCGCACGGCAAGCACCCTGGATGGGACGCGATGTGTGGCGTTATCTCTGGCTGACGCTCCAGATCGTGATCGGCGGTGTCATCGTGGGATTCGTACCGGCTTTTCTCATCGGTCTGGCGCTGGGGCTGGCCAAGAGTACCAACGCCTTAGCGTTGATGGCGACTTTCCTCGTGCTCGTCGCGTGTGCCGTCATCTTTATCGGGGTACGCGTCTCGTTGATTTACGGCCAGATCGCCGCAGGACGAAGTAAACGCTGGCGGGCCGCCTGGCAGGATTCCCGTGGTCATTTCTGGTCGATGTTCGGCACGGCCTTGGCGGCGATACTGCCCCTGTTTGCCGTGGGCCTCGTCTTGACATTGCTGCTGGGACTCACAATAAAACTGATGCCGGACGTCACCGTCGCAGTGCTGGGGTCACTGATGCTGAAAACCGTGTTTACCGTGGTGTGGGTCGCAGTGGGATGCGGTGTAGCGGGCTGGCTTTACCACCGTTACGCCCATCAGTTGCTCGATCTCGAAGGTGCGCCCGACGACGTCTGAGCGTCGCGTGAGCAAAAAAGGGGGCGCAGTTCAGTCTGCGCCCCCTTTTTCTTTCTTATCAGCCGTCGGTCGACGGTCGTTCGACCGTCGTTAGGATTACGCCGCGTTCACTGCAGCAACGCCGCTGTCCAGCGCGCCATAACGCGCATACTCACCCAGTCCGTCCGGCCATTGCGTGAGCACCTGAAAACCGGTCTCGGTCACGGCGACCATGTGTTCCCACTGCGCGGAGAGCGAGCGGTCGCGCGTCACGACTGTCCAGCCGTCGGCCAGTTGCTTCGTGTCGGGCTTGCCGACATTGACCATCGGCTCGATGGTGAAAATCATGCCAGGACGCAGCGTCAGCCCCGTGCCCGGACGGCCGTAATGCAGCACCTGCGGGTCGTCGTGATACGTCGTGCCGATGCCGTGACCGCAGTAATCGCGCACGATGCTGAAGCCTTCGCGATGCGCTACCGTCTGAATCGCATAGCCCACGTCACCGAGCGTCGCGCCGGGGCGCACCGCACGAATGCCCGCGAGCATCGCCTCGTAGGTCGTGTCGACCAGACGCTTGGCCAGAATGCTCGGCTTGCCCGCGTAATACATACGGCTCGTGTCGCCGTACCAGCCGTCCTTGATGAGCGCGACGTCGATGTTCACGATATCGCCGTCGTGGAGCTTCTTGTCGCCGGGAATGCCATGGCAGACAACGTGATTCACCGACGCACACACCGTCTTCGGATACCCGTGATAGCCGATATTGGCCGGAATGGCCTTGAGTTCGTTCACGATGAAGTCGTGGCACAGACGGTCGAGTTCGTCGGTCGTGACGCCCGGCTTCACATGCTCGCCGATCATCGCGAGCACTTGCGCGGCCATCTCCCCGGCGCGACGCGACAGGGCAACTTCTTCGTTCGAGCGGATTACAACGCGTTCGCGCACCATTACGCCACCTTGTTCAATACGGTGACGGGTGCACCGGTTGCTGGAGAAGCGACGGTCCCGGTCTCTCCGACCGGGCCGCCTTCTGATTCGATGAGTCGACGGCAGATCTCGCCGTAACTCAACGTCGGATTCAATTCGGCGAGCATGCCGACGCGCAGCCAATGCTCGGCTTGCGCGTTGATCGAGCGACTGAGCGCGCCGCTGGTGTTGCGCAGCGCCTCATGCATTTGCTCCGATATCTTGACGATACCCATGTTGCGGGCTCCATATATACGAAATAGCTACGAAACGTATATTAGCAGCCTTACGCCGAATTGTCTTCCCTGCACCACCCCGGCCAACCCGGCGATCGACGCCGGTTGGCGCTCAGGCCATCACCAGGTCAGCCGGACGCCGGCATTGCCTTCGACCGTACGGCGATAATCGCCGCCCATATTGAACCAGTACCCTGCCGTCAGATAGACGCTCACCTTCTGGTTCACGCGCGCGTAGATGCCACCGCCCACGTGTCCCTGCGTCGAGCCGACGTTCGTGGTGAAGCGATCCGCGCCGGAGTACGTCACCGTGTCGGACCCGCCGAAGTAGCGCAGCACGTCGAAGCGCAGATAAGGCTTCCAGTTCACCCCGCTGGCCTGGAACTGGGATTGCAGACGCAGCCCCAGCCGCCCGATCACCTCGTTGGCACTCTTGAACGAGACGGTTGCCGCCGGGTCGGTCAGGTCGTTGATGTGGGAATACTGATAGATCAACTGCGCCTGCGGTTCGAGCGTCACGTTCTGAGAGACCGCGAACGGCAGCCCGCCTTCGACCGACGCCGTAAAGGCATTCGCACGCGTCGACGCCGTATTGCCCTGCAATGAACTCGGATTCACCGACGACGTGGTTCCCATCAACACCGTATCGGTATAGCCGCCGTTCGGGGCGATGTGCGTCCAGTAGCCGCCGAAGCTGAACGCGTTCATCTGCAAGCTGCCTGCGGACAGATTCGGTGTGGCTAGGGCGAAACCGCTGACGTCGCCGCTCGCCCGGGCATATCCGGCGAACAGACCGTAGTGATTACGATGCCCGCTCTCGGTCGAGGCGGCGTAGAGATCCTGCCCGACCTGGAACCCGAAGATCGTGCCGCTGAACGACGGATTGACGCCGCCACTCAGGTCCTGCGACAGATGATCGCCCCACACACGGCCCCATCCGGCACGCAACGAACCGTCTTCGGAGAGCAGCGACTGCCCGCCGAGGCGATCGTGGAACGTGCCGATCTGCTGCACGGCCAGTTCGCGCAGGAGTGAAGGCACGGCGCTATAGACCGGCACCTCGGACCGATAGATCGGGGTGCCCGGATCGGTCGTCGGCGGAATCGGCACCGTCGGATCGACGACCAGCGGCGGTGGCGTCGTCGTGTCCGGCGTTCTTGAGCGCAGATACCAGTTATTCTCCGTGCCCGCGCTCACACCACCCCGATACAGGTAGTACGTGTATGCGCCCGCACTGGCCGAGCCGCCCCTGAAGGCACTTGTCGATGTCGTGCCGCCATTGGTTGCCTGCACGACCTGAATACCGTCGGCCAGTGTCTGCGCCCCGCTGCCCCCTGCGTTGACGATCTTCAGCGCCGTCGCACCGCTCGCACTGCCGCCGTTAATGACGATCTTGTCCGTCGGCGAGTTATCCGCGCCGAGCTGGGTGTTGAGCGTCGCATTCGCGTTCTGGCCGACGTAATTGCCCACCACGGTCAGCGTGTTGCCGACGCGGGAGCCGGCCAGTTGCAGCAGGCCGGCGTTCGTGAGCGTGCCCTGCACCGTGAAATTACCGGTACTACTCGAGGCAAACGCCGGTATGGCGTCGGCGACCGCAATCGTGCCGTTGTTCTGCACGTTGCCCGTCACGCTGCCGTAGCCGCCGAGCGTCGCACCGCTGGCCACCGTCACCGCCCCGCCTCCGGAGAGCGCGGCCGTCGGCGAGGTCGGCGCGCCAATGGCAAGCGTGCCCGCATTCACGTTCGTCGCGCCGGTGTAGCTGTTGTTGCCGTTCAGCAGCAACATGCCGCTACCCAGCTTGGTGAGCGCGCCCGTGCCTGTAATGCCCTGCGTGATCGTCGAATTGAACGCCTGCGTGTCGATCGTGCCGCCGTTGGTATCGAGCACGACGGGACGACCGGCAGCGAGATCGAAGCTCGCGCCGAGTTGCAGCGTGCCGCCGTTGAACGTCAACGTCCCGGCAGGTGCGCCGAGGCTGGCGTCCTGACTGACCGCGAGCGTGCCTGCAAACAGCGTCCAGGGCGTCAGCGCGGTTGTCGTGTTGTTCAATGTCCAGGTACTGGTTCCCGTCTTGTGATACGCGACGAAGCCCTGATACTGCGCCGCAGCTCCGATCAACGACGCATCGAACGCAGCGTTTTGCGCACCGCCCAGAATCAGTGTATTGGTCCCGGTGTTCGCATTGACCGTACCGTTGATGACCGAGGTCGCGCGCAGCTCCAGCGAGTTCGTTCCCCCGGTGAAGCGAACGGCGTCGTTCTGAACACCGGCACCGGATAAACCGCCGGTGATGGTCCCGGCGTTTTCCACCGTGATGTTCTGCCCCTGCACACCGACGCCACCGACGCCCGCGGGCCCGGCCGCGCCTCCGGTGCTGTCGCCCCCGCCTGTCCCGCCGACGATAGTCCCGGTGTTGATGATTCGCCCGCCATTGTTGGAGACGAAAACCCCCGCGCCGCCGGCGCCGCCCGTGCCGCCCACGCTGCTGGAACCGCCTCCGCCGCCCCGATTGCCGTCACCGCCGGTGATCGTGCCGCCGTTGGAAACCGTGCCGCCATCGGTCACGATCACACCGGCGCCACCCGCTCCGCCATTGCCCCCGGCAGACGCCGCGTTCCCGGCGCCGCCGCCCGTACCGCCACCGCCACCCTTGACCGTGCCGCCGGTCACGATGTTCACGGTACCGGTTCCTCCGATACGAACACCCGCACCGCCTTCGCTGCCCGTACCGCCGGACGTATTGGCGCCGTTGCCGCCGTTGCCCCCTTCGCCGCCGACAATGGCGCCGCTGTTGGTGACCGTACCGTTGCCGCTCAATGCAATCCCGTCGCCCCCCAGCCCGCCGCTTCCGCCACCGCCCGCGCTATCGTCGCCACCGACGCCGCCGACGATGCGTCCGGTAGCGGTGTTGAAGACGTTGCCGCTATTGAGCGACACGCCGTTACCGCCGGCAGCCGCCTCACCACCGACGCCCGCGCCGGTGCTGTTCCCGGCGCCGCCGCCGCGATTGCCTGCGCCGCCGAGAATCTGGCCGTTGTTGATGACAGTGCCGCCGCCGTCGAGCTTCACGCCGTCGCCACCGGCACCGCCATCCGCGCCGACACCGCCGGTGATCACGCCGCCAATGCCCGTGTTGACCTGACTCTGCGCATTGCCGCCACCGCCTGTCCCGCCGTTACCCCCGCGAATCGTGCCGCTTTGCTGGTTGATGACGGTACCGCTGCCATTGACGAGCACGCCGACACCGCCCGCACCGCCGAGTCCGCCGCTGCCGGCCACGGCGAGTGGCCCACCAGTGGCCAGTGCAAAGCCGCCGTTCTCGCCATTGCCGCCGTGACCGCCCGTGATGTTGCCGCTGTTGTTGACCGTACTGCCGCCGGACAGCGTCGCGCCGTGACCGCCCGCGCCCCCGTTACCGCCGCTGCCACCGTAAGGCGTAACACCCGGTGCCGCGCTGACTGAACCAGAGCCGCCGCCGTTGCCACCATTACCGCCGGTGACGGTCGCGCCCGCGTTGTTGACGAACGAGCCGCCCTGGAGAGAGACGACCGCGTCGCCGCCCGCGCCGCCATTGCCGCCGTTACCGGCGATGAGATTGTTCGCGTGACCGACGCCTTGTTGACCGGCATTGCCGTAGCCACCGCCACCGCCGCCGTTACCGCCGTTGCCACCGACCACAGAGGCATTGTTCGTCGACTGGCCGGACGTCGTCAGCACAACCCCCGTGCCGCCTTCGCCGCCACCGCCGCCATTGCCGCCGCCACCGCTCCCCGTGGTGTCCATGCCGCCGCCGCCGCCACCGATGCCGCCGTTGCCACCGCTAACGGTCTGCGTATTGGTGCCACCGGCGGTCAGGACTGCGCCGGTCCCCCCCGCGCCGCCACCGCCGCCGCCTGCGCCGTTCGCCGTCGGTCCGGTTGAATTGGCCGAGCCTCCCGTGCCGCCGGTACCGCCCGCACCACCGGGAAAGAGCGCGGCGCCCGAGCCTGCCGTACCGTCGGTCCCATTGCCACCGCCGCCGGCATTGGCGCCGCCTGCGCCACCCGCGCCACCATTTCCGGCATTGCCGTTGGTGTCCACACCGCCGCCACCACCACCGCTACCGCCGGTGCCGTTGGCATCGCTGGCGTTACCGCCTGCACCGCCGTTGGGGCTGCCCGCAGCGCCGGGCGTGCCACCGGTACACGTCGCACCGGGAGACGCCGAGCATCCCCCGGCCCCGTCTGTCGAGAAAGCGGGCGGCGCCATCATGCCCAATATCACGACCGCACTCGCCATTGCGATCGCGCGACGCAAAGGAAAATGCGGTGCACCGGGGATCACCGGCGCCGTCTGGATTTTCGGGAAATAGAATTGCAGGGAATGAAAACTACCGGGTACCGAGGAGAAATCGGTTGAATCGTTGAGGAGAGCTCTATCGAAATGTTGTTTCTGCTGAAACTGCCGGGAACCGCATTCTTTCACGTTACTGCTGGTACGACATTCGATACTTGGGGGCATATCGCCAGTCTCCATCGCAATTAAAACGCCGATGAAGTCTAACAAATCCTTACAACACACCAAACCCTCATTTCATTGAAACATTATTAACGAACAATGCAATCAATCATTAAAAAGTAATTTAAATTACGCAAATAGAAATTAAAATACCTGCGCAAAACCGATCATCGAGCGCGGGACGCAACCCCTGTTCGCCCCGCGCCTGACCGACGAACAATCAGAACCGGTGTCTCATGCCGATGCGCAACAATCCCTGCCCATTACTCGACGAGGCGCTCACGCCATAAATCTGCGCGACGCTCGCGGCGGCAGTGGAATCCGTGCCGCTGGCGCGCTGGTAGATTGCAAGCGCGTAGATGTCGGTGCGCTTCGACAAAAAGTAGTCGTACACCGCGCTCAATTGCTGGTAACCCGCCTTTTCCGCGCGCGTGAGCGTGTAAGCCGCCGAAATCACCACTGCATTCGACCACGTGTATTGCGCGTTGAATTCGTAGTTGTTCATCCTGGCCGTGCCGCTGAACGGCGTGGCGCTTGAGAACGAAACGTCCTTGAACTGGGTATTGGTGTAAAGCGTCCCGAGCTTGAGCGCCCCGAACTGATACGCACCGCCCGCACCGATCACCTGCAACGACTGTGCACTCGAATAGCCACGATTGACCGGGCTCGTCATGCTGCCGTCGTACATCGAGTTCAGCGGGTTCTGTGCATTCAGATAGCCGAAGCCCAAATGCACCGGTCCATTCTGATAACTTGCGCCGAAGCTGTAGATCTGATTCGTCTTCATCGATCCGGCAACACCACCAAAGCTGTATACCCCGCCGAAAGTGAAGCCGTTGTAATCCGCGCTGTTAAAACGCACTGAGCTATTCACGCGTGCCGTCGAATCGACGTTATCGGCATCGCCCGGGTGCGAGCTCATGAAGCCCACCAACTTGTTACTGGACGCGAGCGGCCCCAGAAACGTCCCCAGCGAATCGTAATGACGGCCCAGGGTCAGCGAGCCGTATCGGTTCGACGACAGGCCCACGAATGCCTGACGCCCGAACTCCCGGCCGTTGTTCGCGAGCTTGCCGTTGGTAATGTCGAATCCGTTTTCGAGACGGAAGATCGCCTGCAACCCCCCACCCAGATCCTCCGTGCCTCGCAGTCCCCAACGGTTCCCGTTCAACGCACCGCCCGCCATCTGCACATTGTGCGCCCCGCCCTGATTGGTCGTGTAGTTGATGCCGTTGTCCAGAATCCCGTATATCGTCACCTGACTTTGCGCCGCTGCATACCCACTCACCGTGAGCAGAGCGCCAGCAGCGATACATCTTTTTTTCATAATACGTAGTCCTAATTGATAAAAGCAATCGAATACCCGAAGCAAGCTGCGGGATCGAGCGAGAAGAAAAATGCGCATGCCAACGCCCTCGACAGGGCGCCCTGATGCCGGTGACGAAGGCATGCGGCACCTGCTGCTACCAAACCATCTCCTGCCATGCACGCGCCAGCCGCCTTCGCAGCCAGCACATACCCTCTCGGCAACGATCCGGCGTCGACCGTCATTCCGATCGTGTCGTCGACGCCGCCTTCATTGCCATGACTCGCCGCGCTCAGGTCGTCGCGCGAAACAACATGCAGCGCTCTTGCGGCAAACGCAGCCACAGTGTGCTGTCATCGACCTCGCGCGTCGTGCGAACCCGCATTTCCGAACCGCCCGCTGCCACCAGATATTCCATATGTGTCCCAAGGAAATCGCGCTGAAGCACGCTGGCACGAATGACGTTGGATGCCCCGTCCGGTCGCAGATCGCGCTCCGCCACGATTTCCATGTGATCCGCGCGAATGGCAATGTGGCCGGCGTCGCCCGGCGAGAGCAAACCGCCGGTTGCCTGCAAACGTTGCCCGTCGGACAGGCATAACGTCGGCTCGCCCATCGCGTCGAGCGATTCCACCGTGCACGCGAGCATGTTGCTGTGCCCCACGAAGTCCGCCACGAAGGGGCTTTTCGGGGATTGATATATCTCGCGCGGCGTACCGATCTGCACGATGCGCCCTGCACTCATCACCGCGATGCGGTCGCTGAGCGACAACGCCTCGTCCTGATCGTGGGTGACATAGACGGTGGTGATCTTCAGCCGTCGCTGCAACTCGCGCAGCCAGCCACGGGCACGCAGCCGCAGCGTGGAATCGAGATTCGACAGCGGCTCGTCGAGCAACAGCAACGTCGGCTCGTACACGAGCGTTCGGGCAAGCGCCACACGCTGCTGCTGGCCGCCCGACAATTCGTGCGGATAGCGCTGTGCGAGCGGCAGCATCTCGACGAGCGAAAGCGCCTCGTCGACCTTGTCGCGCATCGCCCGCGAACGCACGCCGCGCAACTTCAACGGGTACGCCACGTTCTCGCGCACCGTCATGTGCGGCCACAGCGCGTACGACTGGAACACCAATCCACAGTTACGCGACTCGGGCGGCAGTTCGATGCGTCGCGCGTCGTCGTAAAGCACCGTGTCACCGAGCGTGATGCGTCCGCCAGACGGCGTCTCCAGACCGGCGATGGAAAACAGCGTGGTCGACTTGCCGCAGCCGCTGGGCCCGAGCAAGGTCAGAAACTCTCCGTCGCGCACCTCCAGCGAGACCTGCTTGAGGATATCTACGTCGGCGTGACGCTTGCATAACGATTCGATTTTCAGAGCAGCCATGTTATTTCCCTACCTTCTTTCGACTGAGGATGCGAGCCACCGCGATCAACACCAACGTCAGCGTCAACTGAACGATCGAGAGCGCCGCCACCGGCCCGAAATCGCCATTCGTCCACAGACGCAGCATGGTCGGCCCGATCACCTGACTCGACGGCGCGACCAGAAACACCGCCGCCGCGTACTCCTTGAGAAAGCTCACGAAAAGCAGCAGATAGCTGCCTGCCATGGCGTGACGTCCCAGCGGCAGCACGACGTTGCGGCATGTCTGCCACCATGTCGCCCCGCAAGTGCGTGATGCCTGATCCAGTTCGCGGCCAATCTGCATGAACGTCGGCGCCATGGCGGCGAACGCGGTCGGCAGGTTACGCATGGAGAATGCGATGATGAGCAACCACAGGGTCCCGTACAGCACGCCCATGCCGGGCAACCACAGCGTGAGCCAGAGAAACCCGATGCCCACCACAATGCCGGGCACGGCGCGCGGCGCGAGACACAACACTTCGAGCCATCGCCCCGCCCGGAACGACGAGCGCTGCACACAAAGCACGACGAGGGCGACGAACGCGGTGGCGAGCGCGGCGCCGATACCTGCGACGAACAGGCTGTTGGTGATGGCATGCCAGTATTCCGGCTGCGTGAAAATCTGCGCGTAGTTGGATGTCGTCAGATAGGCCAGCGGCGAGACCAGCGGACTGAGAAACTGCACGGCCGAGCGCGCCAGCAGACCGACGATCGGCAGCAGGATCGTGATCGTCAGATAGCACCACCAGAGCATCGCCAACCCGTAACGCCACTTCCCCACCCGCAGCGGCCGATGCCGTTGTGCCTTACCGCGCAGCGTGACGAAGCGCTGGGTATTGCCGAGCACGCGCTGTTGAATCAGCACGAGAACCGCCACGCAAATCAGCATGCAGACCGCGGCCGCCCCGAGCAGGCCATAGTCGGGCGTGGTCTGGCCGAGCGCCTCGCGATACAGAAACGTCGTGAAGAACTCCAGGTTCGAGGGCGCGCCGAAGATCAGCGGAATCGAAAGCAGCTCCAGCCCGCCGACGAAGGCCAGCAACGCGCTGTAGAAGATCGACGGTCGCATGAGCGGCAACGTGATCGTGCGCATGACGCGCCAGGGCTTCGCACCGGTCGAGCGTGCCGCGTCTTCGAGCGATCCGTTGGACAGCGACAACGCACTGGAGCACAGCACGGTCACGTACGGCGCCTGCGACACCCCGGCAAGCACCCCCATGCCGAGAATGGAGTACAGATTCCATGGCGTGTCGGACAACCATCGTTGCACGGCCAGCGTGATATAGCCGGACGGGCCATAAAGCACGTACCACCCGAATGCCAGCACCAGTTGCGAGAGGTAGACGGGCAGCGCCATCACGCCACGCAGCCAACGCACGCCCGGCATCTCGAGACGGGTGAAGCAGAACGCCCCGAACACACCGACCACCGTAGCCACGAGCGTCGACACGATCGCGAGCATGAACGAGTTGCCCGCCGCCGACAGGAACGCCCGACTCGTGAGCAGGTCGACGTAATTGCGCACGGTCAGCGCCCCGCCGCCGTCGTAAAGCGGTCGATCGCTCAACGACTGGTACAGAACGAGACAGAGCGGCGTGGCAACGAGCAGCAGCGTGGCGAGGAACACCCATCGCGGCACCCACCGCTCGGCACGGAATCCGCGCTTGCTCGGTGTGGCCGGCCACGCACTGGAAAGCAAAGCCATGCTTACTTCCTCCCGCCGTTGAAGGTGGCCTGCCATTTGGCGACGAAACCCGCCTGCTCGCGCAGCATGTCCGGCGAGTATCCGATCTGGATCACGTTCTTCGGCCCGAGTTGTTCGAGGATTTGCGAATACGTGATGACGGGCACTTCGGCAGGCTTCACATCGCTGCGGTAGGGCACCAGACCGCCCTTCGCAATGTTGACCTGCCCGTCATGCGACAACAGCCAGTTCATGACCAGTCCCGCCGACGCCTTGTTCTGCGATTTGCGTGTGATGGCCATGCCGCGCGGCATGAGCGGCGTGCCGTCCTTGATGAGCGTCCAGCCAAGAATGTCGCCCCGGTTTTCCTGACGCAGGCGCTCGAAGAATGTCGCCCCCGACGCGAAGTACACGACCGCGTATTCGCCCGTCGTCACCTTCTCGATCATCGTCGCCCCGCTGCTCTCCAGTTGCGTCGCACGGGCCACCTTCTCCAGTGCGGGCCAACCGCGCTCACGGGCGTAAGTCCACTGCAAGACATAGGCGAACGCGTGCTTGGCAGCGTCATACGTCGTGATACGCCGGTTGAAGAGACCGGGAAACTGACTGGACAGGCGCGCCAGATCGGCCAGCGACTGCGGTCGCTTGTCCGCCGGCAGTAACAACTTGTTGTAGACGATGACCAGCGGATCGGTCGAGAACGTGTAGAGCCCGGGCAAGGGTTTGCTCCACGCCGGCAAGACCGCCGACTCGCTCGCAGCAAAAGGTTCGATGCCGTCCTTTTCGTGAAAACGCAGCCAGGCGTCGGGCGCCGCCGTGATGATGAGATCTGCGCTGCGGCGGCCGACCGAAGACTCGCTGTAGTAGCGCTCGAACACTTCGGCGGGGCCGAGGTGCAGCGCTTCGACCTTGAGCCACGGGTACTTCGCCTTCAGGCCCGCGAGAAACGGCGCCATGTTGGCGTTCGACAGATTCGAGTAGATCAGCACGCCCTGCTCACCACGGGCGCGCGCCTCCATGTCCTGCGAGGCCGGTGCCGCCAAGGCGGACGCCGTACCGCCCGTCAGACACGCCAGCGCGCCGGCCACCCCAACGCCGAGCACACGTCTGCGCGAGGTGTTCGCCACGAGATGGCCCGCGCCATGTTCGGATTTCGTTTCCAAATACGCCTCCAGTCACGCCAATCACTTGGCTTACGAGTTGCCTGATCGCTGCCACAAGATCTCACGATCAGCTTGATGTCAAATAGTAGCCAATTTAAGATACACTCACAACCGATCAATAACGTTGTTTACCTCCGGGGTATCCCTAATACGTGTCGTCTGACGGCGACCGGCGCCCCGGCTTCTGACCTCCCTTTCGTCAAAGGACCTGTGTTCGTGAAGCTCACCGCCTATCACGTTGGCGCGACGATGTCGTTCTCGTGCCGAATGGATCCGCGCTTCTCTTATTGCCTGTATGTCCCGCGAGACTATGCCGATGCAGGCCGTCCGCCATGCCGATTGTTGCTCGCCGTTCATGGCACCGAACGCGCGAACCAGCGTTTGCGCGACTTGTTCGCAACGTTCGCCGAGCAGGAAAACTACATCGTGGTCGCGCCGTTGTTTCCGGCAGACCTGAGCGACGACGGCGACATCGACGCCTACAAGTATCTGGTGCACGGCGAGATGCGTTACGACCTCATCGCCTGCGACATGCTCGACGAGGTGGCTGCTGCCTATGGGGTACAGGCCGACGAATCGCTCGTCTTCGGATTCTCGGGCGGCGCACATTTCGCGCATCGATTTCTCTACGGTCACGCGCCACGCGTGCGCGCCGCGTCCATCGCCGCGCCCGGCGGCATCACCCTGCCCGACGCAACGCAGCCGTGGTGGATCGGTGTGCAGGATTTCGAGGCGCGCTTCGGGCACCCCGTCGAATGGCATGCGCTCGGGCGCATTGCGCTGCATCTGGCGGTCGGCGCGGAAGATACGAATCCCAAGGGGATGATCCAGGGGCCGACGCATCCTCACTGGATGCCGGGTGCCGACGCCCTCGGCAGCACACGTGTCGCGCGCTTGCAGCGTCTGCGCGATGCGCTTCAGGAGGTCAATGCCAATGTGCGCTATGAAGCGCTCGACGGCGTGCGCCACGAGATGGCGCCGCTGGTCGACGCGGCGCAACGCTTCTTCGCGTCGCTGACGCCGCAGGCCGTCTGAACGGGACATGGCGGCCGCCGACATCGCGTCGGGCGGCCGCAGTGCCCGCCGTGCCCTAAGTCCCCAGCAAGAACGCCCGCAGGATCGAGCGATAGCGCTCCGGTGTTTCGTAAAACGGCATGTGCGACGCCTCGGGAATGACCGACAGTCGCGCATCGGGCAAGGCGTCGAACATCGCACGCGAACACGTCGGTGTCAGTTCGTCATGCTCCCCGCAAACGACCAGCGTCGGCACGGCAATGTCTTTCATGTCCGGCACGCGGTTCCACTCGCGCATATTCCCCGTGTACGTGAACTCGTTCGGGCCCTGCATCGTGCAATACGGCCCGCGCGGACCGTCGTTCCATTGCGCGAGCGAGCGCGTAAGTGCGTCGGGCCAATCTTTCAGACGACAGACGTGCCGATAGTTGAGCAATGTCACCGCAGCCACATATTCGGGGTGGGTCAGCGTTCCCGCCACTTCGTGCGCACGCATCATCGCCACCGTCTCCGGACCGAGCGCGGCCCGCAACCGTTCGAGTTCTCCACGAAGCTGCGGTATGTCGCAGGCCCCATCGGCAATGATGTAGCGGCTTACCCGCGACGGATGCGTCAGGCAGTACTCCGTGCCGAGCCACGTCCCCCACGAATGCCCCAGCAGGGCAAAGCGCTCGATACCCAACGCCGTGCGCACCTGTTCGACTTCGTCGACATACCGCGCCAATGTCCATAGCGCCGGGTCGTCCGGACGATCCGAGCGCCCGCACCCCAACTGATCGAAACACACCAGCGCGAAACCTTCGTCGAGCAGCCATTGATGCGGCTCGCGCAGATAGTCGCAGGGCAGCCCGGGGCCGCCGTTGAGCGCGAGCAAGACGCGCTCGCCCGCACGCGCGAGATCCCCGTCCACGTACGCCTGCACCTCATACCCCTCATGCCCCTCATGCCCCTCATGCCCCTCATGCCCCTCATGCCCTTGCGTCAGGCGGATACGGACCGATTCGTGACGATGCGTCATGCCTGCGCTCCCCAGACCACCTCCCGATCCTGATGCAGGCTGGGGATACGGGTGCGCGCCTGCGCAACGAGCTCCAGATCGATATCTGCTATGACGATTCCAGGCGACTCCCCCCCGTCCGCGAGCACCGTGCCCCAGGGATCGACGATCAGCGAGTGGCCGAAGCTGTAGCGCTCGCCATAGTGATGACCGCACTGCGCTGGCGCGATCACGAAGCATCCCGTCTCGATGGCGCGCGCCCGCACGAGCACATGCCAATGCGCCTCGCCGGTCACTTTCATGAACGCCGCAGGCATCGCTATCATCGACGCCCCGGCTTGCGCCAGCCCCCGGAAGAGATGCGGGAAACGCACGTCGTAGCAAATCGATAGCCCGAGCGCGCCCCACGGCGTGTCATGCACACGCGCATGCTGCCCCCGCTTGTACAGCCGCGACTCGGTGAAGCTGGACGATCCGGGTAGTGCGTCGAACAAATGGATCTTGTCGTAACGGCACACCGTTTCGCCGTCCGGCGAGAGCAGGAAGCTGCGATTGACGAGTTCGCCATCGTCATCGCGCACGGTCAGCGAGCCGACGAGCAACCAGAGACGCAATGACTTCGCGATAGCGGAAAACGCTGCCAGCGCGGCGTGCGACGACTCTGGCCGGGCATACGCCCTCGTGCGCTCGAAATCGGCATCGAGATAGTCGACGGCCTCGGGCAGCGCCACGAATTGCGCCCCGGCCTGAGCCGCGAGACGAATTTGCGCCAACGTGCGCAGCACATTGTCCTCGGCGTTATCACGCGCGCAGACCTGCACGCAAGCGACACGCAGATGGCGCGGCGCCATCGCCGCATCGGAAGCATCGGAAAAAGACGAGGAAGCTGGTGAAGCGTAGGACATGGAAATCTCCTTGATGAAGACATTCGGGACGCCCAAGCATAGACGAGGAAACTAATAACGGCTACTATTTTGGCTACTATTCGATAAGAGGCCAATGTGCCCCTAGGGATCTCGACATGTTTCGAAAAAACCTGCTCAAGCAAAGCCTGACGCAAGGACGGAAGACCTTCGGTGCGTGGTTGTTCCTTCCCGGCGCAGATACTGCGGAAATTCTGGGCACCGCGGGATTCGACGCCCTCATCGTCGATCACGAACACACCGCCGGTGACGTGCAGACGACGATCGCTCAGCTACGCGCCATCCGTTCGGCGGGCGACGCCACGGTGCTGGCGCGCGTGCCGTCATGCGACGCCCCGATCATCAAACCGCTGCTCGACGCCGGCGTCGAAGGGTTGCTGCTGCCGACCATCGAGTCCGCCAGCGAAGCCCGGCGACTGGCGAGCGCCGCGTGGTATCCGCCGCACGGCGCTCGCGGCGCCCACTACACGGTGAGCCGGGCAGCGGGCTGGGGAACCGATACGTCCCCCTACCGGGCGAATGCCCGCCGCGAGTTGTTGCTGATCGGCATGATAGAAAGCGCCCGGGGTGTGGCCGCCCTGCCCGAGATCCTTGATGAAAACGTGCTCGACATGATCTTCATCGGCCCGCTCGATCTGGCGGAGAGCCATGGGTTTGGCCCCGCCATGAGTCATCGCGTCGTGCAGGCGGCGATCACCGAGGTGGAGCAACAGGTGCTCGCCCGTGGCGTCTTGCTCGGCGGCGCGCTGCGTCCGGGAGAGACGCCCGCGCAGGCGTATGCCCGGGGCTACTCGTTCGTCACCATCGGCTGTGATTCCGCCTTCCTGCGACAAGCCGCCGAAGCCGGAGCCCAGATCGCAAAGCTCGCGGCAGACGCGGTTCATCAGCCCAAACCGGCGAGCGATATCATCAAGACCCAGTGATATACTTCGCGCACAAAATTGGCGACTCCCGGCGCATGGAAACCACCCCACTGACCTTTGATTCCCTGAACGATCTCAGCCGCGAAATCCGGAGCGATCTTTTCGCGGGCAAGTACTTCCCCGGCGACTGGCTCAAGCAGTCGGACGTCGAGCAACGCTACGGGGCCAACCGGTTTGAAGTGCGCATGGCGCTTAACGAGTTGGCGGTGCGCGGTTTGCTGGAGCACATGCCGAACCGGGGATATCGCATTGCCAGCCAGTCGTCGATCCAGCGCGATCAGTTGTACGAAGTGCGCACCATCATGGAACTGGCCGCGAGCCGCCTGATCGTCGTTCGTGCCACGGCCGATCAGATCGAGGCGTTCGCCGTGCACGTCAACGACTTCGATGCCGCCATCGAAAACAAGAGTCGCGAGGAGCTTCGCGTCATCAACTTCCAGTTGCACGAATCGTTTTATGCGATGGCGGGCAATCCGCTGCTCGCCGAAGAAATTCGTCAGAATCGTGAACGCGGCATCCCGGGACGTACCGGCACGTGGGACACCGTCGCGTCGTTGCGGGCGAGCAATGCCGATCACCTTGCGATGCTCGATGCACTGCGCAAACGCGACGCCGAAGCGCTTTGCGCGGTCGTCTACCGCCATCTGAATCAATGGCGGGCGTTTTCCACGTCGACGTAACCCCCCTTCTCCGGTCTCCTCGTCATCGCGACAAATTGCCGCAAGGCGTCGCATTCATCGCGAATTTGACCGCGATGACAAATTGACGGGCGGGGTCGCGTGATAGCATCCGGGCTCGCCTTCACGAACGCGGCTTGCCGCCGCGCGCCCTGAACATGCCGGTATGGTCACGCAGCAAACGCATCGCATGGATCGGCCTCGCCGCCATGTGGATGCTGCTTTGCGCGCCGCTGATCAGCCAGTATCTGCGCACGCATCCGTCGTCCATCGACGACGCGCTGTCGAGCGCCTTCTGTACCAGCCTCGACGAAGCGGCCGCTCAGGGCCGACACACGCCGATATCTCATGCGGCCAGCGCCGCCTGCGGCTACTGTTCGCTGCTTGCCCACAGCCCGCCACTGCCCTCGGCGTCGCTCACGCTCGCCGATATTCGCGTCGGGGGCATCCGGCTCACCCCATCCCCCGCGCTGACGGTCGTCGGCGCACCGCTGCGCCTCACACCGCCTTCACGCGCCCCGCCTTCGCTCTGATGTTGCGCTGATCGGCTTCGGTCGTTCGCATGCCTGATGGCTCGCCGCTGTCCGTAGTCCATCGCGCCCGATGGGCTCGTACGGACACGTGCGTGCGCATCCGGGGGCGTCCGACCTTGCCGCAACACCTTCTCGAATTACCTCGAATCCCGCTGGCGCCCCGGAAAGGGCGACGGCCTGCACGCGCCTGCGCCCGACCGCATTGGTGACGCTCGCGCGTGCCCCGACAACGATAACGACAACATCAGACGCGTCATGAAAACGTCATTCCCAGTGCGCACCGCCGTCGCGGCGGCCATTGGCTCGCTGTGCGCCTTCGCGCACGCCGCCGACGGCACCACAACCAGCAGCAACCCCGGCAACACTTCGCAAAACGTCCAGCTCCCTGCCACGCAGGTGCAGGCCGATACCGTCAAACCACTCGACGAAACGGTGCAGACCGGCAGCCGTCTCGGCCTGTCGATCAAGGAGACGCCTGCTAGCGTCGAAGTCATCGACCGTCAGCAACTGGTGGAGCGCGGCGACGCCAGCATCATCGACGCCGTGAGCCGCGCGACCGGCATCAATGCGTCGCCCCACCCCGGCAACGGCGGCTCGGAACTCGGTGCGCGGGGCTTCGTGGGCAGCGCCTCCGTCACGCAGCTCTACGACGGGGTCCGGCCGTACGGCGCCATCGGCGTGACCTTCCCGTTCGACACCTGGTCGGTCGATCGCATCGAAGTCCTGCGCGGCCCTGCGTCGGTCATCTACGGTGAAGGCGCCATTGGCGGCGTCGTCAACATCGTTCCGAAGAAGCCCGAGCAGGGCCCGATCGAAAACGAGATCCAGTTGGGCATCGGTACGGAAAAGACCGGCCGGGCAGCGTTCGGCAGCGGCGGCGCGATCACCGACAAGCTCTCCTACCGGTTCGACGCAAGCGCCAACAGCTCCAATAACTGGGTTGACCGGGGTAACTCGCACAACGCGTCGTTCTCCGCTGCGATCAAATACGACGTCACGCCGCGCTTCTCGGTAACGGCGTCGCTGGCCGAAGGCAACCAGCATCCGATGCAGTACTTCGGCGTGCCGCTCGTGGGAGGCCGTCTCGATCCCGCCACGTACCAGAAGAACTACAACGTGGGCGATTCGCTCATCACCTACCGCGACAGCTGGGCGACGCTGGCGGCGTCATGGCGCCCGACGGACGACATCACCATCACCAGCACGCTCTACCGCATGAAGAGCAAACGGCACTGGAAAGACGCCGAGTATTACAACTACGTGCCGTCGTCCGGTCTGGTTCAGCGCAGCAGTTACACCGAGATCCTCCATGACCAGGAGCAGATCGGCAACGTGACGACCGCCACGCTCAAGGGCCATCTGTTCGGCATGGAAAACACCGTCTCGACGGGTTTCGAGTTCAACCACACGACATTCCAGCACACGAACAATTCGCCGTACGCCGGCACGTCGCTCGTCGATCTCTACAACCCGGACCCGGGCAGTTTCGTGAATGTCGCGGGCACTTATCCGAAGTACCGGTCGCAGGCAAATCAGTACGCGATCTTTGCGGAGAACCGCCTGAAGGTCACGTCGCGCTGGTCAGTGATCGGCGGCGTGCGCTATGACCATGCCAGCATCCACCGCGACGATCTCATTGCAGGCAGCGCGTTCTCGAAAGACCTCGGCTACACGGGCTGGCGTGTCGGCACCGTCTATGACGTCACGGCCAATACGACGGTGTACGGTCAGTACTCGGTCGCAGCCGATCCGGTCAGCTCGCTGCTGATGCTCACGCCCGCCAAGGCGAAATTCGATCTCGCCACCGGCAAGCAGATCGAACTGGGGGTGAAGCAGGACTGGCTCGACGGCCGTGTCGACGGCACGCTCTCGGTCTATCGCATCGTGAAGAACAACCTGCTGTCGGTGGACCCGCTCAATCCGTCGCTTAGTTTGCAGGTCGGTCAGCAATCGTCGCGTGGCGTGGAACTGACGCTCGGCGCGCAACTGTCCCGCGACGTTCGCATCGATGCGAACGGCACGTGGCTTCGCGCCAAGTACGATCAGTTCGACGAAAGCGTCGGGGGCGTGTCCGTCTCGCGGGCAGGCAATATCCCGGTCAACGTGCCTCAGCAGATGGCAAACCTGTGGATGAGCTGGCGTTTCGCGCAGGCGTGGAGGGCGAGCGGCGGACTGAAGTACGTGGGCAAACGCTACGCCGATACGGCGAACACGCTGACGCTACCGTCCTACACGACGGTCGACCTGGCGCTCGCCTGGAAGCCGCGGCGTGAGCTCACGCTCACCGGCCGCATCTACAACGTCTTCAACCGGCATTACGTGCAGACGGCCTACTACAACGCGACCCAATGGCTGCTGGGCAACGACCGCCGCGCCGAACTGGTGATGAGCTACCGGTTCTGAGCGTCCCGCACCGCCAGCCGCTTGCCAGTCACTTAACCAAACCGGCAAGCGGCCCGCCGACCTTTTCATTCGACTTGCACGACGACGGTCACGATACTGGACTCATCGCCATCGCCCGGACATGAGCGCCGCTTGCGGCCCCGGGCGTCAGTCAGTTCGGATGAGGAGGTTTCGGTGGAGCGGCAGTACTTTGTCTTTCGAGGGATCGACCACGCCAGTCTGGAGAAGCTGCGCGAACAGCAACTCGCGGCCCACCGCGAATACGTCCGGCGCGCCGATGCCGTGAGGATGCGCCACGGCGGCCCGCTGTTGGACGATGCCGGACGGGTCATCGGAACCTGTCTCGTACTGGAGGCCGACGCCCGCCCCCAGATCGACGCATGGCTGACGAACGAGCCGTTTTTCCGCGCGGGACTGTTCGCCATCGTCTCCATCGAGCAATGGGGGTGGACGTATGGACGCTGATGTTCGCAACGCGCCAGCCACCGGATTCTTGCTCGATCTCAAGGCCCATCGTGTCGTCTGGGGATGGCGCGACGGTCAGGCACTGGCCAACGTACTCGACGACGCCAGCGCAGCCCGGTTCCTGCTGGTCACATCGTCCGCCCGGAGCCGCGACCGGTTTACCCGCCTCGTCACCCCGGCGTTGACGACCCGGTGCGCGGGCGCCTTCACCGGCGCGCTCGAACATGTTCCGCTGCCGAGTGTGGACGCAGGTGTCGACGCTGCACAGCGTCTTGCCGCCGACAGCCTCGTCGCGTTCGGCGGCGGCACCGCGCTGGATACCGCCAAGGCCATCGGGCAGCGACTCGGGCTGCCGGTATTTGCCGTGCCGACGAACTTTTCCGGATCGGAAGTCACGTGGAACTTCGGTCTGACGGTGGATGGCACCAAACAGACGGTGCGCGATCCGGCAGTGCTGCCACGCGCCGTCATCTATGACAGTACGCTGATCCAAAGTCTGCCGCTCGCGCAAGCGATCTGTAGCGGGATAAACGCCGTAGCACACGCCATCGAAGCCCTCTACGCACCGGAAGCCAATCCCTTCACGCAAGCGATTGCCAACGCCGGCATCGCGCGAATGATTCAGGGATTGCGTTCCTGGGCGTCGTTCGCCGACAAACACGACGCCGCCGAGCAATGTCTCGCCGGCGCATGGCTGTGCGGCGAAGCACTGTCGCAGGTCGGCATGGGCCTGCACCACCGGATCTGCCACGTACTCGGCGGCACCTACAACCTCCCGCACGCGAGCGTGCACACCACCTTGCTGCCCTATGTGATCGGCTTCAACCGGCATCACGTGCCCGCGCTCAAACAACTCGACGAACGGTTCGACGGGCTGTCGTTCGCGCCCGCCCTTGCATCGTTTGCCTCAGCGCACGGCGCGCCGGCGTCGTTGCAGGCCATTGGATTGCGCAGGCAGGACATTCCCGACGTTGCCCGCAGAGTCCTCGCCGCCCCCGTTGCCAATCCCCGGCCCGTTGCGGTTACCGACGTCGAAGCCCTGCTGTTGCGCGCCTATCGCGGCGATCTGCTCGAACGCGCCTGACCGGGCGCCGCTTCCATCCCCCAATCCCCATCCGCAGGAGAAGAGACATGAAAATTCCGGACGCTTTCCATCTGGGTCAATGGACCGAACAGCACCTTCCGACATCGCTCGGCGCGATCGGCAATCGCGAAGTGTTCAAGGACACCGACTTCATCTTTCAGGTCATCAAAGGCCCGAACGCCCGCAACGACTTCCACATCGATCCGTGGGACGAAATCTTCTATCAGCTTCGCGGGCACATCTTCGTCGATACGGTGGAAGACGGCCGCGTCGTGCGACATCGCATCAACGAAGGCGAAATCTTCCATCTGCCGAAGCATGTTTTCCATTCGCCGCGCCGCCCGCCGGGTAGCGTGGGCGTGGTCATCGAGCGTCCGCGAAAAGCCGGTGAAGAAGACGGCATCGCCTGGTTCTGCGAGCACTGCGGCAACATGCTGCACAGCGTGTACTTCTGGTGCGAAGACATCGAAACCAGCCTCAAGCAGTACGTCCAGCAGTTCAATGCCGACGAGCATCTGCGCACCTGCAAACAATGCGGCACCACCCTGCCCGACCCCACGACCGTCCCCCAATGGGACGGCGACGACTGGAAGTAACGCCATGCTCTACATCCTCTATTGCCGCGATGACCCGAGCGTCTCGCACGCGATTCGCAGCGCGCACAAGGACGCGCATCTGGCCTATCTCGCACGGCACACCGATCTCATCGTGATAGGCGGCGCGATGCTGGCGGAAGACGGGCAAACGCGCGTGGGCAGCACCCTCATCCTGAATGTCGATCGACGCGAGCAAGCCGAACAGTTCTCGCTCAACGAGCCGTTCCGTCAGGCGGGTTTGTATGCGTCGGTCACCATCACGCGCATGCGGCGCGCGCAGTGGTTTCCCGAGCACGCGCCAAAAACGGTGGAAGGTCAGTGACGTCGGCGCCGTCAGTGCCGTGTCGCACGGGGGCATCGTCGGCATCGCCCCCTTCGGACATGACCTTCACGCGGCACGCCGAAGCGGCCCTCGAACGCGCACTGGCCGACCGGTGGCACTGCCTGTCGGACGTCACCGCCGCCCGCGCGCTGCGCGACGCCGGGGCGCTGGACTCGACCGTTTCCGGCAGCGGGCTGCCGTTGGCCGGCGTGCCTTACGTCGCGAAGAACGCCTTTGACATCGCGGGCATCGTGACGCTGGCCGGTGGACCCTACCCAACACGCCCAACGCTTCCGACGCATCCGACGATCGCCACACCATCACGACACGACGCCGCTCTCGTGCAGATGTTATCCCGCGCGGGGGCCATCCTCGTCGGTGCTGCGCATATGGACGAATACGCCTATGGCTTCCTCGGCGACAACCCGCATCACGGCGCGGTCGTCAATCCGGCCGCACCGTCGTGCTACACGGGCGGATCGTCGAGCGGTTCGGCGGCGGCCGTCGCCGCGGACATCGTACCCTTCGCCATCGGCACCGATACGAACGGATCGATTCGTGTGCCTGCGGCGCTCTGCCGGATCTTCGGCCTGAAACCCACGCATGGCGCCCTGTCGCTGGACGGTTGTTTTGCGCTCGCCCCAAGTCTCGACCACGCCGGCGTTCTCGCCAGCTCCCTCGACATGCTCGCACGCGTCTGGCTCGCGCTGGCCCCCGGGCACGCACCGCCTCCCTTGCAAACGCTCTGGGGCGACGTACGCATCGGATGGGCCAGCGGGCCGTATCGACGGCTAGCCAGCGACATGGTCCGTCATGCGTTCGACGCCCTGCGGCAAAGCGCCGCCGACACGCCAGACGTCGCGCTGCCCGACCCACTCGCATGTCTGGAGACGGCTTCCGTCATCACGGGATTCGAAGCCGCGCAGCAGCATCGCGCGCGATTGGCAACCATGCCGGATCGCTATGGCGAGGCCGTCACCCGACGCTTGCGCGCAGCCATGGCCATTTCGTCGTCCACCTATCAGCGCGCACGCGCGACTCAGCATGCCGTGCGACAGCAAGTGGCAGCGCAATTCGAAACCGCGGGCGTCGACGTGATCGTTGCGCCCGTCGCTCCGGTCAACGGTGTCGTCAAGGGACAGTCGACTTGCAGGCTCGATGGCCGGGAGCTATCGGTGCCCGATGCGCTCGGCCTGTTCACCCGGCCGTTCTCGCTGACAGGATTCCCCGTGATGACCGTGCCCGCGACGGCCGCCCCGCCCGGCATGCCGGGCATGGGCAGTCTGAGCACTGCGATTCAGGTGATCGCCCCACCGGGGCGGGAAGATCGGCTCTTCGCGTTCGCGAGCCAGTGGCAGCGCACGGGATTTTGACGGATAGCGCGTTCGCCGGAAGTTTGCCATTCTTGAACGGTCCATTCAGAAGGGCCGGCGACCATGAACCCGCTCCGTACTCGTCTCAAGATTCGTCATATCCAGGTTGTGCTCGCCATTGCCGACATGGGCAATCTGTTGCGCGCAGCCCAGGTACTCAACATCTCTCAGCCCGCCATTTCCAAGGCGCTGTCGGACGTCGAAGATGTCGTGGGCGAGCGCCTGTTCGACCGGACACCGTTCGGCACCCGGGCCACGCCTGCGGGCGATGCGCTGATTCAGTACGGGCGCAACGTTCTTGCCGACATGGACCGCATGCACGATGCGTTGTCCGCCATCAAACGGGGAGACGCCGGCAAACTGCGCGTCGGCGTCTTCTCACTGATCTCTCAGTGGACACCGTTCATGCGCGCACTCAGTCGTTTGCAGGCCTCCTCGCGTGGCATCCTGCTCACGGTCGAAGACGGCAACATGGAAGACCTCATGCCCAAACTCGACGGCGGCGGCCTCGACATCGTGGTCGGTCGCTATCCGTTCGCCAGTCAGCAGGCACATCACACAGTGAAAGGCCTTTGCGCCGACCGTATCGTCGCCGTGGTGCGCAACGATCATCCGGTGCTGACGCTAGGGGCGATCGGCTTCGACGATCTCGTGCAATATCCATGGATTCTGCCGCCCGAGCGCAATATTGTGCGTCTACAGCTTGAGATGGAACTGGCGGCCTGCGGACTGCGCTTTCGCGACACACCCATCTCCTCGCTGGTGATCCCGCTGAACACCCGCTTCGTGCAGAACACCGATGCCGTCATGCTCATGCCGAGTTGCACAGCACTGGAACATGTGCGAGCCGAATCGCTGGCCATCGTCCCCTTCGACCTGCCCATCAGCGTGGGTCCCCTGATCGCGATCTGGCGAAGCGAGCGCATCGTCGACCGGCTGCGCGACACGTTCGTCAACGCCTTGTCGGCCGAAGCGGAAGGTACCGCCGCGTGACCCGTGGCATCGCTTACCGGATTGGTTAAGTGGCGCGCGCCACAATTCATTATTCTTTCCCCTTCCTGAAATCTACAGTCGATCCAACCCCACCGCAGCCGCACATCGAGTGGGCCTTTCACAGGGATCGACAAGGATGGAGAGGAAGGGATGAAAAGCGATTGGGCGCTCGCGCTGCTCTGCGCGACGTTGGCAACAACGTCACTGACCAGCCACGCGCAAAGTTCTGTCACGCTGTACGGCATCATCGACGAAGGCATCACCTACACCAACAATCAGAACGGCGGCGCCGCCTGGCAAGTGCAAAGCGGCGAGGCCTCCGCGTCGCGCTTCGGCTTTCGCGGCACGGAAGATCTTGGTGGCGGTTATCGTTCGGTCTTCGTCCTGGAAAACGGTTTCGACCCGTCGAGCGGCACCCTCGCGAACAACGGCCGTCTGTTCGGACGTCAGGCCTTTGTGGGCGTCTCGTCGCCATACGGCACCGTCACCCTGGGCCGGCAGTACGATGAAATCGTCGACATGCTCGCGCGTGTCGACGCCAGTCTGCAATGGGGCATCTACTTCGCTCATGCGGGCGACGTCGACAACACCAGCGGTAGCGTGCGCATCAACAACTCGGTCAAGTACACCAGCCCCACCGTTCACGGCGTAACGTTTGCCGGTCTCTACGGCTTCGGCGGTCAGCCGGGTTCGGTCTCGACACAAAGTACCTCGTCTGTCGGGGCGAGCTACAGCGAGGGACCGATCTATCTTGCCGCCGCGTATCTCTACATGAAGAACCCATTGCAAGCCGGGTTCGACAATCTCGCACCGAAAAACGTCATCTATTCCGCCTACGTGCCGTCGGCGACGAGCTGGCGCGTGATCGGCGCAGGCGGGTCGTACAAGCTGGGCGACGTCACGCTGGGCGCCGAATACACGACCACCCGTTTTGCCAATGGCTTCAACAACGCCGACGTGTCGTTCGATAACTACGAGGTGAATGTGGGTTGGGTGCCACGTCCCGATCTGTCGCTCGGCGCGGCGTTCGTCTACACGCACGGCAAGCTCGACGCGACCGGTGCGATACCGAACTACCGGGCCATCGATCTGAATGCGGATTACCTGCTCTCGAAACGCACTGACGTGTATCTGTCGTGCGCCTATCTGAAAGCCGGCGGCGCGGCGCCCGTGGCCGCCATCACCTATATTCCCGCGCCATCGTCCACGCCGACGCAATTGGCGGTGCGTGTCGGCGTTCGACATCGTTTCTGAACTCATGAGCGCCGGCGGCGTTGTGCGACGGCTCGAACAGCCGCCGCCGGTGGTTTGACGGAGAAAGGTATGAGTGAAGTGGTTTTTCCCCCGCAGTCGATCCACGACGTTTTCAATTCCCGCGCGTTCGGCGCACGCCAGTGGACGGTGTTCGCGATGTGCTTTCTGGTGACCGCGCTGGAAGGATTCGATACGACGGTGATCGGCTTCGTCGCCCCTGCCATCTCGGCGCAGTGGGCACTCCCGCCCAGCGCGCTGGCGCCGCTCGTCGGTACCGGTCTCGCCGGGATTCTGCTCGGTTCCATCGCTGGGGGTACGCTGGCCGACAGGTACGGACGCAAATGGGTCGGCGCTGCCGCCATCGCCTGGTTCGCATTGACGAGCCTTGGCTCGGCGCAATCCGCATCGGTCATGCAACTCGTCGTCTGGCGCTTTGCGACGGGATGCGGCGTCGGTGCCGCCATGCCCGTCATGTCAGCACTGGTCGCGGAGTATTGCTCGGACAAGGCGCGGGCCTCGATGCTCGCGGCAACGTTCTGCGGTTTCCTCTTCGGTGCGGCGTCCGCAGGGTTTGCTACCGCGTCGCTGATCGACAGCGTCGGCTGGCGCGGCATGCTGATGCTCAGCGGCGTCGCGCCGCTGCTCGTGCTGCTCGGGTTCGTCGCACGCGTTCCGGAGTCGCCCCGTCACATGCTGGTCAGGGGATGCGGCGACGGCGCCATCCGTCGCACCATGCAGACGATCTTCCCCGATCTCGACACGCGTGGTCTGACGCTGGACAGTGCGAACCGCACCGGGAGGACCGATCCGCCGCGTCACGTGCGTGGCGGCGTTCTCTCGCAGGACCTGCGCACTGGCACCCTGCTGATCTGGGCCGCCGAGTTCTGCGGCTATCTGGTCTTCTTTCTTGTCGGTAGCTGGTTGCCCACTTACCTCAAGAACACCGGTCTGAGCATTGCCGTGGCGTCGCAACTCTCTGCAATGTTTCAGTTCGGCGCGCTGGGCGGTGCCGTGCTGTTCGCATGGGCCGTGCGCCGCATCAACGTGGCGACGGTCGTGGCTGTGGCCTTCGGCGCCGGTGTCGCCCTGATCGTTGCGCTCGGCGCACTTCAGGGTCGTCCCGGCTATCCCGCGATGGTCTTCCTGAGCGGCATGACGGTCGGCGGCCCGCTCATCTGCATCAACACGATTTCGGGGATTTTCTATCCGACAGCGTTGCGCGCGTCGGGCGGGGGGTGGACGCTGGCCATCGGACGTCTGGGCTCGATCGTCGGCTCGATGCTGATCGGCCTGATCGTGTCGTCGCACGCATCGTTCGCAATCGTCTGTCTGTCTCTGGCCGCACCCTTGCTCGTCGCCTGCCTCGCAATGATCGGCATGCGCCCCGCCATGGCGCGCGCCACAGGCGGCATCGGCGCGGGCCTATCCAACACGCCCGCCGCGTCGCGCGCACATCCGGCCAAATCGCTCGGCACGGAACACCCCACGGGCCGCAACGCCCACTAGTCCGTCACCATCGACATGACATCTCAGCTCCCGAACCCGCCGCGCGCCATCTGCGACAGCGGTGAACTGGCCGGCGCGACGCACCATGGCGTCGACGCCTTCTTCGATATCCCCTACGGCACGGCGCAAAGATTCGCGCTGCCTAGTGCGCCGCAACGCTGGCAAGGCGTGCGGGACGCGACGCGCCCCGGCCCCGTCTTCCCGCAGGCCCCTAGTCGGCTGAGCGCCGTCATGGGCGACACGCAGGGCTTTTCACACCAGTCGGAAGACGCGTTCACCCTCAACGTCTGGACGCCGACTTCACGCACCGGCGCGAACAACGCACTCCCTGTACTGGTCTGGATACACGGCGGCGGCTGGCTGACCGGCGGTGCGCCGCTGGATTGGTATCACGGCGACGCGCTTGCGCGCAGCGCGCGTGCGGTCGTGGTCAGTGTGAACTATCGGCTCGGCGCGCTCGGCAATCTCTACCTGCCCGGACAGACGCCCGGCAGCATGGCGCTGCACGATCTCATCGCTGCGCTGCAATGGGTCGGCCGCAACATCGGGGCGTTCGGCGGGGACGCGTCGCGCATCACGGTTTGCGGACAATCGGCCGGTGCGTGGTACACGGCCGCGCTGGCGAGTTCTCCCCTCTCCCGGGATCTGTTCTCCCAAGCGATCCTACTCAGTCTGCCCGGGTCGATCGCGCCACAGACACCGGACGACGCTGAATCACTCGGCCGGCAGTTCTGCGCGATGCTGAACGTCCCCGCCGACCTCGGCACCCTTCGTCAATTGCCGACAGCCGCATTGCTCGACGCTCAGGCTGGCCTGGCGCGCACCAACCCCGTCTTCGCCGATATTCCACCCACCTTTCTTCCCACGATTTCAGACGCGCTCCCGGAAGATCTCATCGGCACACTCGCCGCCAGAGGACCGGCGCTCCGACTGCTGATCGGCACGCTGCCCGACGAGATGGGTGCGTTCTTCTCGCACGACAACCGTGTCAAGGAGGCGAACGACGCCGACACGCTGGCCCGTTATCAGGCGTGCTTCGGTCACCACGGCGCGCAACGGCTGGCGTTGCGCCGTCGCCGCGCGCCCGAACTGCGAAATTACGATCACCTGAACCGCGCGGTATCCGACGCGATTTTCCGTGAGCCAACCCAGCGCCTCGCTCGCGGGCTGTCGAGCGCAGGCGGCGACTGTTTCGTCTACGAGTTCAGGTACGCGTCCGCGATGCCGGACGTCGGCGCATGCCACTGCTTCGAACTTCCGTTCCTGTTCGGTACATTCCCGGCATGGGCGCAGGCGCCGATGTTCAGCGGGCTGCATCTGCCGCAGGCGATGTCAGTCGCTGCGGACTTTCAGGCCGCCGTTCTGCGCTTTACCGAAACCGGAGACCCCAACGGCGACCGGCTGCCGTCGTGGCCGCGTTACAACGGAAAAGCACCGATAGCGATGAAATTCGATCAGGCGCCGTCCACCGGCACGTTCACGGTCGACGACTGACCGGGTATCACGCCGTCGCGCACTGCGATTGTTCCGTCCGCGCAACTTGAAGTTACCGAAGCGCCTATATTCCACGGCGAGTCCGGTCGGTATGCTGTCGTTCATACCAAAGTCAATGGCAGGGACAGCATATGGACAAGACGAGCGACACGGGCGCTTCGGTACGGATCTCCGGCGTGATTCGCGGGCATGACATGACCCTTCGCGACGGCTTCCGGGCGAAGCACTTCGGCGAGCAGACCTTCGGCGGCCTGATGGATCCTGTCGTCATGCTGGATCATTTCCACATGACGGCCCCGACGTTTTCGCCGCATCCGCACGCAGGCATCTCCGCCGTCACCTACATGTTCGAGGACGCTGTCGGCGCCCACGTGAACTACGACTCGCTCGGCAACCACGGCCCGATCCACCCCGGCGCCCTGCATTGGTTCGCCGCCGGTCGCGGCGCCGTGCACACGGAGCAGCCCGAAGGCGACGGGCATCATGTCCACGCGCTGCAAATCTTCGTCAACCTGCCCGCCTCGCAGAAATACGACGCGCCGTATGCGTTCGACGTCGCCCCTGCCGAGGTCCCCGAGGTGCTTGCCCCCGGCCTGCGCGTGCGCGTCGTCTCCGGTGAGAGCAACGGCGTACGTGCTGCGAAGAACGACGAACTGCCGCAACCGTTCACCCTGCTCGACGGCTTTCTGTCGAGCGCCGCCACGTTTCATCACGACCTGCCGCGCGGCTGGAACGCGACCGTCTGCGTGATCTCCGGTGCGCTTCAGGTCGACGTTGCCGGGACGACACGGCAGTTAAGTGCGGGGGATGCCGTCGCCATGGGCCTGAGCGCCGGCGCCAGCCAAGCCTCACTCGCCATCGCCATTCGTGCGGACGCCGGCGACGGCCACTTCGTCGTCTTGTCCGGCCCGGCGCTCAACGAACCGATCGCGAAGCACGGTCCATTCGTCATGAACTCGGTCGAGCAACTCAACGATCGCATCTCGGCCTACCGACGCGGTGAATTCGGCGATCTGGACGATGAAGCCTTTCCGCAACTGAAAACGTATCGCACGCAGGGGTAAGCCATCTAGCATCGCGGCAGACGCCGGTCAGCAAGCCTTTTCGGTCACGGCCGGCGTCACCTCGTGCGTTCGCCCGCCACCGCCAAACGCGACGACACTGAGCAACGCCATTACCCAGGCGCCGGCAACCCCGTACACCATCACTGCGCCGAAACCATGTACGAGTGCCGCATGCGCCGCATGAGCGGCTTGCCCTTGCGGGTCAGCAACCGCGAGCGCATCGAAACTCCCCGCCGCGACTTTCTCCGCGAGCGCGCGCAGTGTTGGCGCATCGACATTCCCCGACAGCGCGCTGGTCAGATGCCCGTGCACCCCCTTGAGCAGAATGAACCCCATCAGCGCGATGTTGACGGCCAGACTGATCAGTCGCGCGCTCATGTCGATGCCCGACGCCATGCCGGCACGGTTGGCCGACACCGCGCCCGTTGCCGTGTTGGTCACCGGCGTGTTCGTCAGCCCCAGCCCCGCGCCGCACAGCAGGCAACCCGGCAGCATCGTGAGCCAACTGGCATGCGCCATGCCCGAGCCGATCTTCATCAGCAAAAAACCCAGACCGATGGTGAACAGACCCAGCGGAATCACGCGACGCGCATCGATTCGCTGCGACAGACGCTCGGCAAACGGCGGCACGACCAGCGTCGGTAACGTGTAAGCCAGCAACGCCCATCCCGCCTCGACGCTCGAATACCCCAGCGCCCCCTGAAAGTAGATCGGCAGGTAGATCATGAACGACCAGTAGCTGAAGTTCATGCCCATCGAGCCAAACATCGCTCCCGAAAAACGGCGAATCCGGAAGACGGAAAAGTCGAACATCGGACGCGGACTGCGCTTCTCGACCCAGAGAAAGGCAAGGAAACTCGCGAGCGTCGCAGCGGCAATGCCCAACGCCTGCGGACTGGCCATGCCGAGATCGGGCCCTTGCGTGATGAAGTACACGAGACCGAACGTTGCCAGCGACAGCGTGACGATGCCCGGCACGTCGAGGTAGTCGGCATGCGGATCACTCGATTCCTGCACACCGGCGAACACCAGCCCGAGCGCCACGATCGCGAGCACCACATGCACAAGAAAGACCCACTGCCAGTCGGCGACGGCAACGATCATGCCGCCGACGATAGGGCCGAAGCCGAGTCCGATGCCAAAGATGATGCCCCAGGCGCCGAACGCCTTGCTGCGCTCCTGCCCTTCGCGGAACTGGTGCGAGAGCAGTGCCACCTGACAGATCAGCATCGCGCCCCCGCCCATGCCCTGCAAGAAGCGGCTGACGATCAGCACCGGCGCACTCTGTGCCAAACCACAGGCGAGCGACGTCAGGGCGAACACCACGATGCTGATCACGTAGACGCGCCGGCGTCCGAAGCGGTCGGCGAGCGTACCGGTGGCCATCAACACCGTCGTACAGGCGAGCGTGTACGCGTTCATGATCCACTGGATGTCCTTGAAGTCGGCGTGCAGCACGCGCTCAAGGGTCGAGAGTATCGTCGGTATGCTTGAGATTTCGAGGCCGAACATCAACGATGTCAGGCAGATGGCGGCGAGCGCCAGCGTATTTTGGGGGGCGCGAGAGCGTGTCATGAGTATCGCGAAAGAAATGAGGTGAGAGGTAATATATCGGGAACCAGATTCCCGATTACCGACATTTCTTCCCGCGATACGCGCCTCAATGGACCCAATATCATGAACAAACTCGACGGTGTGGCGGTCTTCGTCCAGGTCATCGAAGCCGGCAGCTTTACGCTCGCCGCCGAGCGGCTGCACCTGACGCGCTCGGCCATCGGCAAAGTGATTTCGCGTCTCGAAGCGCGGCTGGGGGTGAGGCTGCTGCATCGCACGACACGCAGCCACACGCTCACGGAAGCCGGGCGCGTCTACTACGAGCGCTGCGTCAGAGCGCTGGCCGAACTCGATGCGGGGGCAGCGGAAGTCGAAAGCGGCCTGACCGAGCCGCGCGGCCGCCTGCGCGTGAGCGTGCCGATTGCCTTCGGCCATCAGTGCGTGGCACCGGTGTTGTTCGGGCTGGCACGTCAGCACCCGAAGCTGCAAATCGACATTTCATTCTCAGACCGCGCCGTCGATCTCATCGACGAAAACGTCGATCTCGCGGTCCGTATCGGCGAGTTGCGCGACAACACCACGCTGGAGGCCCGGCGTCTCGGCACGCAGTACCTGAGCATTGGGGCGTCGTCGTCCTATCTCGAGAAATACGGGATGCCCGTCGCGGTCGAGGACTTCGAAGGGCACATGGCGATCTCGTACTCGTGCGACGGCGCGACGTCGAAATGGCGAATCCTCGACGCCGACGGCGACGAACGGGAACTGCATATCACCCGCCAACTGAGTCTCGACGACGTGCAGGCCATCGCAGACGCGGGCATTGCCGGTCTGGGACTGGTGTATCTGCCGTGCTGGCTGCTTGAGCGGCACGTGGCGGCGGGCAATCTCGTCGCGGTGCGCGAACGCTGCGGCGTGCGACCGCAACCGATCCATGTCGTATGGCCGAAAACGCCCTACCTGCCCTCCAAGACACGCTGCGCCGTCGATGCGCTGGCGCTGGAGATTCCGAAGCTGAAACTCGGTTGAAGCGGTAGCGCCCCGTCCGTCGCGGAACCCCATCGACCGGACCGGGGCGTCGCAGAAGACGCCCGGACATCCGTCGTCCGGGCGCAAGCGAACGGCTTATCGGCCAGCGGGCTCTGCCAGACGCCACTGAGCGTGTTCGATCTTCACCATCACGCGCGCGCGAGCGTCGAGCCCCGCGTGATCGGTCGGACTCATATTGAAGATGCCTTGCGATCCTGCGACGTCATGCACGTTTTCCAGCCCGTCACGCAGTGCCGAACGGAACGCTTCGGTGCCCGGCTTCGCAACCTTGAGGGCGCCCTTCACCGCGTTTTGCAGCAGCAGACCGGCATCCCAGCCGTTCGCGCCGAAAGGCGACACGGTGCCCGCGCCGTAGGCCTTCTCGTAGACCTGCTTGTAACGTTGGGCCGACGCGTACACCGGGTTGGTCTGCGGGAGGTCGTCCACGACCAGTAACGGACCGGCGGGCAGCAGCGTCCCTTCGCAATCGGCGCCGCACAGGCGCAGGAAGTCGTTATTGGTCACACCGTGCGTCTGATAGATCACGCCCTGATAGCCGCGCTCCTTGAGCGTCTTCTGCGGCAACACCGCCGGCGTTCCCGCACCGGCGATGAGCACGGCATCCGGATGACCGGCGAGCATGCGCAGTACCTGCCCCGTCACCGACGTGTCGGCACGTGCATAGCGTTCGTTGGCGACGATCTTGATGCCGCGCGCCTGTGCCGACTTCGAGAACGAGGTGTACCAGCCCTCACCGTAGGCGTCGCTGAAGCCGATGAACGCGACCGTCTTCACCTTGCGGCTCGCCATGGACTCGGTCACCGCATCGGCCATCAGCGCATCGTTTTGCGGCGTCTTGAAGATCCAGCGGCGCTTGTCGTCGACCGGTTCGACGATGGCGGTACCGGCGGCAAGCGAGATCATCGGCGTGTGCGACTCGGCAGCCACCGCCGACATCGCCAGCGAACTCGGCACAGTGGTCGAGCCGAAGATCGCATCGACGTGGTCCTCGGACACAAACTTGCGCACGTTGGCTACGGCCTGTGCAGGATCGCTCGCGTCGTCGAGCACGATGTAGGTCACGGCCTCGTTGCCGATGCGCCGAGGCAGCAGCGCCATGGTGTTCTTCTCGGGAATGCCGATGGACGCCGCCGGTCCCGTCGTGGACAGACTGACCCCGACCTTGATTTCGGCAAAGGCGCCCGGTGCATGCAGACCGAGCAGAAAGGCGCTGCATCCCAGCGTGATGGCAGCGCGCGACAAAGCGGGAAATTTCATGAGATCTGACGAAAGGCGACACCGCCCGGCGAGCGACAGACGAAGCGGCGCAGCGGATACGGGGGGCTGAAAACACGCTCGCGGGGCGCAGCTTAGCAAGCACGAAAACCGCGCCTGCCGCATCGCTTCGTTTCAGGACTCATGCGAAGTTTCGGCAACCAATACCCGCATACATCGTGCGGACATTCGCCCGTTTTGATCGCATTGCAATCGCGCCGATCTCACGCGCTGAAACTCGCACAACGGTCGTTAAAGGACCAAAACTCAAGATTGCGGAACGCGCGTCAGCGCTTCGGTACGGAAAAACCTCAAGCAATACGGCGTGGAAGACTCACTCGCAATTGCAGGTGCAATCCCGGCGCGCCATGCGTCGTACTGAAGCGGTCCGTATGCCTGAACTTGATACGTTGTCCACGATGACCGAGGCGCTGATCGACCTCGATGCCATCGCCTATAACACCGCGCTGCTCGCCAACGTCTGTCGCGACGCGCAACTCATGGCCGTGGTCAAGGCCAACGGCTTCGGCCACGGAACGCTCGAAGTCGCGCGTACCGCACTGGCCAATGGCGCGACGTGGCTCGGTGTCACGTCGCAGACCGAAGCCCTCGCGCTGCGGCGCGCGGGCATCGACGCCCCCATTCTGATGTGGCTCTTCGGACCGAACGAAGATCTGAGCGCCGCCGTGCGGGCCGGTATCGACATTTCGGTCGCCAGCGTTGCGCACCTCGATCTCGTGGCTGAAATTGCGTTGCGTTCGAGCATTCGCGCAGGCATCCATCTGAAGATCGACACCGGACTCTCGCGCAACGGCGCGCTGCCTGCCGACTGGTCTGCGCTCACCCATGCGGCTCGCCTGCTGGAACGCGCAGGTCTGGTGCGCGTGAATGGCCTCTGGTCGCACTTTGCCAACGCGGAAGATCCCGCCGACGACTACCTGCACACACAGCAGTCGCGCTTTCACGACGCTATCGCCACGGCCGCCGCCGCCGGTCTGTCGCCCAAGGTGTGCCATCTCGCCAACTCGGCGGCCATGTTGCTGGCCCCCGGCACACACCATGATCTGACCCGCGCCGGGCTGTCGCTTTACGGCATCGAACCGGTGCCCGGCAAGACCTTCGGCTTGCGCCCCGCCATGACCCTTCGCGCGCAGGTCATCGGCATCCGTCGCGTGAGCGCAAACACGCGGGTGTCTTACGGCAGCGATTACGCGACCGCACGCGACACCACGCTCGCACTGGTGCCGCTCGGGTTTGCCGACGGTGCGCCGCGCGTGGCGTCCGGCCAGGCGCAGGCCCTCGTGCACGGTGTGCGATGCCGCATCGCCGGGCGCATCGCCATGGACCAGTTCGTGCTCGACGTCGGCGACTTGCCCGTGACACCCGGCGATGTCGTCACGCTGTTCGGCGACGGTGCCGACGGCGCACCGACGGCACTCGACTGGGCGAAATGGGCGCAAACCAATCCTCACGAAATCCTCACCGGCATCGGTTCGCGCGTGCCCAGACGTTTCTTGCCATTGCGCGACGTCCGGCAACGCTGGCCGGGCCGGCTATCCCTATGATTCTGGAGACGAAACACATGTCCAACCGCAGTCCTGTCAACACCCGTGTGGCCGTGATCTTCGGCGGCGCCAACGACGAATACACCGTGTCGTGCAAGTCGGCCGCCAACGTCATCGCCGCACTCGATCCCGCGCGCTATCGCGTTACGCCCGTGCGCATCGATCCGACGGGCCAATGGATCGTCGGCGCCCCCATCGAGACGAATGACCGCATCGATTTCACGTCGCTGCTGGAGGCAACCCGCAATGCGCTGCTCGGCGACTCGACCACCCGTGCCAGCAGCCTCGCGACGGCCCTGCCCGCGCTCGGCGCTCAGGACGTTGTCTTCCCTGTGCTGCACGGCCCCTATGGCGAAGACGGCACCGTGCAAGGCCTGCTCGAACTGCTTGGCGTGCCTTACGTGGGCAGTGGCGTGTTCGCGAGCGCTGCCGGCATGGACAAGGTGCAAACCAAGCGCCTGCTGGCGTCGCAAGGCCATCGTGTCGCCGATGGCATCGTCGTCGAAGGACCGGACGACGTCGCTCGACAGCTCACCGACAACGTTCGCGACCGCCTCGGCCTGCCCGTCTTCGTCAAGCCGGCGCGCAGCGGCTCCAGTGTCGGCGTGACGCGCGTGACCGACTGGGCCGATGTGCATGACGCCCTCGCCGTGGCATTTCGCAGCGACGCCAAGGTGCTGATCGAGCAGGCCGTGCATGGCCGCGAGATCGACGTCGCCGTTCTCGAACATGCCGACGGCCGCCTCGAAGCCGGCCCGCCGCTGGAAATCGTGCTTCACGGTCGTCAGTCCTTCTTTACATTCGATGCCAAATACGAGAGCGGCGAATCGGAGTTCCGAATTCCGGCCGCGCTCTCCCCTGAAGACACGCAACGACTGCAAGACGCTGCCATCGACGCCTTTCGCACACTCGGTTGCCGGGGCATGCTGCGGGTCGACTTCTTTCTTCGACCACGCGCCGACGGCACGCTGGAGCCGGTCATCAACGAGGTCAACACGATTCCCGGTCTCACGGCGCTCTCGCAATTCCCGCAGATGTGGCAGCGCAAAGGGCTGGCTTACGACGCACTCCTCTCGCATATGATCGACACCGCCGTTGCCATAGCCCATCGCGCGTAGCGGCGAATCAAGCCTGAACGAACAGCAGATCGGCCAGGCGCGATGCCATCTGCGGATCGCTCGGCTGCTCGTACATCCGGGTGAACACTTCCGTGGCATCCTGCGCCGACTTCGTGTTGCGCAGCGCGCTGAGCGTGCTGCTGTACGGCCCTTTCATCTCCTGCACGATGAACTCGGCAGCATTAAGCGGGCTGCCGACATCGTTGCCGGTCTTGGCCGCGAGTGCTTTCAGCCCTTCGAGACGCGTGCCGCTCCACTGCCCCAGACCGAAGCCGCTGCGGTTGTCGTCGGCGTGGAATGCGCCATCGAGACCGCGGAAGTGGTCGGTCTCGCCTTGCGAGATGTTGGCGTTCAAACCAGCACTCTCGTGATACAGGCTCGCCACCATCCCCTCTGCGGCGTGCTGCGGAATGTCGAGCTTGTCCATGAAGTACTTGACGAGCGACTTGGCCATGCCACGGCTCTCGTCCTCGCTCAGCGCACGCGTGCTCGCCTTGCCGCTCAGCCCGGCCGCGCCGTGCGAGCCGTCGTCGCCCGCGCCCTTGGTGCCGGACGTGGCGGAAGTCTCCGGCGTGTCGTCCACATCGCTGTCGTCGTCAGTATCGTCAGCGTCATCGACATCGCTGTCGTCGTCCACGTCCCCGCTACCGTCGACATCGCTACCCTCGTCAACGTCGCCATCGCCTCCGGCATCAACGTCGTCATTGCCCGCCGGCATGGCCAGACGCGTTTGCGGCGCCCCCGCACCGCCCACGGCAGACGGGCCGCCCTCGTCCGACGAATTCGACAGCGCGCGTTGCAGCAACACCATCATCTCCTGCATCAACTGTTTGATTTCCTCCTCGAGATGCGAAATGTCTTCGAGCGCGCCGGACAGGTCGTCATTCGAGAGCGGCGAGGTGGCAGCGTGGGCTGCCAACGAATTCACTGTAGTCATGGTCGTAGGCCTTGCGAGGCGAATTAGGAACGCGTTAGCCGAGGTGGCGCAGGAGGTTCGGAAGGAAACTTTCCAGCGACCTCCCTGTCCCGCCCGGCGATGGTGCGCCAGCGCCGTTGATTCACCAGCCGAAATCGGTACGAATGGCGAAAAAAGCGAATTTTGGATTGTGAATCTCAACTTATTTCGCTATTGCGCACAACGCTTCGCATAGGATTCCTAATCGTAAACCGCGGTATACAGAATCGATTTCATCAGCCCGCATCCGCTCTCGCCTGATCGCAGCGCTGTAGGAAACATAACCAGACCGGACAAATAACTGCCGGCAAAGCGCGAGATGCCTGTCCCGTCTCGCACGGAGTACCCGATGGTAAAACGCCTCACATCACACGCCACATCGACGCTGCCCTCCCAGCCCGCCGGGCCTGCCGCTACGGGAAGCGGCACGCCGAGGGCAGTCACCGCTCAACCGGCATCGCGTCAGTTCGATGCGCCAGTGGCGACGCTTCCCGCACGCGACAAGGCAACGCCAGCCTCGGCGTCGGGTGACAAATCGTTGATCTCCCGCATGCAATCGAAGCTGTTCGCGCGCGCCGTGGTCATTCAGCCGGGCGTCACCGGCACGACACTGACCCGTCATCGTCCCACGGGCCCGGCGGCCACCCCCGCCAAACTGCCCGGCGACCCCGACCTCAGTCCCGGCGCACTGCTCACGCTGGCGCAACAGATGCATGAAAGCCTGACGAAATCGGAGATCGAGGTGTGGACGCGGCCCGCGCCCTCGCCCGCTCGCCAGCGTCTGGTGCGCATGTTCCCGTTTCTGTCCGCCGGGCCGACACGCAACATCGCACGACTCAATGTCCACCACGTCAACGATGTGGGCCGCACGCCGTCCGGCAACGCGAAGCCGAGCGCCACCGAACCGCACACGGGAACGGTGCCCGCCTCCGTCAAAACGCTCATCGAGCGTATCGACCGCTTGCAGGGGGAGCTGGATACCGCGCTGACCCACGCGAAAACGGCTGAACAGGGTCTGAGAGCGGCAATGCAGGCGCATGACCGCCAGATGCGTCTTGGGGCTGCGCCCGGCACGCCTGACTTCGTGACGACAGAAGCCGCGGTGACGGAGGCCAGCGCCGCGCTTGAGCGCGCCAATCGTCTTTGCGACGCGAGCGCCAACGCGCTGCACCGCACCCTGCACGGTCCCGAAGCCCTGATGATCGCCTCGATCAACTTCCACGAGCAGGAAGCACAGGCGCACACGGCGTTCGCCCTCGATCGTATCGGTGACTTCTCCCGCCAGGTGGACCGATGCCGTCAGGAGACGCCAGGGAAGCTGGACGACATCAAGGCCGCGATGCAGACCGGCAACGAGGCCGTGCGTCACCTCATGACACTGGCGCAGCAGGCCGACGAGGCCCGTCAGCAGGCGGCAAGCGCGGAGGCGGAAGTGAATCGTCTGAGCGCAAAGCTCGCGAAGCTTCCGGTCGATCAGGCCCCGAATACCGGCGCAGCGCGACGCGGCCAGAACGACGGGGCGGACCCGTCGCCCCATGCCAGAACGCTGCTGCACCGGCTGCAAACGGCACAGGCGAGCTATGAGCGGGCGATGTCGGTCGTCGCACGAATCGAGGCCGACCATGGCGATCTGGACGCCGCCATCACGCAGAAGATGGGCGAACTGGAGACGCTCCTGTCGTCGCGCGGCGCGGTCGTGCGCGACGCGCATCACGCGGAACGTCTCGCGAGCCAGCTCGATGTGTTGCGCCGAGACACGCCCGCATTGAAGACACCGACCGGCAAACGACCGGATAGCCAGGATGCGATCCAGACGCTTAGCGATCATATCGCCCGGGTCGGCGCCGCCAACACTTCCCGATTCCCACCGGCGGTGCAGGCAAGAATCGCCCCGTTGCTCCAGGCGATGGCCGATCGGCTGCGCGCGCAGACATCCGTGCCGATGCCCGATCACGGCATCGCCGAAATCGTCTCCGACGCCCTTCGCACCGTGCTCGGCCATGCCGCGAACGACGAACCCGCCGACGGCGAGTACGCGGTACGCGCCGAACGCATCTTGAGCGCCATGGCCGCCCGGCCTGCCGCCTACTGGACACGTCCCGACGGCGCGTCCAACCAGACGGCGAGCGACGTCCACAACCTTTGCCGGGAACTGTCGCGGCTGCCGCGCGGCGCCGATCTGATCCATTGCCTGAGTGCGGACGGCGACGCCGCCCCGGACAAGGAAACGCGCACGGCACTGCGTGTGTTCTGGGCCGCCGACGCCGCCCGCACCCAAACCGGCGACGACACGCCCGACGACGACGTCAAGGCGTGGCTCGGCAGTGCGTGCGATGTGGCCGCCGCCAAACTCGCGGCACGCGGCGACACCGGCGCGGATGACACGGCCCGGCACGACGACGTCGCCCTCTCCGCCTATCACGCCCTACGCAACGGCTACACCAGCAACGCGGCGGACTCGCCATATGCCGTGCATAACGCGCGTATTCACAAGGCATCGGAAGACTGGGTCATGTACGCGAATGCCAGTGCGTCCCCGCAGCAACGGCCCCGCGTGCCGGTATGGGTCAAGCTGTGGCGCAAGGTTTCGCCGCTCAGCGAGAAGACACCGTTTCGCCCCGCCACGATCCGAAACGCGAATCACCTCAGCGAACGCATCGGCCTGAGCCATCCCACCCTCTCGCTCGACCGTGCCGTGCGCCGCAAGATCGAGACCGCCGAAGCGCAGACGACGCAGGCGCTCACACAGCCCTTGCCCCCCGAAGCCATCGAGACGGTGCTCGTCGCGAAGTGCATCGTGTCCCATCTCAAGCAACTGGAGGCGAAGGGCGCTCACCTGTCCGAGGTCGCGCTCGGGCCTCACGATCTCGCCGACGTCAAAAGACGCGTGCTCCGCGCGCACAAAGCGGCGACGCCGACCGACGGCGCGCCTGCGGCCCCGAACAACAGGCATCACACCGCAAGCAAGGCGCCCATGGTAGCGCTGCCTGCCGAGTACTTTGCATTGTTCGACGAGCGGCGCTCGGCTTACGAGGCGATGGAAACCATCAATCGATCGCTGACCGACCTCCTGCCACCGGCCGCGCCCGACACCGGAGACACCGGCAACCGTACCGCGAACGCAAACGCCAACGCCTCCGGCAAGCGCGACAGCGCCGCGCTCGAAAAGGCAGCACTCGATTACGTCCGCACCGGCAAACTGGCCGACAAGACCGGCGTCGAGATGCTGCTCAGCAGTTACGTCGAGGACTTCCGCACCGGCCACCGCATCCGTGTCGCGGGCGGTGGCACGCTCGGCGGCGGATTGCCAAAGCTGCCCGTCGTCGTGTCACCCTCGGTCGTCACTCCGGTGTTAAGCGCCGAGGCATCGGTCTCACGCGAGGCGTCGTTGCAGATCGCGATGAACACGCTGAGTCTCGAAGTCTCCATCGGTCAGGTGCAGACCAAAGCCGCAGAAACGACCGTCGGCGCGGCCATTGGCGGTGCGATCGGCGGCCCTGTGTCGGCGCAAGGCGCCATCACGGCAAAATTCGCGACGTCGCGCACCCGCACGCAGGCGACTGTGCTGCGTGAACCCCGCACCCCCAAAAACGACGACAAGACACGCAACGAGATGCTTGACGTGCTCCACAGCACCCTCCAATGGGACACGCTCAAGCCCGAGCGGGGGCCGTCGTTCGCGAGCCCGCTCGAAGCGATCTTCGCGCGGCATCCCACGATCTCCATCGTCGAACTGCTCGAACGCGGCCGCTCGGATACCACGACCGTACGCGCTGCGGCCACGCTCCCCGGCATCAAGCGCAAGTCGGGAGAGATGGCGACGCAGACAGCCGGGCTCGAACTCTCGATCGCCGGCGAACACGACAAAGCCCGCTCGCGCCGCACGGAAGCAGGCGGCGGCGTGCAGATCAATGCGATGGGGGTGAACGCGCAGCAGCGTGTCACCGTCGGCGCCGCGGCTGCCTTTTCGCCTATTGCCAACCAGACCGCCAAGCTCAACGAACACGGCGCCTCGGCCCCCACCCAATCGCTGCCGCTGGGCATCTCGATGACCCGCGACGTGTACTGGCACATGGACCGCAAGGACATCAGCGCCTTTCAGGTCGACGGCAAGTTCGACGCCGATCTCGATCGCTATCACGCGACGGCGCGCGACATGCTGACCGAGATTTCGGCGAACCGGGAAAGCTGGCTGCGTCAGGCTGTCTCGAAGATGACGCCCGACGAGAGCGGCGAGAAGAATACGCCGATGAACCGCATGCGCGCAGCGGCGCAGTTGGAAGCCTTCGAGTCCGCCGTGCGCGAGATCGACCGGACCAACAAGCTCTGCCACTTCCAGATCAACTACAGCCTCTCGCCGCACATCGGCCCGTGGATCGACAACCTGCGAGCGCTCGCCCAGCAGGCGGAGGCACGCGGCGACCACGAGGCGGCCAACCGGGCGCGCAACGATATCGACGCCGTGCTGCAAATGCCGGGCGCCTGGCACGCCACCCGTCTGGCGGTACGCAAACGCGTGAAGGATCAACAGGCGCTGGGCGTGCGAACGTTCATCCGCATGCAAACCACCCGCACGGCAGAGGGCCAGCAAACGCTCGCGCAATTCCCCGCGCCGTGACCGCACATCGTCCTTTCATGCCGAGTGGGTCCGGCATTGACCGGGGCAGGATCCGAAGGCCCCGAATCTTGTCGGCTCGACAGTCCGGCGACGCCGTCAACGCGTCGCCGGGGCTGTCGTCGCGCCCCCGGCGGCGCCCGTACCCGCCGTACCCGCCGGCGTCGAGAGGTTCTGCATCAGTTCCGAGAAGCCGTGCAGATGCAGCGCGTCGCGCACCTGATCCGCGACGGCCAGCGTCATGGTCGCGAGCATCAGAACCCCGATGAAGCCGCGCACGGGCTGACTGAGCGACGACGGTTCGAGCTTCCCCGCCGCGCGCGCCACGATCCCGAGTCCGACATCGACCAGCACCAGCGCCAGCATGATCGGCGTAGCCAGACGCACGGCCGTATCCGTCACCCCGCCGCCGGTCGTGATCGCAAGTTCAATGGCGCGCGTCTGGAAGTCAGGCAGCGTGGACGCCAGCGGCCACCAGTGAAACGACGAAAACACCACGCCCAGCACCACCGGCATGCCGCCCGCTACGTAAAAGAGCGTGCTGGCCAGTTGCAGCAACAGGTTCGACACCGGCGTGCTCTGATCGCCCTGCTGCGGGTTGGTCATCTGCACGTTGTTGAAGCCGGTCAGGTCGTCGATGATCACGCCCGCGCTCTGCGCGATCCAGAAGATCGACGCGCTCGCATAGCCGATCAGCAAGCCGATCAGGCTCTCCTTGAGCGTGAGCATCAGGAGCATGCCGGCGGACAAGCCATCGAAGTCGGCAGGCGACTGCCCGGCTGCAATGAACCCCGTCAGCAAATAGACGATGCCCGCACGCGCCAGTCCGGGAATGGCCTGCGAGCCGGTCGGCGGCAGCACGAGAAAGAGCACCAGCACGCGTATGCTCGACAGCGCGATCATGTACAGCAGGCCTTCCACATTCGAGTGCAGCCCCTGAAGCGCGTTGAAGAAGGAGGTCAGATCGAGCATGGGGACGATGTGAGATGGCCGAGTCGTTGCGGATGAATTAAGGACAAGTCGCGTGAGCGCCGATCAGGTGCGGGAGGTTCTCGCGCGTTGGCGGGCGCGATAGATGCGAGCGGCGGCCACCTCGCCGCTCTCGTCGTCCATCGCCATTTCTGCGGCGAGCGCGGCTTCACGCACCAGAGCGTCGCGCGCCTCGATGCAGGCGTCTCGCGACGCTTCGGCACGCCGCAGCCCCTGCTGCGCTTCGGTCACCCCGGCTTGCGCCGCCGCAACGCGATCCTGCGCGTGCGCGCATTGCTGCTCGGCCTGTCCGAGCATCGCCACCTGATCCTTGAGACGAAGGTCGTGACGCAGCCAGTCTTCCGGCGAGAACACGGGGTTATCGTGGATCGACTGCGCCCACACGGCCTGCGTGTTGTCCAGCCGGGCTTGCACGGCGTCGCGCTGCGCCTCGGCGTCGGCGGCCGTCTGCTGCGCGTTCGTCAGCACGGCGGATGCCTCTGCCACCGCCGTCTGCGCGCGCTCGCAGTGACGCGTCTTCACCCGTACGACCGTCGACCAGGCACGCAGACTGGCGGCCATGACTTAGGCCCCGTAGGCGTATTGCGCGATGGTCCCGAGCGTCTCTTCGAACGGCGTGAGGTCGTCGACCCGTTGCCCGAGAAACGCTTCAAGCGCATCGTGATGCGCCAGCGCCTCGTCACTGAGCGGATCGGCGCCAGCGGCATACTCGCCGACCTGCAACAACGTTTCGATCTCGTTGTAGCGCGCGAGCAGCTTGCGCATGTGCCCGGCGCCCGTCTGGTGGTCGGGATGCGCCACCAGCGACATCACCCGGCTCAGACTGTTCAGGATGTCGATCGCCGGATAGCGATTTCGCGCCGCGATGTCGCGCGACAGAATCAGGTGGCCGTCGAGAATACCCCGGACTTCCTCCGTCACCGGGTCGCTGCCCGACTCGTCTTCCGCAAGCACGGTGTATAGCGCGGTGATCGAGCCGGTGCTCCCCATGCCGGCGCGTTCGAGTAGCCGCGGCAATTCGGCAAAGATCGACGGCGGGTAGCCGCGCCGGGTCGGCGGCTCCCCCGCCGCCAGACCGATTTCGCGCTGGGCACGAGCGAAGCGGGTGAGCGAATCCATCATCATCAGCACGCGCAGCCCACGGTCGCGGAAGTACTCGGCAACGGCGGTTCCCACGTAGGCGGCTTTCGCCCGCTCGATGGACGAGCGATCCGACGTCGCACACACGACCACCGAGCGGCGCATGCCTTCGGGGCCCAGCGTCAACTCAATGAATTCGCGAACTTCACGGCCCCGCTCGCCAATCAGCACGATCACGTTGATATCCGCCTCGGTGCCGCGCGCGAGCATGCCGAGCAACGTACTTTTACCCACGCCGGCGGGTGCGAAGATCCCCACGCGCTGGCCTTCGCCGAAGGTGGTCAGGCCGTCGATGGCACGCACGCCGGTCGCGATGGGCGTATCGATCATGCGCCGGTGCATCGGGTCCGGCGCGTTGGCGTGAATGGAGATCGACTCCGTCACGCGCAAGGGGCCGAGTCCGTCGATGGGCTCACCCAGTCCGTCGATCACGCGGCCCAGCAATGCATCGCCCACGCCCACGGACAGGGGCTTGCCAGTGCCCGCGACACGGGTTTCGCGCGACAGGCCGATCATGTTGCCGAACGGCGCAAGCAACAGCCGGTCGCGGCTGAAGCCGACGACTTCGGCCCGCTGGCGCACGGTGCCGTCCTTATCGAGCAAGGTGCAGAGTTCGCCGAGGCAGGCGTCGAGCCCGGTGACCTGAATCAGCGTGCCCGTGATCTCCGCGATCTTGCCGTAGCGTTTGCCGAACGGCAGCGCGTCGACAGCATCGCCGAACCAGCGGTCGATGGGCGGGGCTTCGGGGGCGTGGCGCACCTCGTTCATGCGTCGTATGACTCCGCATAAGTGTCGGCGGGATCGCCGGCGTCGCTGATGTCGCTGACATCAACGGGATCGATGGAATCGGCGGACTCGGCAACCGCCATGCGTTCGACCGCATGGCCGAGCGCTTGCTGCAAGGCATCGAGCTGCATCGAAAGGCTGGCATCGAGCATGCCGTCGTCCCACTCGCACCGGCAATCGCCAGGTTGCGCGCCGTCGTCCGGCACGACGTCGAAGCCGCCACGCCAATCCGTTGCCGCGCTCATCTCGAGCAGCGAGGTCCGTGCAAGTTCGACGTCGTCGGGATGCACACGCAGCACCAGATGCGTCTGCGCATCGATCATGCGATGCAACGTTGCCAGCACCGTGCGCAAGCGGGCTTCACGACCAGCGTCGCCCACGATCTGTTCGACGGCACGGCACACGACACCGGCAAGACGCTCGCCCATCTGCTGCATCGTCGCCCGGCGATCTTCAACGCGCGCCTGCATCGAGGCATGTGCCGCCGCGATTCCCTGCGCGAAACCCGCGTCGTGCCCGGCCGCCTCGGCCTGCGCATATCGTTCGCGGGCCTCGTCGTCGATCTGTGCGGCGAGCACGGTAGCGTTCGAGACGAGCGCCTGCGCCTGCTGACGGGCGTCATCGAGCAACGCCTGTGCCTGTGCCAGCGCGGCGTCGAGATCCATCACGCTCGCGACCTGTTCGCGACGCAACACGCGCTGACCCAGCCCGATACGGGGTGTGTCATGGGACGGAGCGTTCAGCCAGACGATCATACGAATTCGGGTAGCAATGAGGGCAAGTCGGTGAAGAATCGAGCGGTCTCGCGGGCGAGTTCCGCGAGTTCCGTATCGGCGTCGAGCGCGCCCGACAGCAACGGGCCAGCCCCATCCAGACGCCATGAGAGCAGGCGCAGCAGTGACGGGTCGTCGATACCGCCCGGATGGCACAGGCGCGACAGGCCGTCGACGATCAGCGTTTGCGCCGTCAGGTCCGCAGGCCATGCTGGTTCGACCGCGCCATTCACCGGCGCGATGGTCAACAGCCGCGTAAAAGCCTCGTGACCCACGGCGTTACGCAACGTCATGAGCCGGTCCCGGTCCACGCAACGCCGTACCTGCGCGCCGCGCGCGTACAGCGCACGCATCGCCAGCGCCCGCGAGAGTCGCGCGTCATCGGCGACGGCCAGTCGTGCGGCGGGCGAAAGGAACGTCGCGGACGACACGGTCGTTAGCGCCGCGGCGCTCCGCCACGCTCCGCCGCCCTGCGATACCACGCCCGAAACCCCGGATAGGGCGCGCCCGGCAAGCTCCCGCAAGCGTTGCTCGAAATGCTGCAGCGCGTCCAACAGCACCTCGATTGGAACATCCGGCGCCATCACACTGGCGCTGCCGGGGGCACGTTGCCCGATCATGACGGCGTGGAAGCACCCGAGGCGCCTTCGATATCCTCTGGCGTCGTGGTGTCTGCATCGGCAGCCCGCTTCGCACCGACTCTGCCGCCGAGCAACCCGGCGATGCGATGGCGCAGCACGAAGCCGGCCACGCCGAGGCCCGCCAGCACGACACCCGCCAACGCCGCGATCGCCCACGCGGGGAAGGCCCCCGTGTCGCGACGGCGCACATTGCCCGCATTCGCCGTGGCCGCAGGCACAAACGTCACGCTGACGTTCTCATACGTCAGCCCTTCGACGCTGTGCATCACCAGATTCTTGATGTTGGGCGTGAGCGACGCGACATCGGTATTCGGTCGATACGTAATGAAGACCGCTGCGGACGAGGGTTTGACGACGGTCGAGAGCGGATCGTTGTTCGGGAGCACGATCTGCACGCTCGCATAGGACACCCCGTCGATTCGCGAGAGCATCGCCGACAACTGCTGCGACACGCCGTAGATGAACCGAACCCGCTCTTCCGTCGGCGTGGAAATCAGACCGTCCTTCTTGAACATCTCGCCGAGGTTGGCGTACTTGTCGTGCGGCAAGCCGTGCGCATGCAGCACCTGCACGGCTGCGGCGAAGTCTTCGTCCGCCACGCTCACGGTCCAGGACTTGCCGTTGTCCGGCGACTGCTTGTCCGAACGAATGCCCTGCTCGTAGAGCACCGTGAGCATGTCGTCGGCGTCGCTCTCGCTCAACTGGGAATACAACTGTTTGTTGCATCCCGCGAGCAACAACACCAGCGCTAACGCCAGCACCTTCCACTTCAGGCGCCCACGGGGCGCAACGGCTTGCGTCATGTCACTGGTTCTTCATCAGGTTCTGCACGGCCCCTTTGCCGCCCTGCGCGAAGCCCACCCCCAACTCGATGCGCGCCATCGTCTCGGCCATTTCGAATTGCAGACGCACCATGTTCGCCGTCAGTTCACGCGTGTCCATCTCACCGGCCTCGGCCTGAAAGTGGGCGACGTCGGCGGATACACGATTGACGGCATCGTCCTGACTCGCCACCATCTGCGCGGCGACCGACGTATGGGCGCCGCCCACGTTACCGGGGCGCTCCAGCGCCGCATTCGCCATCGACTGACGAAAGCGCGCTTCCATTTCGGCGGATGCCGGTGGCGGCATCGACGCGGCGGGCCCGGTGCCCGACGGGGCGACGGGCATGGCCCCCGGGCCGACGGCCGAGACAGCGCTTTGCGCGGCCAATGCGGCAACGGGTGGAACCGGCTTCACAGGCACGATAGCCATGGACTGCCTCGCTCGGCGCGATCAGGCGCGCATGAAATGCATGGTGGCGAACGGCGACACGTCGCCGGTCGTGGTGGCCGACGGCTCGGCTTCCTTACGCTTGCCCATGAGCAGGCTCACGAGGTTGACCGACTCCTGATCCTCGTTGCGCGCGAGGACTTCGTTGGCATAGATGCGCCACGAGGGGTCGCGCAGCGAGAACAGGCAGATGGCCGTGAGTGCGCTCACATAGGCGCCATACGGCGAGCGAAGCGGCTGGTTCTCCAGCTCGCGCAGCAATTGCGTCGCTTCGGTGTACTTCTTGCGCCCCATCAGCAGCCAGACGTCATACACGTGCAGTTCGCGAAAGCGCGGGCGCATCACATGCAGCGCCGCGAGCAGGCGCTCGGCTTCGTTGAGGTATTCCTTGTTGACGCTCGTCACGAGCAGTTCGATAAGACCGGATACCAGATTATCCGGACAGGACGTCAGTTCGAGCACGCTCGCCTCCGTGGGTGGTTACCGCGCCGACGTCACACGCGCATCGTGAGCGTCAGCCATATGCCACCCACGATAGCCGTGCCACCGGGGAGGCTACGTAGCGCAATGCGAACTATCGTCGCCCGGTGCGAACGCCTATCCCCCGGGGCACAAATCCTCACTTTCCCTTACCGGGCGCTTCGCGGAGCGCATCGCGACTTCGCATTGCGTTCGAGTCACGCGCAAGGCATCGACCAACATCGTGCCCATGTCCGATGAAAAAACCGAACAGCCCACAGAAAAGAAGCTAGAGCAGGCGAAGAAGGACGGGGAGTCGCCCAAGAGCACCGACCTGCCTGCCGCCCTGCTCTTTCTCGCGGGCGCTGCCGTGCTCGACTTCGCCCCCGGGTTTCAGGGCGATCACTTGCGCCAGATGTTCGTGATTGCGTTCGACGTCGGTCATGTCGGATCCCAAAGCTACGACATCTTCGATGCCATGCGCGTCATCGGCATTCAGGCCGCCTGGGTCCTCCTGCCCATGCTCGCCCTCGCCTTTCTCGTGCCCGTCATCGGGCTGGTATCGCAGGTCGGCGTCAACATCACCTTCAAGCCGCTCACGCCGAAATTCGACGCGATCAACCCCGGCGCCGGCCTCAAGCGCATGTTCTCGCTGCGCTCGTTCATCGACCTGATCAAGATGACGATCAAGGCGGTGGTGCTCGTTGCCGTGCTCTACAAGGTGACGTGGCTGCTCATGCCCGCCGCCGCCGGGCTGGTTTATCAGTCGACGTTCGCCGCCGCGAGCATCGCCTGGACGCTGCTGTGCCGCTTCATGGCCATCGGCGGTTTTGTCACGCTGCTGCTCGGGGTCGCCGATTACGGCATCCAGCGCTGGCTGTTCATTCGCGATCACCGCATGACCAAGGATGAGGTCAAACGCGAGAGCAAGGAGTCCGAAGGGGACCCGGAGATCAAGCAAAAGCGCAAGGCGTTCGCCAAGGAACTGCTCAATGAGCCGCCGAAGGCCTCGCTGTCGCAGGCGAACGCGCTCGTGGTGAATCCGACGCATTACGCCGTGGCGATTCGTTACGCCCCCGAAGAACACGGGTTGCCGCGTGTCATCGCCAAGGGGCTCGACGACGACGCACTGCGCATGCGCGCCCATGCCGAAGCCATCGGTCTGCCGATCGTGCCCGCGCCGCCGCTCGCGCGTGCGCTCTATGAAGTCCCGCTGGGAGACGCCGTACCGGATCCGCTGTTCGACGCCGTCGCCGAAGTCCTGATCTGGGTCAGCCAGCTACCGCAGCCCGGTGGCTCGGGTCTGCTCGCATGAGGTTCACGCCGCCGAGGTTCACGCCGACATGAAAACCAACGTCCATCGCTACTCCGGTGAAGTCGCCATCGCTGCCCTGATCGTGGCCGTGGTTGCGCTCATGATCCTGCCGCTGCCCACGCTGCTCATCGACATGCTGCTCTCGGTGAACATCACCCTCAGCGTGGTGCTGCTGACCGCCACCATGTATGTGCCCAGCGCGACGTCGCTCTCGTCGTTTCCCTCGCTGCTGCTCTTCACGACGTTGCTGCGCCTGTCGCTGAACATCGCCTCGACCAAGTCGATTCTGCTGCATGCCGACGCGGGACACATCATCGAGAGCTTCGGCGAGCTGGTCGTCGGCGGCAATCTGGTCGTCGGTCTGGTCGTGTTCCTGATCATCACGACGGTGCAGTTCATCGTGATCGCCAAGGGTTCGGAGCGCGTGGCCGAGGTCGGTGCGCGATTCACGCTCGACGCCATGCCCGGCAAGCAGATGAGTATCGACGCCGACGTGCGCGCCGGGAACCTCACGGGCGAGGAAGCGCGCAAACACCGCGCGTTGCTCGCCGTCGAGAGTCAGTTGCACGGCGGCATGGACGGCGCGATGAAGTTCGTCAAGGGCGACGCCATCGCGGGGCTGGTCATCACGATGGTCAACATCGTGGCCGGCATCGTGATCGGCGTGACCTACCACGGCATGACGGCCGGCGAGGCGGCATCGCGCTTTGCCGTGCTATCCATCGGCGACGCCATGGTCTCGCAGATCCCGTCGCTGCTGATCTCCGTGGCCGCCGGCGTGATGATCACGCGCGTGGCGAACGACCACGACAAGCCCCGCTCGCTGGGCATGGAGATCGCCGCACAGCTCTCCACCAGTCCGCGCGCCCTGTGGACGGCATCGATCCTGCTGTGCGGTTTCGCGCTCGTGCCGGGCTTTCCGTCGACGATATTCCTCGTACTCGCATCCGCCATCTTCATCGGCGGGCGTGCCGTTCGGGCGCATCTGCAACGCAATGCCCGCACCGATGGCGAAGCGCTCGCCTCGTTGCAGCGCGAAGGCGCGAAGAAGCTGGCGGGCAACATGCTGCGGCACGCCCCGTCGTTCGCGGCACCGCTCGCCGTCAAGCTTTCAACGTCGCTCGCCACGCAGATCGACAGCACTGTGCTGAACGAAGCGTTCGAGAAGGGCCGCCGCGCGGTCACCGACGAACTCGGCCTGCCCTTCCCCGGCATCGTGTTCTGGGCCGACGAAAGCTTCGCGGACGACGAGTTCGAAGTGCTCATACACGATGTGCCGGTCGCGCGCGACGTCTGCGCTGCCACCTCCGCCGACTCGCGCGAAGTGCAGATCAGCAAGTGCGTGGTGACGATGCTTCGACGCGAAGCGCGGCTCTTCATCGGCGTTCAGGAAACGCAGTGGATCATGGAGCGCGCCACGCCCGACTATCCCAATCTCGTCACGGAAGTGCAGAAAGCGGCACCGGTTCAGCGTATCGCCGAAGTCCTGCGCCGACTACTCGAAGAGCAGGTGCCGATCCGTGACATCCGCGCCATCATGGAAAGTCTGGTGGCATGGGGACCGAAGGAAAAAGACCTCATCATGCTCACCGAATATGTGCGCAGCGATCTGGGCCGGATGATCGCGCACCGCGCGGCGCAGGGACAAGGCCGCCTGCCCGCCATCGTGCTCGATCAGTCGCTGGAGCAGACCATTCGGCAAGCGATCAAGCCCACACCGGCAGGTAACTTCCTCACGCTCGAACCCCATCTCATCGAAGCGATCGTGCGGCGTCTCGCCGAACTGGCAACCGACAGCCCGCCGGAGAACCTCTCCGTGGTGACGGCCGCCGACATCCGCCGCTACTTCCGGCGTCTGATCGAAAAGCGCTTCCACTGGATGAATGTGTATTCGTTCCAGGAGCTGAACGGCGAAGTCGACCTGCGCATGGTCGGTCAGTTGTCGATCTGAACATCACCATGAACCATCGGATACGGCTTCAGGGTGCGATCTTGCATGCACCCGCCACAGATGAGGCGACGACGACCGAACTGCCGCGCCCCCGCAGCGCTGCCGACGGGGAGGCTGCGGGGCGATTTCGCCAGTTGTTGATGCGTCGCGGGCCGACGCCCGACGACACTGGGACGCCCGACGGAATCGCCAGCGAAGACGAGAAGCCGCACGGCGGAGAAGACGAGCGACCACCTGGCGGCCAAAGCGACGACGCACTCACCGGCATCACGCCGGACGGCGCCTTGCCTTGGCAGCAAAACGACGCCCGCGAGCGAATGATGGCCACCGCGGACGCGTCCCCCGGCACCGCTCGCACGCCTCACCATCGTCCCCATCCCCAACGCACGCAGCCCCGTCGCACGGGCGTGTCGGGGGCATCGGCCACGCAGGCACCGGCAGCGCAAGACGCCGAGCAACCCGACGAAGCCATGCCGCCTGCGCGCATCGAAGGGCCAATCAGCGTGTCGGCGATGCCGGCCGATCGTCAACGGTTCGGCGACAGCCGCGTGCCGCAGCGACTGGACGACACCACGTCCACCGTCGAAGCCGCAAACGCGGCGCAACGCTTCAATGCGTTCGGGCTACCCGCTATCGTCGATGCGCTCACGCAGGCGCTGACCGCGCATCGCACGACGTCTGCGCAGGCCATGACCCAACGCACGGACCCTGTGAGCACACCTCGCGAGATCGTCCTGACGCTCAACCCGGCGATCCTGCCGGACACACGTGTGCAACTTCAACTTTCGGGTGGCGCCCTATCGCTTCGCTTCGAGACGGAACACCGTCAGTCGGTCGCTCTACTCTCGGATCAGGCGGCGCAGCTCGCACAGCGCGTTTTCCACCGCACCGGCCGCGCCGTCACCGTCAGCCTGAACGGCGACACGCTCGTCAGCAGCCACCGATCCGCTTCATGAACACGACGCCGTCCCTGTCCCCCACCCCTTCGCCGCTGCCACTGCGACGCTACCGCCCGGCGCTCGCCAGCGTCGCGCGCTGGCTGGTGCGCGACGCGACGTACGGCTTGCAGGTGTCGACGGGACCGGCCTCGCTTAGGTCCGGCGCACTGGCCCGCCTCGTGCTCGGGAGCGCGTTCGGCGAGCTACGTCTGCGTGTCGACCTGTCCCGCGCGCCGGCATTGGCCGCGATGGCGCGTGACCCGGACACGCTGCGCGCACGCATACTCGTCAACCTTTATCTCGACGTCCATCTCGCAGCGCTTCGCCGGGCGGGCATCGCCGGGCTCGTCGTGCGCGAATGCGAATGGGACGACGCGCCGCTGGCGGATGAGGCGCTCCCCATTGCTACGCGAGACGGCGAGATCACCGGCGCCATCGAGTCGGTGGACGACACCTTTGCCGATGCGCTCGCCGGCATCCATCTCGTGCAGACGACCACGCGGCCTGACGTCGTGCATGCCGTCGATGCCATCGACACCTTATGCCTGCCCTGCCGGCTGTGCCTCTCTCGCCAGAAAGTCGCGCTTTCGCTGCTTGCCTCGCTGCGTCCCGGAGATGTGCTGTTCGGCTGGCACGATCCGCTGCCGCCCGATGCCGCGCAAGATGCCCCGCTGTCGATCTGGCTTCCCGACGCGGCGCCGACGAACGCTTCGGGCGCCACGGGATGGGTCGCCTACGCGATGCGCCTTGGCGCCTCCCTCACCCTAACGTCCCCATTTGCCATGACGACCGATTTCAACGCTGACCTGCCGGACTGGCATGCCGGAGACGACATGTCCGAAGGATTCGACGCACACACGGCACCGGACGCCCGACTCACCGCAACCGACACCGATATCGATACCGGTATCCACGCGATGCCGAGCGCCGACACCGCGCCCGACACCTCTCCTGTCGGTGTCGTGGCGTCGGGCAACCCGCTTGCCGGTCTGGTCGTACCGCTGCACCTCGAAGTCGGCACGCTCGATCTGACGCTCGCCGATATCGCCCGCATGCAACCCGGCTATCTGCTGGAACTGCCGAATGCCGCCGCCTGCGCTCAGGTTCGCCTGACAGTTCACGGTCAAACCGTCGGGCACGGCGAACTCGTTGCCATCGGCGAGCATCTCGGCGTGCAGATCACGCATATGGATGCCCGGGCATGAACACCAGCCTGAATTTCGCCTCGCTGCTGGTCACGCTCCTCGCGCTGGGGCTGCTGCCCTTCGTCGCGATGGTCGTGACGTCGTACACGAAGATCGTGATCGTGCTCGGTCTGCTGCGTAACGCGCTGGGCGCACAGCAAGTACCGCCGTCGACGGTCACCAACGGCATTGCGCTGATTCTGTCGTGCTTCATCATGGCGCCCATCGGCATGACGGCATTCAAGGGCACGAACGATCTCGCGGCAGACGGCGGTGCGAACGCCGTGCAGGTCTTCGACGCGGCGCGCGAGCCCATGCGTCAGTTCCTCTCGAAGCACGCGAGCGAGCGCGACAAGGCGTTCTTCCTGCGCTCCGCACATGAGATCTGGCCGGCTGCGCTCGCCGACAAACTCGGCCCCGACGACCTCATCGTGCTTGGCCCCGCCTTCATGACGAGCGAGCTGACGGCATCGTTCAAGATCGGGTTCCTGATCTACCTGATGTTCATCGTGGTCGATCTGATCATCGCGAACGTGCTCATCGCGCTCGGGCTGTCACAGGTCACGCCGACGAACGTGTCGATTCCCTTCAAGCTGCTGCTCTTCGTCGTGCTCGACGGATGGTCCGTGTTGCTGCACGGCCTGATCTCAACCTACAAGTGATGCGATGGATTACGAGAACATTGTCCAGTTGACGACCGGTGCGCTGACCGTCTGCCTGCTCGTCTCCCTGCCCCCGGTGCTCACTGCGGCATTCGCCGGGCTGTTCATCTCGTTCATTCAGGCCGTGACGTCGCTCCAGGACGCCAGCATCTCGCAAGTCGCCAAGCTGATCGTCGTCACCGTGGTGATTTTGGCGACGGCGTCATGGGGCGCCTCCACGGTCGTAGCCTTTGCCAAATCCATTCTGAACGTGGTGTTCGCATGAAGGTGATCTCGAACCTGCCCGGTATGGCGCCGATCGCCGTCCCCACGGGCGACGATACCCCGGCGGCCGGCACGACATCGCCCGCGACGTCCGGTGCGCATCACCATCACCACCACCACGCCACGTCGACGAACAATACGTCGCGACGTCGCGGACGTGGCACGCACGATCCGGCGCACACGCCCGATGCTCACGAACTGCTTGAAGAGCTTCATCAGCTCGCGCAGCATCATCCGTCGACGCATCGTCGCAAGACGCAACGACGCGGGGCCGCAACCAGCACCGATCCGGAATCGCCGCAGGAGATGGACTCGTCCGACGAGGACGAAGCGCTCCGATGGGAAGCGATCGAAGCGCAGGAGCAGGCGCTGGAGCGCTTGATAGTGCAAGTCAGCGCGCGCGACAGCGGTAACGAACGCGACCAGAAGGATCGCGAACGTGATAATCGTCGTGAAGCCTCGCTGCGGGCGATGAGCCATGCGGCAGAGCAATTGGCCTCGCCGTCGCAGACGACAGCGAAGTCAGCCGCGGAAGCTTCTCGCGTCACGCCAACGTTTGCCCGCACGCTGAAACTCAGCCCGAGCGAACTCGCGCGAACGACTCACGCCGCGGCCGTCGATGCGTTCGCTCGTCCGGCCACGCAAGAAGAGATCAGCACGCTCGCCGCGAAAGCCTTGCTTGCCTTGGGCAATCGGTATCGCGCGTCGCGCCACACGTCGACACCCGGAGACGCACTGAGGGAAGCCACAAGCATCATCGCTCACGCCCTTGCCATGCCCGTTGCGGAGGGCCCCGCGTCGCGTCGCTACGCGACGTTGCGAGCGGTGCGGCATGCCCTGGTGGAAGCGATCCGTCAGGTGCCATCGGGCAGCAAGACGCCGGGACACGATGGTCAGGATTCCTTTTTGTTGTTGCTGCCGCTCATGATGCTCGGGCTCGCCGCACCGATGCGGGCATCGCAGCGCGGTATTCGTCAGGCCCGTTTTCAGGCCGCTACGCGTGAGCGTCTTCCTGCCGCCGAAGGACTTCGCAAATGACCCAAAGAATTCGGATTCTCACCGGAATACACGCAGGCGCTCAGATAAATTTGTTTGCAAGCAGGACGGCAATCGGTTGCAGCGAGCAGGCGCAGGTGCAGATCAGCGACTGGCCCGGCCCCGACGGCACACTGACGTTGCCGGGCGACGGATCGATGTGGTTGACGCTGACGGCAGAGAACGGTTCGCCGCAGACGATTCCGCTGCAAGAGAAGGTGCCGGTCCAGTTCGGCGACATCGTTTTCTGCCTCGGTGCCGACAACGATGCGTGGCCGACAGACGCCGCACTGCTCCAGCAACATTTCGCCGTGACGCATGGCGCTGCGGCGACGAGCGACGCGGCAGTACCCGGCGAACGAGCGTCGGCACGACCCGACGCACGGCGCGGGTGGCGAAATGTGTCGCTCGCCATGACGGTGGTGGTATTGAGCGCGGGCGGTCTGACGTGGTTCGGCGTGCGCGATGGCAGTGCCGTCGCCGCCCCGGAAGCCAGCGTGCGCCCCGTATCGGCCGACGCGTCGCTCGATGCTGTAAAGCAGGTGGTCGCTACCCTTGGGCTGGACGATCTGAGCGTGCAGCGTCAGGGGCGACGGTTGGTGGTCAAGGGTGTCGTGGCGACAGCCGAGCAGGCGACCGCACTCAGCCATCGACTCTCGAAGCTCGATGCCGAGGGCGTCGACATGCGAGTGGTCGTGGCCGCGCAGGTGGCAGAAGACATTCGCGCGCTGCTCGGTGAAAGCGGCGTGAGCGTGGAATACCTCGGCAGCGGACGTTTTCGTGTGACGGGTGCAGTCGTCGACATGAACCGAACGACGACGCGTCTGGCGCAGGTGCAACGAGATTACGCAGGCGCGATAGCCGGTATCGAAACATCGTTGAGCGCGAGCGAAGCCCCGCTGCGCAATGTCAGCGCGATGCTCGATTCGGCGGGCGTGCAGTACGTGGAACAGACCGACGGGACGAAGCGTTTTTCGTTGAATGCGCAGTAGCGCCTCACGAAGTCGCCACCGTGACGATGGTGAAAAGACAGGCCGGATCGATCGCAGGTATCGATGACGAACAAGGCCGAAAAGCAGTCCTCATGAATCAGGAGTACGAAGATGTTTGAAGCGATTACGCCGGAAGTCGGCGCCGCCCTCGACAGGATCAACGATCTCGTGGCGGCCAACCCGCTCGATGCCCGCATCGAGAATAGCGTTGCGACGCTGCGCGAAGTGGCGCAAACGGTCACGCAGGCATCGGTGCGTTGCGCCGAGCCGCTTCAGCGCAACGAAGGACACATGGTGGCCGATGGCCTGATCGCCGCTGCCACGATCTGCAACAAGTTGCGCGGCATGTAAGGGTTTCGACCGGGGCGCAGGTAACGCGCGTCGGTCGTCAATGGAGTAGCACCCCGACCGGCGGGTAAGCCGGCAATCTCACTATTGTTCGGTTCGAGTCGAAAGAGGAGTTTTATCATGAGCAAATTCAGCACTGGCATGAACGCAGGTGCCGCCGCCGCAGGTGCAGCAGGCGCCGCAGGTAACACCGGCATGGACACGGCAAGCGCGATCGCCCAGATCAACGCCGCCGCCGAAGCCGAAAACGAGATCAACCTGGCCACCACGTACGCGCAGCTGCGTGAAGCGGGCCCCAAGAACATGAAGAGCCTGACGCAGGGCTGATCGGCGCGACGTCGGGGCGCGGCCACAAGTCGCGCGCCCACGCCGCCCATCGCAGTACTGTGCGGACGCCCCGGGCGTCCGCGCTTTCGTTGTACCGCCCGATGTCTGCGACGACGACTTTCGCCACTCCCCTTTTGCCTCGCACACGCCCCGAGTCTGGCGGGCGAGAGACGACCCCGATGCCCCGATGAGCCTGGAACGCCGCAACGAACTGCTCGCAGAACTCTGCGCGCTGCTGGAGATTCCCGACGTAAACGGCATCGTCCAGGCCGGGCGTCTGAACGTCAACGAGTTCGAAGTGGCCGTCGATTTCTTCGAGCAGGATCCCGAGGCGATCTATCTCGACTTCGAATACGGGATCGTGAGCGGCGGCCGGACGTTGCGCATTTACCGCCTCATGCTGGAGGCGAATCTCACCGTCTACGCGCAGGACCAGGCACAACTCGGTGTGAATCCGACCACCGGCGGCATCATCCTTGTCGTGCGCGTGCCGCTCGGACACGACGTGAACGGCGGCTACCTCTGTGAACTACTCGATCACTACGTCGAACATGGCCGGTACTGGCAGGACAACATTCTCCAGTCCTCGGACGACATGTTCGACCAGCTCGCCAGCGGTGAGTATCAATGGATTCGGGCTTGATTGCCGACGCGCGCTCGGTACGATCAGTGCCTGACGTCGCGCGGACCGTCCAGCCGATAGCCGGACGCATAGACGGCGCGCAGCGCTACCGGCCCGCCACCTGACAGGCCTAACTTGCGGCGCAACTGGTTGATGTGACGTGTCAGGGCGCTTGGCTCGCGTGCGCGGGCCTCGTCGCCCCAGATTTTCTCCGAGATCCGCGGGCGGCTCAGTACCGCGCCGGGATGCGAGAAGAATAGCCACGCCATCGCGAATTCATAGGCGGTGAGGTGGATGAGGCTGCCCTCGCGCGTGCAACGGCAGTTCGCCTTGTCGAAACGATAGCCACCGTATTCGATGATCGTCGATTCCAGTTCGTGCATGCGACGGCGCGCCACGCAGCGTTGCGCGCGCGCCTGCAATTCGTCGAGCGACAACGCACCGGCGACGATATCGTCGACCCCGCTGGCGAGCGCATCGCGCATCACGGTGGCGCAAAGGTATTGCCCGGTCACCAGAATCGGCAAGTCGTGGCGGGCATGGCAATCGCGCCATGTAGCGAGAAAGGGAATGGCTTGCGCGTCGGTGTCGGCGTCGATGACGACCAGATCGGCGTTGGCGCGCAGGGAAAGATAACGAATCAGTTCGATACGATCGTCGAAGTCGACCACCCGGCAATCGCCCGTACCTTGTTCAAGCACCGAAACGACGGCGCGCAGCGTCTTGCTCCGTGTCAGTAACACGATGACCACACTCAATCCTCAAGTCAGACGGCCCCGGCGAAAAGTTTGCTGGGTCTGCCGGGTCTGTCGCGCTCTCTTGCGGCGCTTATTCGGCAGGCAGCACGGGACGCCGCGCTTTGATCGCAGCGTGCCGACCTCGGGTAAAGCCTTGGGATGACGGGTATCGGTTCCAGAAAACAACGCATCCGTCCGGTGGGTTCGGAGGCGTCTGTCGAGGCGGACCGTTGCAGTCTGCCTGAGCACTCCGGCGAAATCTGAAATCTCACCGGCGTGTCATATTACGTTTCATTACAAGCGCACCCTCCCGGGGCTTGTCGCCCGGAAGGGTGCGAGGGGAATCCTCAAGATGGGGCATTTGCATGACACGAGCCAGCGACGCCAGCTCGCGTCCCGGTCGCGATCAACTGTTCTGATTCTGGTTCTGACCGGTCACCGCGCCGTAGACCTGGCTTTCGACCTGATCCTTGACGTTGTCCTTGACGGTGTCCTTCGCCCCGTCCTTCACGGCGTCGGTCACGGCGCTGCGATCGACGGTGTGCCCCGCGAACGAGAAGGTCTTGCCCGCGGCGGCTTCCGCCCCCTTCGTACCGGCATCGGCAACAGCGCCAGCCCCGGCTTCCGCGCCCTTCACACCCGCGTTGGCTGCCGTGCTCGCGGCCTTGGCCCCGGCTTCGGCTGCCGCCGTCGCACCGGCTTCCGCCCCCTTGACGATGCCCTTCATGACGACCTTGCCCATGCCCGGCGCTACGAGACCGACGGCTGCCGCACCCAGCCCGATGGCCGCGTCGCGTTCCGCCTTGAGAATGTCGGCCTTGCTGCCGCCACCGGCGGCCACCGCCGCCACGTCCAACTGTCCCGATACCGCTTCGGTGGCCATCGACGCGGCCGAGAACAGCGGTCCGATCCCCGGAATCTTGCCGAGGAAGCTCAGCACCGTGGAGATGACCTCGAATATCTTCGCGAAGGCATGCAGGATCTTCTGACCGATGTTCTGCAACTGTCCGCCCTTCTCCTTCTTGATCGCCGGCTGATCCATGGCACCCGCCTGCATGGCGGCCACCGCTGCCTTCTCGGCGTCACTGGTCGGTTTGTGCGTCGGCGGCGTGGCCGGCGGCGTCTGCCCCCACGTCTTCGAGTTCTTGATGAAGTTGTTCAGATCGCCCTTCGAGATGTCGCCATCGTCGGCGGCGTGGCGGGCCGAGCCGTTGTTGCCGTGCGTGGCGTTATCGAGCATGCCGAACAGCGCCGGGTCGTCCAGCATCTTCTGCGCGGCTTTGCGCACGGCATCGCTCTGGCTCGAATCGTTGGCGATCGACTTGAGCTTGTCGCGCGTCATGTCGCCCTTGCCGAAGAACGCGTCGCTGTTGTTCTGGATCGTCTGGATCGTTTGCGTCTCGTCTGCCGTCAGATGAACGCCGTGCGAGATGTTGTCCAGCAGATCGCCACGCTTGATCGAGCCGCCCGTGCCCGCAATCGCCTGCCATTGCGCCGGATTGTCGAGATAGAACTGTGCGGCGGCAATCACCTGCGGCGGCATCTTGCCTTCGCCGCCGGTCCCGTTCACGATGTCCTGCAACGTCTGCTGCGAAACGTTCTTCGGCAGATAGTCGGAGTACTTGAACAACTCGTGCTGCGCGTCGTCCGTGGTCATGTCGCGCGGCTGGGTCGTGCCGCTCGTGTCGTCCGACGGAATGTAGTTGTGCGTGAACGTCTCGGCTTCCTGCTGCATGTACGCCTGCACTTCCGGGTGCTGCGAGATCAGCGAGGTGACGTCCTGCGGCGCGTAGGAGCCGTCGCGCTTGCCGGTCTTGCCCGCGTCGAGCTTCTGCTGAAGGATCGGGTCCGAGGCGAACTGTTGCAGCGCGGCCTTGAGATCGGGCGGCGTGTTCGGATCGTTGATCTTGTTGATCAGATCGCCCGTGTTGCCCTTGATGGCATCCTGATGGCGGGCCAGCACGGAGAGTGTCTGAATCTCGTCGTCGGAGAGCGGCGTGTCATGGTCGGCGACCACGTAGTCCGCGAAGTTGTTCTGGTGCGCGACACCGCCCTTGCCGGCGATCTCCTTCGTGAAGCGATCGCCGCCGTCGGCCAGCATCGTCTTGGCGGCCTGCTTGAGATCGTCCGACGCACCGGCGCCGACCCCCGTGCCGTTCGCGATGTCCTGGAGATCGGACACGCTCACCCCCTTGCCCTTCATGTCCGGGCTCGTGCTCATCCAGGCGTCGAGCGTGCGGGCCGCGTTGCCGAACGCCTTGTCGTCGTCATCTTCACCGGCGTCGCCATTGGCATCGCTCGGCGGCACCATCATCGACGCCAGCTTGGCTTTCGCGTACTCGGGGTTGTAGAAGCCGCCCGCCGTGAACATGGAAATGGGCTTGCCGTTCTCGTCCTTGACGGTGTCGTCGTCGCCGCCGGCGCCCGACGTGCCCGATGCACCGGCATTGCCTTCAGCGGCTTTGGGATCGGCCACGGCTGTGCGCGTTGCGGGAGCGGCCGCGCCCGTAGCGCCGTTCGGCACGACCAGGCCGATACCGAAATGTTCGAACTGTCCGTGCAGGGGCGGCTGGAGGTTCTCCGCGCCCGCCGGGCCGGCATTGACCAGACGCGCCTGCGGCTGCCCCGGCATCCCAATACGGCCTGCGGCACCGCCCAGCATGCCGGAAATTTCGGTCTCGAGGTCCTTGACAGCGTCCTGCACGCCTTCGAGCGCCGACTCCAGTCCGGCCAGCGCCGGAGAACTTGTTCCTACACGCATGTTCATCGTTTTTCACCGTATCGTGACGTCACACCGACTTCGCCGGACCCGCAATACACCCACTGCGCACCTGGCGGCCTGACGCGATTATCGGAAGCGCCTTTTGCGCATCACGGCGGGAATGCGAACTTTGCGACGCGCCGACGAAAGCCGGGGAAAACCGGTGACGTGCGCGGGAACTCACTCGATAGGAATACTGACTAGCGAAGGCGCACCACCGATGCCCGGTTCGCTCTGCGCCGCGCAGCTTCGCCTCGTGTCCATGGCACGCACGGGGGCAAGCTACGCTGCAAGCTCCTCTACGTCCCCTAAAAGGAGTCACCGTGAGAATTTCGGGAAGTCATTCTTCGTCGACGCATCACTCCGGCCCATCGGAGCCGTCGCATGGCCCGTCGGGCAGTCAGCACGGCAGCAGCGGTGCGCATGGCACACAAGGCGGCAAGCACAGCGATTCCGGGATGGACATTCCGCCCGTCGGCGGCAAGTCCGGCGCGGGCGGCGCCTCGGGTGCCAGTGGCAGCGACGTCACGCAGGCCCTCGATCAGATGATTCTTCAACTCGGTCAGAACATGCTGAGCAGCGGCAAGAAGTGGGCCGCGCAGCTCAAGGCGGACAACGACGACAGTTGATGCCGCATTGATGCCGCATTGATGTCACATTGATGTCGTGCGGCTTTGCCCGGCGCGTCGGTCCGTGATGAGGGCGTCACGGACCGACGGGCTATTCCACGGACTGATCAGCGAACCGGTAGCGGCACCGCATCGACCGAATCGCTCGGGATAGCCGTCGCCGAGGCCGGACCTGGCGGCACGACGACAACCGGCGGCACGCGGCCATTCGCGGCATCTGCCGCCAATGCCGCGGCGTCGAGACCACGACGCCCGTCCTCGAGACCGCCCTGCACCGCTTGCTGCAACGACGTTGCACGCCGCTTGTCGGCTTCGGCCGTGCGCGCGGCGTCTTCGAGCGAGCCTTGCGGCGTGATGATGCGTGGCGTCACGAGAAACAGTCGCTGCATCTTCTTAGCCGAGTCGTTGCTGTACCTGAACAGGCCGCCGATCCACGGAATCTTCGAGAGGAAAGGCACGCCCGAGCCCTGCTTCTCGCTCGCGTCCACCGCGTACCCGGCGATCAGCAGGCTCTGCCCCTCGTTGATCAGCGCTTGCGTATCGATGGTGCTGTTCGTCACGACAGGCAACGTGCCGACCTGATCGGCGGTGACCTTGCCGTCTTCGATATGCACGCTCAGACGGATATGCGATGCATCGCCTTCCTTGACCACGGTCGGCAGCACACGCAGCGTCACCCCCGCCGAGATGCTGTAAAGATCGGACGATTGATAGCCCTGCACCGGCACGTAGAAGGTCTTCTTGCTGTCCATCAGGGCTTCCACATTATCGAGCGTGGCGACCTTCGGGCTGGCGTTGATCGTGGCCTGATCGGTCTGCGCGAGCGCGTTGATACGCGAGAGCAGATAGCGCCCCGTGTTGCCGAGCACGGCGGTGAAGACCCCACCCGTCGGCGTGGCCAGCACGCTCGTCTGCCCCGAGATGTTCGGGTTGCCGAAGCCCTGCGGGTTGATGGAATCCGGGAAGCCTGCCTGCTGGTTCAGGCCGTTGCCCGTTTCGAAATCGAAGTGGCTGTTGTGAAACCGCCAGTCGATGCCGAGCGACTCCAGCGCGGTGTCGGAGATCTGAATGATGCTCGCGTCGATCTCGATGACGGCCGGTCGCGTATCGAGCGATGCGATCAGCGCTTCGAACGCCGGCATGGCGTCGGCCCTCGCCCGCACGAGCACGGCGTTGGTGCGCGGATCGGGACGCACGATCGGGCTGTCGAAACCGACGATATCGGTCTGCCCGTTCGCCGGTGCGGCGGCTGGCGCGGACTGAGAATTCGCCGCGTTGGCGCCGTAGCCGGACGGCGGCAGCGAGCCGGGCATGCCGGGTGGCAAGGGTGTGGTGGGCGCCGCCGCGCCGGGCGTGCCGAGCAGGCCGGGCAAACCGGTCGTCCAGCCGCCGGGCCCGGGCGCCGGCGTATCGCGACGCGGCGCACTCGGGCCATTGCCGCCCGCCGCCGCGCTCGACATGCGTTTCGCGTCCGAGCGATTCCCCTGAGCCGTGCGCGCCACCGGCGTCTGCGCGTCGTAGAGACTGCGCAGAATCGAGGCCACGCCGAGCACGGAAATCGACTCGCCGTCCAGATTGATGACGTGATCCGCCGCCCATGCGTAGCGCAGCGGAAAGACGCGTACGACCTGACGGTCCTGCGACTGCGAGTGACTCTGGTCGACGAGCTTCGCCGCGTTGGCGACCAGTTCGACGAAGTTTGGCGGCCCGGAGACCAGCGCCGCGTGCACATCGTCGTCGTACCGCACCGGGAAACGGGGGTCGGTAATGCCCAGACGGTCGAGCGTGCGACGCAGCTCGCCGGGTTGCGCCGCGCCCGTGCCGATCGTGGTGCTGACGATTTCATCGGGTGAATAGAGCCTCAGCACGGAGCCGTCGAAGTACCAGATAAAACCGAACGTGCTCGCCAGACGCTCCAGCAATTGCTGCGGGCTGGCGTGAAAGCGTCCCGTCACGCTGCCCTGCACCTTCGGCGACACCCAGACCGCAACGCCGCTGCTGGCCCCGATATCCCGCACGGCGTCCCGAATGTCCTTGTGCTCGGCCGCGTAGTCGATCACCGTGGTCCGCCACGGGATGATGGCCGCGACCGCGCTCACCGACATCGCCATCAACACACTTGCCGCACAGCTTTCGACCAGGCGGCGTGCGCGCTTATGCATTGATCGTCTCCGACGGCGATTCGTCGAACTGCTTGCGGTAGCTCTTGACCAACGCCGAGCGGCTGGTCACGCCCCAGCGGTTGGCCGTGCCGAGCACCGAACCGGTCACGCTCGCGTCATCCATCAGATCGCTGCGAATGCCTTCGAGCCGCAGTTTCCGGATCAACGCACCGGGCGACATGCCGAGCGAGCGCTTGAACACCATTTGCAGCGCCCGTTCTGTGACGTTGACCTCCGCTGCCACCTCACGCGTGGTCAGTTCGCTATGCGCAATGTGCTCGACAATGTAGCGATAGGCCTTGCGGTACTTGGCCGGCAGGCGCGCGGCAATGTCGTCGCCCCGGGCGAGTTGCGCGGCATCGGCCTGCGGATCGAGGCTGCGCGCCGGCACGATCTGCGTGCGCAGGCAATGCAGGGCCTGCAATGTGTAGGTCGTGTACAGCGACATGCTCTGATGGACCTGCCCGCGCTGAAACGCGAGCTTGGCGTTGACGTAGAGCCATTCAAGATCCGAATGCCGCGTGGCAGTCTGAATGCTTCGCGCGCAATTGACGTCATACAGACGCAACGCCAGCTCGCCCTGACCGCCGGCAAATGCCGCCAGCACGACATTGAGCTTCATGTGCATGACCATCTGCGGACTGCCGGTCGCACGCATCGTCTGTAGCAGATCGTTGAGCGCTTCGACCTGACTGCGCGCGCCGTCGGCCAGTTCGCGAAGATGGCGCATGTAGGAACGATACCTACGGATCAACACACCTTCCGTCTCAAACGCAGACGAATTGATAGATGACAATTCATCTCCATTGACGGAATCATTCTCCTGCATTGACGCGGTCAGCGGCTCCGCACTTAACCACGCCGATTGCCAGAATACGTGATCGGATAATGCGGAAGAACGACGAATCCGGGTGTGAAGCGTTATATCCGAAATTAATAACGAAACAATCGATCGCCAAATCGGATTTAAATCACCGACCGACCGGTCGGCTCTGTGCAGGACTTGCATGGCGGCATGTGGACGACCCAGCCGATGCTCCACGATCGCGAGCCCAACACGCGCTTCAATCTCCTGTTCGGCATCGGTAGCCCGATCGCGCACGATGCTCACGAAGCAGTTGCGGGCTACTGCAAACCGGTCGCGCAGCAGCGCTTGCCAGCCGGCATTACGCGCAGACATCAGACGCAGCGCGTCGCCGCCCGCACGGCAACTGCGCTGGGCACGTGCGTAGCTCTGCTCAGCTTCCTCATCGAGTTCGCGCAACGCCTGGATATCGGCGAGGGCACACAGATTCGCGCCGCTCAGGTCCAGCAGTTGCTTCTCGTCGCAATCGGCCACGCCACACACGGCGGCATAGGCCCGTGGCCAGTCGCCTGCGAGCAGCGCTTGCGCGCTGCGCGGCAACATCTCGCGCATACGTGCGCTGGCAATCAAAGCGAAGTAGATCCGAACGTTCATGGCTTTCGCCTTCCGTTGAGTTGGGGGGTGAAACAAAAAATAAATCCCCCGCCCTCCGGAAATTCTCAACAATCTGATGCGAAATCTTCACTTTTCAATGTTCGGCTTCAAGTGTTTTATCCATCAAAGGACTAACGCCTGACCAGAGACATCAGGCAATGAAAAGGCTGGCAATTGGAAAAACCGATGAAGTTTGCAATCCTGACGAGAGACTTTGCGCTTTTCGAAGCGGTTCGCAATAGCTTTGAAACCGATGGCACCTGCCATCACTTCAGCGATGCCGAGCAATATGCCGCTGCTGCCATGTCCACGAGCTACTGCGCGATTCTCGTCGACGCGTCGTTGGGGCCGGGAGATATGCAACGGGTGCTCGCCAGACGGCGTGGCGGTCGCGGCGAAGGCGTGCCGGTCATCAGTATGGCGACACCGGCGTGGATGCTCGATTTCGCGTTTCGTTCCGGATGCGATGACGTCGTTATGTATCCGCTCGACGTGAACGAATTGCACGTTCGTCTGAGTCTTGCCCTGCAACGCCGCGCCGACGCCACGGCCGCGCGCGGCAACGATATTCTCGAAATCGGCGCCTATGTGGTCGACCGCGGGCGCGACACCGTGGCGGTCCATGGCGTGGAAGTCATGCTCACGGCCCGCGAATTCGCCGTGGCGTGGCTCTTTTTCAGCCAGCCGGAGGTGCGTATCAGCCGTGCGCAAATTGCCGGCGCCATCTGGGCCAACGATGAGGGTGTCGTGGGGCGCAGCATCGAGCAACACGTCTATAAGCTGCGCAACCGGCTGGGATTGCGCGGCGACCACGGTCTCGTGCTCCGCACCGTCTACGGCGGCGGGTACACGCTGGAGCGGCAAGGGCAACGCGTGGAACCCGCGCAGCGTAACGCCGGGAGCTTCGCGCCGGCCTGAGCGAAGCACTGACTGTTATCGCGAAGTCGGCATACGCGCGATGACCGTCACGCGGTTACGCTGCCCAGACTGCGGGGCTGAACATCATCGGACGTGACGTGAGTCCGACTGACGCGATGCAACGTGCCGCGCACGCCCCGCCTGTCCCGACGCCTAGTGAGATCGCCATGCCGCCAAGACTGCCGCGCGCTCTGCCGCCCACGCCAACGTCAGTGCCTGCGGGCACGACTGGACACCCGTCGCCGTCTCCTGGCGCCGGCGCGCCACCGTCGCGGCCAACCGCGCCGTCACGCCCGGCACAACTGAGCGGCCTGAACGCGCGTCCGGCGACACTCGCCACACCGGCCGGCACTGCGCAGCCTTCGCTGCGGCGCAGACCCCTGCCCCCGCTGCCCCAGGTGCCGCCAAGGCCTTCGCCCACCCGCACGCATGGCGACCGGGCCATCCCCGTGCCGGCCAATGCGCAGGAAGAAGCAGCACAACTGGCATTCGCGTTGCGCGAAAGCCGTATCGACGCCATGTTGGCGAGCCTGCCGTCGCAATTGACGAACTCCGCGCGCATGCAGGCCGAGTTCGATTTCGACGCGTTGCCGCACGAACTCAAAGCCCCCTATCTGGCGATGGGCGAGGCAGGAAAGCTCAAGTTTCTCGAAGAGGTGATGACGACGCATTCGCACACCGGTCCGCTGCAAGCCGCAATCGCCGCGCATGGCATGGAAGTTGTCCCGAATGACGGCCGCACGCCGAACGGCGTCAACAATTGCTTCATGCTGTCCGTGTTCGAGCATGTGGATGGACTGGATCGCGCGCAGCACGGCATGCTGGCCGATCACTTCCGCGACATCCTTGTTTCGACGCCGGGGTCGGGCGCCAGACACGGCGAGCCACTGAGCGCGGGCGGCGCGGCCGCCAGACAGTTCGTCAACCTCATCAACAGCGATCCGTCGATCAAGACGAAGCTCAACGTCGAGGTGCTGTCGATGGTCGGCGGTCATCTGATTCGCGATCGCATCGACTCGGGGTCGCCTACGGCGAAAACCGTTCTGGTCATCGATCACGGCGGGCATTTCGAAGCGGTTCGCGACGTGGCGAACCATGCAACACCTGAAGACGCGCCGCCGCCCTATTCCGAAAGCGATTCGCATTCCATGGGCCCGACGCCACCCATGCCGCATCAAGCGCCGCCGCCATCACATGACGCGCCGGAAGTCTCGACGATGGCCGGCATCCAGCGAACCCATATCGGGCAGTTGCACCTGGAAGTCGCACATGCCCATCACAAAGCGCGAACGGTGCTCGGCGAGGCGCTGCGCAGCCTGACGAACATCACCTGATGCTGGACGGTGCGGCGCTCACCGCATGAGCGGAGCGCGCCGGTCGCGGCTTGATCGCCATCGACGTCAGGCAACGGCCATCGACAGCGCAAACTGGCGCACGCTTTGGGGAATGCCAGCGAGTTCAGACGCCGCGATGCCAGCGCTATCCGGCTTGTCCTGCGGTAACGTGCTACTACCGTGCGCAAGCCGCCCATTCAATGGCATCGCGCTCGCCTTTCGGGAGCGCGCGCGGCAAACGAGCCGGATGTCGGGAACGAGCTCACCTGGAATGAGCACGTCGTTGGCGAGGATACTGCGCATGCCGGCGAGCACGCCGGCGGCGTCCACTTCTTCCTCTCGCGCACGCACCATCAGCATTTCGATGGCGGCAATTTCCGCGCGCGCCGACGCGAACGGTGCCGTGCCGGACCGCCCGATGTAGTCGGCGAAACTGTCGCGCAGTGCGGCGAGCGAATCCGAGTACCGACGCGTTCTGAGCACGCGGGCGAACATGCCATTCTTTGCGAAGACGTCGACGACGACGGCATCGACGAAATGACTGTGATCGGCGATCAGTTGATCGAGCGTGCTGCGGCGCAGGTCCGGGATGGCGCGTTCGGCAACACGCGAGACTGAGGTCCGATACCTCGCACGTAACGCGACATCGCGTCTGGCGAGGCCTTCGAGTTCTTTGCGCGACTTGTCCATCGCAGCGGCGAGCCGTTCGATGGCGTCGCGCATGTCCTGGCTTCCGGGGTGCTCCATTCCTGCTCCGACAACGCAAGGTGCAAGCCGTATCGGCAACATGCCGGTAACGAACGGGATCACCTGTCGCGAACGATGCTACCCATCAAACAAGGATAAATCGTGGAGACATTGCGCAGAATCGGGTGAACTCGTATAGTGTCGGGCGTGAGGACGACCTCACCTGTCGAAGATACATTCCGGGACGGCCCGGCTCTTTTTGGGAGCGCCGTCATGGCCTGGATCTATCTGGTGTTTGCAGGTGTACTGGAAGTGCTTTGGGCGTACACGATGAAGCAGTCTGCCGGCTTCACGAAACCGCTACCTTCTCTTGTCACGTTCGTGACGATGGCCGCCAGCTTCGGTTTGCTGTCGGTTTCCATGAAATCTCTCCCGCTGGGCACGGCCTACACGATCTGGACCGGCATCGGTGCCGTCGGCGCATTCGTCGTGGGTATCGTGGTGCTTGGCGAACTCGTCAGTACGACGCGCCTCGCTGCGGCTGCGCTGATCGTCAGCGGACTGGTGCTGATGAAGCTCTCCTCGTAAATCGCAGTCCTTTTCATAGCGTTGCCCGACCGGCGAAGGCATGGTGCGAAGACGCGATGACACGATAACGTGATCACGCGATTGCCACTTTGCGCGAACTCCGCCGGCCTGCTCTTCCTCTCACGTGGTCGCTCGATGGACGTCTCCGAATACTATCCCGTACTGCTTTTCCTCGTCGTTGCCTTGTCGATCGGCGCAGGCTTGCTGGTCGTCGCGAAACCCATACGTCCGGACCGGCCGGACGAAGCCAAGGGCTCACCTTACGAGTGTGGATTCAACGCATTCGGTAACGCACGAAAGCAGTTCGACGTGCGCTTTTATCGCGTGGCGATATTCTTCATCATCTTCGACATCGAACTGGCCTTCACCATCCCCTGGGCCGTATCGTTGCGCGAAGCGGGCATGGTCAGCCTCACAGCCATGATCGCGTTTCTCGGCGTGCTGGTCCTCGGCTTCGCTTACGAGTGGAAGAAGAAGGCTTTCGAGTGGGAGTGAGTCGTCGCGTACAGCCTTGCGACGGCGGTCATGCGACGCTGGCGAATATGGCCTCGAGATCCGCTTCCTCCGACGCCGTGCCCAGATCCAGCGAATGCTCGATGTGGTCCAGATGTTCGAGCATGATTTCCGCCGCCTTCTCGCCGTCTTTATCGGCAAGCGCGCGGACGATTCGTTCATGCTCGTCCGCGCGGCAGCTCTCGACGATCGGTGCGTTGTAGACGAGGATCACGAGGCAGGTCAGCGTCGAGAGCTCGCGAAGACTCCGGGTAAAGGACGAATTCCCCGCTAGCATCGCCGCCAGGTTGTGGAACTCCCCGGACAGACGGATAACGGCACGTTTGTCGTCCCGCTGCCGCGCGTCCATCTCCTTGTCCAGATGCGCATGCAGCGCGGCCAGCTTGTCGGCATCCATCCCGGCCGCCAGGCGTCGCATGACGGCGGGCTCGATCGTGCGGCGAGCTTCGAACACGTCGCGCGCCTGTTCGACGGAAGGTTTTGCCACGAACCAACCCTTCTTCGGATACACCTCGACGATCTGCTCATAGGCCAGCTTGCTCAGCGCCTCCCGGACACGCGCCCGGCTGGCGTTGAAAATCGCGGCCATCCGCTCCTCGGCCAGTTTGGTGCCGGGCGTCAACCGATGCTCCAGCAACGCGAGGTAGATCCGCTCGTAGATTTCCTCGCTGGTGCTTTCGGGGATGGTTGATTTCGGCGTCTTGTCGCGCGACTGTTGAGAGGCTTTAGGCATGTTGTCAGGAAACATTTCCAATAAGAACTAGTCGACAATAATGTACACAACAACCTCATACTAAAATCAGCGACCTAACGCCACAATACCCTCGGGGCTGCCTCGCTCGCCCCCCCCGTCGTCGAGACCGATAACGCCAACGTCCCCTCCTTCGCGAGTACATCGCGGCCGAACAGTTGCCCGCGCCAGTGATTCCGGGCCGTGATTCGCTCGCTGCCGAAATGCTGGGCGGATGATTGCGACACCTCTCACTGCATCGTCAGCTTGCTGAAACCCGGATCGATCATTCGCGCATTGGCGAACCGATGCAGCGATGCGAGGATGCGCGCCTTGTCAAGGCCGTCGGTGATGAACACCAGCCGGGACGTCGATACCTTGCCTTCGTCTTGTGGTCCCGCTGGCAAATGTCCCGGTGGGTAGACGCGATGACGCACGCCCTGCACGACCAGTTGCCCCGGCGCGGAGCGTACCGAGAGGACCGACTTGAAGCGCAGGATGCGATCTCCATGCCGGTTGAGCAACGCCGTCAGCCAGACGGAGAACGTGGCCCAGTCGAGCGAGTCGTCGAGCGCCGTCGAGAAGCTTTGTATCGAACTCGTGTGGGCGTGCGTGCCCGATTGGCGCACTACCGCCGTGTCGTTGATGGCGGTGGCTTCGCCCGGTGCGAAGAGTGCATCGGGCACTTCGCTCGTCATGATGGCGCACGCGGGATTGACGGCGCGAACGGCGTCTACGAGTGTGCCCAGCCGACTCTCGTCGAGCAGATCGGTCTTGGTCAGCGCCACCCGGTCTGCGGCCGCCAGTTGGGCGGCTGCTTCCGGAAACCGGCCGAGCGATTCAATCCCCTCTAGCGCATCGAACGTCGTGATGCAGGCGCCGACGCGCAAATACTCTTCGAGATTCTCGTCCGACAGTACCGTGCCAAGAATCGGACCAGGGTCGGCCAGACCGCTGGTCTCGATGATGATGCGCTCAAGCTCGGGCAACTCGCCGCGTGCGCGACGTGTAAGCACGTCGAGCAGCGTTTCGCGCAGATCGTCGAGCACGGTGCAGCACAGGCAGCCGTCGGCAATGGTGGCGATCTCGGAGTTGAGATGCAGCGTCAGACGGTCGTCGATCGATTCGCGTCCGAACTCGTTGATGATGACCAGCGTCGACGCCGGTGGACACCCCGCCAGAAAACGCTTGAGCAACGTGGTTTTGCCACTGCCGAGAAAGCCCGTGACGATATTCAGTTCGAGACGCGGTACGAGTCTGACCATGATGATGGAGCGATGACGAACTCGCCCTCCAGAGGATCGATGAAAGTGTCGCCCAGTTGCTCGGCAACCCGCCAGAGCGTGGACAGATCGGAGGCCAACTGACGTCGGCCGCTGGCGTCTTCCACGGCGTAAGACTCGCCGTCCCAATCCTCGGCCTTCAGGCCATAGGGACGCAGGATCCGGTTGATTAGACGCAGACGGCGCGCTCGCTCCGCCCGGTTCTCGAGAATGCCGGCGGCGACCGAATGCTGGCCCATCGGATCGCCCGCATCCGTCCAGTGTTCGCTCACGCCGAAGACAGCACAGACTTCACACATCCTTTCCCCCGTCAGACGATGCACTCGACAGCGTGCCGACCGCCATGCTCCCCAACGCGCTGAGCGAGATGTACTCGGTCACACGTTTGCGCGCGAGATTGGTGTGCGAGGCCGACAGCCGGTCGGCACGCTCGGCGTCGCGCTCACGCATCGCGTCGAGAATCTCGCGGTGCTCCTCGAGAATCTTGTTCAGGTGCGCCTGCCGCGCGTCTTGCGTCGGAAACGTCTCGTAGCTCATCGCCAGCCGCGCGATCCGCAGATTCTCCGTGAGCAGGTTGGCATAGATCTTCGAGAGCACGCGATTGCCGCAGGCGTTGCCGATGGCGATATGCAACTCCCAGTTGCCGTCGATCATGCCGTTGACGTCCTGCCGGTCGTGCGCCTTTTCAAACGCGACGACCAGCGCTTCGATGCGTTCGAGATCGGCTGCCGTGCGCCGCAGTGCGGCCAGTCGCGTGGTCGCGCGCTGCGCGAGTTCGAACGCTTCCAGATGCTCCTGCAATTGCGGGATGTCCATCGACGACACCCGCGCGCCGCGATTGGGCAGCAGCGAGATCAGCCCTTCTGCCGCCAGCCGGATCATGGCTTCGCGCAACGGCGTGCGCGAGATTCCCAGTTCGTCAACGAGCGCCTGTTCGTCGATGTCATCGCCCGGATGCATCTCCAGCGAGACGATGCGCTCGCGCAGCAACTGATAGGCCTTGGAAGCCCCGGAACCCTTGATGTGCTTGGTTGCCGCCTCTTGAACGGCTTCTGCTTTCTTGCGCATTGCGAGACAAAAAATAGACGAAAAGTGAACAAAAAGCGGATCGATTGATGGGCAGTGTAGCGAACAATCCCCACTTGACACAACATTTTTATACACAAACAATTTGTCGTGTATTTACTGTGTATTTTGGAGATTGCAATGAATGACGAACCGATGGATCTGGTGATCCAACGCGGACGGGTGCACACCCCGGAAGGGTTTTCGACGCTGAACGTCTGCGTTCGGGGCGGGAAAATCGTGGCCCTGACGGACGAGGCGAACACCCCGCCGGCGGCACGTACCGTCGATGCGAACGGACTCGACGTGCTCCCCGGGCTGTGGCACGTGCACTGCCACTTCCGTGAACCCGGTCACACCTACAAGGAGGATTTCACGTCTGGCACCACAGCGGCGGCAGCCGGTGGCATCACGTTCTGCATCGACATGACGAACAACGATCCGCATCCGACCACGCTGGAATCGTTCATGCTCAAGCGCGAGACGATTGCGCCGAAGGCCATGGTCGATTACGCGCTCTACGGCGGCGGCCTCTACCCGAAGACGGTCGAGGCGCTCGCCGGCGCGGGCGCCATCGGCATCAAGGTGTTCAACACGCGGCACGTCAAGGAGGTGTATCCGTACATCTCGGAACTGGGGGTCGTCGATCACGGCATCCTGCATGAGCTGTACGAGGCGGTGGCCGACAAGGGACTGATCTGCGCGGTGCACCACGACGACTCCGAGTGGTGCAAGCGCCTCACGTTTCGCGACTACATCAACCCCGGCAAGACGAGCAACCGCGACTATATGGAAGCGTACGAGCGCGGGTACATGTACGGCCACGGCATGGCAGCCGGGCTGGCGGCGTCGATCTATTACGCGCGACTGACCGGCGTGCGTCTGCATGTGCTGCACATGGGGGTGATGCCGCCGGGCGCGAATGAGCTGGTGCGACAGGCCAAGGCGCAGGGGCAGGACATCTCCGGTGAAATGGAGTCCGCCACGCTGTTCATGACGCGCACGCAGGCGGAAAAGATCGGCCCGGGGGCTTATGCCTGGGCCTATGCCCCTGAGAGTCACTGGCAGGCGGTTCACGACGGCACGGCGGACATGCTCGTCGGCGAACACGCGCCGCACACGCTCGAAGAGATCACGCCGGGCTGGCAGGACAACTTCTCCGTGCCGCTGGGCATTACCGGCGCGCAGGAATTCATTCCGCTGGTGCTCAATGCCGTGAATGAAGGCCGCCTGACGCTACAGGATGTGGCACGTCTGTGTGCTGAAGCGCCGGCCAAACGCTTCGGTCAATACCCGAAAAAGGGGCGTATCCAGATTGGGGCGGACGCCGACTTCACGATCGTGGACATGAAACGCGAGCAGACGTTTACGGTGGCCGACATGCATACGAAGGCCGGCTATACCGCGTGGGAAGGCATCCGCACGACCGGCATGCCCGTCTACACCATCGTGCGCGGTGAAACGGTGATGGACCACGGAAAGATCGTGGGCACGCCGGGGCACGGCCAGTTCCATCCGGGCATCGGCGCGAGCGCCTGACGCCCATCTCACGCCATGCTGTAATTCTCATGACACCGATGCCGGCGCGAGTCGTCGGCATCCACAGACAGACCAGACCATGACGACCTCTCAATTCGACTCACGGCACGCGGGCGACGCCCTGCGCACGTCCACGGCAAGCACAACGGCGGCCTCCGTGGCCGGTGGGCTGACCCAGCAGGACATCGCCCGTCGGCTCGACCGCCTGCCGGTGTCCCGCTTCCATCTGACCGTGCTGATCGTGGCCGCATTGTCGTTGTTCTTCGACACGCTCGACACCGTCATTACCGGCTTCGTGCTGGCGACGCTCAGACCGCTGTGGGGATTCGATGCCGCAACCATCGGTGTGATTTCCGCCATCGGCCTTGGCGGTTATCTCGTCGGCTCGGCGCTGGCCGGGTTCGCGGCCGATCGTTACGGCCGCAAGCGCATGATCATGCTGACGCTGGTGCTTTATTCGCTGTTCTCGGCGTCGCGCGGATTGGTGAACGACGTCTGGTCCTTCGCCGCGCTCAACTTCTTCACGTGGCTGTTCGTCGGGGCGGAAAGCTCGATCGTTCCGCCCTATCTGGCGGAGCTTTGGCCCACGCGTGTGCGCGGCAAGCTCGGCGGCTGGATGATGGGCTTCTTCGCACTCGGCATTGCCGTGTCGCCGATCTGGGCGCTGAACATCATTCCGCATTGGGGTTGGCGCGCGGCGCTGTTCCTGACGCTGCCGTTCGCGGTCGTGGTCGGTCTGATGCGTTCCGGACTGCCCGAGTCGCCGCGCTGGCTGCTGCAACGCGGACGTGCAGCCGAAGCGGAAGCGGTGCTCGCGTCGATTGAGCAACGCGTCGGTCGCCGCTTGCCGGAAGATGGTGTCACGACGAGCACGCCCACGACACCCACCGCATCGACCAAGCCGACGAAGGTCTGGCGCGCTCGCGATCTGCTTAGCCCGCGCTTTCGCAAAGTCACGCTGATGCTGTGGATGGCATGGTTTGCGGAATATGGGGTGCTCTATACGTTCATGACTTTCGTGCCGACGTTGCTGGCGATGGAGGGGTTCAGCATCGTCAAGTCGTTCGAGTTCTCGATCGCCATTTATGCGTCGGTGATCCCGGGTTATGTGTTCGGCGGTTACGTGGTCGACTGGCTCGATCGCAAGCCGACGGCCATTCTGGCGTTCATCGGTACCGCGATCTTCGGCACGCTGTTCGGGTTGTCCACCACGTCGGGGGCGCTCATGGCATTCGGCGGTCTGATGGCGTTCTTTCTGGCGCTGGGTTCGACGGCCATCTACAGCTACACGCCGGAGCTCTACCCGACGGAAATTCGTGCCACGGGCATGGGGCTGGCCTCTGCCTGGGGACGCGCCGGTGCGATTCTGTTGCTGCTCGTCTTCGGCGTCTTCGCCGTACTCAAGGGCAAGCTGTTCGTGTTCGTGATCAGCGACGTCATTCTGCTGATTGCCGCCATCTGTATTGCACTGCTCGGCCCGTCGACGAAAGGCCGTTCGCTCGAAGATGCGTCTACGGGTGCCGGCGATTAAGGCATACAAGGGGTTGCGACGCGTTGTGCTTGCGGGCGATGAGTCCCTGACGGGATCGCACGACATCGCCGCTCGCGCACGCATCGCCCCCATCAAGCCATGTCGCTTGAATCCCCGTCGGTTAGGTCCGTGTCGGCTAAGTCCTCGTCGGTAAGTCCTCGTCGGCAAGTCCTCGTCGGTTAACCAAGCCGCAGCGACAACTCCACGTCGCCGCCGAACGGCACGGACAAATAGCCGTTACCGGGCTCACGAACGTACGCCAGATACTCCGGGCTGAAATCGGCGTTATCGGCAACGACGAGTGCCCCCGGACGCAGACGGCTTTCGATCAGCGCGAGTACATCCGGGTAAAGCGCTTTGGCGCCATCGAGCAGCAGCAGGTCGATGGTTTCGGGAAGATCGGTCGCGAGCGTCTTTAGCGCGTCCCCTTCCCGGATTTCCGCAAGATCGGCCAAACCGGCCTCCATCAGGTGCTCGCGCGCCTTCGTCACTTTGCCCGGCTCGAACTCGCTGCCGATGAGACGACCGCCGCCGTTGTCGCGCAATGCAGCGGCGAGGTGCAGGGTTGAGATACCGAACGACGTGCCGAATTCGACGATGTGCCGGGCGCGTGCGCTACGGGCAAGCATGTAGAGCAAGGTCCCGGTCTCACGCGAGACCGGCAACCACATGTCTTTCAAGCGGCCATACAGGTCGAGGTATTCGGTCTTGCTGTGCATCAGCCGCTGCACTTCTTCACGCGACACGTCGGCAAATGCGGGGCTGCCCGCATCGTCGGCTTGCTTGAAGAGGCGGGTCAACAGCTGCGCCAGCGGTGCAGACGTCAAAGTTGTGTTCATGAGGGAAATCCAATCGGGTGGTTGAGCATCAGGCGACGCCTGACTAAAATGCGATGAATTCGTCGCATTTAAAGTATGCGGCGAAACGCGTTTCTCCTCTATTCGCATTGCGCACGGGTCTCCAACGTCACCATGAACAGCCGTCGAAAGCCGCAGATTTCCTTGAGAAAACAGCCGAAACAGGCCCGTTCGTCGGAGCTTGTCGCCGCGATCCTCGAAGCCGCTATTCAGGTTTTGGCGAAGGAAGGCGCACAGCGTTTCACCACGGCGCGTGTCGCGGAGCGAGCCGGTGTCAGTGTGGGGTCGGTGTATCAGTACTTCCCCAACAAGGCGGCGATTCTGTTTCGGCTGCAAAGCGACGAATGGCAGCAGACGACAACCTTGCTCAGCGACATTCTGGAAGACGTCGGGACGCCGCCGTTCGAACGGCTACACCGGCTGATTCACGCGTTCATCCAATCGGAATGCGACGAGTCCGAGATGCGGGTCGCGCTAGGCGATTCCGCCCCGCTCTACCGGGACGCGCCTGAGATGCAAGAGACGAAAGCATCGGGGGCACGGATTTTCCAGACTTTCATCGACGAGGTACTTCCCGACACGCCGCAGGCGACGCGCGATCTGGCCGGTGACCTGATCGTCACGACGATGGCGACCGTCGGGAAGCAGTTCTCGGAAACGCCGCGGACGCCGTCAGAGATCAAGGCTTACGCGGGTGCGATGGCGGATATGTTTTGCGCTTATCTGAGGAATCTGAGGAGTATTGAGAAGCCGTTGCCCGAGCTGGAGCGCATGTTCGAGCGCCCTCAATGAATAGCTCGCGGGTCAGCAATTGCCCTTCTTCGCTTGCCCCGGCGGACAGAACCCGTTACCGGGACCGCCACGGCCACCGTGCGGGCCATCATCAGGGACATAGACGGCGCAACTTGCGAGCAAAACAGTAGCAGCGAGCATCAAGAAAGAGAGTTTGCGCATTTGCGGGAGCCTCCATGGGGTCAGAAAAAGGTGCAGCATCTACGTGCCGTCTGCCGATTATTTTAACGGGGGAGAAGGTTACGCTCGCAGCGTCACTCGCAGCCTAATCACGATTTCCGGTGAGACCATGGAGACGAGGTACGGGCAGTGCCGCAAATTGCCCGCCCGTGCCCTTTTATCGCGGATTCATACTGGCGAAGATTGCGTCGTACGATCCATCCCGCTCGGCCCATCGACGCGCGAGATCGCGATCGAGCAAAAGCTCACCGCGCGGATGCTGGCCGCGATCCAGCATTTGCATTACCTGCGCCACGTAATCGCTCAGCGGCATGGCACGGGGGTCGATAGCCTGCTGCGTCCCCGTCAACGCGGTTTGGACATACGGCGGCAGCAACTCCAGGACTTCGACAGGCACATCGCGAAGCTGATGCCGCATGGATACAAGCCATGAATGCAGGAATGCCTTGCTTGCGCAGTACGTCGGGAAGCTGGCGAGCGGCAGGAACGCGAGGGCTGAACTGGTCGCCAGCATCGCGGCGTTCGGTTGCCCTTTGATCAACGGTAGAAACGCCGTGGCTGCGCGGATAACGCCGAGGATATTCGTTTGCACGATGGCCTCGGCGTCGATGCCTTGCCAGTCGTCGGCCGTCACGTCTTCCGGCTTCGAAATGCCGGCGTTCGCAATGAGTACGTTGAGTTGAGGGTAGGAAGTGCGGACCTCGTCGAGGACGACAGCCAGGGAGGCTGGCGAGTTCAGGTCGAGCGGGAGCCCGACCATTCCGGGACGTTTTGCAGTGATGTCGTCGAGCAGTGCCTGACGTCGCCCCGTCACGATCACGCGATTACCGCGATCGTGAAAGGCTTCGGCGAGCGCGCGGCCGATACCGCTTGTGCCGCCGGTGATGAGAATCGTATTTCCAGTCGTCTTCATGATGCGTCTTTCCATGGGTGGCGTGAAATCACGTCAGGAAAGCCACGGATACATTCCGTTGGTCGCTACGCATGCGAAACGTTGATGCGTAGTTCGTCCCCATGCGATAAGCATGGTCTCGAAGCCTTAGCCAAAGGAATGAAAAACAGAAAGCATTACCGTGGCGCCTGTGCATCGAGTTCCCTCTGCTGAGGCCCACTCGGTTGGGCGCGTTGGATGACGATAACGCCTGCGGCATGACCACGAAGATGGCTGCGAAGCGGAGTTTAGCGCTGTGGGTGGCGGAGCGTCAACTTTGAGTGACGTGGGGGCGGGCGCAACGGGAGCGCTTCAGTTCTTGCGAAAAAAAGCCCCGATGTGGGCAACATCGGGGCCAACTCTCTTCAGCTCAGTCAGAACACATGACAGAAAAACTGCCATGCGGGAAAGGAGTTTAGTGAACCATTCGACGTGCGAACGCGAGCGGAACTTCGGAGCGATGGCAAATCGAGATCATCTCGGCCCGCTTGGCCCACTGCATGGGCGTTCCACAGGTCTGCATCTGCCGTAAAACGAAGTGCGACGAATTTGAATATTCGGAAGATCACCAAACGGCAGCGACCAAATGTGGGGTAAGAATGGCGGCCCGGGCAGTGGTCACATGGCGTTATCGCAATTGGTGCTGAGGATTTGAGGTGCAAAGACCCAAAACTCAGGGCGTACTACTGACCTGCCCCCTACGAACAGGGCCAGCCGGAGTCTAGTAAAGTTCGTTTTCGGAGAAGAAGACGAACATGAAGAAGCGATTTACGGAACAGCAAATCATCGGGTTTCTGAAGGAAGCTGAAGCCGGGATGCCGGTCAAGGAACTGTGC